>JBBRCJ010000007.1:0-69354 GCA_038204955.1 Flavobacteriales bacterium
ACGTACATCATTGGATGAATCTCTACTTTTCCGTTCACGGCAATTGGTCGCTCAATAATGTTGTGCATTCCTAAAATTCCCGATTGTGGTGGGTTGATAATTGGCGTACTCAGCATACTTCCAAAAACGCCTCCGTTTGTAATTGTAAAAGTGCCGCCAGTCATGTCGTCAACAGTAATTTGACCATCACGAGCACGCAAAGCCAAACGTTTAATTTCGCCTTCAATGCCTCTAAAAGTCAATAATTCTGCATTTCTTACCACTGGAACCATCAAGCCTTTTGGTCCTGAAACCGCAATTGAAACATCAACAAAATCATACGCAACTTTGTAATCGCCATCCATCATTGAGTTAACATCAGGAAAAAGTTGCAAAGCACGAGTAACCGCTTTGGTAAAAAATGACATATAACCCAAACCTAAACCGTTGTGTTTTGCTTTAAATTCGTCTTTGTATTGATTTCTTATGGTGTTTATCGGAGTCATATTCACTTCGTTAAACGTAGTCAACATAGCTGTTTCGTTTTTGGCAGCAACCAATCTTTCGGCTACTTTACGTCGCAACATTGAAAGTTTTGTTCTTTCCGAACCTCGACTTCCGCCAGTGGGCGTTCCCATTGATGGAACTGCATTTGTAGCATCTTCGGTAGTAATTCTTCCCCCTTTTCCTGTTCCTAAAACATCCGAGGGTTGAATATTTTTTTCGTCTAATATTTTTCTAGCTGCTGGCGAAGGAGTTCCTGTTGCATAAGTAGTTTCCGCTACTTTCGGGGCTTCCACTTTTACTTCTACTTTTGGAGTTTCTACTACTTTCACTGCTTCGGCAACTGGTGCTGCTCCAGATGGTTTTGCGGCAGAAGTATCTATAAGACAAACAACTGCACCAACAGCAACCGCATCTCCTTCTTCGGCTTTTAGGGTTATAATACCGCTGGCTTCGGCTGGCAATTCTAAAGTTGCTTTATCCGAATCAACTTCGGCAATGGCTTGGTCTTTTTCTACATAATCGCCGTCTTTTACCAACCAAGTTGCAATTTCTACTTCTTTTATCGATTCGCCCGGTGAAGGCACTTTCATTTCTAAAATCATATATTTTCGTTTAAAGTTTAATTTGTTTAAAGTTTCAAGTTAAACCTGAAACTTTAAACTTGAAACAAATTCTTATCTAAATAAATTTTTATCAAAAACCATTCGAATCGCATCGGCGTGGCGTCTTCTATCTCTAGTACTGCTTCCTGCGGCTGGTGCTGCATATGCTTTTAATGATGCTAATCTCCATTTTACTAAATCGAAATTCATTAACATATAACTATAAGCGCCCATATTTTTTGGTTCTTCTTGTGCCCAAACATAATCGTCAGCATTTGGATAACTTGCAACAATTGCTTTTAATTGATCAACTGGCAATGGAAATAATTGTTCTATTCGAACCAAAGCTACATCATTTCGACCATTATTTATTCTTTCGGCTAAAATATCATAATAAAATTTACCGGTACAAAAAACCAACGATTTTACTTTTGATTTATCTACTTGATTGTCATCAATAGTTTCTTGAAATTCGCCATTTGCTAATTCTTCTTGAGTGGAAACACAACGTGGATCACGCAATAAACTTTTTGGAGAAAAAACTACCAATGGTTTACGGAATTTGGTTTTCATTTGACGTCGCAATAAGTGAAAGAAATTCGCAGGCGTTGTACAATCGGCAACATACATATTATGACGTGCACAAAGTTGTAAATAACGTTCCATTCGTGCCGATGAATGCTCGGCGCCTTGACCTTCATAACCGTGAGGCAGCAAAAGTACAATTCCGTTTTGGTTGTTCCATTTGTCTTCACCACACGAAATGTATTGGTCAATCATTATTTGACAACCATTTGAAAAATCGCCAAATTGGGCTTCCCAAATCGTTAATGTATTCGGATTTGTTAAGGCATAACCATAATCAAAACCTAAAACTGCATATTCTGATAGTAAAGAATTATAAATATCAAAATTCCCTTTTTTATTTTTTATGGTATTTAAAAGAATCACTTCTTCTTCAGAATCTTCTACTTTTACAACTGCGTGACGGTGTGAAAATGTACCTCGTTCCACATCTTGACCTGAAACTCTTACGTTGAATCCTTCGGTTAAAAGCGTTCCATAGGCCAATGTTTCGGCAGTTCCCCAATCGATAACATTGTTGTCGTACATTGTTTTTCTATCGGAGACAATTTTGGATATTTTATTAATGAATTTTTTATCTGATGGCAATGTAGAAACCGAAACTATCAAGTCGTCTAATACTTTTTTATCAAAT
Organism: Flavobacteriales bacterium; assembly: GCA_038204955.1. Classification (GTDB taxonomy): domain Bacteria; phylum Bacteroidota; class Bacteroidia; order Flavobacteriales; family Flavobacteriaceae; genus Flavobacterium. Next base: position 2,308 of record JBBRCJ010000007.1, read on the forward strand.
TTAGTGTCAAATTTTTTCTTCATTTCATCGTCAGAAACTTGCTCAAAATTCGTCCATTCGTCTTGTAAAAATGGTTTAATTATGGTTAAGGTTTTCTTGCGAGATTCCTCCAAATTCATATCAAGATTGGCTTTGTAATCAGCTTCTAATTTTGAAACATACGAAGCATCAATAATGCCTGATGACAATAGTTTTTCGGCATAAATGTCTCTCGGATTTTGATGCTTTGCAATAATTTTATATAAAACGGGTTGGGTAAATCTAGGCTCATCTCCCTCGTTATGTCCGTATTTTCTGTAGCCTAATAAATCTATAAAAACATCGCTAGCAAATGTCATTCTGAAATCTAATGCAAATAAAATTGCGTGTACAACCGCTTCGGCATCATCTGCATTTACGTGAAGCACAGGTGACAAGGTAACTTTTGCCACATCGGTACAATAAGTTGACGATCGTGCATCTTGATAATTGGTTGTAAAACCAACTTGATTATTGATAACCAAATGAATAGTTCCGCCCGTCTTGTAACCGTCCAATTGCGCCATTTGAATAATTTCATAAACAATTCCTTGTCCTGCAACCGCAGCATCTCCGTGAACGGCAATGGGCAATACTTTTGAAAAATCGTTAGGAAAATATTTATCTTGTTTGGCTCTTGCAATACCTTCAATAACAGCACCAACAGTTTCTAAATGCGAAGGATTTGGCGCTAAATTAAGATTTATTTTTTTGCCCGAACGGGTTGTTTTTTCGGATGTTAATCCTAAATGGTATTTTACATCGCCATCAAAATATTCTTTATCATAGTCTTTTCCGTCAAATTCAGAAAAAATATCTTGTGTTGGTTTATGAAAAATATTCGCCAAAATATTCAATCGACCACGATGCGCCATTCCCATTACAAAATGTTCTACACCTTTGTCGGCAGCAGCTTCAATTAATGCATCAAGTGCCGGAATAATTGATTCGCCACCTTCTAATGAAAATCGTTTTTGTCCTACATATTTGGTATGTAAAAAGTTCTCGAACGAAACGGCTTCGTTTAATTTTTCGAGAATTATTTTCTTTTCATCTACATTAAAATTGGGTAAATTGTCGTTAATATTCAATTTATCTTGAATCCATTGTACTACTTCGGGTTTGCGAATATACATATATTCGGTACCCGTATGCTGGCAATAAACATTATCTAAATGTTGAATAATTTCTTTTAAAGGCTTTGGTTGATGTCCTAAAATTTTGGCGGCATCAAATACGGTATCTAAATCGGATGTTGATAATCCGAAATTTTCAATGGCTAAAGTTGGCGTGTAAATGCGTCGATCGCGAACAGGATTGGTTTTGGTAAACAAATGACCACGAGTTCTGTAACCATCAATTAATTTTAAAACACTAAATTCTTTTACTATTTTTTCAGAAACTTTCGGGTTAGAAACTTCAGAAACTAGTTGTTCTGAAAAATTTTCCCCATTATAACTGGTCATCCCAAAATCGAAACCTTGAAAAAAGGCTCTCCAACTTGGCTCAACACTATCTGGGTTTAGTAAATATTGATCGTAGGTTTGTGCAAAAAATTCGGTATGTGCAGCGTTTAAGAAAGAAAACTTATCCATATTTTGAGATAAAAATCGTTTTTGAAAAAATGTACTGCAAAAGTAAAATATTTATCACAATTTTGATTGGTTTTTTATACTTTTATAAAATATTATTAATACCAATACTTGTATGAAAAATAAAAGCAATAAAAGTAAAATATCATTTTCCCTTTTTGGGTTGTTTTTTTGTTTTAATATCAATGTTTTTGCACAAGAAATAGTTTCAACTAGTCCACCAAAAAGTGTTTTTTGGAGCAAAGTAAAATTTGGTGGTGGTTTAGGTTTAAGTTTTGGAAATTTTACTAATGTTACTATTGCACCAAGTGCAAAATATGCTGTTTCAGAACAAGTAAGTGTTGGTGTAGGCTTGCAATATTCTTATGTTTCCTCACAAAATGTGTACAAATCAAATATTTTTGGAGGAAGTGTTTTTATACTTTATAACCCAGTACCTGAAATTCAACTTTCGCTAGATGTGGAGGAATTAAATGTTAATGCTACCCAAACCTACCCAACTTCTCCACTTGGTCCAAATGGAACTTATGATCCTTCAGTGCAATCATCAAATTATGATTTAAAAACTAATTATTGGACAACAGCATTGTTTGTAGGAGGTGGTTATAATTTAGGAGGTGTTACTATTGGCGGACGTTATAACTTACTATTTGACAAAAATAAAAGTGTTTATTCAACTGCTTTCATGCCATTTGTTAGGATTTTCTTTTAATTATTTATTACTTGACTCTAAATATTTAACTTTTGCTGTGGCGAATTGATTTGGTGTTTGTAAAAAAAATTACATTTTAGTAACATCAAAATAAATTTGTTAAAAAACTAGAATGTTTTTTTAAATATCTTTGTAAAAATTAGTTTTGTTATGAAAAAGATATTTATTTTTGTTTTATTAGTGGTTTTAACAGTTGGGTTTTCTCAAAATTCTCAAATAAGTTCAGGACCTATGGTTGGCTACTGTGAGTTTAAAGAAGCTGCAATTTGGTTGCAAACTAACAAAAATGAATCCGTTAAAGTTGAGTATTTTGCTTTAGATTCTCCTAAAGAAATTTTTAGTTCAGAAACCTATACTTCATCTAAAGAAAACGGATTTACCTACCATATTATTTTAGATAAATTACAACCAGGAAAAAAATACAATTATTCGGTTTTTATAAACAATAAAAAGGTTGTTTTACCCTATGAAACTTCATTTTCTTCAAAAAAAATATGGCAATACCGTACTGATGCTCCCGATTTTAAAGTCGCTTTTGGGAGCTGTACTTATATTAATGAAACCGATGTTGACAGACCCGGAAAACCTTACGGAAGTGGCTATGAAATATTTGAAAAAATAAATTTTCAAAATCCGGACATTATGCTTTGGGGTGGTGACAATATTTATTTGCGCGAAGTTGATTTTGACTCCAAAACAGGAATTTATCATCGATACAAACATTCAAGAGGAATTAAAGAAATACAACCATTGCTTGCCAAAACACAAAACTTTGCTGTTTGGGACGACCACGATTTTGGACCCAATGACAGTGACCGAAGTTTTTATAACAAATACACAACCCAACAAGCCTTTAAAGATTTTTGGGCAAATAAAAGTTACGGAGCAAATCCAAATCAAAAAGAAGGCACGTACTCCACTTTTAATTGGAACGATGTTCAGTTTTTTTTACTTGACGATCGTTTTTTTAGAAGCCCAAACGACCGAATTACTGGCGAAAAAACCATGTTAGGTAAGGAACAATTGGAATGGTTAATTGACGGATTATCTGCATCAAAAGCTAGTTTTAAAATTATAGTAATTGGCGGACAAGTACTAAATTCTGTGCCTGACTACGAAAATTTTGGAACGTATCCTGATGAAAAAGCACGCATTTTTAAGGAATTAATTGACAATAAAATTAAAGGCGTTTTGTTTTTAACAGGCGATCGACATTTTGCCGAGTTGAGTATGATGAAACGTGAAAATTCGTATCCTATTTACGATTGGACGGTTTCGCCATTTACATCTGGAGTAGGTTCGCAAAGTGCAAAAACCGAAGCCAACGAATTTAAAGTTGATGGAAGTGTTTTTTTTGAACACAACTTTGGTACTTTGGAATTTTCGGGAAATAAAGAAAACAGACAACTTAAATTAGTTTTGTACAATCGTGAAGGAAAAGAACTTTGGAATCGAGTAATTTTGAAAAAAGAGTTGGAGTAATTTTTTATTGGGAACACAGATTTCTAAAATTATTCAAATTTCTAATATCTGTTTTCCAAAAACCAAAAATTCATTAATACCGATTTCTAAACCAAACTTTTTGCCATTCCCGTTTCAGTATTAAAAACGAAACTTGACCTGATAATTCCGAAATGTCTGAACCATCAAGTTGCTTAATTTGAGCTTCCGAAACATCAATAATGTATAATAGATTCAAATATTCGGCAAACTTATACTGAATCATTCGATACATTTTTTCGTGCAATTGAATTTTTAATTCTTCTGGTTTTGTTGATAACGGAAAATCAATTCCTTCGTTAGCCAAATTGAAATCTTTATTAATTTGCTCGATTAACTTTTGATACAAATTTTCAGATTCGGCTTGTGAAAACAATAAATCCGTTGATTTGGGTTGGATAAACATTAGATTTAAGATTGTTGAATTATAGATTCAAAAATAGGTAGAGCCCAATCATTAATGGTTTGATATTTTTTTTCTAATTGTCCATTTGATGCTCTAAAAAGTAATTTTGCTTCAACATAATCTTCAGAATTATCATAAACATAAAGTCTGTCAATTAAATTTGAAATAACACAACAATTTAAAATTGATTTTCTATATCTTGATATTATTTTAGTAATTGGAACATCGTGTCCTCCTTCTAAAACCCTGTGAGTAATACGATTAGCGTTAATTGAAGGGTGGTTAGTTCCAACAAAGAAAAGTCTAATAAAATACCCTTTTTTTTGTGCTAGAATTAAAAAATCTATTTTATCAAATGCTGAAAATACAGTTTCGAAAATTAAATTCTTATTGTTTTCTATACATTCCATTCTTCTAATTTCGGCAATTTTTGCAGATTTTAGAACAATTTCTTGATTATTCCAATCGCCAAATTCTTCTTGAGCAATAGTATCAGGATTAATATATACACAACCCTCTAACCACTCGTGTTTAAGAATTTGAGTTGTAACAGAAGTTTTACCTGAACCATTAGGGCCAGCAACAACAATAAGTATAGGCTTATTTTTGTTCATTAAATGTTTTTAAATCGTGCTTTTAATTCTTCGTTGTATTCTATTCGTAATTTTTTTTGTTTATTTTCAGCAACTATCGAACGTTCTTTAACATCAACTAAAACATCCTTCATTAACTGATTCAGTTGTTCATCCGAAGGTTCATCGCCCGAAATAAATTTATATTTAGTTTTCATAATTCAAATTTACAAATTTAATTTAATTTTTTTTAGAATTATTAGAATTTACGTTTTAGTGTCAAAAGGATTTAAACTTTTCTTCCCATTAAATTTTCACCAAACGACCGCAGAATATCTTTTTTTTCATTATCAATGCTAATGTTATATAAAGTTTCAAATGCCTTGTGCGTATAATCGTGAATTGCTTTTTTGGTTGCTTCCGATGCTCCGGTTTTATTAAAAATTTGTTTAACAGATTCAACTTTGTCCTTATTTTCCGTGGGTTGAATTGAAAATAAATGTAAAAGTTGTTCTTTTTCGGAAGCATTCGCAAACTCAATTGCTTTTAGGTACAAATAGGTTTTTTTATTCTCAATAATATCGCCACCAACTTGTTTTCCAAAAGTTTCAGGATCACCAAAAGCATCTAAATAATCATCTTGAAGTTGAAATGCCAAACCAAGATTCAACCCGAAATCATAAATAAGATCTGCGTTTTCTTTTGAAGTCTCGGCTAAAATTGCACCCATTTTCATTGCTGCTGCTACCAAAACTGCCGTTTTATATTCAATCATTTTTAAATATTCAGCAATTGTAACATCGTCGCGGGTTTCAAAATCTACATCATATTGTTGTCCTTCGCAAACTTCTAAAGCCGTTTTACTAAATAATTTTGCCAAGTCTCTAAATACAAGTGGCTCATAATATTCAAAATATTGGTAGGCCAAAATAAGCATTGCATCGCCCGATAAAATACCAGTATTGATATCCCATTTTTCGTGAACAGTTTGTTTTCCTCTTCGCAAAGGAGCATCATCCATTATGTCATCGTGTACCAAAGAAAAATTATGGAACACCTCGATTGCAAGTGCAGCAGGAAGTGCTTTTTTATATTCGGAACCAAAAATTTCGGCGGTCATTAAAGTCAATGTTGGTCGCATTCTTTTTCCGCCATCGGCCAAAATATAATTCACTGGCTCATATAAATTTCTAGGTTCTTTGGCACTCTTTATTTTTGATTGTTCTATTAAATAGGTCGAAATAAAATCTTGGTATTGATAAATAGAATGCATTATTAAAAGTTTGAAGTTAGGAAGTTGAAGTTGTAAATTAAAAAACACTCTTTAAAACTAGACAAAAGTAAATGAAAAAGTTATAAGTTCAAACTACTAACTACTAACTTCTGATTCTAATGTTAAAAAAATGTAAATACTTTGGAAACTATTTTGGTATTTAAAGTTTCCTGTTTATATTTGCACTCAATTTGAATTTAAAATGAAAGATAAAATCGTCAAAAAGGCTACTGAAATGTTTTTAAAACTTGGTTTCAAAAGCGTTACTATGGATGATATTGCTTGTGAGATGTGTATTTCTAAAAAAACAATATATAAATTTTTCGGAAATAAAGAAGTGCTAATTGAAGAAGGAACAAACGTTATTCAAGAACAAATTAAAACCACAATTGACACAATAGTTTCTAAAAACCATAATGCTATTGAAGAAAGTTTTGAAATTAGGAAGATGTTTAAAGAAATGTTTAAAGGCGCCGATTCATCGCCAATTTATCAATTGAAAAAACATTATCCTGAAATTCATGAAAAAGTAAGATCACATCAAATTGAAGAATGCAAACATTGTTTTACTGAAAATATAAAAAAGGGAATTCTTGAAAATTTATATAGAAAAAATATAAATATTGAAAGTTTCGTTAAGTTTTATTATGAAATTTTGCTTGGTATAAATGAAAACAATAGTTCGGAAAGTGAAATTCAAAAACTAGAACAAGAAGCAATGGAATATCACATTAGAGCAATGGCTACAAAAGAAGGAATTTTAGAACTTGAAAAACACTTATCAAAAACAATTATATAATGAAGAAAATTTTAATTTTAACAACTTTTATTTTAAGCATTTCGATGCAATCACAAGATAAAAAAAGTTATTCGTTTACGCTTGATCAAGCTATAACGCACGCACTAGCCAACAATCGACAAGCCATTAACGCTGGTCGCGATATTGAAATATCTAATCAAAAAAAATGGGAAACTACCGCAATGGGTTTGCCTCAAGTTAATGGAAGCATTGGATATTTAAATAATATTAAATTGCAAACTTCATTACTACCTGCCCAAATTTTTGGCGGTCCAGCTGGCGAATTTGCCGAAGTGACTTTTGGAACAAAACAAAATGCCAGTGCCAGTGTTGGCGTGACTCAATTACTTTTTGATGGTTCTTATATAGTGGCTTTACAAGCATCTAAGGTGTATTTACAGTATTTTAAAAATTACAAGCAAAAAACGGATCTTGATGTTCGTGAAATGATTATCAATAGTTACGGAAATGTACTCTTGGCCGATGAAAGTAAACAAATTCTTGAAAAAAATAAAGAAATTTTAGAAAAAACAATCTTTGAAACTAGTCAAATTTATAAAAACGGATTGATTGAAGAAGAGAATGTAGAACAATTGAAAATCACACTTTCTACCATAAACAATACTTTAAATTACACGTCTCGATTAAAAGATTTAGGTTTGAAAATGCTTAAAATTAATTTGGGAATTGACATTAGTAATGAATTAGTTTTAACGGATAAACTAGATGCTTTGGCTCAAAACAATCTTGATTTGGGATTAATTTCTGCTACTTCGGATTTTAATGCGAAAAGCAACATTAATTACAACATTGCTCAAAATTTTGTACAACAACGCACATTAGAGTTAAAACTACAAAAGAGTAAAGCTTTGCCAAGTCTAGGGTTAGGATACAATTTAGGAGCCAATTCATTTGGTGAAACATTTAATTTTTTCAACACCAACCAGCGGTGGTTTAATTATTCAAATATTGGAGTAAATTTAAGCGTGCCCATTTTTAGTAGTTTTGGTCGACTAGCCAAAACACAACAAGCCAAAATTGAAGTAGACAAAGCCAAAACAATTTTAGAAGAAACCGAGCAGAAATTAAAATTGGCCTATGATAATGCAAAAAGTGACTACGAATTTAGTATTGAGCAATATAATAGTACCAAAGAAAGTTTACGATTGGCAGAAAGAATTGAAAAAAAGCAAGAAATAAAATTTAAAGAAGGGCTTTCATCAAGTTTTAATCTTGCAGAGGCACAACGGCAACTGTACACTGAGCAACAAAATTACCTAAAAACAATGGTAGAAGTAATCAATAAAAAAGCTGGATTAGTCAAGATTACTGGAAAATAAAAAACTATAAAAAATAAATAAAACCTAATGAACCTTTTTTTAATGGTTCGCAAACAAAAACCAAGTTATATGAAAAAAATAATAACAATTCTATCTCTTTCAATCCTATTAATATCTTGTGGGAGCAAAGAAAATTCTCAAAACATTGATGATTTAATAAAATCAAAAAACCTAAAAGCATTGCAAGATAAACGTGCTTTATTACAAACCGATTTAGCGAAAATTGAAGAAGCTTTAGGAGGTTTAGAAGATAAAAAAGAAGAAGCATTGGTTTCTATTTCAACCGTCAAGGACACCGTTTTTAATCATTATTTAGAAATTCAAGGTAGTGTTGAAACTAAAGAAAACATTTTGGTACAGCCCGAAATGCCTGGAACTTTAAATATTTTGAATGTAAAAGCAGGTCAAAGAGTTTCAAAAGGTCAAGTTTTGGGTCGAGTAGATGATGCTGGAATGAGCCAACAAGTGGCGAGTTTAGAAACGCAATATGCTTTGGCTAAAACCACATTTGAACGTCAAAAAAATCTTTGGGATCAAAAAATTGGATCTGAAATTCAATTTTTACAAGCGCAAACACAAATGATAAGTTTGTCAAAGTCCGTTGCACAAGCAAAACAAGGATTATCAAAAACAGTAATTAAAGCACCATTTTCGGGCACAATTGATGAGGTTTTTGTAGAACGCGGACAAGTAGTTTCGGCTTCTCCACAAGGCTTAATGCGAATTGTAAATTTGAATAATATGTATGTTAGCACTGCAGTACCAGAAACCTATATTGGTAAATTAAAAATAGGTACCCAAGTAGATGTTTTCTTATCATCGTTAGGAAAAACTTATAAAGGTAAAGTGCGTCAAGTAGGTAATTATTTAAATCCAAATAACCGAAGTTTTGGTATTGAAGTAGCTGTTCCAAACCCAGAAAATTTATTACGCCCAAACCAAGTAGCACAATTAAAAGTAATTGATTATTCCAATAAAAATGCACTAGTAGTTCCAACTGGAATTATTCAAGAAGATGGTGAAAAAAATAAATATGTTTATACAATATCAGAATCAAATGGAAAAACGGGTATTGCTAAAAAAGTTATTGTTAAATTGGGTCAAGCCTCTAACAATGTAACAGAAATTAAAAGTGGTTTATCACCAAAAGATACTATTGTAATTGAAGGTTTCAATAAGATATCTGATGGGATGAAGTTGAATTTCTAATTCATTTCGAGTTAAAAAAAGTTTCATAACTTATAATTCATACAAAACAACAAAAAACTATGAGTAAAAATAAAGAATTTGGCATTTCAAGTTGGGCTGTCGACAACCGCGTTACAGTTTATATTTTAACGCTCATTATTATTGTAATGGGGACATTGGCTTACATTAATATGCCACGTGAAGATTTCCCTGAAATTTTAGAAAACAAGATTTTTATATCTTCAATTTTTCCAGGAAATTCTGCCGAAGATGTCGAAAAACTGGTAATTAAACCATTAGAAGACCAATTTAAAAACATTTCTGGTGTAGAAAAAGTAACTTCAAGTTCGTTTCAAGATTATGGAATGATTATCGTAGAGTTTGATCAAAAAACAACCATTGAAGAGGCAAAAGTAAAAATTAAAGATAAAGTAGACCAAACAAAAGCAAAAACCGATTGGCCAAATTTGGACAATGGGAGTAAGGTTGAACCCAATGTTTTCAACATAAACATTTCAGAAGAAGTCCCGATTTTAAATATTGATTTAAAAGGAAATTATACAGCACAACAACTTAAAAAATTTGGCGAATATTTGCAAGATGAAATTGAAAATGTTCCCGAAGTAAAAAAAGTTGATATTCTTGGTGTTGACGATAAAGAAGTTGAAATTGCAATTGATGTTTTCAAAATGAATGCAGCTAAAGTAAGTTTTGATGATATTCAAAATGCGGTAAAATATGAAAACATGACTCTTTCTGGTGGCAATTTAATCTCAGAAGGTTCACGAAACAATATCAGAATTGTAGGTGAGATTACCAATCCAGAGCAATTAAACGATGTTGTTGTAAAATCTTTTGGGGGCACAGTTTACTTAAAAGATATTGCTACAGTAAGTTTCAAAGAAAAAGAAAAAACCACTTATGCGCGAGAATCTGGGCAAGAAGTGGTGATGTTGAACGTTAAAAAGCGATCAGGTCAAAATATGATTTCAGCTTTAGAACAAGTCAAAGAGATTGTAAAAACAGCACAAGAAAAAGTATTGCCCAAAGATTTAGATTTAAAAATGACTAATGATCAATCTAACCGTGTGGAACATCAGGTGAATGAATTGTCAAATCATATTATTTTTGGAATAATTTTGGTAATGATTGTGTTAATGTTTACCATGGGATTACGAAATTCATTGTTCGTTGGTGCAGCAATTCCGTTATCAATGTTAATGGCATTTGCAATTTTATCCGCTTTTGGATTAACGCTTAACACTATGGTTTTATTCGGATTGGTAATGGGATTAGGACTTTTAGTCGATGATGGAATTGTTGTTGTAGATAATGTTTTTGCCAACATGCGAAAAGGAATGGACAGAGTACACGCTTCAAAAATTGGTATTGGCGAAATTGCGTGGCCAGTAATATCTTCAACAGCAACAACATTAGCAGCATTCATTCCATTGGCTTTATGGCCTGGAACTGTTGGAAAATTTATGGTTTATTTTCCGATAACTTTATCCTGTGTTTTAGGAGCCTCTTTATTTGTTGCAATGGTTATTAATGCCGCAATGACCGGAGGTTTCATGGACATTGAAGATAGAAATATTTCTAAAAAAGCGCTAAAAAAATACAGTATTATTTTTATTGCTGCTGGATTATTGTTTGCCATTCCAGGTTATATTTCACATACTACTTGGATGCGTGCTATTGGGCATTTATTATTAATTTCATTAGGATTAATGTGGGCTTATCATTTATTTTTATTCAAAGCTACACAAGATTTTCAGCATAGTTTTTTCCCGAAATTAGAAGCTAAATACCAAGTTTTTTTAGGTAAAATTTTAACTGGAAAACGAGCTGTTATTGCTTTGGGTGTAATAGTGTTTTTATTAATATTCTCATTTATCTTACTTGGAATTTTTCCTCGGGGAGTATTATTTTTCCCAAACAATGTACCCAAACAAAACATAGTTTATATTGAATACCCTCAAGGAACCGATATTTCTAAAACCAATAAAGCTACTTTATTTGTAGAAAAACAAGTAATTGAGGTGTTAAAAAAATATGTTGATAAAGATACTAAAGAGAATTTCCTTGCAGAAAGTATCGTTTCGCAAGTGGGAATGGGAGCAGGTAACCCAAATGTAGATGTTGGAAACCAATCGGAATCACCATACAAAGGAAAAGTTACAGTAAATTTCGTAGAGTTTAATAAACGCCGAGGTGTTGATACTAATAAAATTCTAGAAGAAATTCGTGCCAAAGTGCAAAATATTGCTGGAGCAAAAATAACAGTCGAAAAAGATGCAGCCGGACCACCTTCGGGTTATCCAATAAGTTTGCAATTATCAGGAACAGATTACGATCAAATGTTGGTTGAAGCCAAAAAAGTAATCACTTTTATAGACTCTAAAAATATAACTGGAATCGAAAAACTAAATGTTGATGTCAATAAAGAATCGCCTGAACTTGAAATGAAAATTGATAGAGTGGGTATTGGAAGTCTTGGCGCTACAACTGGGCAAGTAGGTTTTACTATGCGTCGTGCAATATATGGACAAGAAATTTCTAAATATAAAGAGGGTAAAGACGATTACGATATAACTATGCGTTTGCAAGAAGATCAGCGTAAAAGTGAAAGTACACTCTTCAACCAACCTGTAACTTTTAGAAATCAAAATAATGGACAAATTATTCAAGTTCCTATTTCTGCCGTTTCTACAACCGAAAAGAAATTTACATTTAATCAAATAAAACGTAAAAATTCTAAACGGGTAATGACTATTTATTCAAATGTTTTGACGGGTTCTAATGGCGACGGTATTACAAAACAAATTGAATCTGCTCTCAAAACTGCCAATTATAAAATGGCTGGTGACATTACGTATTCTTTTTCAGGTGAGCAAGAACAGCAAAAAAAAGATTCTAGTTTCCTTTTTGGAGCACTGCTTTTAGCCTTGGCAAGTATTACAATTATCATAGTATTACAATTTAATTCGATTTCTAAAACTTTAGTAATAATGTTTACAGTTTTATTAAGTTTTTCAGGCGTTTTTTACGGATATATTTTCTGCAGTATGGATTTTGTAATTTTAATGACAATGATGGGAATTATTGCATTATCAGGTATAGTTGTTAAAAATGGAATTGTATTAATGGATTTTTTCGTACTTCTACTTGACGATAAAGTAGTACAAAAGAAAGTTGCTTCGCACGATGATTTAACGATGGACGAAATAAAAGAAGTAATTATTATTTCTGGAAAATCCCGTTTGCGACCCGTTTTATTGACCGCATTAACTGCAATTTTAGGTTTAATTCCGCTAGCAATTGGTCTTAATTTTGATTTCTTTGGATTAATAACCGACCTAAATCCGCATTTATATATGGGTGGTGACAACGTTATTTTTTGGGCGCCACTGGCTTGGACAATTATATTCGGACTTAGCTATGCAACCGTTTTAACTTTAGTTATGGTACCAGTAATGTTCTTTTTAGTAAAACGAATAAAATATTGGCTGCGCGAACGTAAAAAAAATAATTTAGAAATTGCATAAAATTAAAAGGCTGTCTACAAAGACAGCCTTTTTATATATAAAAACAATACTGATTTAGTTTAATATTGATCACTACTTATAGGATACAAAAAGATAAATTTAATGAGTCACTTTTTTTAAAGTAAATGAAAAGTTTGAAAATTTACCAAAATTACTTTCAACAAAAATTCCCTCATTGTGGGCTTCTAGTATGTGTTTTACGATGGCTAAACCTAAACCTGAACCACCTTCTGAACGTGAACCGCTTTTATCAACTCGATAAAACCGTTCAAATAATCTTGAAATATTTTGAGGTTCAATGCCTTCTCCGTTGTCTTTAATAGAAATTAATAGTTTATTGTTATTTACATTTTCAAAACCTACTTCGGTTGAACCACCAATTTTACCATATTTAATAGAATTATCAACTAAATTCATAAGAACTTGTTGCATTTTATCATAATTGCCAAGTACTATAATTGGGCTTAAATATTTTGAATCAAATGAAAGTAGAATATCTTTAGTATTGGCTTTCATTTCAAGTAAATCAAAAACATTTTGAACTAAATGTACAATATTGAATGGTTTCATTTCAAGTTTGCCTTCTGACATTTCTAGTTTACCAATGGTGTCTAGATCTTCAATAATGTAAACTAACCGTTCCACTCCTTTCTCTGCCCTTTCAAGGTATTTTTTACGAATATTTTTATCTTTCATTGCACCGTCTAGCAAAGTTGAAATATAACCTTGAACTGTAAAAAGCGGAGTTTTTAATTCGTGAGAAACATTTCCTAAAAATTCTCTTCTAAATTTTTCTCTATCATTTAAAGTTTCAATTTCCTGTTTTTTTGAATTAGCAAAGCGTTGTACTTGAACGGTAATTTGATCCAAATTAGTATCGTTGGGTAAATTTAATAGTGACTTTGGATCCAAAAAAGAAATTTCTTTGTACAATTTTTTAACTCTATTGTAAATAAATTTTTCGGTACGAAATTGTAAAACAAAAATTGAAAAAAAATAAATTAAAATAATAGTAATAACAAGTTTTAAAAATAAATAACTAATAGTTTGATTTACAAATAAATAAATAAACAAAATAAGAATTCCACTAACAAAAAGGGTAATGTAAAGAGACGAAATCAGGGCGAATTTATATGTTTTTTTTAATGTGAAAGCCATTTTATTTTCAGATTGATTTACAATTAATTCCTAATTTACAAATTTAGAAATTAAGATTCAAGTATTTCATTTTTTAAAATAAGATTTTCATTTTTAGTGTTTTTTATAAAACGTATAAAATATATATGAACTGCATAATTTTTAATAATTTTAAAAAAAATAGTACGATATTTGTACCTTAACTACAACGATTTCGGGAATGGAAGCAAGCAACACTACTTTAGGAGAATTTATTATTGGAAACCAAAAAGAATTTCAATACTCATCGGGTGAATTGTCTAGAATTATCAATTCTATAAGACTGGCTGCCAAAGTGGTTAATTACAAAGTTAACAAAGCAGGTTTAGTTGACATTGTGGGTGCAGCGGGCGAGCAAAATATTCAAGGAGAAGATCAACAAAAACTTGATGTTTATGCTAATGAAGTTTTTATTCAAACACTAATTAATAGAGAAATAGTTTGCGGAATTGCATCAGAAGAAAACGATGATTTTATTACTGTAGAGGGAAGTGATAAAAGTCACAACAACAAATACGTTGTATTAATGGATCCTCTTGATGGTTCAAGTAATATTGATGTAAATGTTTCTGTTGGAACTATCTTTTCGGTTTATCGTCGAGTAACACCTGTTGGCACACCAGTTACTTTAGAAGATTTTTTACAACCCGGAATCAATCAAGTTGCTGCGGGTTATGTTATTTATGGAACTTCAACAATGCTAGTGTATACTACTGGTCACGGCGTTAATGGGTTTACGTTGAATCCCGCTATCGGCACTTTTTATCTATCGCATCCCAATATGCAATTTTCAAAAGACGGTTCAATTTATTCAATAAACGAAGGTAATTATGTTCATTTTCCTCAAGGGGTTAAAAACTATTTAAAATATTGTCAACTTGAAGAGGGTGATCGTCCTTATACTTCAAGATACATCGGAAGTTTGGTTTCTGACATTCATAGAAATATGATTAAAGGCGGTATTTACATTTATCCTACTAGTACAAAATCACCAAAAGGAAAATTGCGATTGTTGTATGAAGGCAACCCAATGGCGTTTATTACCGAGCAAGCTGGCGGAAAAGCTTCAGACGGACATACTCGCATAATGGAAATACAACCTACTGAATTGCATCAAAGAATTCCATTTTTTTGTGGAAGTTTTAATATGGTAGAAAAAGCAGAATGGTTTATGAAAAATGTATATTAAAAAAAAATACTTAAATTTTAGTGTTCAAAAATTAAAAATAATTGTTTCCAATCTATTTCGTTTTCAATTTTAGGCAAGCCTTGAAATAAAGCTATTTGATTCAAATCATTTAATTTAAACTTTTCTTGTTTTGATGTTGGAATAAATCCTTGTTTTTTAAATTTTTTAGCTAAATATTCTTGTTCAAATTGTCCTGGAGTTGGAATAAAAAACGCTTTTTTTTCTAGTTTTACCAAATCTAAAACTGTTGTATAACCAGATCGACATAAAATAAATTCACTTTCATTAATTGTTTTTTCGAGTTGTTTACTTTGCATATAATTATAAAAAGTAATGTTTTTATCTTCCCAAGTTTTTTGAGTAGGTTCAATTTTACCTTTTATAAAAACTACTTTTTCAGGATAATCTTCAAGCTCATCAATTAATTTATCTTCCAGTAATGTACGTTGAGGTTCAGGTCCCGAAAGTAAAACCATTAATTTATAAATAATGGGAATTTCTTTTTTTTCTAACCGACTTAAAACGCCAATGTATCTTAAATTCAAATCAGATTTTTTTAAACGACCCAATTTACCAGATAAATTTGGAACGCTTTCAACATCAGGAATCCAGCATTCGTTGTATTTTTTTATAAAATAATGATGAATTTTACTTGAAATCCAAGTGGTTTTTCCAGACAAGACTGTTAATTGATGGGTTATAAAAACCGAAGGCACTTTTTTATTATAAACCCCTAATCTATTGTCTGAAATAATGCCTGACAATGCAAATTCACTAATCCATTTTTTTAAAATTTTCTTTTCATCATAAATGGCTTTGATGGTTTTGGGACTATTTTTTAAGATTTTCCATTTAAAATTGTAAGCTTTTTTGGCATATTCAATATGATATGACGGCAACTCTAAAGCTAATAATTCGGGAAATTCTTTTTTTAACAATGCCAATGCCGCACCATCACTTGCTAAAATTGGTCTAAAGTCATTGTCTAACAAAGCTTTAATTATTGGAATACAACGTGTGGCGTGACCCAAACCCCAATTTAATGGAGCCACTAGTATGTTTTTTTTCATTTAATTTAAAATAGAAATAAATTGTTCGGCAAGTTTGTTTTCGTATTCAAAAGTGTCATCTTCATCTATAGAAAAAGCAATTTTTGAGTGTGTGTATAACTTCCAAGCCTTATTATTGTATTCTAGAGCGGTTAAATTTTCAACCCAATCGCCCGAGTTTAAATAAGTTGTAGCACCTTTATCAGTAATGAAAGTTTTAATTTTTGGTTCGTGTATGTGTCCACAAATAACAAAATCATAATTTTTTTCAATTGCTAAATCTATACAAATAGTTTCAAAATTAGTTATAAATTTAACAGCAGTTTTTACATTGTCTTTGATTTTTTTGGATAATGAATAAGGTTCTTTTTTAAATTTTGCCAACACCCAATTTACCAATCTATTTACTAAAATTAAAAAATCATAACCCCAACCTCCCAATTTTGCCAACCATTTTGCGTGATTAATTGAGGCATCAAAAACATCGCCGTGAAAAATCCAAGCCTTTTTGCCATCTAAATTCAATACTAATTTGTTGAGTAAACTTACATTTCCAAGATGTAAATCGGTAAATTTCCTCAATAATTCATCGTGATTACCTGTTAAGTAATAAATTTTAGTGCCTTTAGTACTTAGAGAAATGATTTTTTTAATAATTTTTAAATGACTTTGCGGAAAATATGATTTTCGAAATTGCCAAATGTCAATAATATCACCGTTTAAAATTAAAATTTTAGGTTTTATCGAGGTCAGATAATCCAATAACTCTTTAGCATGACAACCATAAGTTCCTAAATGGACATCAGATATAACTGCTACTTCAACTTTTCTTTTTTTCAAAACGTTATAGTTTTATACAAATTACGATATATAGCATAATGTAAAGGTTAGGTAAACATTACGAAAACTTTATTTATGTTGAGTAATAAAGTGTTATTTTTGCCAAAATAGTTTAAAATTAAAATGGGAAGTAAAAATAAATTAAAGCGATTCGAAGAAAATGATACTTTTGACAATGTATACCAACCAACAAGAGAAGAGGTTGTAGGCGAATTGTTTCCGTTAAAAGGAAAATGGAACACTGATTTTTTTAAAAATAACAATCCAATAATTGTTGAATTAGGTTGCGGAAAAGGCGAATATGCAGTAGGTTTAGCAGAACGAAATCCAAATAAAAATTATATTGGAATTGATGTAAAAGGTGCTAGATTTTGGCGTGGAGCAAAATCGGCTGTGGAAGCAAAAATGAATAATGTAGCTTTTGTAAGAACGCAAATTGAACTGGTTGACCACATTTTTGCAAATCAAGAAGTCGATGAAATTTGGATTACTTTTCCAGATCCGCAAATTAAATATAAACGTACAAAGCACAGAATGACTAATTCTGAATTTTTACAATTATACAAAAAAATTTTAAAACCAGATGGTATAGTTAACCTAAAAACGGATAGCGAATTCATGCACGGATATACTTTAGGGTTACTTCACGGCGAAGGGCATGAGGTTGTATACGCCAACCATAATGTATATGTTAATGAAGGTAGCCCAAAAGAAGTTACTGATTTTCAAACCTTTTACGAAAACCAATATTTAGCAGTTAATAAAGCGATTACTTACATTAAGTTTAAGATAAAAAAGTAAAAATGACTATTTTTTTTCCGTTTGTTTTTGGATTTTTTGCAGCTGCAATTGGTGTATTCCCTCCGGGATTGATCAATATGACGGCAGCAAAAATTTCTATTTTAGATGGTCGGCTCCGTGGAATGATGTTTGTTTTAGGAGCTTTAGTTGTAATTTTTTTTCAAACTTATATTTCAGTAATTTGTGCCAATTATATTAATCAGCATCAAGAAATTGTTGTTCTTTTTCGTGAAATTGGATTTGGTGTAATGATGTGTTTATCGATTTATTTTTTTGTATTTGCCAAAAAGCAAAAAAGTATAAAAACAGATGAATTAAAAGTAAAAAGTAAAAAAAGTAGGTTTTTTATGGGAATGATGGTTTCCGCAATTAATGTTTTTCCAATTCCATATTATGTTTTGATTAGTGTAACTTTGGCTTCATACAAAGTTTTTGTGTTTGAACCAGTACCAATTTACAGCTTTGTTTTTGGTGTTGTTTTGGGTTCTTTTTTGGGTTTTTATTGTTATGTTGTTTTTTTTCAAAAAGTAAAGTCAAAAACCGACTTTTTTATCAAAAATCTCAATATTATTATTGGTTCAATTACTGGTTTTGTTGCTTTAATTACTTTACTTAATTTGTTGAAATAGTGTTTTTAAAAAAATCAATCAATTATTACTTAAAAACCGTTTCTAATTCAACAATATCAAAGTAAGGATGATTTTCAAAAAATTGACGCAGTATATTAGTGTGTGCAGCGCCAAATAAAACTAAAATAACTTTATCGGTTTTAAGGTCAATGTTTCTTAAAATAGTATTATAAATCTTTAAATTTCTATCATAAAAAGACAATACTAATTGCTCTCCGGTAAAATCTTCTTTTTCGCCATAACCCATTGCATAATGTAAATAGTCATATTGATTTGCTTGCCGAGCATAAGTAGAATTGAGTTGAACGTAATAATCATGCAATGAACTTTCAGATAGTTTTTTTAATTTTTGGGTAAATGGGTATGGAATTTCAAAAAAAGAATCTAGATTAGGTTTATCGTCTTTATGTTTTTTTTCATAATTATTTATAGAATTGTAATCTAAATCCTGTCTATTATCAGCTGCAATAATAGGTAAGTTTTTAATTTTTCCTAGCCTAAAAGCCACTTGAACTTCTTCACGACGTACTGCAACAGAATCTTTTAATTTCCCATTTTTAAAAGCGTTGTATAAACTATCCGATTTTTTTTGATCTCTAAAATCGGTTTCTACAAATATTTTTTTCACACCAAAAGCATTTAGTTTTTCAGTAATGAATTCTAGCTCTTCTTGTCTTTTTTTGGAAAATAAATCTTTAAAACTAGTAGAATTTTTATCGCCAGTCGCTCCATAATGAAAAGTTCCCATTAAGATAATTTTTATTTTTTCGTTTTTTGTTTGTGCAATTGTTGTCAAACTTAAGCATAATAGTATGAGCAAAAATTTCATAAAATTTTAATTTAATTGGTTTTCAAACTTTTCAATTTCAGCAATTATTTTTTTAAAGTCTTTTACAGCTTTTACATTATCTTCACCGTCTAAAGCAGCATTAATCATAATGAGTCTGCTAATCTTTGTTTCAGGATCAATGGTTAAAAAGGTAGTTACGCCAATATCACTTCCGGTATGCATAATCCTACCCTTTTTATTATAACACCAAAAAATGGCTCTGTTTGGTTCTTTTGTATCCATATTTTGAGGCATATTTGCATCAGAAAACTGTTTTTGAAATAGTATCTTGTACGATTCATTAGACAATAAATTCGATTTACCATTAAATCCTTTTATCATTTCAAGAGTGTATTTTGTTAAATCAAGTGTTGAAGTTTTTAAACTCCCATCTGGGTAAGTAACACATGAATATGTTTTTACACTTTTGTCATTGTTTAAAAAAATTTTAAAATAGGGTGTTTCAGTTTTATTGATTTCATATAAATTAGCATAATTTTCACTTTTTTTAGAATTATAAAACCAGTGAGAATCATTCATATTTAATGGTTCAAAAATATATTTTTTTGTAAAATCTTCAAATTTCATTCCTGATTTTAGTTCAACAAGATAAGCAGCTAAACTAGCACCAATGTTAGAATAGCTATACCCTTTGCTGGGTTCAATGGTACTAAAATTCGATTTTGAATACAGTTTTCCGTCGCTAGCATAATATTCTTTTAAAAAATAGGGCAATTCCATTGATGGTTTTACTCCTACAGAATATAACGACATATAAACTTCTTCATTATCTATTAAACTTGAGGTATGGGTTACTAAATCTTTAATAGTAATAACTGAATTCGGAAAATTAGGGTTTTGAATCTTAAAAGGCAAAATAGTATTTATATTGGTTTCCAATGTAAAATAACCCAAATCAATTCCTTTCATAATCGAAAAACCAATAAATGTTTTACTTATAGAACCAATTGGCTGAATTGTATTTGTTGTATATGCTTTTTTAATTAATTTATTACTAAATCCATAAGCGTTTTGAAAAGCAATAGAGTCATTTTTCAAAATTGTAACTGAAAATCCTGGTAAAATTATTTTTTTAGAAATTTTTTTAAGATTTTGATCTAATTTTTTGTTGTTTGTTTGGCTTGATGTTAGTTGTACATTTCCAATTGAAAGTAAGGTTAAAATAATGGTTATTATTTTATTTTTCATATTTTATTTTTCATAAAAATAATTAAAATTAACGTATCGCAGGCTTTTAATTTATTTTTTTCTCTCTAAAAGAGCATAAATATTTTTTTGTGTTGTAAAGTATAAAATCACTACAAAAGTTGTCCAAAGGGTGACTAATTTGGGTGACCCTAATATCCAATATTCTGCGAGAATTCCTTTATTTAAAAGGGTATTCATTACACCTAAAACAATAACTAAATCTATGGCTACTGGAGCAACAAAGAAAAGAATAAACCAACCCAATCTATTTTTATTTTCAATTGTTAAAAAACATTTACGCAACGGAATAAAAACAATTAAAGTAATAAGCAAGAAAATTATAATTCTAGATATTTGGTAATCATCAAAAAAGTTCATTAATACTACTAGTTCATCACCGCCGCCAAGCATAGGATTAAGTAATCTTGCAAATGGCATATTAGCAAAAATTAAAGCAAAACCAAACGACTTTTGACGCTTAGTTTTACTATCATTTAGATATATATAGCCAATCCAAATCATTATAAATGTGAAAAGTGGCCCTGCAAAAGTAGAAATTGTTTTTAGTGGATTTTTATCACAACTATCGCATAACCCCCATACATTAAAATCACGCTCGCCCCAACAACCACAAAGGATACGTCCAACTGTAGTATGAACAATTTCGTGCGCTTCGTGCATTACAAATGTTAATGCTAGAAATGTAATGACAAATTTTAAAGTCAGTTTAAGCATCAATGTTTTGAATTTTTTAAAAAACAATTAAAAAATAAAAAGATAATAGAAAGATTTTTTAAAAAAATCAATTGTTTTTGATATAATTATCCTCTATTTAGAAAACAGATACAATACAAGATAGTATAAATGTAACAGCAAGCATAACTATTTTTAAAATAAAAGTTACCATAACTCTATACGATTTAAATTAATACTAAGTTTCAGTAAAATAAATCATTATAAAATTCTAAAAATTGTAAAAATGGAATTTTAAACAAATAACCAATTAATTTCTCCATTTTCTTTAAACGAAATGTTTTTGAAGAATTTTTTAGGTGTCAATCCAGTCAATGATTTAAAGTCTTTTATTAAATGAGATTGATCGTAAAAAAGTAAATCATAACTTAATGAGGTAAAATTGTCTTTAGAAGTTTTAGTAATATTATTTTTTAAAGCATTTCTAAAGCGCTGAATTTTTTTAAAATCTGATGGTGATTTGCATAAATTTGCTTCAAAATGTTTAGTAAGATTTTGTCGTGAAGTCTTATATTTTTTAGCCAAATCTGAAATGGAATAATCATTTTGATAATCTTTCAAATCGGTAACAACTTGATTTAAAAACGAATGCTGAAAACCTTTAAGTTTTAACAACCAATAATTTTCAATTTGGTCAATTTTTTTAGCTAAATCGGTTTCTTTTAAAATAGTGCTAAAAGTTTTTTCATAATCATTAAAAGGAACAAAATTAGCAAAAAAGTTAGTGGTAAAACTGCACAACGATTTGTCTAAAAAAGCATTTAAACCCAGTGGTTTAAAATAAAAAGTTAACTCACTTATGTTACCTTCATACGAAATTTTAATTGGTTTTTTATAACTACAAATTAAATCAGAAGTTAACGGAGCACCTTTTTTTTCAACTATAACTCCTTTATTTTCAGAATAAAGTATTGTAGCATTTTCAATAATAGATACAATACTAAAGTTGTTGGGAAACGTAAAGTATTCAACAATAGAGTCTGATTTTGTAGTATTCAAAAAATAATAACCTTCAATATAAAGTTGAAGAATCTCACTTTTTGGTTTATAAAATTTAATTTCCAATTGTTCAAATAAAGGTTGCGTAAATTTAATCAAATATTTTTAATGATAGCACTTTACTTCTTGTAGGTATTAAATATATCAATAAAATAATGATTTTCTTAAAATTATAACAACCGTTCAATCATTAAATAAATTAGTTTCTTTAACTTTGCAAACGATTTCGTAAAATATTAAATTACTAAAAATGAGACCCGATTTATTTCAAGCACCCGATTATTATAACCTTGACGATTTATTAACCGAAGAACACAAACTGGTTCGTGACTCTGCCAGAGCATGGGTAAAACGTGAAGTATCACCAATAATCGAAGAATATGCTCAAAAAGCCGAATTTCCAAAACAAATTATTAAAGGTTTAGGCGAAATAGGTGGTTTTGGACCTTATATTCCAGAAGAATACGGCGGTGCAGGATTGGATCAAATTTCGTATGGACTAATAATGCAAGAAATTGAACGTGGTGATTCTGGTGTTCGATCTACATCATCAGTACAATCGTCGCTGGTAATGTATCCTATTTGGAAATTCGGAACTGAAGAACAACGAAAAAAATATTTACCAAAATTGGCTACAGGTGAATTTATGGGCTGTTTCGGATTAACAGAACCAGACCATGGTTCAAACCCAAGCGGAATGACTACCAATTTTAAAGATATGGGCGACCATTATTTATTAAATGGAGCCAAAATGTGGATATCCAATGCTCCATTTGCGGACATCGCAGTTGTTTGGGCTAAAGACGAAACAGGAAGAATTCACGGATTAATAGTTGAACGAGGAATGGAAGGCTTTACAACTCCTGAAACTCATAATAAATGGTCACTTCGAGCATCAGCAACTGGTGAATTGATTTTTGCCAATGTAAAAGTACCCAAAGAAAACCTATTACCAGGAAAATCAGGACTTGGCGCACCAATGCAATGCCTAGATTCTGCACGTTACGGAATCGCATGGGGTGCCATTGGAGCAGCAATGGATTGTTATGATACTGCTTTACGCTACTCAAAGGAGCGAATTCAGTTCGACAAACCAATCGGAGCGACCCAATTACAACAAAAAAAATTGGCCGAAATGATTACAGAAATCACTAAAGCACAACTGTTAAACTGGCGATTGGGTGTTTTAAGAAACGAAGGAAGAGCCACAACCGCTCAAATTTCAATGGCAAAACGAAATAGTGTAGAAGTTGCAGTGAATATTGCTCGTGAAGCCAGACAAATGCTCGGCGGAATGGGAATTACAGGTGAATATTCAATAATGCGACACATGATGAATTTAGAATCTGTTTTAACCTACGAAGGCACGCACGATATTCATTTATTAATTACAGGAGCCGACATTACTGGGTTTCCAGCCTTTAAATAATTTTTTTTTAGAAGCTTATCCGACTGTTCGTTACAAGCTTTTTACAAAAACGCCAATTTTTTTAAAAACAAAAATGTGCTTCCGCTGGTCGCAATTTTGGTTCAAAAAAATTTGGCGTTTTTTATAAAAAGGCTTTCCATTGCCATTCGGGCTAGGGCTTTAGTTTTCAATATAAACAAAACTTTAAATTATAAATTTTCGTAAATTTGAATAACGCTTTTTAAGTTTTCAATATGAAAAAAATATTATCCTTAATTGTAATACTTCTATTAATAAGTTGTTCAAGTGAAAAAACAACAACCGAAGTTCCACAACAAAATCCAAATGCAACTCGAATACTAAATTATGCAGCTCTTGGCGACAGTTATACTATTGGTGAAAGCGTTTGCCAAACTTGTAGTTTCCCCGAGCAATTAAAGTCAAGTTTACAAGCTTTAAACACAGCAGTAAATTTAGATATTGTAGCACAAACAGGTTGGACGACAACCAATTTAAAAACAGCAATCTCTTCACAACTAACAGCCAATAATTACGATTTAGTTACACTTTTAATTGGAGTAAACAATCAATATCAAAACAAGCCTTTTAGTTTATATGAGCAAGAATTTCCAGAATTAGTAACTATTGCCATTGCAAAAGCAGGTGGATTAAGGCAAAATGTAATCGTAGTTTCGATTCCAGACTATGCTTACACGCCATTCGGAGTTGGAACAGGTACAGCAAATCAAACCATTATTTCAGCACAATTAGACAATTATAATTTTTTTGCCCAAAATTACTGCCTGCAAAACAACATTAGTTTTGTGAATACTACTGATATTACCCGCCAAGGGTTAATCAATTCAGCTTTAGTGGCTTCCGATGGGTTGCATCCCTCGCAATTGGCTTATGCAAAATTTGTAGAGCGAATTTTGCCTTTAGCAAAAATAAAATTGGGTTTATAGTTTTATTCAGGAGCCAATTCTACTTGTAAACCATCAATTTCTTGTGTAATTTGAATTTGGCAGCCTAGTCTAGAATTTTCTTTGACATTAAAAGCTTCACAAAGCATTGCGTCCTCATCATCTGATTTTTCAGGAATTTCAACATCATTTAAAACATAACATTGGCACGATGCACACATCGCCATTCCGCCACAAATACCAATTGTTCCTTCGGGAGCCAATTCGTACATGCGAACAATTTCCATTAGGTTCATATTCATATCAGTCGGTGCTTGAACTTCATGAATATTTCCTTCTCGGTCGGTAATTTTTAATATTATATCTGACATTTTGGACTTAATTCTTTTTCTTTAAATTTTTTAATTGCTCAATGTCTGCTAAATCTTTGTATCTGCCAGAAGCAAATTTATTTTTAATTAAATCTTCAAAATCAATCACGGGAACTTTAAATTTATCCATTTCAAACCAATTGCAATTTTTAAAACTTTCGTTAAAAACTAAACCATCAACATGTGTCAAAATCTCTATTTTTCGCGGTTCAATTCCTATGCTCCAAACATCGAATTTATCACTTTCAAAATCTTTTTTTGAGAACATTGGAGCACCGAATGCTTTATAAGATTTTTCTAATTTAATGAAGTTTTCATCCGTTTTATTTATCCATAAATCCAAATCGCCAGTGCTTCGAATATAACCGTGAATAATAACCGCATAACCGCCAACTAAAAGAAATTCAACTTTTTGTTTGTTAAGAATTTCTAAGAAATCTAAAAAATCAGAATTAAATAGATTTGGCATGTTTTCTGGCTGATGTAATAGTTTTATCAACTTTTTCCTTTGGTGTAGAATTGAAAATAGAATTAATAATGTCACACGCATAATTCAATCTTTCTAGCGGAGTTTTATCGTTGTAAAACGTTACGTGATCGTCCGCTTTTTCAAAAGTAGATTTTGTTACAACACTTCTATCCATTTTTATTTCCTCCATATTACAAAGGTAGAATTTTATTCAATAGATTTTACAACCGCTTTTTCAGCCTCTTTTCGAGTGCCATCAAAACCATCAACGCCCGAAACTGTGGTGTATTTTAAAACATATTTTTTACCAGGATTCATTCGTTGGTAAACGCTTTGAACCATTAAGGTGGCTTCATGAAATCCGCAAAGAATTAATTTTAATTTTCCTGGATAAATGTTTACATCACCTATGGCATAAATACCTTCAATATTGGTTTGATAATCCAATGCATTATTGACTTTTATAGCATTTTTTTCGATTTCTAATCCCCAATTAGCAATGGCTCCGAGTTTTGGCGTAAGCCCAAAAAGAGGAATAAAATAATCGGTTTTTAGGTTGCGATGTGCTCCGTTTTCTTCAATGTCAATAGATTCTAGTTTTTCTGAACCGTTTAATCCGACAACTTCGGCGGGTGTTATTAAATTTATTTTTCCTGATGCTTTTAATTCTTGTACTTTTTCGACGGAGTCAAGTGCTCCACGAAATTCATTTCGGCGATGAATTAAAGTCACTTCAGCGGCAACGTTGGATAAAAATATACTCCAATCTAGAGCAGAATCCCCTCCGCCAGCAATGACAATTTTTTTATTGCGAAACAATTCTGGATCTTTTACAAAGTATTCAACACCTTTGTCTTCGTAAAATTCGATATTTTTAATTAAGGGTTTTCGGGGCTCAAAGCTACCCAATCCGCCAGCAATTGCAACTGCGAATGTATGGTGTTTTGTGCCTTTATTGGTGGTTACAATAAAAGTTCCGTCATCTTGTTTATCAATAGTTTCCGCAGTTTCATTTAATGTAAAACCGGGCTCGAATTGCTTGCATTGTTCCATTAAATTATCGACTAAATCACCTGCCAAAACTTCTGGGAAACCTGGAATATCAAAAATTGGTTTTTTAGGATAAAGTTCTGATAATTGTCCACCTGGTTGAGGTAAAGCGTCAATAATATGACATTTTAATTTTAACAATCCAGCTTCAAAAACGGTAAAAAGTCCCGTTGGGCCTGCGCCAATAATGAGAATGTCTGTTTTAATCATTTTTTTAGTATCTAAGATGCAAAGGTTCTAAGTTGCTAAGTTTTTTAATTTATATGTAATGTATTCTTTGTTTTGGGTTGCTTTATGGATTGTAGTGGAGCTCTTTTTTCTTTTATTTCTTGGCAATATAATATCTAGAGCAAATAGTCTGACGATTGTGGTAACGCCCAAAATTTTAAAGCCCTACAATTCTTCTTTCGGGGGTTAGGGGCTTACACGTTTACAACGGTTTCTATTTGTGGTGCATATCGCTTTATAGTGGTTTCAACACCTGCTTTTAAGGTCATTTGGTTTACGCTACAACCTGTACAAGCACCCTCGAAGCGGACTTTTACGTGTTTTGAATCTTCAATAGAAACTAAACTTATGTCGCCACCGTCGGTATTTAAAAAAGGACGGATTTCTTCAAGAGCTTTTTCGATATTTTGAGTTAATTCTTCTGTTGTCATAATTTTTAGTATTCAGTTTTCAGTCGCAGTTTTCAGTCGCAGTTTACAGTTTTCAGTCGCGGTTTACAGTATTCAGTCGCATTATTCGGTTTCAATCGCAATTTTTACTTTACTGAGACTGAAAACTGCGATTATTTACTTCTTAACGGAACTGCAACCTGCCATTGTTGTGATTTTTATTGCTTCGGTTGGAGCGAGATTTTCATTTCTATTTACGGTTTCTTGAACAACATTTCGAGTAATTTCTTTAAAAACGGTTTCGATAATTGAACCAGTTTGGAGTGCTGCTGGTCGACCAAAATCGCCCGCTTCGCGAATGCTTTGCACTAATGGTACTTCGCCAAGAAAGGGGACATTTAAGTCTTCGGCTAGATTTTTTGCTCCTTCTTTGCCAAAAATATAGTATTTAGTATGAGGCAATTCTTCGGGTGTGAAATATGCCATATTCTCTATTATTCCTAAAACGGGAACATTAATTGCTTCCGATAAAAACATTGACACTCCTTTTTTAGCATCGGCTAGTGCCACAACTTGTGGTGTACTCACAACAACTGCACCAGTAATGGGTAGTGATTGCATTATTGATAAATGAATGTCGCCAGTACCTGGTGGTAAATCAATTAGCATAAAATCGAGTTCGCCCCAATCGGCATCAAAAATCATTTGGTTTAATGCTTTTGAAGCCATTGGGCCTCGCCAAATTACTGCTTGACTTGGTGCAGTGAAAAATCCTATAGAAAGTAATTTAACTTCATAACTTTCAACAGGTTTCATTTTTGATTTTCCGTCAACTGTAATAGATATTGGTTTTTCGTTTTCAACATCGAACATTATGGGCATACTTGGACCATAAATGTCGGCATCTAAAACGCCAACTTTAAAACCCATTTGCGACAATGAAACGGCTAAGTTTGCTGTAACCGTCGATTTTCCAACACCGCCTTTTCCAGAGGCAACTGCGATTATATTTTTTATTCCTGGAATGGCTTTTCCTTTAATTGCATTAGCTTTTTCAGGAGCTTCTACTTTTATATTTACTTTTACAATAGCTTCAGACGAAAATTTTTCGTGAATTAACTTTTTAATATCCTCTTCTGCCCTTTTTTTTATATGCATTGCGGGTGTTGTAATTGACAATTCAACCACAACTTCATTGCCAAAGGTGAGTACATTTTTTACAGCTCCACTTTCAACCATGTTTTTACCTTCACCTGCAATTGTAATAGTTTCGAGTGCTTTTAAGATTTCTTTTCTATCTAGTTTCATTAACTGTATACTAAAAATTTATTAGGTTATATGTTTAAGTATTTTCGCTTTACTTTTATTTAAACTCAATACGAATTGCAAAGATACATATTAAGTTGAATAGTTAAAAAGGTCTAGGTGTTTTTAAAGTTGTTTTAACGTTTTAAAAAAGTTTAAATTTTAAAAAAAATTAGGCAAAGTACTTTTTTTTTAAGATTTTTGAATTAGTTTAAAAAGTTTTTTTAGTGTATAATATAGCATTCAGTAAATTTTAATTTATGAATAGCAAAAAAACAAAAATTACAATGGAAGAAAATAATTATCCAGATGATGAATTACCTAAATTATCTTTAGAAGAAGAAAATGAATTCAAGAGAATGAAATTGACTTTGGAAACCAATGCAGTATTTCCAGATTTTAAAAAGGAAAACTTACCACCAGAAATTGAGAGTATGTTTTTAGATACTATCATGAACTTTCAAAACGCCTACCAAGGCGCAAATAAAATTTCAATTTATAACCGTTTGGGTAAACCTAATGTAAAGTCTTCCGATACATTATCTGAATTGGAAATAGGGATTGAGTTGGACAAAATAATTCAATTATTGTACGATAACGGAATTGGCTTTAATACAAACTACAAGTATAAAAAAAAGTTACTTTATGACTTTATAATTTCTGAATTTTTTGAATTTGAAATTGATGATATTCAAATAGGAAATATGTTTATACACTTTTCGTATGAAAATTTTCATCCAAATGATAATGAAGACGTTAAAAAGGAATGTAACGCATTTTGGAAAGAATTTTTGAACGGTAATCACGAATTTTTTAATGCAAATGAAGAAGAAAATCCAGTAAAAAACAGTAAAGAATTAAGACTTTTTTACGATTCGTTTGATACATTTAAAATTAAAAAAATTAAAACTAAAGAGGTCATTTTTGATGTAGAAAAAGAATCCGCCAAAGCAAATGTTGTTTTGGATTTTGAAGGTTTTTTAAAAGGAGAAAAAGAACCAATTCGTTTTAAAGGTTTTAGTAAAATGGAATTAGCTAATAATTTTGGTTGGGAAATTGTTTTAGCACCATTAATTTAATTACAAACTCATTTCCGGAGTCCAAAAATGTTTTTTAAACTCTTGTATTTGATTGTCTATTACTACAATCCCTTCATTTTCAAGCAACTGTTGCATTAAATTAGTTCCGTCAAAGTGCATCTTACCTGTTAATAAACCATTTCTATTGACCACTCGATGAGCAGGAACATCACTTAAACTGTGTGAAGCATTCATTGCCCAACCTACCATTCTGGCAGAACGACCAGCACCCAATGATTTTGCAATGGCTCCATAGGATGTAACTTTTCCACAAGGAATTTGGCGGGCTACATTGTAAACCCGCTCAAAAAAATTATTGTTATTGGTTTCTTTAACATTCATAAATGATCTTTATTTAAACCACTCTCAACACAAAATAATTTTTCTTTCCACTTTGCAACAACACAAATTGATTATTGATTAAATCGCTTGTATAAAGTTTAAAATCTTCAGTAACTTTGGTTTTATTTACCGATATAGAATTGGCAGTTAAAGCCCTTCGAGCTTCACCATTTGATTTTAAAAACCCTGTTTTTTCATTTAAAATGGTTACAATATCCAACCCATTTTCAAGTTCGTTACTATTAATTTCAGCTTGAGGAACACCTTCAAAAACTTCCAAAAAAGTCTCAGAATCCAACATTTTTAAATCAGCAGCAGTAGCATTACCAAATAAAATTGCCGATGCTTTAATTGCCTTTTCCAATTCTGCTTTACTGTGCACAAAAGTTGTTATTTCATTTGCCAAAGTATGTTGTAAAACTCTTAAATGCGGTGCAACTTGATGCTCCAAAATCAATTTATCAACAGTCTCTTTATCTAAAAAAGTAAAAATCTTAATGTACTTTTCAGCATCTACATCGCTTGTAGTTATCCAAAATTGATAAAATTTATAAACCGATGTTTTATCTGCAGTTAACCAGACATTTCCGCTTTCGGTTTTACCAAATTTTGAACCATCAGCCTTTGTAATCAGTGGGGTTGTCAATGCAAATGCTTTCGCGCCTTCGCCATTCATTCGACGCACCAATTCAGTTCCAGTCGTTATATTTCCCCATTGATCCGAACCGCCCATTTGAAGCAAACAATTGTTGTTTTTATACAAATAATGAAAATCGTACCCTTGAATTAATTGATACGTAAACTCCGTAAAACTCATTCCTTCGCCATCGCCAGTCAATCGTTTTTTTACAGAATCCTTGCTCATCATATAATTAACCGTAATTCGTTTTCCAACTTCGCGGGCAAAGTCAATAAAACTAAAATCCTTCATCCAATCGTAGTTATTAACCAAAACAGGAGCGTTTTTTTCAGTAGAATTAAAATCTAAGAATCGACTTAAAACAGACTTAATACCCGCCACATTTTTAGCCAAAGTAGCCTCATCCAGCAAGTTCCGCTCGTCCGATTTTCCCGATGGATCACCAATCATTCCAGTAGCGCCTCCAATTAAAGCTATTGGTTTATGATTAAAATTCTTTAAATGAACCAGCAAAATAATCTGCACCATACTGCCAATATGCAACGAATCGGCCGTTGGGTCAAACCCAATGTAGGCTGTTGTTGCTTCCTTTAACAACTGCTCTTCCGTTCCTGGCATCATATCGTGAAACAAACCGCGCCACTTTAATTCTTCAACTAAATTCTCCATTTTAATCGTCTTAATTTTTTTGCAAATATAAGTAATTACACTCAATTTCTTGAAGCAAAAGTTTCGGCTTTTTTATCCACACCGTTCCAGCTGTCCACTTTATCTCCGCTTAAAAAAAAGCGGAGGATGCCGTTCCCATCTGGGCTAAAAAATTAAGTTTGAGTCTTTTATTTAGTAACATCATATTCTCAAATTGTTCAAAAACTAAATACTACAAAAAACGATTGTCTTTTTTAAATCTTTGTCCAAGTTTTAAACTTTGACAAAGATGACAATAAGATTACTTTTATTAACTTAAATTTACATTGTATCCTAAAACAATCAATAAATACAAACCTTCAAAAAACCATTTTTTACTTATCTTTACCAAATGATTTTAGTTACAGGCGGAACAGGTTTATTAGGAGCACATTTGTTACTTCATTTATCAAAAAGTGAATTGCTAATTCGAGCCATTTATCGAGAGTATCGGAACATTGAAAAAACAAAAAAATTATTTCAAGACCACAACAGTCTTCCTTTATTCTCAAATATTGAATGGGTTGAAGCTGATATCAACGACATTCCAAGGTTAGAACAAGCCTTTACAAATATTGATTACGTTTATCATTGCGCTGGGTTAATATCATTCGACCCAAGAAACGAAGAGCAATTACGAAAAATTAATATTGAAGGAACGGCAAATATTGTTAATTTTTGTCTTGATAAAAATGTTAAAAAGTTATGTTATGTTAGTTCAATTGCTACTTTGGGCGATTTACTTTCAAACCAGACCGAACTTGATGAAAACTCCGAATGGAATCCCGAAAAACCACATAGCGATTATGCTATTTCAAAATATGGTGCCGAAATGGAAGTTTGGAGAGGCTTTCAAGAAGGGCTAAAAGTAGTAATTGTAAATCCAGGAGTTATTTTTGGTACTTGTTTTTTTAAAACAGGAAGCAACACTTTTTTTACAAAAATTAAAAATGGAATTTCTTTCTACACTAAAGGTTCAACAGGTTATGTTTCTGTAAAAGATGTAGTTAAGATAATGAAAACAGTAATGGAATCTGCTGTAAATGGGGAGCGTTTTATTTTAATTTCCGAAAATAAAACTTTTAAAGAAGTATTTTTTAAAATTGCCGAAAGTTTAAATGTAAAAAAGCCAAAATACGAAGCCAAAGTTTGGATGACCAACTTGTACTACAGATACGATTGGTTTGTGGCAAACTTTTTTAGAATCTCACGAAATTTTACTAAGTTTTCTGCAAAAACAGCACACAATGTTGAAATTATATCCAATAAAAAAATTAAAACTGCGTTACAATACAATTTTCAGTCACTAGATGATTGCATTGACGAAGTTGCATTGAATTTTAAAAGCCAAAACTTAACAAAATGAATTTTTCAAAAGATACAAATACCAATCGATGGGTGATTATTATAACTTCATTTGTAATTGTACTTTTAATTTTGTGGAATACTTTTACTTTTTTTCAAATTTTTAAAAAAGAAGAACGCCTAAAAATGCAATTATGGGCTAATGCTCAAAAAACGTTAATTAATGCTGGTGAAAATACCGATGTAGAATTACCGCTAGAAATTTTTAGTAACAATACCACCATTCCAATTATTTTAACCGAAAATGATTCTATTCGCAACACGGCTAATGTCGATGATGAAACTGGATCTGATGTTGAGAAAACAAAAAAATATTTAGAAAAGTTAAAATCACAAAATGATCCTATTGTTATAAAGTATGATAAAAATAAATACCAATATTTGTATTATGGCGATTCAATTTTGATAAATAAATTAAAGTATTACCCTATTGCATTATTATTAATTATTTTTTTGTTTGGTACAGTTGTTTATAATTTTTATCGAAGTACTAAAATGGCCACTCAAAACAAACTTTGGGCCGGTATGGCTAAAGAAACTGCGCATCAAATTGGCACACCATTATCATCATTAATTGGCTGGCTCGAAATTATGAAAGCTGATAATGTAGACGAAATTATAGTTGCTGAAATTGAAAAAGACATCATTCGATTGCAAACTATAACCGATAGATTTTCAAAAATTGGTTCGGAACCCGTTTTAGAATTAAAAGATATTGTTGCAGAAACTAAAGAATCATTCGACTACTTAAGATCACGTTTTTCACAGCAAATTGAGTTTAGTTTTGTAAATCCTAAAAACCAAATTATAATTTCAATAAATCCAGCATTGCACAGTTGGACTATTGAAAATTTAATGAAAAATGCTATTGACGCCATGAAAGGTCGGGGAAAATTAAAAATTGAGTTGATAGAAGATTTAAAAACCATTAAAATAAACGTGACAGATTCTGGAAAAGGAATTCCAAAAAAACTCTTTAGCAAAGTTTTTGAACCAGGATTTACTACTAAAAAAAGAGGTTGGGGCTTAGGATTGTCATTAACAAAAAGAATCGTAGAAGAATATCATAAAGGTAAAATCAAAGTTTTAGATTCAGAAATTGGAGTTGGAACTACAATTCAAATAAGTTTTAAAAAACAATTAAATAAAGTGTAAATAGTAAAATGTAAACACCTTGAACTTGTTTTAAAAAACGTAAATATTGAATTTAAGAAAACATTAGTTTGAAATAAAATTTATAAGAAAATTGATTATTTTTGTTTCTGATTTAAAGTCACACTATTTTATTTTGCTTATAAAGGAATATTTTTTTGGATTTATTTTATAGTATCAAAGTAAGGTATAATTTCGGATTATAATTTATGTATTTCCTTTCAAAAGATCTTTATTTTCCTTCTGTTAGTCAAGCTTCAAGCGAAGGTATTTTGGCTGTAGGTGGTGATCTTTCAATTGAAAGGTTACAACTTGCCTATCAAAACGGAATTTTTCCTTGGTTTGATGATAATGAGCCCATTTTATGGTGGGCACCGCCAAAACGAATGGTAGTTTACCCAAATTTATACAAGGTTTCAAAAAGCATGCGTAATATTTTAAACCAAAATAAATTTGAAGTTACCTTTAATAAAAGTTTTAAATCGGTTGTGTTACATTGTCAAAATATAAAGCGAAAAGGGCAGGATGGCACCTGGATATCTGAAGATATTATAAAATCATTTTGTAAACTTAATGAAATAGGCATTGCAAAATCGGTCGAAGTTTGGCAAAATAATAAATTAGTTGGCGGTTTATATGGAGTCGATTTAGGAACTGTTTTTTGTGGAGAAAGTATGTTTTCACTAGTATCGAACGCTAGTAAAGTGGCTTTTATTTGGTTAATTAATTATTTAAAAACCAATAATTATAAATTACTTGATTGTCAAGTGCATAATTATCATTTAGAAAGTTTAGGTGCTTTTGAAATTAGTCGGGCTGAATTTATGAAGGTGTTAAAAGAATAAATCAACCTCTTAACCAACAATTTTCAATATGGTCGTTTACCATTCCTGTGGCTTGCATGTGCGCATATATAGTTGTAGAACCGATAAACTTAAATCCTCGTTTTTTTAAATCTTTGCTAATTTTATCTGATAATGGCGTAGTGGCAGGAACATCTTTTAAAATTTTGGGATGGTTATCAATCGGTTTTTCGTTAGTGAATTTCCATATATAATTAGAAAAACTTCCAAATTCTGATTGAATTTTTAAAAACGATTGCGCATTGATAACAGTAGCATAAATTTTTAATTTATTGCGTATAATACTGGAATCTAAAAGTAAACTTTGAATTTTAGTATCGTCATAGGTTGCAATAATAGTATAATTAAAATCATCAAATGCCAATCGAAAATTATATCTTTTTTTTAAAATAGTATGCCAACTTAATCCTGCTTGAAAAGTTTCTAATACTAAAAATTCAAACAACTTTTCATCATCATAAACTGGTTTTCCCCATTCGTTATCGTGATAATCTCGATACAAATCATCTTTTTCGCACCATCCGCAACGTATTTTGTCCATCATCTTAATTTTCTTTTTCTATATATTTATCAATTATATTGTGTCCAAAATAAATTAACGGAGTTAATACAACTGCCAAAGTTAGTTTAAAAGTATATCCTGTTAATGCAGATGAAATAAAGGTTTGAAAATTTATTTTTCCGGGCATCCAAAAAGCGATACCTAGAACAATAAAACTATCAAATAATTGTGAAATTACTGTGGAGCCAGTACTTCGTAACCACAACATTTTATTTCCAGTTTTATTTTTTAAATAATGAAAAAGAGAAACATCAAGTAACTGTGAAACTAAAAATGCCACTATACTACCTACAATAATCCACATACTTTGCCCAAAAACGGCTAAAAACTGACTGTCAGTAACGGGGCTAATGCCTTTAGCTGCGGGTATATGAATGGCTAGCAACAATATAACAAAAGAGTAAGCAATTAAAACAGCGGTAATTAACGACAGCTTTTTAACTCCTTTTTCGCCAAAATATTCATTTATTAAATCAGTAGTAATAAAAACAATAGGCCAAGGCACAATTCCCATGCTCATTACAAATGGACCAATTTGAATTAACTTACCACCTATTAACTCGGCAACAACAGCATTAGTTATAAAAATTCCAGCTAAAATAACAAATACGAGTTCTTTTTTTGTTTTAAACATTATACCAATTTTAAATAAAAATAATAATTATCAGTTGATAAAACAACTTTTTTTTGAAAGTAGGTTAGTGCTTTTATAATCCAAGTTCATGGAAAACCAATTCTAAATTGTTTAAAGGTAATTTACAAGTTTTATTTTCACATACATAAAATAAGTTTTTATTAATCGCAAATCTATTTTTTAAAAAAGGCAAATCTGAATTTTTAATTGTTCCTGCTACAACTACATTGGGTAAATACTGTTCATTTATTTTAGTACTACTTTCAAGTGCTTCGCTTCCGCAGATGGCCAACTCTTTGTTTTGATTTGAAAAATGTAAAAAGACATTGAGCCAGTTTGAAAAAGCCGATGGATAATCAATATTTGGTAAAACGTGATGAAGCATTTTTTGAGCTATTTTTTCGTAATATAAATTTCCGAAGTAAATGCTTAAAAGCACTAAATTATTTGCCATTACTGAATTTGATGCTGGAATCACATTGTCTTCAATTTCAAAATGAGTCGTTATTAATGGATCGTCTTTAGTTGAGGTAAATTGGAAAAATTGGGTGTTTTCATCGTAAAAATGATCAAAACAATAATCGGTTAATTGTTTTGCAGTGTCTAACCAATTTTCATTTAAAGTAACTTGATATAAATCTATAAAAGCTTCAATTACAAAACAATAATCTTCAAGATAGCCATTTATGGTAGTTGTATTATCTTTATAATTGTGATTTAAACTTCCGTCATCTGCTAAAAATTTAGTACAAATGAAATTGGCATTTTTTAAAGCAATAGCTAAATAGTGTTCTTTTTGCAATGCTTTGTATGCCTCAACATATGCTTTTAACATTATTGCGTTCCAAGAACATAAACATTTATCATCCAATCGAGGTTTATGTCGTTTATTTCTTTCAGAATAAAGTAATTTTTCCCAAGATTTTTTTTTGTTTTCTAAAAAAGAAATTTCAATCGTATTTCGTTTTGCAATTACTTCAAGAGTTTCATTTTGAATCAAAACATAATTTTCATTTTCCCAATATCCGAATTCGTTAATATTAAAAACTTGACTGAATAAATCAAAATCATCTTGCAATAAAAATTGTAATTCGTTTTTATTCCAAACATAAAATGCTCCTTCTTCAAGATGATTGTGCGTATTTAAACTATCTGCATCTAAAGCGGAATAAAAACCGAATTCTTGAGTTAAAAAATTAGTTTCAACAAATAAAAGTGTTTTTTGGATAACGTTTTTATACAATTTATTTTTAGTTAGTTTATAAGCATTTGAATATAAACTAACCAATTGTGCATTGTCATAAAGCATTTTTTCAAAATGAGGAACATGCCATTTTAAATCGACAGAATAGCGTGAAAATCCACCTTCAACAGTATCAAAAAGTCCGCCCCAAGCCATTTTAGTTAAAGTAAGGTTTACAAAATTTAAAAGTGTCGAATCTTTATATTGATAAGCATATCGAAGTAAAAACTCGTAATTAGTAGGCATCATAAATTTTGGAGCTCTTGCCATTCCTCCAAAATCTAAATCGAAACTTTTTTGCCATTTTTGCACCAATAATGAAAGTGTTTCGCTGTTAAATTTGATATTGTTATCTGCATTTTGAACTACAGTAATAGCTTTTAAACCATCAGAAAGTTTATCGGCGTAATCAATTAATTTTTCAGGTTGCTGCAAATATAATTCCTGCAATTGTTCTAAATAATTAATCCAATCAGTTTTTTTAAAATACGTTCCACCCCAAACTGGTCTTCCATCAGGTAAGCATACAACATTCATTGGCCAACCTCCACGTCCTGTCATTACTTGCACTGCTTTCATATAAACTGCATCTATATCAGGACGCTCTTCTCGATCAACTTTAATATTTATGAAACTTGCATTCATCGTTTTTGCAACTTCAAAATCTTCAAAGCTTTCGTGTTCCATAACATGACACCAATGACAGGCGGAATAGCCAACACTTATTAAAATTAATTTATTGTTTTGTTTGGCACTATCAAGTGTTTTTTGATTCCAAGCCTTCCAGTGAACTGGATTGTTTGCATGTTGTAATAAATAAGGGCTTGATTCTAAATTTAATTCGTTCATTATTAATGTTTTGATAAAAAAATACTTAATAAATTTTATTCGCAAAAAAATTTTTCAAGAAACATTTTTGTACTATATGATTAGTTACCCAACGCCGAAAATGAGTTTTTAAATTTACTCGATATTTCGAAATCATACTATTTTTTAACTAGTAAGTTTTGCACTTGAATGCCACTAGATTGAAAGGATTGAACTTATTTAGATGCTTTTTCAACCAATTTTGCCTTACATCGTTACAACTGGTTGGCAAACTTGATAAAACCTCAATGACTTTTAGTGCTGACATAGTATAGCGTATTTAAAACTTATTAAAAGTACTAAATTAATTTTAAGGTGCTTTATTTTCAACTAACTTTTACACTTTTAAATTATAGGTGAAATTTACTTTTAAATTGAAACAAAATTTATATATTTGAACGCTACGAAATATTTAGTTATTTTTGCATTTTATGTTATAAAAATATACACGATGAATTTGAAACAAATCTTCCTTTTATTTATTGTACTCATTACAAAATTTGGATTTTCTCAAGAAGTCTTACCAGTATATTCCGATTACTTATCTGATAATTACTATTTATTGCACCCATCAATGGCAGGAGCTGGTAATTGTGCTAAAGTAAGACTAACAGTTCGACAGCAATGGTTTGATCAAACAGATGCCCCAGCTTTACAAACCTTAAGCTTTAATGGTAGGTTAAATGAAAAATCTGGAGCTGGAATAATTTTAGTTAATGATCGTAATGGTTATCATTCACAAAAAGGGTTAAAATTAACTTATGCTCATCATTTACAATTTTCACGTGATGAAGTTGATTTAAATCAATTGTCTTTTGGTGTAACAGCTGGTTATGCTCAAAGTGTGATCGATGAAACCACTTTTTTAAACGGAAATAACAGTTTTGATCCTGGAATTGACGGAACAATAGTTCAAAAAGCCAACTATTTTAATGTTGATATTGGAACTTCGTATAATTTTTTAGATTTTTATTTACACTTTACAGTAAAAAACGCCTTGGCTACTGCTCGAAATTTATATACCGATAAAGAAGCGGTTAATTTAAGACGCTTAATTTTTAACACCGGTTATACTTTTGGAGATTCAAAGGGTTTTCTTTGGGAACCATCGGTAATGTTTCAAAACATTACCCAAACTAAAGAATCAATCGTTGATTTAAACTTAAAAGTATATAAAACTCTTGAAGAAGGTAAAGTTTGGGGTGGCGTTTCTTATAGACGGAGTCTTGATGGAGCCGAATATTACGAAGGGAACAAA
Organism: Flavobacteriales bacterium; assembly: GCA_038204955.1. Classification (GTDB taxonomy): domain Bacteria; phylum Bacteroidota; class Bacteroidia; order Flavobacteriales; family Flavobacteriaceae; genus Flavobacterium. The sequence goes on from JBBRCJ010000007.1 coordinate 41,565, forward strand.
ATTGGGAGCCAAAAATTACAGTTTATAACTCCAATATTAGGGTTTAATTATAAAAATTTAATGTTTTCATATACGTACTCACAATTATTACAAAAAGTTAATTTTAGTACTGGTGGTTTTCACCAAATTACTTTAGGTTTTAATTTATTCTGCAAACCAGAACCTTACCACTGTAACTGTCCGGCATTAAATTAAAAACAACTATCCCGATAATTTCGGGATTTTTTTATATTTAAATCATGATTATTAAAGAAATAAACGGAAAATATCCTCAAATTCCAGACGATTGTTTTATTGCAGAAAATGCAACAATTGTTGGCGATGTTATTTTGGGTGAAAATTGTAGCGTATGGTTTAATGCCGTTTTACGAGGTGATGTTAATTTTATTAAAATTGGCAATAAGGTTAACATTCAAGATGGAGCAGTAATTCATTGTACCTATCAAAAACATCCTACAATTATTGGAAACAACGTTTCAATAGGTCACAACGCAATTGTGCACGGTTGCGAAGTAAAAGACAATGTTTTAATAGGAATGGGTGCCATTATTATGGATAATTGTATTATTGAAAGTAATTCAATTATTGCAGCTGGAGCTGTCGTTACTCAAAACACAATAGTAGAATCAGGATCAATTTATGCTGGTGTCCCAGCCAAAAAAGTGAAAAACATAGACCAATCAGATTTTGCTGGTGAAATTGAGCGGATTTCTAATAATTATGTGATGTATTCGGGTTGGTTTAAAGAATAGAAATTAGTCTAAAAACAAAATATTTCGTTTAAAACCCTCCATTTTAGTTCGCTTTACAGCCGAGTTTTTAAATACTTTATTAAAAGTCTCAGTTGTAATTTCAATCCAATCTTTTTTAGTAAAATTTAAAATTTCTTGATTTGGATTAAAAAGGGGTTCCGAATGTGGTTTTGAAAATTTATTCCACGGGCAAACATCTTGGCAAATGTCACAACCAAAAGCCCAATCATTAAATTTTCCCTTCATTTCTAAAGGAATATTTTCTTTCAATTCAATAGTAAAATAGGAAATACATTTGCTTCCATCAACAACATAAGGCGCAACAATTGCTTCTGTTGGGCAAGCGTCAATACAGGCGGTGCAAGTTCCACAATGATCAGTTGTAGCATAATCATATTCCAATTCTAAATCAACAATTAACTCTGCTATAAAGTAAAAAGAACCCACTTTTTGAGTAATCAAATTGCTGTTTTTTCCTATCCAACCCAAACCCGATTTTGCTGCCCAAGCCTTGTCTAAAACTGGTGCCGAATCAACAAAAGCGCGTCCAGAAACTTCCCCTATTTCTGTTTGAATAGAATGTAATAATTCGTTCAGTTTTTGTTTAATTACAATATGATAATCTTGACCGTAAGCGTATTTTGAAATTTTAAACGATTCCTCATTTTGTGTTTCAGAGGGAAAATAATTTAATAATAATGAGATCACACTTTTAGAATCTTCAACTAATAGTTTTGGATTCAATCGTTTATCAAAATGGTTCTCCATATATGCCATTTCGCCTTGACGATTCTTATTCAGCCAATTTTCAAGTCTTGGTGCTTCTTCTTCTAAAAATCCCGCTTTTGAAATCCCGCATGACAAGAACCCCAAGCGTTTTGCTTCGGATTTTATAAAATTAGTATGTTTGGATTTTGTGTTTATCATTGTATTAAAAAACGCCACAAAACAAAGGTTTTATGGCGTTTTATAGTTTTAAAACAGTATTTTTTTGCAGAGAGGAAGGGATTCGAACCCTCGATATGTTGCCATATACACGCTTTCCAAGCGTGCGCCTTCAGCCACTCGGCCACCTCTCTATTTGAGTGGTACAAATAAATGATTTTTTTTGCAATAATGCAATTCAAAATCAAGGTTTGGTGGATAATTCTTCGTAGGCAGCAGTTAAACTTCTTAAAATGCCATCGCCTTTCATTTCGGTTACTCCATTAATGACAGTTAATTTTAAAATTTCTTCTTTTGATTTCCCTGCTTTAATATCGGAACCTACTTGTGTAAGTAACTTTTCTAAATAATCTTTGAAAACTTTAATATCTTCTTTATTTCCTGTTATTTTTTCTGGTTCAAATGCGTGTCCGAAAATAAAAATAGTGTCTTTATCGAATGTAGATATTGTTTTGTCTAAAACTGAAATCCAACTATTAATATTGGCTCCAGCCGATTTGTCAATATAAGGATAACGTCGGTTAAACATTAAATCGCCCATATGCAAAACATTAGAATGTTCAAAATGAATCAACGAATCACCATTAGTGTGACCAGCTCCAAAATAATGTGCACGAATGGTTTCCGATTCTATTTTGGTTTTCCATTTATCCGAAAAAGTAACGTCGGGATACAATTGTTTGTCCTCCGTTTTGTTGGTTTTAGCCGAATTGGTTTGATTAATTAACGAATTTTCGTGTGCCACAACATGCTCAACCAATCCCTTAAAAGAAATATTGCCCGAAGTATGATCGCCGTGATGGTGCGTATTAATTAAAAATTTTATCGAATTTTCAGATAATTTTTTTAATTCGGTAATTAAATGCGTGGCTTGCTCTTGAAATTGAGAATCAACCACTGCAAAATGATTTTTAGTTTGAAGAAACCCTATTGTACCGCCCTTTTCAGTAAAGACACTAACATTGTCGCGAACTAATTTTATTTTAAATGGGTCATCAAATAAAAAATTGGTAACCAATGAGTTACTCGGCATCATTAAACCGCCAAAGGCTAACGATGAATTTTGGATAAAGTTTCTTCTGTTCATATTTTTAGATTCAAATGGTTGGTCTGTTTTTAGGATTTCTTTTGTTGTGAAAACAAGACCTTATACTAATTATTTCTTGTTTTTCATCAACCGTAAAATATAATGTATATTCAAATATCTTTCGGGAACTGCCCTAACATTTTTATAACAAATTTTAAAAAACGGATTGGTTTCAAGTATCTGATATACTTTTTGAATCTGAATTATAAAATTTATTGGAGCATCTTTACTTCGAATTGCATAAAAATCAATAGAGTCAATAATTTCATTTTGAGTACGAGGTGAAACAATTATTTTAAATGCCATACTTGGCTTTAAGTTGGCTGATTGATTCTTCCGAAGAAATATACTCACCCGTGTCTTCCGCTAGTCATTCGTCTAAAATTGCTTTTAAATCCTCCGAAAGTTCAAAAATTTCCTCTTCTTCAACAGTAATAAGAATTGGCTTTGACTTAAAATTGGCTTTTATTGCTTCTAAAATATCAATAGTAACATCTTGAGCCGAAGATAAGTGTAAGTTGTATACATTTTTTAAATTTTTATACACAAATATAATAAAAATTAACGAGTCGTTATATTTTTAAAAATTCTTTTTGGACTATTTTTATGATGCTACTTATTCCATCTCTCCTCGCAATGAAGTTTCAAAAATAGTTTTAAATACGCTTGGTGCTACATTTTGACCCAATAAATACATTAATTTAGTTATTGCTGCTTCGGTGGTAATATCTTTGCCCGAAATTACACCAATTTCTTTAAGTTTAGTACTGGTTTCATAGTGTCCCATACTTACGCTGCCGCCGGAACATTGGGTTACGTTAACAATGTGAAGTCCGTTTTTAATTGCAGTTTCTAAAATTTCGATAAACCAATTTTCGTTAGGAGCATTTCCTGAACCATAAGTTTCCAAAACGATTCCTTTTAAATTAGGAATTGCAATTAGAGATTTCAAAACTATTTTATTGATACCAGGAAACATTTTTACAATAACCACATTATCATCTAAATGTTTATGAACCAATATTTTTTTTGAATCATTTTTAAATTTAATTACCTGATGGTTAATATTTAAATGAACTCCTGATTCTGCCAAAGCTACAAAATTGGGTGAAGCAAAAGCCTTAAAATGTTCCGCATTTATTTTGGTGGTTCGGTTGCCACGGTACAATTTGTATTCAAAGTACAAGCACACTTCATTAATTACTGGTTTTCCTTTTTCTTGTAACGAAGCGATTTGAATGGCGGTTATTAAATTTTCTTTTGCATCGGTACGTAAATCGCCAATTGGAAGTTGAGAGCCAGTAAAAACAACAGGTTTCGCCAAATTTTCAAGCATAAAACTCAAGGCTGACGCCGAATAGGACATAGTATCTGATCCATGCAGTACTACAAATCCATCAAAATCAATATAATTTTCTTCAACAATAGTAGCAATTTGAACCCATTTTTCAATGTTCATATTGGACGAATCAATTGGGTTTTCAAAAGAATAAGTCTCAATATGGCAATCTAAAAGTTGGAGTTCGGGTATTTTTTGAAGTAGTTTTTTAAAATTAAATGCTTTTAACGCGCCCGTTTCAAAATTTTTCATCATACCAATAGTGCCACCAGTATAAATCAATAAAATTTTGGGTTTGTTAAGAGTCATTTTTAAAGATTTTCAGAAGTGTCACTCGGATTTATTAAGGAATTTGCCGAAACATATTTCAAACGGTTAACTACCGGATTGGCGTACATTGCAATAAAACCTTCTGTCATAACATCATTATTGGTTCCAATTTTCATTTCCATTCTACGTAAAAAAACAGATTTTTCGTTTTCAGTATATAAACTCGAAAACAAATCGGTTTTATTTACAATATCATATGCTAAATAATTGGTTGGCCATAGCTTATATGATTGTAAAATGGAATCATCTATTAATTGAGCTATAGCTTGAATTTGTTTGTTACTGCTTTCGTGAGCTTCTGCAATAGTATCAAGTTGATTAATTAATGGGTCGCCAATGTGAATATGAATACCTTTTTTTTGACCCACAACACCACTAATCATGGTTTTAAAATCTTCGTTTTTTTGTTTGGTATAAATTTCGTTGTTTGCTTCTGCCATAAATTGTGGCATTTTAAAAGCATCTGTTGGGTCGTAATGATATGATATGGAAACAGGAACAATTTTAACTTTTTTGAAATAGTCAATAATACTTTCGCTACCTCGAGCCATTGCAAGCATCTTCAAAACCCCAGGGTTAGTAGCATCATTTCCATCTTTGGTTCTTCCTTCGCGTTGTGCAATCCATACCGAACGATTTTCGCGGTACAAAAATTGTTCAATTAATTCGGATAGTATTTGTGAACTCTGTAACAATTCTCTTGGAGATAAACCTCTTTGTACTAAAAAGTTTCGGTTTAATTTAGACAAAGTCAACAAAAAATCTTTGTTTACTAAATTGTTTCCAATAGCCGATGCTGTCATTACTAAACCATGTTCAAACAAACTGGCACTTAATAATGAAGTGTCCAAAATAATATCTCGATGGTTGGATATAAATAAATAAGAGGTATTTTTTTCTAATTTTTCAAAACCTGATGTTGTTAAACCATCTGATGTGTGGTTGATAACCCTCATTACACCGTGGTAAATAAAATTACATTGAAAATCACGGCTAGAATAGGTTCTTAAAAGTTGCTCTTGCCAAACATTTTCGGCAACATCAGGAAAACAAAAATTCATCAAAGCTTTCATCATCGGATGATTATAGGATGATTTTATACCGTCATTAATTTCCGTATCATAAAAAGGTCGAATAGCGTCAAATCGTTGCATTGTAATTTTTTTATAGCGTTACAAATAAACAAAAAAAATGTGGTTTTATAATGATTTATTGAGTTGAAAAAGCAACTTATTGTTTTTTAAAGATACTATAAATAGTGTTTTTAGTAATTTCATCAATAACGTCAGTTACATCTGTTTGAATGTAATGCCTTTTGAACGCAATTATAGTTGATGATAAATTTTTAGTATCATAACCAATTAATCGAAGTGCTAATGTAGTATCAAAATTTTGTGGTGCAGGTTCCAACACATCGTCTTGCCACAGACCAAATCCTTTTTCAGCCAGTTTTTTCCAAGGAAAGTATACACTTGGGTCGTTTTTACGCTCGGGTGCAATATCTAAATGACCAATAAAATTTTGAACAGGAATGTTATAGTCTTTTTTTAAACGTTCTAATAAAACCAATAAACTTTTAATTTGAGCTTCCGAAAAACACTCGTCTTTACCGTTATTATCTAATTCTATCCCAATTGAAGCCGAATTAATATCGGTATTTTTACCCCATTTTGAATAACCAGCGTGCCAAGATCGTAAATAATCATTTAGCATTTGAACAACGGTTCCATCATCGCCAATTACATAATGAGCACTAACTTGGGTTTTCTGCAAACGAAATGTTTTTAAGGTTTGTTGTAATGAATCTTGAGCTGTGTGGTGAATAATGACAAAGTTGGGTTTGCGTAAATTAAAGTTTATTGTTTGTGAAAATGTTGATAAAGCAACCGAATCCAACATTTTAGGTGTTTGATTTTTGATGGTTTTTACAAATTCTTTCAGCTGCTTTTTATACGATTTTTGGCTTATAACTTCTAAATTAGTTGAAGCACACGAAAATAAAGCAAAAAAAGAAATTGATAGTCCACAACGTAGTATTAAATATTTTTTCATTTTTTTGTAAAAACCAAAACTAAACATTCTAAACTCCAAAAACAAGTTTTGAATTTTCAGTTGTAATTTGCGCAATTTCTTTAATTGAAAGGTTGTAAATTTCGGATAACTTTTGAGCAACCAGAACCGTATAACCGCTTTCGTTTCTTTTGCCTCGATGTGGACTTGGTGCCAAGTAGGGAGAATCGGTTTCTAAAACAATATGGGCTATATCAATCTGATTTAAAAACTGATCAATTTTTCCATTTTTAAACGTTACAACTCCACCTATTCCAAGTTTCATATTTAATGATATGGCTTGTTGGGCTTGATCTAAATTTCCCGAAAAACAATGAAAAATTCCGAATAAATCATCACTTCTTTCTGATTCTAAAACTTCAAAAACTTCATCAAATGCCTCCCTACAATGAATGTTGATTGCTAGTTTGTATTTTTTTGCTAGTTGAATTTGATGTTTAAAAGCTTTTTTTTGAATTTCTAAAGTACTTTTGTCCCAAAATAAATCGATTCCAATTTCGCCAATTGCGTAAAATTTATGGTTACTTAGCTGATTTTCAACGTGAGCCAATTCATCTAAGTAATTATCTTTAACATAACAAGGATGCAAACCCATCATTAAATATATATTTGAAGGAAATTGACTTTGTAAATCATACATTTTTTGAGTGTATTTTGAATCAATTGAAGGAATAAAAAATCTAGTGATACCTTTTAAAATGGCTCTTTCAATCATTTCAGATCTATCTAGATCAAATTCTTCAGCATATAAATGAGTGTGTGTATCGGTAAACATTATGTACTTTTTTATAAAAGGCAAATATAAAAAGAATAAAGAACAATACTATTTCAGAGTTGCAATTCTAAAAGTTTAATTGAAAAGTTATTTTTAAAATGCAGTATTAATGTTCAATTTAAAAACTGAATTTTGATAAAATTCTGTAAAATTGACATTTTGATTATTTATTTTTTGCTTTTCTAACAATATTGATTCAAAATTTTTAAACTCCTAAACTTTTAAACTCCTAACTAAAAAAGTATATTTGCATTTTAAAATTCTATAAAATGTACAGAAGTCATTCTTGCGGAGAACTTTCCGCCAAAAACGTAAATCATGAAGTAACACTTGCTGGATGGGTTCAAAAAAGCCGTAATAAGGGTTTTATGAATTGGGTCGATTTACGGGATCGTTACGGAATTACTCAGTTGGTTTTTGACGAAGGTAGAACAGAAAAATCTGTTTTTGAATTGGCTAAAACTTTAGGTCGTGAATTTGTAATTCAAGTTAAAGGTACTGTTATTGAACGAGAATCTAAAAATACAAATATCCCTACGGGTGAGATCGAAATTTTAGTATCTCAACTTATTATTTTAAACGCTTCAATAACACCACCATTTACTATTGAAGATGAAACCGATGGAGGTGAAGATATCCGTATGAAATATCGGTATTTAGATATTCGTCGTAATCCAGTAAAAAATTCTCTACTTTTTCGTCATAAAGTAGCTATGGAAGTTCGTAAATATTTATCCGATTTGGATTTTTGTGAAGTAGAAACGCCCTATTTAATTAAATCAACTCCTGAAGGTGCTCGAGATTTCGTCGTGCCTTCACGAATGAATCCTGGACAATTTTATGCTTTGCCACAATCGCCCCAAACTTTCAAGCAATTGTTAATGGTGGGCGGAATGGACAAGTATTTTCAAATTGTAAAATGCTTTCGTGACGAAGATTTACGTGCCGATCGTCAACCTGAATTTACACAAATTGATTGTGAAATGGCATTTGTAGAACAAGAAGATATTTTAAATGTTTTTGAAGGATTGACACGTCATTTATTAAAAGAAATAAAAGGTATTGATGTTGCAGAATTTCCAAGAATAACTTATGATTATGCAATGAAAACCTATGGAAATGACAAGCCAGATATTCGTTTTGAAATGAAATTTGGTGAGTTAAATGAAGTTTCACAACACAAAGATTTTTCAGTTTTTAATACTGCCGAATTAGTTGTTGGAATTGCGGTTCCAAAAGCAGGCGAATATACTCGTAAAGAAATTGACGGTTTAATCGATTGGATTAAACGTCCGCAAGTTGGTGCAACCGGAATGGTTTATGTAAAATGTAATGAAGACGGAAGTTTCAAGTCATCAGTAGATAAATTTTATGACCAAGATGATTTAGCAAAATGGGCAAAGATTACTAATGCCAATGCGGGCGATATGATTTTTGTGCTTTCTGGTCCCGCAGATAAAACCAGGACACATTTATCGGCTTTAAGAATGGAGTTGGCAACTCGTTTAGGCTTAAGGAATCCTGCAGAATTTGCTCCACTTTGGGTAGTTGATTTTCCGTTATTAGAATTTGATGAAGTAAGCGGTCGTTATCATGCAATGCATCATCCGTTTACTTCACCAAAACCAGAAGATATGGATTTGCTTGAAACCAACCCAAAAGCAGTTCGTGCCAACGCCTACGATATGGTTTTAAATGGAAATGAAATTGGGGGTGGTTCTATTCGAATTCACGATAAAGCCACACAAGCTTTGATGTTTAAATATTTAGGGTTTACTGAGGTAGAAGCTCGAAATCAATTTGGCTTTTTAATGGATGCCTTTCAATTTGGAGCACCACCACACGGCGGATTAGCTTTTGGTTTAGATAGATTGGTAGCCATTTTAGGAGGTCAAGAAACTATTCGTGATTTTATAGCTTTCCCAAAAAACAACTCTGGTCGCGATGTTATGATTGATGCCCCATCTGTTATTGATGATACGCAATTGAACGAATTAAGCATAGTAGTAAATGTGAAATAAAATATAAGATTAATACAATATTTTAATTAATGTTGCATTGATTTAATAAATCAAGTCTCTTAAAGCAACTTTCTAGTAATGAAAATTGAAATATAAATGTGGTTATCTTACTAATATATTAAAGTCTAAAAATAGTGTTTAAAACATATTTCAAAATTTAAACAAAATTTAGAAGCGTATAAGATTAAATTAAATACCTGAAAATCAATATTTTTAAAAAATAAATTAACAAAATAAATTTTTGTATCATTTTAAAGAGTACATTTGTTTATTATTAATAATTATTACAATTTACAATGCGCACAGGAACAGTAAAATTTTTCAATGAATCTAAAGGTTACGGATTTATTACAGATGACGAAAACGGAAAAGATATTTTCGTTCACGCAACAGGATTAAGAGCAGAATCACTTAACGAAGGAGACAAAGTAACTTTCGAAGAAGAAGAAGGAAGAAAAGGTAAAGTAGCTGCTCAAGTAGTAGTTATCGAAGACTAATATATATTATTTTTTGATTACCTCAAAACAACGACATTCTGCAGAGAGTGTCGTTTTTTTTATGAAACAACTTCGATTTATTTAGAATTAAATTAAATAAGGAGTCTTCCATAATAAATAACAAACGTTTAAGACCGAGTTTATTGTACAATTAACTTATGCAATGTATATTTGTACCAATTTTGTTACAAGTAAAAATTCAAGAACAATGCAATCTACACAATTAGACTATTTTCCAATACTTATGCAGGCACTTTTGGCTGTAGGTTTTGTTGTCGGAATGATAATAATTTCAAGCAAATTAGGTCCTAAACGGCATTCAATTGACAAAGATAAAAACTTTGAATGCGGTATTGAATCGATAGGAAATGCACGAGTTCCATTTTCTGTAAAATATTTTTTAGTAGCCATTTTGTTTGTTCTTTTTGATGTTGAAGTTATCTTTTTGTACCCTTGGGCAATTAATTTTAAAGCATTAGGTGTTGATGGTATGATAAAAATGGTTCTTTTTATGGCATTGCTTTTAGTCGGTTTTTTCTACATTATAAAAAAGAAAGCTTTAGAATGGGAATAATAGCCCACTAATCCCCAAAGGGAGAAAAGGCTACACAAATAAATATTAATTAAAATATCCAGTTCTTGCTTCCTTCCCTTTTGGGAAGGTTCGGGGTGGGGCTAATGAGTATGAAAGAAATAACAATGGTGGAAGCACCAGAAGGTGTAACCGGAGAAGGTTTTTTTGCAACAAAATTGAACGATGTTGTAGGAATGGCAAGAGCAAATTCGCTCTGGCCATTACCATTTGCAACTTCTTGTTGTGGTATCGAATTTATGGCAACTATGGCTTCGCACTATGATTTAGCACGTTTCGGGTCCGAAAGAGTTTCTTTTTCTCCTCGTCAAGCGGATATGCTAATGGTTATGGGAACTATTTCTAAAAAAATGGCTCCTATTTTGCGTCAAGTCTATGAACAAATGTCCGAACCACGTTGGGTAATTGCAGTTGGGGCTTGCGCTTCATCAGGTGGAATTTTCGATACGTATTCAGTCCTTCAAGGAATTGACAAAGTAATCCCAGTTGATGTTTATGTGCCAGGTTGTCCACCACGTCCAGAGCAAATTGTTGATGGAGTAATGCAATTGCAAGAGATTGTGCGAAATGAATCGGTACGTCGTAGAAGTTCGCCTGAATATTTGGAATTATTAGCCTCTTATAACTTATAAAAATGGCTTTAGAAATACAAAACATACAAGAAAAAGTAAGCCAAAAATTTGGTACGAAAGTGCTGGATTTTAAAATGCAAAAAGATATTTTTTCATTTGAAGTACAATCAGATTCATTACATCAATTAATTCAATTTTTAAAAGAAGATGCAGAATTAAATTTTCATTTTCTTACTGATTTAGGAGCAATTCATTATCCAGACAACGATGATGATCATCAATTTGCAATCGTTTATCATTTACACAATTGGGTTGAAAATACTCGAATTAGAGTTCGAACTTTTTTAAACCAAACTCCAGAAGTAGATACAATTTTAGATATTTTTAAATGTGCCAATTGGATGGAGCGTGAGGCTTGGGATTTTTACGGCGTACATTTCAAAGGGCATCCGCAATTAAAACGAATTTTGAATATGGACGAGATGGTTTCACACCCGATGCGAAAAGAATTTCCGATGGAAGATTCAGGCAGAACCGACAAAGACGACCGCTTTTTTGGACGTACAATGTCAAATAATTAGAAAAAATGTCAGAACTATTATTAACACCAGAACATCGATACGCAAAAATTATCGAAAGTCGCAGAAGTGAGGATGGAAGCGAATTATCGATTCTAAATCTAGGACCTACGCACCCAGCCACGCACGGTATTTTTCAAAATATTTTACTAATGGATGGCGAACGCATTTTAGATGCCGAACCAACTATTGGGTACATTCATAGAGCGTTTGAAAAAATTGCCGAAAATCGTCCGTTTTATCAAATTACACCATTAACCGATCGAATGAATTATTGTTCGTCGCCCATAAACAATATGGCTTGGTGGATGACTTTAGAAAAATTACTCGATGTTGAAGTTCCAAAGCGTGCTCAATATTTACGAGTAATTGTAATGGAATTGGCCAGAATTACCGATCATATTATTTGTAATTCGATTCTTGGAGTTGATACTGGAGCCTACACAGGTTTCCTTTACGTATTTCAATTTAGAGAAAAAATTTACGAAATTTACGAGGAAATTTGTGGAGCACGATTGACTACAAATATGGGAAGAATAGGTGGTTTTGAAAGAGATTGGTCACCAAAAGCCTTTGAATTATTGAACACCTTTTTAGAAGAATTTCCTGCTTGTTGGAAAGAATTCGAAAATCTTTTTGAAAGAAATAGAATTTTTATTGATAGAACCGTGAATGTTGGAGCAATTTCTGCTCAAGACGCCATGGATTACGGATTTACAGGTCCAAATCTTCGTGCAGCAGGAATTGATTACGATGTTCGAGTTTCAGAACCTTATTCATCTTATGAAGATTTTGATTTTATAGTTCCTGTAGGAAAATCAGGCGATACTTATGATCGTTTTTGCGTTCGTAATGCCGAAGTTTGGGAAAGTTTAAGCATTATTCGTCAGGCTTTAGCCAAAATGCCAGCCGGAAATGAGTATCACGCAAACGTACCCGATTATTATCTTCCGCCAAAAGAAGACGTTTACAATTCAATGGAATCGTTGATTTATCATTTTAAAATTGTAATGGGCGAAGTTCCCGTTCCAGTTGCCGAAATTTATCACGCAGTCGAAGGCGGAAATGGCGAACTAGGATTTTATCTAGTAACCGATGGAAGCAGAACGCCTTATAGACTAAAATTTAGAAGGCCTTGTTTCATCTATTATCAAGCCTATCCAGAAATGATAAAAGGCGCATTATTATCAGATGCAATTGTTACATTATCGAGTTTAAACGTAATTGCTGGGGAATTAGACGCATAAATTTGTATAATGTATATTAAAAAAATGTATAAAGTCAATAGTATAAAGTAAAAGTCAGTAATACAGTTTACATTATACAATTTACAGAAAAAAGAAATGGAAAGAACACAATACAAACAAGAAATAAACATTACCGATGCTTTGATGACTCGTATTAACGAGTTAATCAGTCATTATCCTAGTGATAAACGAAAATCAGCACTTTTGCCCGTTTTGCACGAAGTTCAGGATGCACACGAAAATTGGTTGAGTTTTGAATTACAAGATAAAATAGCCGAAATCCTTCACATTCAACCTGTTGAGGTTTATGAAGTAGTTTCGTTTTATACGATGTACAACCAAAAACCTATCGGAAAATATATGTTCGAATTCTGTAGAACTTCACCTTGTTGCTTAAATCGAGCCGAAGATTTAATGGATTATACTTGCGAAAAGTTACATATCAAAGAAGGAGAAACCACTGCAGACGGATTATTTACAGTAGTTGGAGTAGAATGTTTGGGTGCTTGCGGATATGCTCCAATGATGCAATTGGGAGATTTTTACCAAGAACATCTGAACGAAGAAAAAATAGATCAGTTAATTGCTGATTGCAAGGATAACAAAATCACCTTATTAGCAAAATAAGAATGGAAAACAATCATTTAACCTACTTCAAAGTTGAAAACTTCAAGAAATTTGATTCTCTTGAAGTGACCGACATTGGACAGTTTAATTTGATTGTTGGCGATAATAATGTTGGTAAAACTTGTTTATTGGAGGCGTTGTTGGTTGATGAAGATGGGCAACAATTGTTGGATAATTTTTATTTGGCATTAACAAAAAGAGGGTTTAAGTTTCAGATAGAAGAAATTACTAAGAAATCAAACAACATTTCAACTACTGAAACTACTTATCCTAAAGAAAATTATTTTAAGGGATATATTTTTTATAAAAAAAGTAATCATACAAGATTCTCTTATAACGATAAGTTTCTTGAAATAAGTAGTGATTCAGATTTAATAGATAGTTTGATTACATTAAATAAATCATATGATAATATTAAAAGCGAAGATTATTTATCTCAATTTATAACAATTAGCAATAACAAAAGTTTAGATTTAAGAGGCTATGAGAATAAAAATTACTGGATTTATGATTACGATTCAGATATTTTAAATTTCCCACTAGTAAGTTTCAACGATACGCCATTAGAAGAGGAGACAATTAAAATATACGAAACATTAAAAACAAAGCAAGAAAAAGAAATTTTATTAAATGCGCTTAAAGTTGTAAATGAAAAAATAGTAGGAATAGATTTTAGAGGAAGTTTCAACGATTTAAAATCTGTCTTTTTAATAAGTTACGATGATAAAAATGACTTTTTACCTTTAAATTTTATGGGAGACGGTTTCAAAAGAATATTTTACATTATTTTGAAAATGTTATCTTTAAAAGGAAAAAGAATATTGATTGACGAAATTGAAATAGGCATCCATCATTCAAAAATGAAAGATTTTTGGGTAAATATTTTTAAAGTTGGTAAAGAATTAGATGTGCAATTATTCGCCACGACTCATTCGCAAGAATGTGCGCAGGCATTCGTAGATGCTTCAAAAGAATTAGAGGAAAAGTTACAAAATGAATTACGATTAATTGAATTGTATGAAGTAAAAGAAATAGTTTATTCAGGAACAGTTCAAGGAGCAGACAATATTGAATATTCTGTAAAGAATTTACCGTTTAGAGGAGAAAATATTTATGGTTGATATTGTTATTTTTGTAGAGGATAAAAATGATGTAATTTTTTTGAGAGACTTCATTTTGAAAAATTATTGTTTATCAAATCATAGTTTATCGAAGTATATAAAAGAAAAAGAATATGAAATTAAGGTTGGCAATAAAATTGTTTTAATTGCAGACACAAATAAAGGAATATCAGAAAATGACAAAACAGGTGGGTGGAGTAAATTAAAAGCACAAATAAATTCTACTTTTTTTGATAAATTTATAAGAGAAAATGAAAATGTAAAGTTCGTTACTATCTTTGACGCAGATGAAGATAAGACTGACAATATTTCAAAAAAAGAAACAGATATTAATAGTTGGCTATTAAATAAAAAATTTACAATTGATAGATTTTATTTACCATTTAACGATTCTGAAAGTCATAATTTAGAACAATTGTTAGAATTGTCATTTAATAAAAATATAACAGAGTGTTGGAAAGCATTTATAAAATGTATTGTAAATGAAGAGAATGGAGATGCAACAGAACCAGAAAGTAAAAAAGGAAAGATTATAATTTATAAAGATATTTATTCAAAACTCAAAAACAGTAAGAATGAATATTTATCAGAAATGTGGAATTTAGATATAAATACTAATCTACATTTAACAAAATTAAAAACATTTTTAGACCAATATTTAAAATAATATGTCAAAGAAAATATTATTAGATAAAATTAACGTTCCAGGAATTAAAACCTACGAAGTGTATCGCAAAGAAGGTGGTTACGAATCTGTAGAGAAAGCCCTAAAAACGTTAACGCCCGATGAAGTTACCGAAGAAGTAAAAATTTCTGGAATCCGTGGTCGTGGAGGTGCAGGTTTCCCTGCCGGGATGAAATGGAGTTTTATCGATAAAAAATCGGGTAAACCACGACATTTAGTTTGTAATGCCGACGAATCGGAGCCGGGAACTTTCAAAGACCGTTATTTGATGGAGTTTATTCCGCATTTACTAATTGAAGGAATGATTACTTCAAGTTACGCTTTAGGTGCAAACTTGTCGTATATCTACATTCGTGGTGAATATATGTGGATTTATAAAATTTTAGAAAAAGCCATTGCCGAAGCAAAAGCAGCGGGTTGGTTAGGAAAAAATATTTTAGGTTCGGGTTTCGATTTGGAATTGTATGTTCAAATTGGAGCAGGTGCTTATATTTGTGGCGAAGAAACCGCATTAATAGAAAGTTTGGAAGGAAAACGAGGAAATCCAAGAATAAAACCACCATTTCCAGCAGTATCCGGACTTTGGAGCAATCCGACCGTTGTAAACAATGTTGAGACTTTGGCTGCGGTGCCTTGGATTGTAAACAATTCTGGTGCAGAATATGCAAAAATAGGAATCGGTCGTTCCACAGGAACAAAATTAATTTCGGCATCTGGACACATTAAAAATCAAGGAGTTTACGAAATTGAAATGGGAATATCCGTTTATGAATTTATGAATTCTGATGAATATTTAGGTGGAATGAGTTCAGACAGACCTTTGAAAGCATTAGTTCCTGGAGGAAGCTCAGTACCCGTTTTACCAGCAAATTTAATTTATAAAACAGCAGCAGGCGAAGACAGATTAATGACCTACGAATCCTTGTCAGACGGAGGTTTTGCAACAGGTTCAATGTTAGGTTCAGGCGGATTTATTGTGTACAACGATACTGCTTGTATAGTAAGAAATACTTGGAATTTTGCACGTTTTTACCATCACGAAAGTTGCGGGCAGTGCACACCTTGCCGAGAGGGAACGGGTTGGTTAGAAAAAATATTACACAGAATAGAAAACGGTCACGGTCGTGAAGAAGACATCGAATTGCTTTGGAGCATTCAATCAAAAATTGAAGGAAATACGATTTGCCCTTTAGGTGATGCTGCATCTTGGCCAGTGGCAGCAGCCATTCGTCATTTTAAAGACGAATTTGAGTACCACGTTCGTTTTCCTGAAAAAATTAAAAATAGAAACCATTTTGTTGTCGAGCCTTTTGAAAAAGTGAAGCATTTAATGGGAAATGTATTAGTCTAAAACAAGTAAGAGTTGTGAGTTAGAAGTTTTGAAAATTAAACTTTTAACTTTTAAACTTTTAAACTTTATTATATGAAAGTAACAATAGACGGAGAATCCGTAGAAGTAAATCCAGGAACTACAATTTTGCAAGCCGCTCGTATGATTGGTGGTGAAGTAGTGCCGCCAGCAATGTGCTATTATTCAAAACTAGAAGGCAGTGGCGGAAAATGCCGTTGTTGCTTAGTTGAAGTTGCAAAAGGCAGCGAAGCCGACCCAAGACCAATGCCAAAACTAATGGCATCTTGCGTTACGGGTTGCCAAGACGGAATGGAAATCAACAGCAAATCGTCGGAAAGAGTGCAAGAAGCAAGAAAGTCGGTAACCGAGTTTTTGTTAATAAATCACCCATTAGACTGCCCAGTTTGCGACCAAGCTGGCGAATGCGATTTGCAAAACTTGGCATTCGAACACGGAAAATCAGCAACCCGATTTATTGAAGAAAAACGTACCTTTGCACCCGAAGATATTGGACCAAACATTCAATTGCATATGAACCGTTGTATTTTGTGTCAACGTTGTACACAAGTAGCCGACCAATTAACGGATGGACGAGTACACGGAATTATGGACAGAGGTGATCATTCTAACATTTCGACTTGCTTATCTAAAGCAATTGACAACGAATTTTCTGGAAATATGATTGACGTTTGCCCAGTTGGTGCACTAACAGATAAAACTTTCCGATTCAAATCGAGAGTTTGGTTTAACAAACCCTTTAATGCGCACAGAGATTGCGATAAATGTTGCGGAAAAACAACTGTTTGGAAATTTGGAGATGAAATTCAAAGAGTTACAGGCAGAAAAGACGAGTTTCACGAAGTGGAAGAATTTATTTGCAATACGTGTCGTTTCGATAAAAAAGATAATAGCGATTGGATTATTGAAGGTCCAAGAAAAGTAGAAAAAGAGTCGGTTATTAATCAAAATAACTATACTCGTAAGTTAGAAAAAGTAATTATCGATACCGAAGAAGGCATTTTGGAAGGTAGAGAAGAAGACAGAAAAAAAATTAGTATGGCTGAATTTCCATTAAACAAAACAATTTCTTAATATGGAAACAGCATTTATAATTGAAAAAAGTGTTGTGATTTTAGTAGTTTTTGCGCTAACAATGCTAATGGCAATGTACTCTACTTACGCAGAACGAAAAGTGGCCGCTTTTTTACAAGACAGAATTGGTCCGAACCGTGCTGGAAAATTTGGATTATTGCAACCCCTCGCTGATGGAATGAAGCTTTTTGCAAAAGAAGAATTCGAACCAAACACACCCAATAAATTTTTATTTATGGTTGGTCCCGCAATTGCGATGAGTACAGCCTTAATGACTAGTGCAGTAATTCCTTGGGGCGATACCTTAACTGTTTTTGGGCGAAAAGTGGTTATGCAAGCTACTGATGTCGATGTTTCTTTACTCTATATTTTCGGAGTAGTTTCAGTAGGTGTTTACGGAATTATGATTGGTGGATGGGCATCAAATAACAAGTTTTCTTTAATGGGAGCTGTTCGAGCCTCTTCACAAATGATTTCCTATGAAGTAGCTATGGGATTGAGTATGATTGCTTTATTAATGATGACTGGAACTTTAAGTTTAAAACAAATTTCTATTGACCAAGCCGGAATGAATTGGAATGTTTTTTACCAACCCGTTTCGTTTTTGATATTTTTAATTTGTGCTTTCGCAGAAACTAATCGAACTCCGTTTGACTTGGCAGAATGCGAAACAGAACTTATTGGCGGCTATCATACCGAATATTCGTCTATGAAAATGGGATTTTATTTATTTGCCGAATATGCAAATATGTTTATTTCGTCAACAATTTTAGCTGTTTTGTTTTTTGGAGGTTATAATTATCCTGGAATGAGTTGGGTAATTGAAAATTGGGGCGGAAACATTGCAAATATATTAGGATTTGTTGCTTTATTTATTAAAATTTGCGGCTTCATATTCTTTTATATGTGGGTGCGATGGACAATACCCCGTTTTAGATACGATCAATTAATGAATTTGGGTTGGAAAATTTTAATCCCGCTTTCGATTGCAAATATTATTGTTACAGGAATAGTGATATTGCGAAGTGACATTGCTGCTTATTTTGGGTTTTAAGTTGTTGGTAATCAAACAAATATTCGATATATTCAAAGAGTCACATTTTGTTACCGCATACTAAATGAACTTGAAGTCGCAAATTGCGACCACCTCGAAAAATTAAAATTTTCATCAAGATTGCCCTATGTATTTACAGAACACGGAACTATGATGTTGGCAAGTGTTTTAAAAAGTGAAAAAGCAGTAAAAACAAGCAATAGAATAATTGAAGTTTTCGTTAAAATGAGAGAAATACTTTCGGATAACTTAAGCGTGAAATTAGAAATTGAAGAAATAAAGAAAAAATTAATCAACCAAGATAAAAATATAGAATTGGTTTTTAGTTATTTGGATGAATTGATTGAAAAACAAGAAAATCCGTTGCAAAGAACTAAAATTGGTTACAAATAAAATAGGCACTAGCCCCGATAGCAGTGGAAAACATTTTGATTTTTTCTTTTAAAAAATTAAAATTTTGGAACGTATAGCGGGATTGGCTTCAAAGAAAAAAGAGAAAACTCAAGCGGAGTTAAATGTTTATAAGATGAATATAGAAACAATATCATTATCAGGCAGAAAGAAGCAGGTTTCCAACAAAGAAATGACTTTTTGGGAAAGTATGTACTTGGTTGCCATTGTAAAAGGACTTATTATTACTATCAAACACCTTTTTACGCGCAAAGCTACGATTCAATATCCGGAGCAAGTTCGGGCTTTTAGTCCAGTTTATCGTGGGCAACACGAGTTGAAGCGCGATGAGCAAGGTCGTGAGAATTGTACTGCTTGTGGTTTGTGTGCCTTATCGTGCCCGGCAGAAGCTATTACAATGAAAGCAGCAGAGCGAAAACCAAACGAGATGCACTTGTATCGCGAAGAAAAATATGCCGAAATATATGAAATTAATATGTTGCGTTGTATTTTTTGTGGGTTGTGTGAAGAGGCTTGCCCTAAAGACGCTATTTATTTAACAACTTCGAAAAAATTAGTTCCCACGGCAGCAACCCGTGAAGAATTTATTTTTGGAAAAGACCGATTGGTAATGCCTCTAGACATTGCAATGCAAAACGCTCAATTAAAAAACGCTAACTAATGGCTCCAGTTGTAATTATTTTTTATTGTTTAGCAGCCTTGAGTTTGTCAACTGCATTTTTAACTATTTACAGTCGAAACCCAATTCACAGTGCTATTTATATGGTAATTTGTATGTTTTCGATTGCGGGACATTACTTGTTGTTTAACGCTCAGTTTTTGGCAATTGTTCAAATAATTGTGTATGCTGGCGCTATTATGGTTCTTTTTTTGCATACGTTAATGTTAATGAATTTGAATAATGAAGATGAGGTGCACAAACCACGAGTTACCCGATTGGGAGCAATTGTGTTGTTGTGTATGATGAGCATTGTTTTTATTCTGATTTTTTATCATACCGATCCTGTAATTGGAACTACGGGTTCTGATGAAGATTATCAATCGATAAAAGTGTTAGGAAAAGTACTTTTGGATGGAAAAGAAGGCTTTATGGTTCCGTTTGAATTTGCATCAGTATTGTTACTTGTGGCAATGATTGGTGCCGTTTTATTATCAAAAAAAGAAAAAATAGAAAAATAAATTATGAACACTATTTTAGACCAAATCGGTATTGAAAATTACATCTTTTTGTCAACTTTGCTTTTTAGCATTGGTGTTTTTGGAGTCTTGTACCGTCGAAATGCAATTATTGTGTTTATGTCAATTGAGATTATGTTAAATGCTATAAATTTGCTTTTTGTGGCTTTTTCAACCCGTCACGGCGATGCAAACGGACAGGTTTTTGTATTTTTTTCGATGGCAGTTGCGGCAGCGGAAGTTGCTGTAGGATTGGCAATTCTAGTTTCTGTGTACCGAAATATTGGCGCTATTGATATTGCGAAACTTAAAAATTTAAAAGGATAATTTGTAATGGAGCAAAATGTAGCCCTACTTTTAGTAATTAGCCCGTTTATTGGGTTTTTATTTAATGTTTTTTTTGGAATAAAAGTCAGTAAAAATGTTTCAGGTTTTATTGGAACTTTTACTGTAATCGTTTCCTTTTTAGCAAGTATTTATTTCTTTTTAACGATAACTGAAACCAAACAAGCCATCGAAATATCGTTGTTCGATTGGATTCAAGTTAGTAATTTTAAAATATCGTTCGGATTTTTATTGGATCAGCTTTCTATTCTTTGGTTACTATTTGTTACTGGAATTGGGGCTTTGATTCATCTGTATTCGATAAGTTATATGCACGACGACGAAAACTTGCACAAGTTTTTTGCCTATTTGAACCTTTTTGTGTTCTTTATGATAACGCTTGTTGTTGGCAGTAATTTGTTGGTAATGTTTATCGGATGGGAAGGCGTTGGTTTGTGTTCGTATTTATTAATTGGATTTTGGCATAAAAACCAAGACTATAACGATGCGGCTAAAAAAGCGTTTATAATGAACCGAATTGGCGATTTAGGATTGCTAATCGGACTTTTTATCATTGCAAGTTTATTTAATACGTTAGATTTTGTAACGATTAAACAAATTGTAATTGAAGGAAAGTTTAATGTTAATTCAATGTGGATTGGCATCGCAACTTTATGTTTGTTTATTGGTGCTTCTGGTAAATCGGCACAAATTCCGTTATATACTTGGTTGCCCGATGCAATGGCAGGACCAACACCAGTTTCTGCATTGATTCACGCCGCAACAATGGTGACCGCTGGTATTTTTATGATAACGCGTTTAAATTATTTGTTTGATTTAACACCACAGGTTTTAAATATAATCGCAATAATAGGTGCTGTAACTGCTTTAGTTGCCGCATCGATAGGCTTGGTTCAAAACGATATTAAAAAAGTATTGGCTTATTCAACCGTGTCGCAATTAGGTTTAATGTTTTTGGCTATAGGATTGGGTGCTTACAACATTGCGGTTTTTCACGTAATTACACACGCATTTTTTAAAGCATGTTTGTTCCTAGGTTCAGGTTCGGTAATTCACGCAATGGGCGGCGAGCAAGATATGCGTAAAATGGGAAATTTGCGTAAAGCAATGCCAATTACGTTCATCACTATGTTGGTGGCAACTTTGGCTATTTCTGGAATTCCGCCATTTGCAGGATTTTTCTCGAAAGATGAAATTTTAATTACCGCTTTTCACAACAATATTCCTTTATTTGTAATAGGTTCTTTAGCATCAATAATGACCGCTTTTTATATGTTCCGATTAATGTATCTTACTTTCTTTAAGGATTTTAGAGGAACAGAGCATCAAAAAAATCATTTGCATGAAAGCCCAACTTTAATAACGTTTCCTTTAATTGTATTAGGAATTTTATCTTTAATTGGAGGAATAATTAGTTTTCCAGGAAATAGTTGGTTGAACGAATATTTGGCTCCAATTTTTACCAAAGTGGCTGGAGAAGAACATGTTTTTGGAGCAACCGAATACATATTAATGACAGTCGCAGTTATTGGTGGATTAATCGGAATTGTTTTGGCGTACATAAAATATATCAAACAAAGCATTGTTCCTTTTGAAGACAATCAAATTACAGGCTTTTCAAAAGTACTTTACAACAAATATTATGTGGATGAATTTTATATGGCACTCATCGTAAAACCAATCAACAAATTGTCACGATTTTTTAGAGATAAAGTTGAAACTACAATTTCTGGATTCATTTCTGGGTTAGGTAGCATTACAAATTCGCTTGGTTTAGCAGGGCAAAAAATTCAAAACGGAAGCGTTGGTTTGTATCTGTTTTCTTTTGTAATTGGCGTTGTAGGCATTTTAATTTATTTATTTTTAGTTCAATAATTTTTACCCAATGAATGTAACATCACTTTTATTATTACTTTTAGTTGGCGCGCTAGCAACCTTTTTATCTGGCGATAAAATAGCATCACGAGTTGCCTTGTTTTTTAGTTTGGCTGCTTTTGGATTCACTCTACTATTAACCAATAGTTTTTTAAACGAGAATTCTGTAAGCTTTTCAACTTTATGGATTGAATATCCGAAAGTATATTTAGCCTTTAAAGCCGATGGATTGGCATTGGCCATGGTTTTGTTAACCACAGCATTAACGCCAATAATCATCTTTTCATCATTTGGAAATGAATATAAAAATGCCAAAAACTTTTACGCTTTAGTATTGTTTATGGCATTTGCAATGGCAGGTACTTTTTTAGCTGCCGATGGATTATTATATTATATTTTTTGGGAATTGTCTTTGATTCCAATTTATTTTATAGCATTGATTTGGGGGAATGATGATGCTGATTCACGACGAAAAGCTGTAGTTAAATTCTTCATTTATACTTTGGCAGGATCTTTATTTATGCTAATTGGGTTTGGTTATTTATATCAAAAGGCAGGTGATTTTCAATTGAAAAGTTTATACAATTTAAAGTTATCAACATTAGAACAATTTTGGTTGTTTTTAGCCTTTTTTATGGCGTATGCAATTAAAATTCCATTAATCCCATTTCACACTTGGCAAGCCAAAGTGTATCAAAAAGCCCCAACTGTTGGAACAATGTTGTTGTCTGGCATTATGCTAAAAATGGGTCTCTACAGTATTATTAGATGGCAATTGCCAATAGCACCTTTAACTGCAAAAGCAAACTTGATTTTATTAACTTCGATCGGAGTTGCAGGCGTAATTTACGGTTCTATTTTGGCGTTACGTCAAAAAGATTTAAAAAAATTATTAGCTTATTCCTCATTAGCTCACGTTGGGTTAATTGCGGCTGGTTGTTATACATTAACTCTTGACGGACTTTCAGGAGCTGTTTCTCAAATGATTGCACACGGATTTGTAATTGTAGGTTTGTTTTTTATGGCAGAAATTATTTTTAGAAGATACCAAACAAGAGAAATTTCTGAAATGGGTGGTATTAGATCTCAATCACCTAAATTCAGTTCTTTCTTTTTAATATTAGTACTAGCATCGATAGCTTTGCCTGGTACTTTTAATTTTGTTGGAGAGTTTACTGTTTTATATAGTTTGGCTCAAACTAGCATTTGGATTGCCGTTTTAGGGGGAACTACAATAATACTGGGCGCCTATTATATGTTGAAAATGTTTCAAAATGTAATGTTGGGAGCAACTAATAAAATTGTTTTTAAAGACGTTACAATTAATGAAACAATTGTTTTGATAGTGATTGTTACATTTTTGTTGTTTTTTGGGTTGTATCCAAAACCAATTGTCGATTTAGTGCAACCAAGTTTAATTGAAGTTTTAAAAGTTATAAATAAGTAAAATAGAATTCGGAATTATTTTGTAA
Source organism: Flavobacteriales bacterium (assembly GCA_038204955.1). Taxonomy (GTDB): domain Bacteria; phylum Bacteroidota; class Bacteroidia; order Flavobacteriales; family Flavobacteriaceae; genus Flavobacterium. The sequence goes on from JBBRCJ010000007.1 coordinate 65,579, forward strand.
AAAGTAATTTCTAAATCCTAAATATAAAAAATGAATACACTATTAGCAGTTTGTGGACTAGGAATTTTTAGTCTAATCGCCGAAATTTTTAATCTTCGAAAAGCAATTGTACCTATAACTATAATAGGTCTTTTGGCTATTTTAGCTTTGAACATATCCGAATTTAATTCGCCGTCTAGTTGGTACAATGATATGATTGTGGTTAGTAAATTTTCTGTTGCTTTTTCTAGCCTATTTATAGTTTTAACAGCTTTTTTAGTAGCTTTAAGCGGTGAAGTTAATAAACAACATCAGTCAAAATTATCCGACTTTATTGCTATAAAAGTATTTCTTTTAGCTGGAGCAATTGCTATGGTTTCATTCGGAAATTTAGCAATGTTTTTTTTAGGTATTGAGGTACTTTCCATTTCATTATATATTTTAGCTGCCAGTAGTCGCACTGATGTTAAAAGTAATGAGGCTGGAATGAAGTATTTCTTAATGGGTTCTTTTGCTTCCGGAATACTTTTATTCGGAATTTGTTTAATTTACGGAGCCATAGGAAGTTTTGATGTTGCCGAAATTTATGAACAATCTCAAGGTTTAGCTTGCCCACCTTGGTTTGGAATTGGAATTGCAATGTTACTTATCGGAATGTTATTTAAAATAGCAGCCGTTCCCTTTCATTTTTGGGCTCCTGATGTGTACGAAGGGTCACCAACAATTACAACCGCATTAATGAGTACTTTGGCCAAAGTTGTAGCTATGGCTACACTTTACAAAATAATATCTTCTTTACAATTAGGTATTTCACATAAACTTGAAATTATAATTGTAGTAATTTCAATTGCCTCAATGACAGTTGGTAACATTTTAGCCTTAAGACAAAAAAATGTTAAACGAATGCTTGCCTTTTCAGGAGTTTCTCACGCTGGATTTATGTTAATGGCGATTTTAAATTTATCTGCCGCAGCAAATACTTTACTTTTTTATACAACTGCTTATGCATTAGCAGGAATTGCAGCGTTTGCTGTAATTTTAGCAGTTTGTAATAGTAAAAATAATGAAGATATTATTAACTTTAACGGACTTGGAAAAACAAATCCAATTTTAGCTGCCATGCTTACTGCTTCACTTTTATCTATGGCAGGTATCCCCATTTTTTCAGGTTTTTTTGCTAAATTTATTTTGTTCAACGAAACAATTAAATCTGGTTATTTGATAGTGGTAATTGTTGGTGTTGTCAACTCAATAATAAGTGTTGGATATTATTTTAAATTAATTTTGGCAATGTATACTAATGATTCAACAGAAGAAAAACGTTCTATCCCTTTTGTATATTACGCAGTAGCTGTAGTTGCTATTTTGTTAAATTTAGCTTTTGGATTTTATCCATCATTGATATCGGGTTTGTTAAATTAAACCACGAACAATCAAATGGGTTTTTTTAAATCAATAGAAATGTATAAAAAAAGTGAATCTTATAAGGATTCACTTTTTTTATGCATTAATTATTAAGAATTTATAACAACTCTAATAATTCTTGGGCTTTAGCATAGTCCTCAGCATCTTTAGGGATTTGTTTTAAAAATTTCTTACACTCGTCATTGTTTTTTTGTTTCAATTTCATTAAAGCTAAATACCAAGTTGCTCGATTACTATAAATTGACTTGCCTTCTTTTAAAGTTAACAATACATCTTCTGCTTTGGTATAGTTTTGAGTTTCTATTAAACAGATAGCATAAAAATAGTTTATTTCGGGTTTGTTATATACTTTTAAAACATTTTCAAAAAGAGGTAATGCTACTTGATATTTTTTTGCGTTAAAGGCATCTTGTGCTGCCTTGAGTGACTCTATTGTAACGCCTCGTTCAGTAAAAGAAGCATTTTCATGTTGATTAAAATTGGTATAGCTTGGTGTTTGATTTTGAAAGATGTAAAAGATGCCAACAAATAGAATTAAACTTGCTGCAATAGCAAAATATTTTGAATTCATTGAGATCACTTTTGCTTTGCCAACTTTATTTTTGGAAAAATTGATTTTTGAAATTGAGTTTAAATTTTGTTTAAAATCATCAGTTTCTTTTGAAAACTTGTTTTGTAAAAACGAAGATGTTTCTTTATAAATTTGAAATTGATTATTAAAATCTGTAGTATCATTTAATTTGTTTTCAAAAATATTTTTTTCTTCGTTTGACATTTTATTTGCCAAATACTTTTCAAAGTCGAGGTAGTTTAGTTCGTTCATAACTTTAATTATTTTCGATTTTTGCATTTGCAAATCGAGGTGATTGTTGAATCATTTTAGTTAATTCGCCAGTACAAAGTGATTTTTTTTTTCGTACATAACCGTAAGTTACGTTCAATTTCTCGGCGACTTCTTCCATAGTTTTAGTCACGAAACTCAGTTTTAAAACCTCTTGACATTTGTTGCCTAATTTTTGAAACATTTCATCAAAAAGCGATTGTTTTTCTTCAAAAATTTCAGTTTCAATAACTTGTTGTTGAACGCTTACATCAATATATACTTCATCATCAGATAATGTTACCCCTTTATTTGATTTTTTTTTCAATTCATTCAACCAATGGCGTTTACACAATAAAAAAAAGTATGCATCAAATGGACAAGTCAGTTGTAATCCTTTAGTTTTGGCTTGGTTATAGATTGTTAGTAAAACATCTTGAATAACATCTTGAGCCTGGTCAATGCCACCAGAGTTAGTCTTTATATAATAAATTACTTTTGGTGTAAATTTTTTATAAATAGCATCTATGATTTCTGATTTGTTATGTAATAATCCTTCTATATACATTTGGTCAACATGACTTTTTATTTCGCTCATAAGTACCTTATTTATTGGCTAATGTAAATAATTTTTTTTTAATGGGTAACAAATTTAAAGTAGAATTGATATATCGGTATAAATCCAAAATTAATATTAATTTAAAAAATTTAGAAATTATGAGAACACAAATTAAAATAATCGGTCTTTTGTCTTTATTAGGAGTATTTGTTTTAAGCTGCACAACACCAGCTCCAATCCCTTCACCATTACCCACAGCTGCGTGCAGTTCGATAAACACTTCTTTTCAACAGTTGTATTCTAATGTGCTTACTTTACCAGGTTACACGAATTCAGTTACTTATGACACGGAAATACACGAATACCAATTTAAAATGAATACCAATGTAAGTATTTGTAGTATTGGATATCAAAGTCAACCTGCTATTGCAACGGTACCATACAAAATGGAAATTTTAGACGCATCAAATGTGGTAATTTATACTGGTAATTTAGTCTTTTCATCAGTGGCAACAAGTTATGTACCAATTACACCCGTACCCATTATTGCAGGACAAATTTATACTATGCGCAGAACTATGACTCTTGTTGCGGCAGGAGGAAATTTTGCGAACATTGTTGGTCGTTTAGTAAATCAGCCAGGAGCTTTAACGAGTTTTCCTCAAACTTTTGGCCCTATGACGATTACAGGAGCTAATTTTTATCAAAATGGAGGCCCTTTATTAAATCGTGGAATTCCTTTTATAGACTTTAGTTATTAAAAGAATCTGAAATAAGTTCCTATTAAAGGGTAACAATATCAAACCCTAATTGATATACTAATGAAAAGAATCTGATTCGCAATAAGGAGCAGGTTAAATTAAAAATTAATAACAATTAAAAATTAGAAATTATGAAAACAAATTTTAAAAACATCGGGTTATCATTTTTGGCAACAATTGCAATGTCAAGTTGCAGCAAAGATGATTCATCAAGCAGTACAACTTTACCAAC
>JBBRCJ010000008.1:0-68716 GCA_038204955.1 Flavobacteriales bacterium
GTGCCATTTTCTGAATTTGCTATATTCAACATTAATTCCGAAATTTGTTCTTGTGTAAAGTTCATTAGTATGTAAGTTTATCGTTAGTAATTTAAAATTACAAATTTTTAACTTTACACACTTTTTTAGGACAGTATCTAATAAGTAACTATTTCAAAGAAAATTTTCTTGGTTGTGATAATAAATTTGAAACATTTTTTGTCAAATTTTCAAACTTTAAGAAAGATAAAAAGTAAAAAAATTATTTACGTGGATGATATGAGTTTACAATTTCGGCTAAATGCTTTCTATCCAAATGAACATAAATTTCAGTAGTGGTTATACTTTCATGTCCTAGCATCATTTGAATAGCTCGTAAATCGGCTCCATTTTCAAGTAAATGAGTGGCGAATGAATGACGAAAAGTGTGTGGCGATATGACTTTTTGTAAATTTACAATAACCGCCAAATCTTTGATTATAGTAAAAATCATTGCACGAGTTAATCCTTTTCCACGTCGGTTTAAAAATAAAGTATCTTCGTGTCCTTTTTGAATTTTAAGGTGTGAACGAATTAAATTTCGGTAAATTAAAATGTATTTTTGGGTTAACTCAGCAATAGGAACAAAGCGTTGTTTATTGCCTTTACCAGTAATTTTAATAAAACCTTCTTCAAAAAAAAGATCCGAAATTTTTAAAGTAGTCAATTCCGAAACTCGTAAACCACAACTGTATAAAGTTTCTAGTATGGCTCGATTTCGTTCGCCTTCGGGCTTAGATAAATCGATGGCTTCAATTAAGCTATCAATTTCATATAAAGATAAAGTATCTGGAAGTTTTCTACCTAAACGGGGCGTTTCAATCAATTCCATAGGTGAGTTGGAGCGATAATCTTCAAAAATCAAATACGAAAAAAAACTTTTTAATCCTGATATAATTCTTGCTTGCGAACGAGCAGTAACTTCTTTAGAAACAGCATAAATGAATTGTTGAATTTGGTCTTCAGAAATTTTAATGGGAGAAATGTTAATGGAATTAACTTCTAAAAAACTACATAATTTTTCAATATCCAACGTATAACTATCAATAGTATTTTTTGATAATCCACGTTCAATTTTTAAATACGATTGATAACTTTTTAAATACGATTGCCAATTCATTTTGTAAATATCGTAAATTTTTAGGCATAAAAAAACCATCTTAAATAGATGGTTTTTATAAATTTAATTGTTTTTCCTAGAAATGTAATGCAAAACCAACTTTGAATTCTAAAATATCTTTAGCATCTTTTAACAAAGCTTTGTTGTAACGAAAACCTGGTTCAATACTTACGTTTTCTCCTAAGAATATAGCATATCCAACTTGTGCACCAATGAATGATTCATTATCAGTTACGTCTTTAACTTTGGCACCAGAGTAATCTAATTGTACTGGTATCATGTTTAAAATGTAATATTTTGCACCAATCTTGTATGATAAGGTATTTGAACTTGGTCCATCTTTAATACTGAAACCACCATAACCTAAACCTACTTTTACAGCTAAATTATCTACAACAAAATAACCTCCTTCTAAACCTAGATTGTAACTGCTACTTCCATCTCGTGAAGTAAAACCAAATGAGGTATCAGCAGAATGAACAGGTCCAAAACCAGTATTAGCCTCAATTAAAAACTTACCTTCAGAAGTTTGTGAAGAAGTTCCTTTAGTCTGAGCGTTTGCAAATCCAATTGTAAAAATTGCGATTGCAGATAAAATCATTTTTTTCATTTTTCTTAAATTTTAATTGTTAAGTTGATACAAATGTAAAATGATTTTTTAATTAAACAAGGGTTTTGCTAAAAAAATTTAGTAGTCTTACTATTAAAAATTTATAAATAATTCATTATTAGATTTTTAATGATTATTTTGCATAAAAAAAATCATCTACAAAAGCAGATGATTTTTTATATAAATTATACTTTTTGCTTAAAAATGCAATGCAAAACCAACATTAAATTGAAGGATATCTTTTGGGGCAGTATCTTTATTTAATGTCATATTATATCTAAAGCCTGGTTCAATACTAACATTGTCTCCTAAAAATATTGCATAACCAGCTTGTAAACCCAAAAATGAAACTCCATCTCCAACATTTGGTTTAGCTCCTGCATAATCAACTTGAACAGGAATCATACTCATAATATAGTATTTAGCACCAATTTTATATGAAAATGCACTTGCAGCATCTCCAACTTTTGGACTGAAACCGTTATAACCTAATCCAACTTTAACAGCTAAGTCATCCATAAAAAAATAACCACCTTCTGCACCAAAGCCATAACTAGAACTTCCATCAACGCTCGAAAAACTAATTGCTGTGTTTGCAGGATTAGCGGCACCAAAACCTGTATTGGCTTCAATTAAAAATTTTCCCTCTGCTGTTTGAGCTGCAGAAGCACTTGTACTTCTTCTAGCTTGGGCTGCTGATTTTGCTTTTTGAGCATTGACACTACCTGCCATTGCTACTACTGCTAAAAATAAAAAAACTCTTTTCATACTTTGATTGTTTTATATGGTTTATAGATTCAAAATTAAATAATATTAATTATGTTAATGTTAATAAAATCTAAAAAATTAAAAATTTCTTAATTTGCAGTAGATTGACCTCTAATTTATTATTTTTACAAAAAATGTGAATTGTATGAAAATCATCATTATTAATGGTCCAAACTTGAATTTATTAGGTAAACGTGAGCCCGAAGTTTATGGCAACCAATTATTTGAAGATTATTTTAAAAGTTTACAAATTAAATTTCCAGCCATTGAATTGTCTTATTATCAAAGTAATATTGAAGGAGAATTAATAAATAAGATTCATCAAGTAGGTTTTACTTTTGACGGCATCATTCTTAATGCTGGTGGATATACTCACACCTCTGTGGCCATTGGCGATGCAATAAAATCAATCACAACACCCGTTGTTGAAGTACATATTTCTAACACATTTTCACGTGAGACGTTTCGTCACCAATCTTTTATTTCACCTAATGCTAAAGGTGTAATTGTTGGTTTTGGATTGCAAAGTTATGAGTTGGGAGTTTTAAGTTTAATAGTTTAATTTGTTTTATCCTTGTTAGTATAAGTATCTTTTAAATAAATATAATGGGTTTAACAGTAGGTTTGTCATTTTGATATAAAGTTTTAAAAAAAATAAACATACAACCATTTCAACAAAATTTTCGTCTATACGTTTAAAAGCCTATTATGAACAAACTACTTACTTCACTCCTACTTATTATATCAACCTTAGGTTTCACACAATTAAAAGGTACTGTTACCGATTTAAAAGGAAATCCAATACCATTTGCCAACATTTTTGTTAAGGACACTTACATTAGCACCTCAACCAATGATAAAGGTAATTATACTTTGAATATAAAATCAAGTGGTAATTATACAGTTTTATTTCAATATTTGGGTTATAAAACCAATAAACAAGAAGTTACTATAATTTCGCTTCCTCAATTGTTAAACGTTTCATTAACCGAAGAAGAAATTCAATTAAGCGAAGTTGTAATTTCAAAAAAAGACAATCCGGCCAATGCCATCATAAAAAATGCCATAGCAAATAGAAAGGAAAACAGTTTAAAGACTTCAAAATATACTGCTGATTTTTACTCTCGTGGAATTTTTAGAGTGAAAGATTTACCTAAAAAATTTATGGGTCAAAAAGTTGATGATTTTGATGAAATTATAGATTCTACCCGAAGTGGAATTTTATATTTATCAGAAACCGTTTCAAAAATAACCTTTCAAAAACCTGATAAATTGAAAGAATTAATTGTAGCATCAAAAGTTAGCGGCAAAGACAACGGATTTAGCTTTAACAATGCTGCCTCGGCTAACTTTGATTTTTATGATAACACTATCGAATTCAATAACAAAGTAATTTCGCCAATTGCTGATAATGCTTTTGGGTATTACAAATTCAAATATGAAGGTTCGTTTTTTGATGAAAACAAACAGCAAATCAATAAAATTAAAGTTATTCCCCGCCGCCAAACCGATCCAGTTATGGAGGGCTATATTTACATTGTTGAAGATTCTTGGGCAATTTACGCAACCGATTTGACTATTAAGGGCAATCAAATGCAAAATCCAATTTTAAATACATTAACTTTAAAACAAAACTTTAGTTACAATTCATTATCCAAAACTTGGATTAAAAATACTCAAACCCTAAATTTTGAAGCTGGGATTTTTGCTTTTAAATTCAACGGAGGTTTTACTTATGTATATTCAAATTTTGACTTTCCGGAACAATTTGCCAAAAAAACTTTTACTAATGAAATACTTTCATTTCAAGAAAACGCCAATAAAAAAGACGATGATTTTTGGAATAAAACTAGACCTGTTCCTTTAACTGCCGAAGAAAGTAATGATTATATTAAAAAAGATGCCTTGCAAACCAAAAAAAAATCTCAAAAATATCTAGATTCTATTGACTTAAAAAAGAATAAATTTAGTTTATCGGATATTTTTATGGGATATGAATACAAAAATTCTTTTAAAAAAAGAACCTTTGCCTATGAAGGACCTTTTTTTGCGACTTCATTTAACACGGTTCAAGGTTGGAATACGGGAGTTGGATTCTCCTACTCTACTTTTGATAATGACAAGCGAACTTTTAATAAAATAAGCACAAAATTAAATTATGGTTTTGCAGAAAAAAAAATTCGAGGAACGGCAAGTTATTCTCAAAAATTCAATAATCTAGATAAAAGCACTTTACTAATTTCAGCAGGAAGTACAGTAAATCAATTTAATGCTACCAATCCGATTTCAAAAATTGTAAATGAAGTAAGTACCTTGTTTTTTAAAGATAATTATTTAAAATTATACGAGAAAAATTTTGCATCAGTAAATTTTAGTCGTGAAATTACCAACGGATTATTTATGCAAGCCAATCTAGAATATTCTGAGCGTAAGTCCTTGTTTAACACTACTGATTATTCTGTAGTAAAAAAGGATAAAAATTACTCTTCCAACAATCCAATTTTGCCTAATGATTTTACAACTTCAATTTTTGACAGAAACAATATTGTAAAAGCCAATTTATTGGCAAGAATAAATTTTGGACAAAAATACATTTCGCGTCCCAATGGAAAATTTAATTTGGGTGATAATAAATATCCAACATTAATTATTGCCTACGAAAAAGGTTTTGCTTCAAGCGATAAAAACTTGAATTACGATAAAATTGCAGCTTCAATTACACAAACCACCGCTTTATCCAACAAAGGCGAATTGACTTATAATTTAAAAGCAGGTACTTTTTTTAATGCTGACAACATTTCGTTTATTGATTATAAACATTTTAATGGCAATCAAACTCATATTGGACAATCAGAAAATTATACTAACGTTTTTAATTTACTACCTTATTATATAGCATCCACCAATAAAAGTTATTTTGAAGCTCATTTAGAACACAACGATAAGGGTTTTATTATGAATAAAATTCCGTTGCTCAATAAATTACAATCGCAATTGGTTTTAGGTTTTCATAATTTGGTTGTTAGTGATAGAAAACCCTATCAAGAATTATCAGTTGGATTGGATAATTTAGGTTTTGGTAAATTTCGATTATTTCGCTTTGATTATGTTCGCTCCTACCAAAACGGATATCAAGGCGATGGAATTATTTTTGGTTTGAAGTTTTTGAATGTTTTAGAATAATTAATTTACTTTTTTAATAGTACATTAACTTTTGAGAAAAAAACGTTAAAAAAAAATTAACTACTAAAATTTTACCAATTGTAAATACTATTTTTGTTTTTTAAACAAACGTTTAATTAATTTAATTTCTTTAAAATGAAAATAAAACACCTTGTTTACGCATTATTAATTATTGGTTTTGGAGGATTTATAGCCTACCGAATTATAGAAAACAAAGCCAAAACCGAAGATTCTAAAGGAAAAGACGGAAAAAATAAACCTATGACTCTTGCTGGAATTATAGCTAAAACAGAAACTTTTGAAAATAATTTATCACTTTCAGGCTCAATAGAAGCCAATGAACAAATTGAAATTCATAGCGAAGTTTCAGGAATTGTTGAAGCAATTTATTTTAAAGAAGGAAGTTATGTAAACCGAGGTCAAGTTTTATTTAAAGTGAATGATTCTGAATTACGAGCCCAACTTAGACAGGCGCAAACTAAGCAAAATTTAGCGTCAGAAAACCAACGTCGCGCTAAATTATTACTTCAAAAAGAGGCCCTTAGTCAAGAAGAATTTGATGTTTCAAATGCCGATTTTCGATCGGCACAAGCACAAAGCCAACTTATTGAAGCCCAAATTGCCAAAACGTTAATAAAAGCACCTTTTGGAGGCAAAATTGGTTTGCGTTATATTTCACCTGGAACTTATATTTCGCCTGCGGTTTTGGTAGCCAATTTGGTTAATATCGCTAAACTTAAAATAACATTTTCAATTCCTGAAAAATATGCTACTCAGGTAAAATTAAATTCGGTATTATCCTTTACCGTTTCAGGATCTGACTCAAAACACTCGGCAGTAATTTATGCAATTGAACCAGGTGTAGATACGAATACCAGAACCTTGCAGGTTCGTGCCATTGCAGACAATAAAAACGGAGATCTTATACCAGGTAGTTACGCCAATGTTGACTTACCTTTAGATAAAATAAAGGAGGCCATAGTGGTGCCTACAGAGGCAATTATTCCTGTTCAAAATGGAAAAAAAGTATTTATTACTGAAAATGGAAAAGCCAAAGAAGTGATGATTAAAACCGCTACTAGAACCGATGCTTCAATACTAGTTTTATCTGGTTTAAAACAAGGCGATACTATAATTACAGCTGGTGTAATGAGTTTAAAAGCAGACGCGCCAGTTAAAATAATAATTAAAAAAGAGTAATCATTAAACTTTAACATAAAGAATAAATCATGAGTTTATCTACTTTAAGTATCCGAAGACCCATATTTACAATAGTAATTAATTTATTAATTGTACTGTTCGGAATTATTGGTTACACCTTTTTAGGAGTTCGAGAATTTCCATCAATCGACCCAGCACAAATTTCGATAAGTACGAGTTATACAGGGGCAAATTCAGATATTATTGAATCGCAAATAACCGAACCTTTAGAAAAAGCTATAAACTCAATTGACGGAATTAGAAATATAACTTCTTCAAGTAACCAAGGAAGCAGTAATATTACGGTTGAGTTTAATTTAGATAAAGACTTAGAAACAGCTGCAAATGATGTTAGAGACAAGGTTTCACGAGCAATTCGAAGCCTACCACAGGATATTGATGCCCCACCAGTAGTTTCAAAAGCAGATGCAAATGGTGATGCAATAATTTCGATGACTGTACAAAGTGATACAAGAAGTGCTTTACAGTTAAGTGATTACGCTGAAAATGTAATCGGTCAACGTTTAGAAACAATTCCTGGAGTAAGTGGAGTTCAAATTTGGGGTCAAAAACGGTATGCAATGCGACTTTGGATAGACCCAGTAAAATTAAATTCTTACGGCTGCACTGTTTCTGATGTTCGGACTGCTTTAAATAAGCAAAACGTAGAGCTTCCATCAGGAAAATTAACTGGCAATAACACTGAATTAACAGTTAAGACCGTTGGTAATTTATCCAAACCAGAAGAATTTAACAACATTATTATACGTTCTGATGCCGATAAAATAGTACGTCTTAGTGATATTGGACGTGCGGAACTAAGTGCCGAGAATGTCGAAACTCAGATGACACAATCGGGAACTCCGCTTGTAGGTGTAGCTATTGTGCCACTTCCTGGTGCAAATTACTTAGATATTTCTAAAAAATTTTATGCAGAGTTTGAAAAATTAAAAAAAGATTTACCTAAAGACATTAAACTAAATATTGCAATAGATACAACAGTTTTTGTTAAAAAATCAGTTTTAGAAGTTGCTGAAACTTTAGGGATATCAATTTTACTTGTAATATTAATCATCTATTTGTTTTTTAGAGATTGGGCAATCGCCTTTCGTCCATTAATTGATATTCCCGTTTCACTAATTGCTACTTTTTTCATCATGTGGTTGTTTGGTTTTTCTATAAATGTGCTTACTTTACTGGCAATCGTATTAGCAACTGGTTTAGTTGTAGATGACGGAATTGTAGTTACCGAAAATATTTTTAAGAAAGTTGAAGAAGGAATGACTCCCATTGAAGCCGCCATCAAGGGTTCAAACGAGATTTTCTTTGCAGTTATATCTATCTCCATAACACTAGCCGCAGTGTTTTTACCAGTTATTTTCCTAGAAGGATTTGTAGGTAGATTGTTTAGAGAATTTGGAGTAGTAATTGGCGCTGCAGTTTTAATTTCTGCCTTTGTATCGTTAACCTTAACCCCAATGCTAAACGCCTATTTGATGAAAGGTGGCGAACAAAAAAAATCTAAATTTTATTTAAAAACGGAACCCTATTTTGAAAAGTTAAATGCTAGTTATGCTAGTTACTTGAATCGTTTTATGAAAAAAAAATGGTTGAGTTTTCCAATTATTATTTTCTGTTTTGGATTAATTTACGTGTTTTTTAATTTACTTCAAAAAGAAACGGCACCGTACGATGACCGAAGTGGTTTTGTAATGCGAATGTCTACTCCAGAAGGAGCAACTTATGATTATACGGACAAATTTATGCAAGAAATTTCACGTCTTGTCGATGATTCAGTTTCAGAAAAAAAAGTGAGTTTAGTAATTACTTCACCAGGTTTTGGTGGCTCATCATCAGTAAATAGTGGCTTTATAAGAGTTTCATTAAAAGAACCTAATGAAAGAAAACGTTCTCAGAAAGAGATTGCGTCTAAACTTACTCAATTAACCAAACAATATCCTGATGCCAAAACAACAGTTATTGAACAACCTACAATTGCAGTAAATAGACGTGGAGGTTTACCAATACAATATATCATACAAGCACCTAATTTTGAAAAACTACAAGAAAAAATTCCATTATTTATGGACGAGGCATCAAAAGATCCAACGTTTGCCATAACTGATGTTAATTTAAAATTCAACAAACCAGAAATAAATGTAAGTATAAATCGTGAAAAAGCCGAAAGTTTAGGGATTTCAGTAATTGATATTGCACAAACACTACAACTATCGTTAAGCGGACAACGATTTGGATATTTCATCAGAAGTGGGAAACAATACCAAGTAATAGGACAATTTGATCAAAAAGATCGTTCTAAACCTTTAGATTTGACCTCAATGTTTGTTAAAAATAACAAAGGACAACTTATTCAAATGGATAATGTAGTTAGTATTGAAGAAAAAAGTAATCCACCACAACTGTATCATAATAATAGATACATGTCGGCAACCGTTTCGGCTGGTTTAGCACCAGGAAAAAGTATAAGCGACGGAATTGAAGCGATGAATAAAGTAAAAGCTAAGGTGCTTGATGACTCGTTTACAACAGATTTAGGAGGTGAATCAAGAGATTTTGTCGAAAGTAGTTCGAATACATCATTCGCGTTTGGATTGGCATTATTGTTAATTTTCTTAATACTATCGGCACAATTTGAAAGTTTTATTGATCCTTTTATTATTATTTTGACCGTTCCAATGGCTGTGGCCGGAGCCTTATTTTCATTATGGTTATTTGATCAAACTTGGAATATTTTTAGTCAAATTGGAACAGTAATGCTTATCGGACTAGTGACAAAAAATGGAATTTTAATAGTAGAATTTGCCAATCAATTGCGAGAGCAAGGCAAACCAAAATTAGAAGCCATACTTGAGGCATCTGAAGCCCGATTACGACCTATTTTAATGACTAGTTTGGCAATTTCATTAGGTGCATTACCAATCGCACTTTCATTAGGCGCAGCATCAACTAGCCGAATTGGAATGGGTGTTGTTATCGTAGGAGGAACCATTTTTTCATTAGTTCTAACCTTATTTGTAATCCCGGCTTTATACTTAATGTGGTCAAAAGCCAGAAAACATTATGAAGAATTTGATCACATTGATGAATATGAAAAAGAAAATAAATAAAATGAAAACAATAAAAAAAACAGTTTTACTATTGATTTTATTATGCTTTAGCATCTCAAAATTACAAGCACAAGAAGTTTTAACTTTAGAAGATGCTGTTAAAATTGCTTTAGAAAACAATTATGAAATAAAAATTTCAAAAAATAATTTAACTATTAATAAAACTAATGTAGCTACTGGAAATGCTGGGATGTTACCAAAGTTAACAGCAACAATTTTAGATAACAATAGTATCCAAAATACAACTCAAACCCGATCGGACGGGACGGTAAATAAACTTGATAATGCAAAAAACAATAGCTTAGTTTATGGAGCAGGACTAGACTGGACGATTTTTGATGGATTTAAAATGTTTGCCAAATTAGACCAATTAAAAGCTTTACAAAAATTAGGCGAAGCAAATTTGAAACTAACAATAACTACAAAAATTAGCGACGTAACCTCAACTTATTATGATTTAGTTCAACAAAAACAACAACTTGCAGCTTTAGATAGTACTATTGTACTATCAAATCAACGATTAGATTTGGCTAAAAACAGATTTACTATCGGAAAAACATCTAAACTAGAGGTTTTAAATGCACAAGTCGATTTGAATACTGATATAACAGCTCATTTACATCAAAAGGAAGTATATATGAATACAAAAACATTATTAAACCAAATATTATCTCGTGACCTTACGACTGATTTTAACGTTATAAATATAATTACAGTAGACGAAAAATTAATTTTAAACGAGCTTAATGCGTTAGCTGAAAAACAAAATCCACAATTAGAAGCACAAATTTTAAATAAAAAAGTAGCCGAATTGCAATTAAAACAAATTAAAGGCGATCGATATCCTGTTGTAAAAGTAAATTCAGGATACAATTTTACAGAAACAGCAGCAAGTTTAGGATTTGTAACTCAATCATCTGCTAAAGGGTTAAACTATGGTTTTAGTGCTTCATTAAATATTTTTGATGGGTTTGCACAACGCCGAAGCGAAAAAATTGCTAAACTTCAAATTGAGAATTCAAATATAGCAATTCAACAACAAAATCAATCATTAAAAGCTGCTTTAAGCACTTCATTTCAGACCTACTTAACTAATTTAGAACTGTCAAAATTAGAACAAAAAAATGAAATTATAGCTAAACAAAACTTAGCAATAACGCTTGATAAGTTTAGAATAGGAACGATAACCACATTCGAATTTAGAACAGCACAACTAAATTATACTAATGCTAAAGTACGCAATAGTAACGCCCAATTTCAAGCTAAATTATCTGAAATTTCTTTAAAGGAACTTGCAGGAAATATTAGTTTTTAATTAAAAATTAAGTAATCAAAAAATGATAAAGTAAAAATTAATGTGTATTTCTATTTTAATGTTAATGCAAAAACACATCATATCCAAAACGAATTAAAGCACAAAAGACTACAATTAAAAAGAAAACTCGAATAAATTGATTACCTTTTTTAAGGGCTAACTTTGCACCAATCCAGCCACCAAGTGCATTGCAAAACGCCATTGGAAGAGCAAAAATCCAAATAATTTTACCTTTTATTGCAAACAAAGTAATTGAACCAAAATTAGTTGCCAAATTTACCATTTTCGCATTTGCTGAAGCGTGTAAAAAGTCGAATCCTAAAATCGAAACAAAACAGACTACAAAAAAAATACCAGTTCCAGGGCCAATAAACCCATCATAAAAACCAACAACAAAACTAATTATCAAACCATAAACTAATTGTTTTTTTGGCGAAACATTTTTTTCTTGCACTTGTCCAAAATCTTTTTTAGTAAAAGTATAAATGGCTAAACTTACCAAGACTACTAACAAAACGGGTTTCATAAAATCATTTTTTACCAAAGTCAACAAATTGGAGCCTAAAAATGAAGCGCAAAAAGCAACAAGTGCCATTAGTAAAAACAATTTCCAATTAAGCTTTACTTTTTTCAAATATTGATACGCTGCAAAACTTGTACCGCTAAAAGCAGGTATTTTTAACGAACCCATTATACTAGAAACAGGTAAACTTGGTAATAATATAAGTGCAACAGGGCTTTGAATTAAGCCACCACCGCCAACAATTGCATCAACAAGACCAGCAAAAAAAGAGGCTATGCAGAGTAAAACTATTATATAGGTTTCCATAGATTTTTATAGTTGCTAAGTTTAAAGAGGCTAAGTTGCTAAAAGAAAAAAGAAACAAAATTTTTACAGATGCCTCTTTTTAAAATCTATAATTTCTTAATTCATTTTAATTTCCCCCTTTAGGGATTAAGCTTAAACCCTTACAATATTGGCTCCCAAAGCTCTCAAACGCTCATCAATGCGCTCATATCCTCGATCAATTTGTTCTATGTTTTGAATCGTACTGGTTCCTTTTGCCGAAAGTGCAGCAATTAATAACGAAATTCCAGCACGAATGTCTGGCGAACTCATTGTAGTTGCTTTTAATTGTGAATTAAAATCGTGCCCCATAATTACTGCTCGGTGCGGATCGCAAAGCATAATTTTGGCTCCCATATCAATCAATTTATCTACAAAAAACAAACGACTTTCAAACATTTTTTGATGAATTAAAACATCACCTTTAGCTTGAGTTGCTGTTACCAAACAAATACTTAACAAATCGGGTGTAAAGCCAGGCCAAGGAGCATCAGCAATGGTTAAAATTGAGCCATCAATATCCGTTTTTACTTCGTATCCATCAATATGAGCAGGAATATAAATATCATCGCCACGTTGTTCCAAAGTTATTCCAAGTTTTCTAAACGTATTTGGAATCACACCTAAATTATCCCAACTTACATTTTTAATTGTAATTTCACTTTTAGTCATTGCAGCCAACCCTATCCAACTTCCAATTTCAATCATATCGGGAAGAATTTTATGCTCGCAACCACCCATACTTTCAACACCTTCAATAACTAGTAGGTTCGACCCAATGCCCGAAACTTTCGCTCCCATTGCATTCATCATTTTACACAATTGCTGTAAATAAGGTTCACAAGCTGCGTTGTAAATTGTAGTTGTTCCTTCGGCTAAAACTGCCGCCATTACTATATTTGCTGTTCCTGTTACCGAGGCTTCGTCTAATAACATATAAGCTCCTTGAAGTTTCCCTTCAATTTCAACACCATAAAAATGGTCTTCACGATTGTATCTAAATTTGGCTCCAAGATTTATAAAACCTTCAAAATGTGTATCTAATCGTCTTCTTCCTATTTTGTCACCACCAGGTTTCGGAATATATCCTTTTCCAAAGCGAGCCAAAAGTGGCCCAACTATCATAATTGAACCTCGTAAACTTCCTCCTTCTTTTTTAAACGCTTCGGTTTCTAAATAGCCAACATTCACATCATCGGCTTGAAAAGTATAAGCTCCTTGACCAATTTTCTGAATTTTTACACCCAAGTTACCTAAAAGTGTTATTAGTTTATTAACATCAATAATATCTGGAATATTAGTAATTGTTACTTTTTCGGGTGTTAACAAAACTGCACATAATATTTGTAATGCTTCATTTTTTGCGCCTTGCGGCGTTACATCGCCTTTAAGTTGTATACCACCTTCTATTTTAAAAGTTCCCATTTTTTTAAATTTTGTTTAAAAGTTTAAGGTTTAAAATAGTTTAATTTTGTTTCAACTATTAAACAATTTTAAACCAAATTAAACCCTTTTTCTATTTCGGATTATTGTTTTTTACAAAAGGTTTTTTACCCGTCATTTGTTTTTTTACTGGCTGAATTTTTACATTTTTTTGCGTATTTAAAAAACTTTTATTGGATACTTTTTTATTGGTCTTGTTAAGTTCGTTGGCATTTAATAATTCTTCGGTAGATTGTTTTAAATTCAATTTCCCATCGGACAATTCGTAAAGATGCTCAAAAATAACATAATCATCAACGGCATCTTTATTCCAACTTAAATATGATTTTTTCATATGGTTGGCAATTACCAAAACCAAGGCATCTTTCATCTCTCCGTCTTCCCACTTGTTGGCAACATCAATCATATTTTTGATATTATTACCATAAAAACGGTACTTTGGAAACTTTTGTGGATAAGGCAATCGTTCGGGTTTAAAATTCACTTCTTCACGAGTCGGAATTGGGTAGGGTGAATCGGCTTTTAATTGAAAATTCGACATTATAAACAATTGATCCCACAGTTTGTGTTGAAAATCAAGTACATCACGCAGGTGCGGATTTAAAGTTCCCATAACCTGAATAATGTATTTAGCAGCTTTGTTACGCTCTACATCATCCACAATTTCAGTGGCTTGGTCAATTAGTTTTTGTAAATGACGTCCGTACTCCGGAATTATCAAATGCGGTCGCTCGGCGTTGTATTCCAAATTAAAAACAACATCGTGCGCGTTCTCTTTTATATATTTTGTTACCATAATTAAAACGAAATTATTCCTTCGATTGAAGCAACTTGTAAATATTTTTCAATCACTGTATCTGGGTTTTGCATGGTTACATTAACCGAAACACTTGTGAATTTTGCAGTTTTTGATTGTTTAGTTACAATCACTGCTCCCATATTGTTAAACGTATTTTCAACAAAATTTATCTTTTCCACATCTGTCGGAACTATAAATTTGTATAAGTATTCAGAGGGCCAAGAAGAAGTATTGCTCAAATTTTCTTTTAGCCGAATGTAAAATTCTTCGGTCTTTTTATCCATTTTTAATTTAAAGTAAAAAGCAAATATACAATTTACAATTTAGATATCAGAATTTAGGTTTATACTTTTTTGCATTTATACCGATGAATTTCAGTAGCAGTAACTTTTAGTTTTTTAATCCACACTGTTCCCGCTGTCCACTATATCCTCGCTTGAAAAAAGCGAGGGATGCCGTTTCCATCGGGGCTGTTTATGAGCTTTGTTTTTTACTATTGACATTCAAAAATGCAAAATAAACCCAACTAAAATAGCAAAACTTAATTACTTTCAATAAATTCGCAACTTATAAAATGAAAAATTGAAAAAAGAAATCATAGTAATTATTGGCGGTCCAGGCACCGGAAAATCAACAGTAATTGATGCCTTGATTGAAAAAGGATATTGTTGTTACCCCGAAATTTCACGCGAAGTAACTTTAGAAGCAAAAAAACAAGGCATTGACCAATTATTTCTTGAAAAGCCATTACTTTTTAGCGAAATGCTGTTAAAAGGACGTATTAAACAGTTCGAAAACGCTTTAAACGAACCCCACAAAATTGTATTTATCGACCGTGGCATTCCCGATGTAGTTGCCTATATGGATTTTATTGGCGACCAATATCCCGAATTATTTGATAAAGCCTGTAAAGAAAATAAATACTCAAAAACATTTATATTACCTCCTTGGCAAGAAATTTATGTGAGCGATGCCGAGCGGTACGAAAATTTCGAGCAAGCCCAATTAATATACAATTATCTGGTTTTAACCTACAAAAAATATGGGTATAACCTTATTGAAGTTGAAAAAGACACTGTTGAAAATCGGGTTGATTTCATTTTGAAATCGTTACAACAATAAATGTCAATTAAAAAAGAATTTATTTATATCTTCAAAACGTCTAACAAATAACAAATAACATTTTTGACTCCGTTAGAAATTTTAAAAAAATATTGGAAACACGAAACCTTTCGAGAACCTCAAGAAGAAATAATTGAATCGGTTTTAAAAGGCAACGATACCTTTGCTTTAATGCCAACGGGCGGCGGAAAATCTATTTGTTTTCAAATTCCGGCTTTAATTAATGATGGAATTTGTTTGGTAATTTCGCCCCTCATAGCCTTGATGAGGGATCAAGTACAGCAATTGCAAAAAATAGATATTAAAGCCATTGCATTAACTGGCGGCATTTCAATTGAAGAAACCTCAAATTTATTAGACAACTGCGAATTTGGGAATTACAAGTTTTTATACATTTCGCCCGAAAGGTTGCAAAACGAATGGATTTTAGAGCGCATTAAAAACCTAAAAATTAATTTAATTGCCATTGACGAAGCACATTGTGTATCGCAATGGGGACACGATTTTCGTCCAGCCTATTTAAAAATTGCAATTTTAAAAGTACATTTCACCAAAATCCCTTTTATTGCTTTAACAGCATCGGCAACGCAACGAGTTCAAAATGATTTAATTGAGCACTTAAAATTAAAAAATTGTGCCATTTTCACCAAATCGTTCGAGCGTAAAAACTTGAGTTATATGGTTTACGAAATGGAAGATAAAATGCAATTAATAACTCAAATTCTAAAAAAAAATCCACTACCTTCAATTATATACGTACGAAATCGAAAATCGTGTAGCGACACCGTAAAGCAATTGCAATCATTAGGCTTTACGGCTACTTTTTATCATGGTGGACTTTCAACCAAAGATAAAAACAACCAAATGCAACTTTGGATGGACGAAAAAGTGCAAGTAATGGTAGCTACTAATGCCTTTGGAATGGGAATTGACAAAGCCAATGTAAAAACAGTTATTCACATTCAACTACCCGAAAATTTAGAAAATTATTACCAAGAAGCAGGTCGAGCGGGTCGAAATGGAGAAAAAGCATTTGCACTTTTATTAACTAATGCAACCGATATACTTCATTCTGAAAACATTTTTTCGGCAAATTTAGTAGATAAATCATTTTTGAATTTGGTATTTTTAAAACTCTGTAATTATTTTCAAATCCCGTATGGCGAAGGTTTAGATGAGCAATTTAGTTTCAATATTAATCAGTTTTCAACCAAATATAATTTACCAATTTTAAAAGTTTATAATGCCCTACAATTTTTGGACCGTCAAGGAATTTTAACTTTATCGCAAGAATTTTCAGAAAAAATAATCTTACAATTCATTATTCCATCTAAAGAAGTTTTAAGATACATTAGTTTAAATCCGAAAAAGGACGAAATTATAACAACAATTTTACGAACCTATTCTGGAATATACGAAATGTTACTTCCAGTAAATGTAGGTTTGGTTGCCCAAAAAAGTAACGTAAGTGAAAATGAAGTTTTAACTGTTTTGCACCAACTTTATGAAAAACAAATTATTGATTTAAAAGCAAAAAATAATGATACTTCAATCACTTTTAATGAGATTCGTGAAGATGAACGCACTATAAATCGAATTTCAAAACATTTATTAGCTCAAAATGAATTAAAAAAAGTGCAATTTGAAGCTGTTCTTCACTACATAAAAGAAGAAAAATGTAAAAATAAAGTACTACTTTCGTATTTTGGCGAAGTAACGAAAAAAGATTGCGGAATTTGTTCATATTGCATTTCCAAAAAGAAAAAACCAAAATCAGACACTTTATTATCCAATAAAATTATAAAATTGCTACAAATTGAACCTTTAAACTCACGTGCTTTACAAATGATGACTAAATGTTCAAAAGATGATTTACTGATTACTTTAAAAGAACTTTTAGAAGAAAATACCGTTTTAATAAATCCAAACAATACTTATTCAATTATAAAATAATGAACAATTTACGAATCGTTTTTATGGGAACACCCGATTTTGCAGTTGGTATTTTGAATACAATTATCAAATCAAACTATGAGGTTGTTGGTGTAATTACAGCAGCTGATAAACCAGCTGGTCGAGGACAAAAAGTAAAATATTCAGCAGTAAAAGAATATGCTCTAGAAAATAACTTAACCCTTTTACAACCAACTAATTTAAAAGACGAAGATTTTTTAGGGAGTTTAAAAAAATTAAAAGCCAATTTGCAAGTTGTGGTGGCTTTTAGAATGTTACCCGAAGTAGTTTGGCGTATGCCCGAATTAGGAACTTTTAACCTTCACGCGTCATTGTTACCCAATTATCGTGGTGCTGCACCTATAAATTGGGCAATTATTAATGGGGAAACTAAAACAGGAGTAACTACTTTTTTTATTGATGATAAAATTGATACTGGCGCTATGATTCTAAGTAAAGCGATAGAAATTTTAGAAACCGAAACAGCAGGAGAATTACACGATAAACTAATGAATTTAGGCAGTACAGCCGTAGTTGAAACCTTGCAGTTAATAAAAAACGATTCGGTAGTAACTAAAATTCAAGTAGACTCAACCGAAATTAAAACGGCACATAAACTAAACAAAGACAATTGTAAAATCGATTTTTCAAAATCTGGAGTTGAAATTCAAAATTTAATTAGAGGTTTATCACCTTATCCGTCCGCTTGGTGTTTCATTAAAGACGAAAAACAAGAATACAATGTAAAAATTTATGAAGCAAAATTTCATTTAGAGTACCACTCGATACCTTTTGGTAAAATAATAGCGACCAAAAAAGAATTAAAAATTGCAATTACCAACGGTTTTATTGAAATTTTAAGTCTGCAATTTCCTGGGAAAAAGAAAATGAAAACGTCTGAAGTACTTAACGGAATGACATTTTCTGAACATTCATTGGCCTTTTAAAGGTTTTTTAGGGTGTATATATGAACAAAACAAGTTAGTTATTAACAAATCACCCTGTTTTTAGGGTTTTTGCTTGTTTAATTAAGAAATACTTTTAAATTTGTTTCTTTTAAATTGTTTAACCAACATTAATAACAAAATTATGAACAAATCAGAATTAATTGATGCTATTGCTGCCGATGCAGGAATCTCAAAAGTTGCTGCTAAATTAGCATTAGAATCATTTTTAGGAAACGTAGGCGGAACTTTGAAAAAAGGTGGAAGAGTATCTTTAGTAGGTTTCGGATCATGGTCAGTTTCTAAAAGAGAAGCAAGAGATGGAAGAAACCCTCAAACTGGAGCAACAATTAAAATTGCTGCTAAAAATGTAGTGAAATTTAAAGCAGGTGCAGACTTAGAAGGTTCTGTAAACTAACACTTGTTTTTTATTAATATAAAACCATTTGCAGCTGCAAATGGTTTTTTTTTGATATTTATTGGAATGTTAAAAAAAAATTGTAATTTTATTAAAAATAAAGTTTTATGATAACCGACAAACTTAAAAAAGGAATGTTATTATTAGCTGAACCGTCGACTCTAACCGATATTTCGTTTAACAGAGCAGTAATTTTACTAGCCGACTATAATGATGAAGGTTCAGTAGGATTTATATTAAATAAGCCTTTAAAACATTCATTAAACGATTTAATACCAGAGATTAACTCTAATTTTGTAATTTACAATGGCGGCCCCGTTGAGCAAGATAATTTGTATTTTATTCATACCGTACCAGAATTAATTACAGGCAGTATCGAAATATCAAATGGCATTTATTGGGGCGGAAATTTTGAATTGACCAAAACACTAATCAACGAGGGTAAAATAGACAAAAACTGCGTCCGTTTCTTTTTAGGATACACGGGTTGGAGTTTCAATCAATTAGAAAAAGAACTCAAAATTAAAACTTGGATAATAACAAACAATGATTTGAAAACCGAAATTCTAAAAAAATCATCTTCACAGTTTTGGAAAGAAAAAATTGAAGAACTTGGTGGCGAATATATTATTTGGAGTAATGCTCCAGAAAATCCCATTTTAAATTAATTCATTTAATTTCAATAACAATTCATTTGATACCTTTGAATTAAATTCTTTTTTACGATATTTAGTAATTGGTTGAATTCCAGTGATAATGTTTGTAATAAATAGTTCATCGGCTTTTTGCAAATCAAATGGAGATATTGATTCTTCTAAAACTTCTAAGTTTTCTATCTTTTTGGATAAATTTAAAATTTGCTTACGCATAATTCCATTCAAGCATCCGTCGGCTATTGGCGGAGTAATTAATTTATTGCTCACCACCATAAATAAATTTCCGTTCAAAACCTCAACTACATTTTTTTCATTATTTAACAAAATACAATTCTGAAAACCATTCTCATCTGCAAAAATACTTCCAGTAATATTAATCATTTTGTTAGTAGTTTTGATTGTTGACAATAACTGTTTTGAAATAAAAAAATCTTTAAATAAATCAATTTCGTAATCCAAACTTGATATTTGATACTTTTTATTTTCAAGTTTCGAAGCTTGAATTAAATAGGAAACTTCACGTGTTTTTGGTAAATAAAATCCGCCATCATTTCTAAAAACGGAAAACCTAACTCGAGCCGAATTTTCAAAACCATTTTGTTTTACTAAAGTTAAAACTTCGTCCTCTAAAAATTCTAGTGTAAAATTTGCAGGAATTTGCATTCTCACAATTCGCATCGAAGCCATTAGGCGAAAATAATGGTCTTCTAAAAATAAAATTTTATTGTTTACAATTTTTAAGGTTTCAAAAACGCCATCACCATATAAAAAGGCACGATTTGAATTTGAAAGTGTAGTTTCCGAAGTAATTATTTGTCCGTTGTAGTTTATCATAAAAAAAGCCACGCTTTTTGGGCGTGACAAAGATAGTTTTAAAAAATTATTTTTTCATTAAACCGAGCCAATGATATGTTTTAAATCTGAAATTTGATTCGCCCAAAGCTGTTTCATTTCATCAATTTCATCTTCTTCGGCAAAGTCAATCACGTTAATAGAAACATCTTTAGTAATTTCATCTTCTAAAATTTGAATCTCAAAAAAGTAGTCCGTATCTTTTTTATTGTCGTCAACCCATTTAAATTTTACTCGTTCATCATTTTTTTTCAATGATAAACGTGCGTTTTCCTCACTTCCATTCCATCCAAAAGTAAAAAATTCATCTCTTGCATTCACGCTGTCGGCAAACCATTCCTGCAACCCTGAAGGTGTTGAAATGTATTGGTAGAGCAATGAAGGCGATGAATTAATTTGAAATTCTATTTCGTAACGTACTTTTAAAGACATTGTTTAAATTTTTTTGAAATATATATCATTTATTTTGAATTTTAACTAAAAAAATAAAAAAATATTTTTTCAATTTTAAATTTGCTTAGTATTGAATTAGTATTATATTTGCACCCGCATTGATAAATGCTCAACTTTAGAATGGCGAGGTAGCTCAGTCGGTTAGAGCGTTGGATTCATAACCCAAAGGTCACGAGTTCAAATCTCGTTCTCGCTACAAAAAACTGTCAGTAATGACAGTTTTTTTATTTTAAAAAAGATGGAGTTTCTAGTTTACATTTTATATACCTTATAATTTGATAAAACCTGTGTGGTTTTACAATCAGTTTATTTTAAATCTTTTACATTCCCAATTTTTACGGTAGAAAAGGTTTTACAATAAAATTTAGACCTTTGGAAGTTGTTTATATTAAAATTTTTGAAAAAAAAGAAGCATTAATCAAAGAAAAGTGGTTTAAAACTGGTATCGGAATTGATAAAATTAAAAAAATACTAAAAAATAAAATTTACCTTTAGCCAGTATTCATACATGTTGTGGCGGACGAAAGTTCAGTTCGCACGGCGAAATTGCTATAAAAAAACAGCCAGAAATAGCAGTTTTTATTAAATTTTATCTTCATAAAAATTTAACAAAACCAAAGTTGGTTTTATAGCAATCTACAACTATAACTATTCACCATTTTTTTTTTACTTTTGTAAAATAACCTATTTGTAAGCCAACAAAGAAAATTTTAAATTAAACTTTCTTTGATTATAGGTTTTTATACTTTAAATTATAATTAACCATTTTTATCACTATTTATCCGATGTCAAAACACAATATCCAAACGCTTGCTGTACACGCTGGTTCACCACACGGAAAAAATAGCGACGTAATACAACCTATTCATTTGTCTACCACTTTTGAACGAAATACAGATGGTTCTACAGGTGAATATGTGTACACTCGAACTGAAAATCCAAACCGCTTGGCTGTAGAAAATAAAATGGCCGCCATTGAAGGGTCTAAAACTGCTATTGCATTCTCATCGGGAATGGCGGCTATAAATGCCTTATTCGAAACTATTTTAGAACCTAATTGTCACGTAATAATCCCCGATGATTGCTATCACGGGACACGACAGTTACTTGATAAATTTTTTAAACGCTGGAAAGTTCGTTATGATTTGGTTGATATGATTGCAATTAAAAACATTGAAAAGCACCTTCATCAAGATACTAGATTGATTTGGATCGAAACACCATCCAACCCACAATTAAAAATTACAGATATTGCCGCTGTAGTCACTTTGGCTAAAAATAAAAAAATCACTACCGTTTGCGATAATACTTTTGCTACCTCAATTTTACAAAAAACGCTAGAAATGCAAGTTGATTATGTAATGTATTCTTCAACTAAATTTTTCAGCGGTCATTCAGATTTGTTGGGTGGCGTAATAATGACAAACCTTGATAATGAAGTTAGCCAAAACATTAGAGCGTATCAAAAAATAGCTGGCGCTGTACCGTCGCCTTTTGATTGCTGGTTGTTGAACCGAAGTTTAGCTACTTTTCCGTTGCGATTTAATTTGCAGTGCCAAAATGCTGCTGCAATCGCCACTTATCTTACTTCGCATCCCAAAATTGAAAAAGTTTTTTATCCTGGTTTAACTTCACATCACAATCATGAAATAGCAAAACAGCAAATGAAAAACGGTTTCGGTAGTATTATTTCTGTTTTAGTAAAAGGTGGAATACATGAAACAATGAAATTTGCAAGTCAACTAAAAATTTTTAAACACGCCACTAGCTTAGGCGGAGTAGAAAGTCTTGTTGAGCATCGAAGAAGTGTTGAAGGAGATCAACCAATGAGCCCTGAAAACTTACTGCGAATTGCCGTAGGTATTGAATTTATTGACGATTTAATTGCAGATATTAATCAAGCGTTTGATTAAGAATTATTTAACTTGCTTATCAAATCATCTTGATTCAATTGTAATTGTTCACCTGTAATTAAGTTTTTTAAAGTAAAAATCTCTTCGTTAATTTCTTTCACTACAAATGGAATTGAACGTTTTTCGGCATGTTTGAACTGTTTGTCAATTTTTACAGCATCCGGATATAGTTCTGATTTTATATTTAACTTTCGTAATTTTTGAATGGCTTGCATCGCAGCAAATGCCTGATTATCATTTTTATTTAAAAACAGTACTTTAGAGGAAGAGGAAACAGCTTCTGGAAACAAATTCAATTCTTCCAAAACCAAATAAATTCTATCCAATCCAAATGAAATTCCAACGCCACTCATGTTTTTTAAACCAAAAATTCCAGTTAAATCATCATAACGACCGCCACCGCCAATGCTTCCCATTGAAACAGTTTTAGGTGCTGCTACTTCAAAAATGGCTCCAGTGTAATAATTCAATCCTCTTGCCAAAGTAACATCTAAATCTAAAACTGCGTTTTGTAAGCCTAATTTTGTAACGTTTTCACAAATAAACTTAAGTTCGTCAATTCCTTTTTTTCCTTCATCAGATGAAGATAATAAAACCAATAATTTTTCTAATTTTTCGTCAATATTTCCTGTAAAGTTAAATAGCGATTGTACTTTTTGCAAAGCAATTTCAGAAATTCCTTTTTCAATCATTTCTTTTTTTACGCCATCTTCTCCTATTTTATCCAATTTATCTAAAGCAACTGTAAAGTCAATTAATTTGTCAGATGCGCCAATAACCTCAGCAATTCCTGATAAAATTTTACGATTATTTATTTTAATAATAACGCCTTGTAATCCTAATGATGAAAAAACGGAATCGTACAACTGTACCAATTCGACCTCTTGCCAAAGTGAAGTAGACCCAACAACATCGGCATCGCATTGGTAAAACTCTCTAAAACGCCCTTTTTGCGGTCGGTCGGCACGCCAAACGGGTTGAATTTGGTAGCGTTTGAACGGAAATTCAATTTCACTTTGGTGTTGTACAACGTATCTTGCGAAAGGAACTGTTAGGTCGTAACGCAAGGCTTTTTCGGAAATTTTTGGGGTCAGAAGTTTCGAGTTTGCCGTTTGAAGTTCTTCATTAGAAATTTTATCCAAATAATCACCCGAATTCAATATTTTAAAAATCAATCGATCACCTTCTTCACCATATTTTCCCATCAACGTTTCCGAATTTTCAAAAGTTGGTGTTTCAATAGGTTGAAATCCAAAATTTTCAAAATGGTTTTTTATTTTTGAGATAATATAGTTTCGTTTGGCAACCTCGGCTGGCGAAAAATCACGGGTTCCTTTAGGTATTGAAGGTTTCATTACAATTTTATATTTTAGATTTCAGATTTCAGATTAAAAAGAGGTTCTTGATTCACACAATCTAAAATCAAAACTCTAAAATCTGAAATTCTGTGGCAAATATCGAACTTTTTAAACTATTTAATAAATCTTATACTGAAAAATTGTAACAAAAAAACTAATTTTGAGTCTTATTAAAAACTATGAAAGGAATTGTTAAAGAAAATATCAAAATTGCCTTTGGCTCAATTCGGACGCAATTGTTGCGAACTTCGTTGACTATATTAATTATTGCTATCGGAATTACTGCTTTGGTTGGTATTTTAACTGTAGTTTCCGCTTTAGACAATACGTTGAATTCTAATTTTGCTTCAATGGGTTCCAATACGTTTAGCATTGCGCAATACGAATTTAAAACCCGAAATCAAGGCGGTGGTGAAATTGAAAAGATAAATCCAATCATTTCTTATCCAGAAGCAAAAGCTTATAAAGAGCGTTATACTTATCCGTTTACTCAAACATCTTTGTCTTTTACCGCAACAACTGGAGCAGAAGTCAAATTTGAAAATCAAAAAACAGATCCTGAAATTAATGTATTAGGAATTGATGAATATTTTACTTCAAACTCGGGTTTAGAAGTAGTTCAAGGACGGACTTTAAACACTTTTGATGTTTCAAATAATGCCTATGTTTGTATAGTTGGAAACGATTTTGTATCAAAAGGATTGCTAAAAGATGTAAATCCGTTGGGTAAAATGTTATCGATTCGTGGTGCAAAATTTAAAGTAATTGGCGTTTTAAAAGCTAAAGGCTCCACGTTTGGAAAAAGCCAAGATTTACGAGTTTTGATACCAATTCAAGTAGCGAGATCTTTATTTTCAGCGCCAAATATAAACTATACTGTGAGCTCGATGGTTAGCAAAAAAGAATTATTGGATGCTGCAGTTGATAATGCCTTAATAACAATGCGTCAAGTGCGACGCTTAAATCCTGTGGAAGAAAGTAATTTTGGAGTTTCACGTAGTGACGATTTGGTAAACCGAATTGCAAGTATAACTGGTGTTTTAGGCTTGTCGGCTTGGGTAATTGGAATAATTACCATTTTAGGTTCGTCAATTGCATTAATGAACATTATGATTGTTTCGGTAACCGAAAGAACACGAGAAATTGGCGTTCGAAAATCGCTTGGAGCAACCCGAAGAACGATTGCTTGGCAATTTTTTATGGAAACATTAATTATAGGTCAGTTGGGCGGTTTGGTCGGAATTATTTTTGGAGTTTTATTGGGCTATGTAATATCAATAGCATTGAAATTTGGCTTTGTAATTCCTTGGATGGCAATATTTGCAGCAGTTATAACCAGTTTTATAGTAGCTTTGGTTTCTGGTTCTTATCCTGCAATTAAGGCTTCAAAGCTGGACCCTATTGAGGCTTTGCGCTATGAATAATGTTTTTTAGATTATTATAAATTACAACAAATCATCCTGTCATTTCCATAAATATCTTTGTGAAGTTGGATGTTTTTGAAGTCTAAATTTTCTAATAATGCAACCGTTTCTTTACCTAAATATTGATTGATTTCAAAAAACAATTGTCCGTTTTGGGTCAGATTAATTTTGGCTAATTCGGCAATTTTTCTGTAAAACAAAAGTGCATCGGTATCGTCAACAAAAAGTGCCAAATGCGGTTCGTAATCTAAAACATTTTTATTAATCTCACTTTTTTCTAAATTGCGAACATAAGGCGGATTAGAAACTATAAAGTCAAATTGCTGATTCAAGTTAACCGTTTCCAAGATACTTTGATGTAAAAAAATCACTTTTACAGCATTCAATTTTGCATTTTTTTGAGCCATTTCAATCGCTTTTTCAGAAACATCTAACGCAAAAACTTGGGCTTTAGGAAGATTTTTTGCTAATGAAATCGCAATACAACCCGAACCTGTTCCAATATCTATTATCTTTAAGTCATTAAATTTTTCTGTATCTGAACCTAAAATTAATGCTACCAATTCTTCCGTTTCGGGTCTCGGAATTAAAGTGTTTTCATTTACTTCAAATTTTAAATCGTAAAAATAAGTTTCTCCTAAAATGTATTGAATTGGTTTTTGGGTTTTTAATTCTTCAATAATAGCATTCCATTTATTCAATTTTTCATCTGACAATTCCAAATCAGGTTGCACCGCCAAATCAATTCTTTTTAAATGATGCAAATGTTCTAAAATTATATAAAAAAAACTTTCCGCTTCCATTTCGTCAAAAAACGGAGTGATTTCAGATATAAAATAGGATTTGTAGTTTTTGATTTTCATTTTAAATAGAGTATTTCCCGACTGTTAAGCTCCTCCTTCGGAGAGGTTGGTTAGGCTCTTCAACATCCAAATTGGACAAGTTGAATGACCTGTGTTCCCTTTAGGTTGGTCAAGATATTCAAAACCCACTTTTTTGTATAATTTTTGGGCATCAGTCATTTCGGGTAAAGTCTCTAAATAAATGCTTTCGTAACCGAATTCAATGGCTTTTTGCAAACACAATTTCATCATTTTAAATCCCATTCCTAAACCTCGGGCTTCTGGTAAAAAGTACATTTTTTGCAATTCACAAATATTTTCTGTCGAATTATCTAATTGGGCAATGCCGCAACCACCAATAATTTGACCTTTATTTTCAACCACAAAATAAATCGCTCGTGCTACAGTATAAACTTCAAACAGTGCATCTAAATGAATATCTGCGAAAGCAGTTCCTGTTTTGGGC
Source organism: Flavobacteriales bacterium (assembly GCA_038204955.1). Lineage (GTDB taxonomy): Bacteria > Bacteroidota > Bacteroidia > Flavobacteriales > Flavobacteriaceae > Flavobacterium. The sequence continues at coordinate 26,833 of JBBRCJ010000008.1, forward strand.
AGTTCATTATCTATAAAAACCTGTCGGATGACTTTAGCAATTTCGGCATTATCGTTGGGTTGTAGTTCTCGAAGTATCATAAATTAAAATTGTAAACACAAAAGTAGTATTTTTGTAGTATGAATCAACACGAATTTTATATAAAACGATGTCTCGAATTGGCTAAAAATGGTTTGCCATTTGCAATGCCAAATCCGTCGGTTGGAGCAGTTGTTGTTGTTGAAGATACCATTATTGGCGAAGGATTTACATCCTCTTACGGAGGAAATCACGCAGAAGTAAATGCTATAAATTCAATAAAAGATAAATCATTACTTTTAAATTCAACACTTTATGTTAGCTTAGAACCTTGTTCACATTTCGGAAAAACACCGCCTTGTGCCGATTTAATTGTGAAACATAAAATTCCGAATGTTGTAATTGGAACGCTTGATAGTAACGAAAAAGTATCTGGTAACGGAGTAAAAAAATTGCAAGAAGCAGGAATAAATGTAACAATAGGGATTTTAGAAAAAGAGTGTTTCAATTTGAACAAACGATTTTTCACCTTTCACAATAAAAAGCGACCTTATATAATTTTAAAATGGGCGGAAAGTTTCGACGGATTTATTGCTCCTTTTCGGCAAAATACTAAGGAACAAAAATTTGATGATAAAAAATCAATTTCAATTTCAAATGAATTTTCAAGACAAGTAGTTCATAAATGGCGCAGTGAAGAGCAAGCCATTTTAGTTGGAACAACAACCGTTTTAAATGACAATCCGAAATTGAATGTTAGAGATTGGACCGGTAAAAATCCAATTCGAGTAGTTATAGATAAATCTGGAAAAATTACACCTCAATATTATGTAAAAGACGAATCGGTAAAAACCATTGTAATTACGGAGCAAGAAAATGTAACTTCGACAAAGAATTTAATTTTCGAAAAAAGTATTTTTGATTTACATCTAGTAAATTCTATTTGTGAAATTTTGTACAAGCATGAAATTCAATCGGTTTTAATTGAAGGAGGAACAAAAACACTGCAAAGCTTTATTGACGCCAATTTGTGGGACGAAGCACGAATTTTTAAGAGTGATTCGCTTTTAGGTTTCGGGATAAAATCACCTCAAATTGAACCTGAATGCACAACACGAAAGGATATTTTAAATGACAAACTACTAACACTTTTCAATTATGATTAATACTATTATTTTTGACTTTGGCGATATTTTTATCAATTTAGATAAAGAAAATTCTCGAAATGCTTTTGCTAAATTAGGTTTGACCGAAATGAAGGAAGACTTGTTATTGCAAAACGATTTGTATGAAAAAGGACAAATTTCTGAAGATGTTTTTTTAAAATCATTTCAAAAACAAATTCCAAATGCTACACTTTTAGAAATTAAAGAAGCTTGGAATGCAATTATTGGTGACTTTCCATTAGATAGATTGGAATTTTTACAATTACTTTCTGAAAAATACAAACTTTTTTTATTAACCAATACTGACAAAACGCATATTCAATTTTTTGAAGATAAAGTTGGCGTTTCTTTTTATTCGGCTTTTTATCAATGTTTTGAAAAAGTGTACTACTCGTTTGAAATGAGAATGCGAAAACCTGATACTGCTATTTATTCTAAAATAATTTCGAATCATAATTTGAATCCAAAAAATACATTATTTGTTGATGATAAGCTAGAAAATACGGAGTCGGCAAAATCACTCGGGCTTCAAGTTTGGAATTTACAAGTTGGTTTAGAAGACATTACACAATTGCTTGAAAAAATTTAAGATTACTTTGCCGTTGCAATAAATTTCTAAAGAGCTAACAAAGAATCTTTTATTTTTACAACATTAAACTTTTAAAAATCGACTCCTATAAAACCATAGCATTTCAAACCGAAGAAATTTTGTTTAAAGAAAAGAACAGTAAGTTTTTCGCTACTGCTATTCCAGTAACATCAGAAGAGGAAATAAAACAAAATTTAGAAACGTTACGAAAAAAACATTTTGGAGCGGGACATTTTTGTTATGGATACCAAATTGGGACTGAAAAAATCACTTTTCGAGCAAATGATGATGGCGAGCCAAACAACTCGGCTGGCACCCCAATTTATGGACAAATACAATCGTTTGGGTTAACTAATGTTTTGGTAGTAGTAATTCGCTATTTTGGTGGAACAAAGCTTGGTGTAGGTGGATTAATTGCTGCTTATAAAACTTCGGCACAACTTGCATTAGAAACTGCCCAAATTATTGAAAAAACAATAAACATAAATTTTGCTTTAACTTTTGATTATAAAAATATGAATAAAGTGATGCGAATTATCAAAGAAAAAAACATCGAAATTGAATCTCAAAAATTAGATTTAAATTGCGAAATTGAAATTACAATTCGAAAAAAAAATGCCGAAATAATTTTCGACATTTTCAATGGTTTTTTTGAAGTAGAAATTAAAAAAATCAACTAACTATTTTGCTCCATAATTTTTAAAATATAATCGGGTGGAGAAATTGGTTTTCCCGTATTTGCATCTACAAAAACCAATATAAAACTGGCATTTGTTAATAACTCTTCATTTTGATTTCGTATTTCACATTCAAATTCTATTTTTACACCACTATGACTTTTAAGTTTTGTGTTAACAATTAATTCATCATCATACCGTGCAGGTTTTTTATAATTGATGTTCATATTTACTATGGGTAAGGCAATTCCATTATCTTCTAATGATTTGTACGAAATACCCTTGCTACGAAGCCATTCTACCCTACTTATCTCAAAATAAGGAATATAACTTCCATGATAAACCACCCGCATTTGGTCAGTTTCTGAATAACGTACTCGTAAATGAACATCGTGTCCTTTTAAATCTTTCATTAAATTAGTTTTATTAAATTGTTATTTTATCAATAGTATTTATTAAATTTGTGTTAGCACTTACAACAAAATTTATTAAAATTCAATAGTAAAATACTTTTTTTATTGAAAATTTGTTCACATATTTGTAATCTCGAATTGAATGAGAATTATCCCTCGTTTTTTTGGTCTAAAAATAATAATAATTCAAAAATTTTAAAGCATCTATGTCTAAAACTGCGCAATCAGTCTGGGAAAATTGTCTCTCATTTATTAAAGACAATATTCAAGATCAAGCCTACAAAACTTGGTTCGAACCTATCAAATCGGTAGAATTAACAGACAATGCGTTATACATTCAAGTGCCAAGTAAATTTTTTTACGAATGGCTTGAAGAACATTATGTTAAATTATTAAAATCGGCATTAACTAAAGAACTTGGTGATTCGGCAAAGTTACTCTATAAAATTAAAATGGAGAACACCTATGGGAATAAACTTCCTTTTACTGAACAATTACCTAGCAACAACCGAAGCCCTATTAAATCGCAAGAAGTTGATGCGCCTTATAAAAACCTAAACCCTGAATTAAAAAATCCATTTGTAATACCTGGAATTCGAAATTTAAAAATCGAATCACAATTAAATCCAAATTACAGTTTTGATAATTTTTTAGAGGGCGATTCCAATCGCTTGGCACGTTCTGCAGGAATGGCAGTTGCCAATAAACCAGGTGGAACTTCATTTAATCCGTTATTAATATTTGGTGGCGTTGGTTTAGGAAAAACCCATTTAGCGCACTCCATTGGTGTTGAAATTAAAGATAAATATCCAGAAAAAACCGTATTGTACATTTCTGCTGAAATTTTTACACAACAATATATAGATTCTGTAAAACAAAATAATCGAAATGATTTTATACATTTTTATCAATTAATTGATGTTTTAATTATTGATGATGTACAGTTTTTTTCAGGAAAAACTGGGACTCAAGATGTATTTTTTCATATTTTTAATTACTTACACCAAAATGGTAAACAAGTAATTTTAACATCAGATAAAGCTCCTGTTGATATGCAAGATATCGAACAACGCTTATTATCTCGTTTCAAATGGGGTTTGTCTGCCGAATTGCATCAGCCAGATTATGAAACTCGAATTGCTATTTTAAAAAATATTCTTTATCGTGATGGTGTTGAAATGCCAGATGACATTATTGAATATGTAGCTCAAAACATAAAGTCAAATGTTCGTGAATTAATGGGAGCCATTATTTCATTAATCGCTCAATCTTCATTTAATAAAAAGGAAGTTACCATTGATTTGGCGAAAAGCGTGGTTGAAAAATTTGTAAAAAATGTAAAACGTGAAGTTTCAATTGAATACATTCAAAAAGTAGTTTCTGATTATTTTCAAGTTGATTTAGATGTTTTACAGTCCAAAACTAGAAAACGTCACATTGTTCAAGCGCGACAATTGGCTATGTTTTTTGCTAAGAAATTTACCAAGGCTTCGTTGGCAAATATTGGTTCGCAAATTGGCGACAGGGATCACGCAACAGTACTTCATGCTTGCAAAACAGTTGATAACCTAGTAGCTACCGACAAGCAATTTAAGAAATATGTAGAAGATATTCACAAGAAGTTGTCTTTGTAATACTTAAATTATGCCTGTTAACATTTTAATGGTTTGTTTAGGAAACATCTGCCGATCTCCCTTAGCAGAAGGAATTTTAACAGCCAAACTTCCAAAAGATTCCTTTTTTGTAGATTCTGCCGGAACTGGTAATTGGCACATTGGTAGTCAACCAGATGAACGATCCATTATAGTTGCAAAAAATAATGGAATAGATATTTCAAACCAAAAATGCCGTCAATTTACCACTTCCGATTTTGAAAATTTTGATTACATTTTTGTAATGGATGAATCTAATTATAACGATGTGACTTTTTTATCAAAAAATGAAAATCAGAAAAGTAAAGTACACTTTATTTTAAACGACTTGTTCCCAAATAAAAAAGTTGCAGTTCCTGATCCCTATTTTGGAGTACAAAATGGATTTGAAATAGTGTTTAAAATGCTTGATGAATCTTGCACTATTTTAGCCGAAAAATTAATTAAACAACATGTCTAATTTATGAAACCTAAAGGAAAGCTATATTTGATTCCCGTAACTATGGGCGAATGCGAACCTATGGATGTTTTGGCACAAACGATTCCAAGGGCAATCGAATTGATTCAAAATTACATAGTAGAAAATGAAAAAACGGCTCGAAAATTTATTAAAAGTGTTGTTCCAAACAAAATTCAGGCCGATTTAATTTTAAGTTCGTTGAATAAACATACCGAGGTTAATGAACACAACAAAATGATACAGCCTTGTTTAGAAGGAATAAATGTTGGACTAATGAGTGAAGCAGGTTGCCCAGGAGTGGCTGATCCTGGAGCAGTAATAGTAAAATTGGCACATGAAAAAGGAATTCAAGTAGTTCCGTTAGTAGGTCCAAGTTCTATTTTAATGGCAATGATGGCGAGTGGAATGAACGGACAAAGTTTTGCTTTTAATGGCTATCTTCCGATAGATAAATTGGATAAAAAAATAGCTTTGAAAAACTATGAGAAATTATCGCAGGATAAGAATCAATCACAATTGTTTATTGAAACACCTTATCGAAACAATAAGTTAGTAGAAGATTTGCTTCAAACTTTGCAACCAAATACACATTTATGTATTGCAACTGATATTTCATTACCTACTGAATTTATAAAAACTATGCGTATTACGGAATGGAAAAAGAACAGTATTGATCTTCACAATCGACCTACTATTTTTATTGTACACAAATTTTCGTAGTAAATTTAAACTCGGGCGTTGCTTTTAGCCACAATATTTTGTGTTTCATAACCTCCAAAATCTTTTAAATAAGTTTTTACAGAGCATCCATAAGCATCTTTAATTTTTCTGGTCCCGTTTGATTTTAAATATTTACGGATAGAACCTGCACCACCTAAATGAGCAGCTGCCAAAATACCTGATTCAGTTACTCGAACTCCATCAATTATTTTACCACGAAATTCTTTAATTTCATCACGAAGTTCCCATTTATTTCTTGATAATAAAGCAATAAAAGCTCTTTCTTGTAATTTTGGGCTGTTCATAAAAATTAAAGTATCTTTAATTCCTAATGCTTTTAAAGCCGATTTTCCAAATTGGTATTTTCCCATATATCCTAATGAGTTTACCAACTTGTACTGCCCTTGCGATTCTTTAAATCCAACGGCTTCTTTAAATCCTATAAAAAATTTAGCTGTAAAAGGTAGTTTTATGTTAACATAGTCGTCAGGTTTTTCTGAGGGAAATTGATAGACATATTCGGATTTTTCATCTAAATAAAACCAAGGATGATTCTCGGAGTTCAAAGGTTTAAAAGCAGTACTTACAAACCCTACTATCAATACAATACCTGTGTAAAACGACCATTTTTTTAACATAAAAATTTATTTCTCAAGCCCTGTCACCATCTTGAAGTTAGTGGTGCAAAGATACGACACAAATCGATTTAACCTGAAAATCAATACGTTAAAATTATCTAAAAATAAATAATATGAAATTTGGCTGCTCCTCGACCATTGATTTCAAAGGTTGGAGCAGGAATTTTTAAAGTATTAAAAATTGAAAAAATAGTTTTTAAAGTGTTATTTTTTGTAGGAATTTTTCTTAAATCAACATCAAAACTAAAATAAAATTGGCTTGTTCTTTGCTTTTCAGGGAAGAAAGTGGTGTTTACTAATTCGTCATTTGGCGTTATCATTCCTTCGGCTCCATAACCAACTGCAACATTCAACCATTTAGGGATTTTTGATTGCTTAAAAAAAGAAAACAAGTTGCCTGATAGCCAGTAAGTTTGCCCGTTATAATCTTTAAAAATTTGATTTGGATAAGAACTTCCTAAAACACTTGGATTTAAAGTAGCGTATGGCGAAGCGTGAAATGAAAATTTTGGAACAATTCGTTGCTCTTTCCACAATAACTCTTGCGATACATAAAGAGCTGTTCCGCCAGCATTAGCAGCAATATCGCCCCACGAAAAACCATTTTGAGAATTATATCCGTCAAATAAATCAACTGTTGACAAAAAAGCAAAACCTAAAGTGGATCCATAAATCAATTGACTTTTTTTACTTACACCCGACCAGTTTAGCACTTCTGCGCCAGCACGACCAATTTGATATGATGAAAATAAGTGTGCAACTTTGTCCATTTGCAACCACTCGGCATTGTTGTTAACAATTCTAAAATTTGATTTTGGATAATTACCATTCCAAAACTGATTCAATCCAATAAACGAAACAGTTGCCAATACCGATTCAGAGATAATTAAAGCTACTCTTCTGTCTTTATTTAAAGTATCGGCTGGTTTTAAAAAAGCATTAAAACTAGACTGAGAAAATCCAACGTTTAGAATAAAACAAAAAAAGAATATGATTTTTAGATTTTTCAATATTTGTAATTTTAAATTATCTATTTGTACCACGTGCATTTAGCCAATCAACATATTTTTTTCTGTTCACATCGTGTTGTAATAATGTTGAAGCAAATTCATGATACCCAAATTTAGTTACACTAGCACAAAAGAAAACATAATCATTATCATCAGGATTTAAAACTGCATCAATAGCAGATATATCTGGCATTGCTATGGGTCCTGGTGGCAAACCTGATACTTTGTAGGTATTGTAAGGAGATGCAATTAATAAGTCATCGTACAATACTCGTTTTATAATTTGGTCAAAATTATTATCTCGCAACTTTAATGAATAAATCACGGTTGGGTCGGCTTGTAAAGGCATTCCCATTGCCAATCGGTTTAAATATACTTTTGCCACAACTGGCCGTTCGTCCACTTTAACGGTTTCTTTATGTACAATTGATGCTAATGTGATAACTTCAACAGGGGAAAGATTTAATTTTTTAGCTTTTGCTTTTCGCTCCTCCGTCCAAAATTTATTATATTCAGCAATCATTTTATCGCGAAATTTATCAGCAGTAATATTCCAGTAAAACTGATATGAATTAGGAATAAACATAGCAATTACATTGTTTTTAGTGAAATTATTTTGCTTTAAAAAGGCTTCATTTCTAAAAGCTGCCAATAATTTAGTAGTATCGGGTTCTATTTGTGAACTAATTCGAACGCATAAATTTTCCAATCGCTCTTGATTATTAAAGGCCAAATTTACGGGAACATTTCTTCGTAAAGTTGCCACCAATGCATAACTGCTCATTCCTTTTTTAAATAAAAAACGACCCGATTTTACATTTTCAGGATAGGAACGTTTGTTGGCAATAAATTCAAAATTAGAGAAATTTTGAATGTAAGGTGAAATTATTTTTTTTACGTCTTCGTAATTTGAACCCGTTGGTATGTTTACGAAAAATTCTTTTTTAGAAAAAGTAGTATTGTCCGTAAAATATTTTATAAACAGTATTCCTGTAGTTATTATTACGATTGTAACAACGGATAATAAAGCGATTTTAAATTTTTTATTCAAAATAAAAATGATTTAATGATTGGGATTGATTAATTGAAAAACGGCTTCATCGTGAAAAGAATTGTTATAATAAATCCAATCTTTTTTAGTTCCTATTTTTTCAAAATCAAATTTAGAAAAAAGTTTTAAACTTTCATTGTTATTGGTTCCAATATTTGCATAAAGTTGGTGCAATTGCAATTGTTTAAAACTATAAGATAGTAAAAGTTCTAATGCTTCATAACCGTACCCTACATTTCGATTTTGATGATTTGAAATAACAATTCCAATTCCTGCTCGTTTATGGTTTGGATCAAAATCAAACAAATCAATTAAACCAATGGCTTCAAAAGAATTATTTATGCAAATGGCTAGTCGTAACTGCTTGGCTTCAAAAATATCTTGATGTGCATTTTCAAGGTATTGTTTGATTAAAAATTTGCTATAAGGTCTATTGGTGTTGCTAACATGCCAAATCTCTTCGTTATTTTCAATGGCGTAAACAAATTCTAAATCTTCGGGTTCTAAAGCTCGTAAATAAATTGAATTGCCTTTTAGTGTTATCATTTGAGGTTGGAAGTTAAGCCTCACCCCTACCCTCTCCAAAGGAGAGGGAGACGAGACGATGACATTTTTATAAATAGTTTTTACTTTTAATATTATTTGGAAGTTAGAAGTTCTGCAATCTGAAAACTGATAACTGAAAACTGAAAACTTCCTCTTTTTTAAAATTCAATTTCTCCTTCAAAAACTAATTGTGCAGGACCTTCAAGAAGAACGCTAGTATATTTATTATTTTCAACTTCGAATGCTACTTTTAATTGTCCGCCTTGAACGCTGATATTTATTTCGGTTTTGTTGGTTTTATTTGTTGCGTGCATTGCAATTGCAGTGGCAGTTGCTCCTGTTCCGCACGAAAGAGTTTCGTTTTCAACGCCACGTTCGTAGGTGCGAATTGCGAAATGATTCTCAGAAATTTGGTGTACAAAGTTTATGTTACTTCCTTCTTTACCATATAAATCGCTGTTGCGAATTTGGCGTCCGATGGTTGTTACGTCAAAATTTTGCAAATCATTAACCATCATTACGTGATGTGGCGAACCTGTGTTTAAAAAAACATAATCGTTTTCGATTTTAATTTCGTCAACGTTTTTCATTTGTAATGATATGTTTTGGTTGTCGAGAATGGTGGCGTGATGCAACCCATCGATGGCGTTGAATGTTGCTTTATTCGTAATTATATTGAGTTGTTTTGCAAAAGCTACCAAACAACGTCCGCCATTGCCACACATTGTGCTTTGGTTGCCGTCGGAGTTGTAATAAACCATTTTGAAATCGACATTGTGTTCGTTTTCTAATAAAATAAGTCCATCGGCACCAATGCCAAAACGTCGGTCGCACAGCTGCTTGATTAATTTTGTGTTGGCTTTTGGAAATGATAAATTTCGGTTGTCAATTAGTACAAAATCGTTTCCGGTGCCTTGGTATTTATAAAATTTCACTTTTTTTTTGTAAAAATAGCAAAAAAAATGCCTTTGAAAAACTTCAAAAGCATTTTTTGTAATTACTTTTTACTGAAAAACAATTGGTTTGGTACTTTTTGGAATTCTAACAATATGGTAAGGTTGGCTAGTTGTAAGAGCAAGACCACCAATAAAGTGCGCTAGGGAAATATTGATGGTGTTTTGATTTTCATTTATACCTACTATAGTAATTTCATTTCCACCAGAACTTTCTCTCACCACATCTATACAAACGATTACATTGTAATTGGCAAAATCAATGGTAGTAGTGGTAAAAGTACTGATAACATTGTAGCACCCTGGACAATTTGTATCTACAAGACTGTTTAAAAAAGCAGTCCAAGTAGCTTGATTAGTAATTACCGTATTTTGCTGAGTAATACCCAAACCTGCACCTATTTTCTCTCCTTTACCAATTAAAAAAGGGTTAATAACAATAGGATAGGCAATCACTGCAGATGAGGTTACTACTGGATCTATTGCGTTGTTGGAACAACTAAAGCAAATCAAGGAAACGAAAACTATAATAATTTTTTTCATAATTTCTATTTTTTAACTAGAAAAAAATGCCTTTGAAAAAACTTCAAAAGCATTTTTTATAATTGCTTTTTACTGAAAAACAATTGGTTTGGTACTTTTTGGAATTCTAACAATATGGTAAGGTTGACTAAGACTTGGAATAAGTCCACCAATAACGTGCGTTAAAGATACATTGATGCTGTTTTGATTTTCATTTATCCCTACTATAGTAATTTCATTTCCGTTGGCATTATATCGCACCACATCTATACAAACGATTACATTGTAGTTCGCAAAATCAATTGTAGTAGTGGAAAAAGTACTGATTATATTATCACAACCTGGACAAGGAGCCCAGATTAGTCCATTCAAAAAAGAAGTCCAAGCCGATTGGGTAGTAATCACAGTATTTTGCTGTGGCAACCCTAATACAACGCCCACATTTTCCCCTTTACCAATTAAAAAAGGGGTGATAACAATTGGATAAGCAATCACTGCAGGCGTCGCTACTACTGGATCTATTGCATTGTTGGAACAACCAAAGTAAATGAAGGAAACTAAAACTAAAATATTTTTTTTCATAATTTCTATTTTTTAACTAGAAAAAAATGACCTTGAAAAACTTCAAAAGCATTTTTTATAATTGCTTTTTACTGAAAAACAATTGGTTTGGTACTTTTTGGAATTCTAACAATATGGTAAGGTTGACTGTCAAGAAGAAAAAAGCCACCAATAACATGCGTTAAAGATACATTGATGGTATTTTGATTTTCATTTATACCTACTATAGTAATTTCATTTCCACCTGTAGTTCCTCTCACCACATCTATACAAACGATTACATTGTAATTCGTAAAATCAATTGTAGTAGTGGAAAAAGTACTAATTACGTTGTTGCATCCCGGACAATTTGTGTCTACAAGACTGTTTAAAAAAGCAGTCCAAGTAGCTTGATTAGTAATTACCGTATTTTGCTGAGTAATACCCAAACCTGCACCTATTTTCTCTCCTTTACCAATTAAAAAAGGGTTAATAACAATTGGATAGGCAATCACTGCAGGCGAGGCTACTACTGGATCTATTGCATTGTTAGAACAACCAAAGTAAATGAAGGAAACTAAAACTAAAATAATTTTTTTCATAATTTCTATTTTTTAATTTTTAATTAATGTTTTTACAGCTACAATTTGCCCGTTGCAAACCAAGGCTACCGTATATAAGCCAGCTGCATAATTGGTAGTATTAATGTTTATTTCTGACGCTTCCACATTCAATGAATATGTATTTAAAGCATTTGTGGTGCCATAACTCCCTACTACCATTAAATTGGCAGTGGTTGCTGTATTTATTTTATAGTTTACTTTGATGGTATCACTAGCAGGATTGGGTATTATGGTAGAAAGGGTGTCTGGCTTAAAGGTTACTTGTACCTCATCATAATCTTTAAAACCGTCGGCAGTTGCAATAACTTCTAGCTTGTACTTTTTGGCAGCATCGGCTGTAACGGTAAGGTCTTTACCAGTAAAAACCAGTGTATTTTGTTCATTGTACCAATTGTAAACTGCAGCTTCATTGATTTGAACTGCTGAAAGGGTAACCGCTTCATTGCGATTAACCACAACATCGGCGCCCGCAGCAGCATCAAAAGCAACCCGCGCTTGGTTGTTAATTTCGAACGTTTCGCCCCCTATAACCTTGTTGGTCAAGGCGTCTTTTTGAATTACTCGATACAGGTACTTTGTTTTTGGAGTCAACTGGTCGGTTAAAAAGTTGAATTTTAAATTTAATATCCCTACTTCATTGGCTTCAAAAGCAATGTTGTTAACCAGTACATGATTCCCTTCTACAATTTTTTGCTTTTCGCTGGCAGTTGGTTGCAGTAACTGTCCTTGTTTTCCGCCTCTTTGCCACGCATTGAACAATGTTTCGTCCATTTTTAATGTTATTTCTGCCGCATCATAAATGGGTTTACCAGGTTCTAAAAGGTCTTTTTCAATTTCAAGATAAAAGGCTCTTGGGGTATTAAACGGGTTGGCAATGGCTACTGATGCATTAAAACTTGGTGCTTCGCCCGGTACCACATTGGTTTCATTATTAACAATAGTAATGTTTTTCCAAGCTACATTATTGCTGTTTTGTACATACTCTACAATACCAATTGGGTCGGGTGAAGAGGGTAGTTCAGGCACAAGGCCTTCAATACGTGACAACAAACAAAAATGCCAAGGTTCAGGGATGTTTGAATAAACGTTAGGGTCAGGCACAGCCCAAGGAAATTTTATAATGACCGTTTCCCCTGAATTTACAACTGGAATTGGTAGGCTTCCAATGACATTGCCCAAAAGTTGGTTGCTGTTGTTGTTGAAAAAAACGCCTCCGTTCCACGGATTTGGATAATCTAAACCTGTAGACGCTTTGGCCCAATAGGTTTTTAAAACAAAGTTGGGAGTTGACGGACTACAGCCTCTGTTGTCTACTTTTACATACAAATAATTTGGAGTACCATCACTATGATAGTTCGGATTTTGATGCGTTGTTCCGTTATCATCAGTATTGCGGATCCACATGGCTTGGCTTTCCCAAAAAGCAGTGGTTATGGTATTGGGTTCCTCCCCAATATCGGCTGGCGAATCTTTAACAAACAAATCAATATTGGCATTTTGGGTTTGTTGTGCCATTTGTACTGCCGCTAAAGCATCTACAATACCGTAACCCATCTCTACATTCCAAGTACCATTAGTACGGTTCGTTGTAGTGCTATAATTATAGGGATTGCCCTGCAGAGGTGTTATGTTTTTTCGAGCTGTAGATTCAATAATGTTTCTTACTTGCGCTCCTGTAAAACAAGGATTTAATGCTAGAATTAAGGCAGCGACACCAGCAACATGTGGCGCTGCAGCAGAAGTACCACTATCTTTTAAAAATCCATTATTAGGTGTGGTAGAATATATATCTTCCCCTGGAGCTACTATATCAAGTTGCGAACCGTAACTTGATGATGCTCTTCTGTTGTTGTTTGAGGATACTGCACCAACTGCTAATACATTTGGGTTTTCGTTAGCTGGATAAAAAACAGAACTGCCATTGTTGCCAGAGGCAAAAACTACTACACAGCCCAATCGATGTCTTCCTGAATTTAAAGCATCGGCTATAGCATTATTTAGTAAATCGCTGTAAAAAAAACCATAATTAGAAGTGTTTTGAGTACTTACTCCCCACGAGTTGTTAATAACTTCGGCATTACCCACTTGCCAAGACCAACTAATACCATTGGCTAGTTGCTCAGACAAACTTGGAGTAATCGCCAACTTGGTACTTACACTTATCAACTTACATTGTGGCGCCACCCCAGTTATTTGTATGCCATTGTTGCGTGCAGCACCAATAATACCTCCAACGTGTGTTCCGTGTTGAAAAAATGGTGAGGTGGAATCTATAATGCTAGGTTGTGGGTTGGTCAAAGACGACTCGGTATCATAACTTAACGGGGCAATGTTAGCAGCCAGGTCTATGTGGTCTAGTTGTAAACCAGTATCAATAACAGCAACTTTAACGCCAGTGCCTTGTGAAATTGCAAAGGCTTCGCATGCTTTAATTTTGGGCAAGTTCCATTGTTGCCCTAACAAAGGGTCATTACTACAAGGCACTACGGGAGGTATTGTACTAACTGGGTTTTGATTTGACGTATCACTTACAGGATCAAAAGTGTAGTCTAACATAAATGCTGGGTCAATACTTTCAAACAAATTTGTTTCAAAAAAAATATTGGTCAATTCAACAGTAGTTTCAATAGTATTGCTTTTTCTATACAAAGCAAACCAAAGCGGCATAAACTTGTTTTGATAAAGTACGGTCACATTTTTTTCAAGAGCCAACTGTTTTAATTTGGTGGTGTCACTTAAGGTGGACAATTTTATATAAAACAAATTTGATGTACCTACTGATTTAGTATCTGATGTTTTGTAAAATTTTGCAACACCAGTAACCCCATTCGTATTTTTTAAAGCATTTACCTTTTGTAAATATTCAATATCATTGGGTTCGTTTACAAATTCAAGTCGCGCAAATTTTTCATTTGCTTTTAATTTGGTATCCAATAATTTAAACTCTTTTACATTCAAATTAGTTATTGAAGCTGCATTGAAAGTATTATCAACAAACAAGTTGACATATTTTTTTTCTTCTACTAATTTTTGCTGTTTCCCTTTGTAATAGTAGTAATTACTTTGACTAAAGATTGCTGTACTGCACAAAAACAACACTACAAATTTAATTTTTTTTAATTTCTGTTTCATAGATAATAAGTTGATTTACTAAACCAACTTTTAATTAAAGTTTAAAATTATCAATTCTTCAATTTAAAATTACAAGTTCACATAAAAATGTTTGTTGGTTCTAATCAACAAAAACATTAAAAACTACCAAAAGCCTTAGATAAAACTTATAAAAGAATTATACTAAATTAAAGGTTAGGTGAAAATTAAATTTAAAAATAGACAATTTACTTACTTAAATTAAGAGCTGATTAACAATTTTTTATGCTAAATTAACAAAAAAATCAAATGAAAAAACATTAAAAAAATTAATTACTTAAAATTAATATTGGTTGGTTGCCAAAAGTACCAAAGTACAAGCGATTTCATACTTAATTTTATTTAATTCTAACAATTGATAGAACTCTGGATTTTCGGTTCCTGGGTTAAAAATTACTCGTTTTGGTTTGGTTTCAATAATGTAATTGTAATATTCTCGTTGGCGCGCTGGGTTTAAATAGAGCGTTACTGTATTAATTTTAGACAGTGGAATGGCTTTGGTACGAATTTTTACACCTGCCACTTCACCTGTATTTTGCCCAATAGCTATAACCGAATGTCCTTTTTCAACAAGTGATTCGATGGCTTTGTAGGCATATTTTTCTGGTTTAGTGCTTGCTCCGAGTAGCACAGTTTTTTTATTTTTTATCATTTTTTTAATTTTTTTTTCTCACTCCGACTTTCTACCAAGGAGAGAGACGGGACTTGAAAAGTTTACTTGTTTTTTACTTTAATTATTATCTAATTATTAATTGACACGAATTTGTTTGATGGTGTAAATTTAGTAACTATTTTTGCAAAAAAAAGATGGAACTATTTATTTATTTGTTTGCTTCGTTATTTTCGGTTTTAAACCCGATTGGAGCGGTTCCGATTTTTGTTGGAATGACTTCGCATTTTGAAAAACCAGAGCGTTTGCGAGTGTCACTTTGGACTTCGATTAACGTACTTTTAATTTTAATAATTTCTTATTTTGTGGGGCAATATGTACTTTCGTTTTTCGGAATTACTATAAATGCTTTGCGAATTGCTGGGGGAATTATTATTTCTAATTCGGGTTTTGCTTTACTTAACACCAATTTTAATAAAACACGAGGTATTAATAAAAAGGTAGAAATAGCCTCGCAAAACAGAAGTGATATTTCGTTGACTCCCTTAGCGATTCCTCTATTGGCAGGACCTGGTTCTATTTCACTTTTAATTGCTTTTTATCAAGAGCATCACGCAAAGGTAACCGATATAATTTCCTCAGTAGCAGCAATTGTAATGGTTTCGGCGGTAATTTATTTAATTTTAAGAAGCGCGCATTACTTGGCGAAAGCATTGGGCCCATCGGGAATTATTGCTATTTCACGAATTGTGGGTTTTTTAACCATTGCTATCGGAGTTCAATACATTATTAGTTCGGTTTTAAGTATCATTCGTGGTATTTAAAATTTTAAATTCGCTTTCTACTTTATTTTTCAAACTTAAAATTTGTTGGTGTACCTTGGTTGTGGCTTGTAGTGCTGCTTCAATTTTAATTTGATGGTGCAATCCGTAACGCTCCAATCCTGCATCAGCTTCATAGGCTATTACTTGCAACCAAAGTGCTTCTATTTTATTTTTCGGGGTTGGTTCGTTATGGGTTATTTTGGTTTGATTTAGATGATTAGCCAAATGCATTAAATTTAGTTTTTGGTTGTATTTTTTTTGAAACTTGGCTAGTTTGTTTTTTAAAATTTGTTGGTTCAACTCTTGCAATTTTGCCTCCGATTCTAAAAACGAGGTTGCTTTTTCAAGTTGAAGTGCTTCGTGGTTTAAAATTGGTTTGTTTTTGGTTTTTAATTTTTCTAAAAAGGCTACTATAGGTGCTAATTTTTCTATCGATTCTGCTGGCAGTTCTCGCTTGCCCGTTTCGTACATTGCTAGTTGGCTTAACGGAATTACTAGATATTGTGCCAACAAGTCTTGCGATATTCCGAGTTGGTCTCTGAGTTCGGTTGTAAATTTCATTGTGATATTTTTTTGATAAATATACAATAGTATCACGATAGGGTAATAATTATTTTTTAAAATAAAAAATTATCACGAACTTGTGAGTGAATGTCTTTTTAATTCTATTTTATCTCGAGTTTTGAAAATGAATTATAAAGAATATTTTATTATATTTGAAAATGAAAAAAGCGAAAGAAGGCTTTGTTAATGTAACTAATAGTGGGTTGCAATACGATGGTTTGTTTCGGGTTTATATAAGTTAATGATATTTTGCCTAAAAAACGAATAAAATAATTATGAATGAAATTATTAATTATTATGATAATCTTGCAAAATCATACGATGAGGACAGATTTAACAATGCTTATGGAAAGTTTATAGACAAGCAAGAACGAATTTTATTAGATAAAATATTGACTGATAAAAATGAATTGATTTTAGATTTAGCTTGCGGAAGCGGAAGACTATTAAATTATGCAAATGTTGGTATCGATGCAAGCGCTAATATGGTAGAAATGGCAAAACTTAAATTCAAAAATAAAAAATTATTTGTTAACGATGCAGAAAAAACTGTTTTGGAACCAAATTCAATTGATACAATTATTTGTTTTCATTTTTTTATGCATTTAGATAAAAATAAAATTAATAGAATTTTATTAGAATGCAACAGAGTTTTGAAAGAAAATGGCAGAATTATTTTTGACATCCCGTCAAAAAAAAGAAGAGAAATATTTAATTTTAAACCAAATAATTGGCACGGAGGATTTAGCACTTCAATTGCAGAATTAAATCTAAATCCTAATTTCGATATAAAAAGATCTTTTGGAATCCTATTTTTTCCTATCCATCGATTTCCAAAATTTACTAGAAAATTTCTAATAAAAATTGATTTGCTAATGGCAAACTCATTTCTAAAAGAATACAGTTCATACATAGTAGTTGAATTTAAGAAAAAATGAGAATTGTTAAAAAAATTAAAATATTCATAAAATTCAAAATTATATTTATTAATGACTTAATAAATGGCAATTTATTTAAGTTTGCAACAAATCGACAAACTAACTTTCGTTATAATTCGACGATTGCAATTAAACAAGAAATTAAACCTAGTGAAACATTCGAAAATAAAATTTTTAATCTTTTGAAGGCTTCAAAAAAAATAAATGAATATGAAATTATGCCAGGCGAATTATTCTCATTTTGGAAAATAGTAGGTAATCCAAATTATGAATTTAAAAAAGGACGAACTTTATTAAATGGAAAAATTAAAGAAGAAATTGGCGGTGGAATTTGTCAAGTTTCCGGAATAGTATATTATGTAAGTCTGATTGCAGGTTTACAAATCATAGAAAGATACAATCATTCAGTTGACATTTATACAGATGAAACTAGATTTTCACCATTAGGTTTAGATGCTACTGTTGTTTATGGATATAAAGATTTAAGAATAAAAAATAATTACAATTTCCCAATAAAATTTGAAATTCAAGTTCTTAAAAATCAAATAAAAATTGAATTGTTAAGTACAAATGAAATCAAAGAAAACAAGCTCTTTTTTGAAAAAGAGTTGCTAGAGGAAGAAATAATTGTAAAGATAAAGAATGAAAATAATGAATTAGTGAACATATCGAAATACAAAAAAAACCCAGCTATTCGAAGTGTTAATAAATACTTTTAAAGCTCTGCGATTGACTAACAACCTCGTAGCATAATATTAAAATATCCAGCACCAAAAGTCTTCTTAAATACTACTTTGCTCTGCGATGGTCTACTGACCTAGAAGCAAAATATTAAAAATATACTGTGCAAAGATCCAAACCGCTCATATAGGTAAGCAAACAATGTCAACACTAAATAGCTCCGAGCGGACACACAAGACTAGCTACTTGTAACTGATTACGGGAAATTCTTTGAATGTGTTGCATTATTAAAAACACAACTATTTGGTGTTTCTTACATGTTTATTGGTATATTTGTTTGTGGCTTGTGAAAGTTTTTTCACAGTCAGACGTTGTGTGACATTATGAAAAACGAAATGCTAAAAGAAATATTCCATAACTATCCGAATCAAATTCAATTTGATGATATCATTGATTTTGAAAATTTTAATGAACGTTTATCTGTAGTTGATTGCATAGTTGTTAATATAATCGGAGTCGAAGAAGGGTTTATTGAATTTATTTCAGATAATAATCCACCTTTAGACGATGAAATATTTTGTTGGATTTGGACAATCAGACCTGACTTAACAAATGAAATTCTAGAAAAAACTGAAAATGAAGACTTAAAGTTTGCTCTGAAATCACATCTAAAGAACTCAATGGATAAATTTTGGGATTATATCAGTTAATTTATGAGCGAAAATTATATTCAATACGCTGGAGGATACAATAAAGACAACATTAATTTTGCTGATATTGAAAATGCTATTCTCAAAATTCAGAAAATCGATGACGAACATGGTGCGTTTTGGGTTTCAATCATTACTGACGACGAAAATGTAATTGAAACAGACAAATATCTAAATTTATCGATTGTGTTTGATGGGAATCAAATAAATTATAAAGCAAAAGATTGGCTAAAAGTTAAAGAATTTTACAAACTACTTTTAGACGAAAATTTTAACGAAATAAAACAAAAAATAAAATAACGATCGCCCAGCGGCTGTTCCTATGTAAAGAACCATAAAGTTATTCACAACTTTGAGTAAGGGTTAAATGTTGGTTTTTTCGAGTATTATATTCCAAAATAAGGCTTGTTGGAAAAGCTGGCTGCTGTTGTCCGCTCTGGATTTAGTGCCATCAATGGCGATGGTTTGCCCTGAAATTAAATCGGCGTCTTTTAGAAAACTAACATACAGTTTGAAGGATTGTTTGAGTGCTTTGGGATTGTCAGCTACGGTGGTGCCTTCAAGACTAGTTACTTGTAACTGATTACGGGAAATTCTTTGAATGTGTAGCATCACTAAAAATACAACTATTAGGTGTTTTATCACGTTTATTGGTATATTTGTTTGATGGAATGTGCAAGTTTTTTCACAGTCTGATGTTGGCAGTTATTTTACTTGAACGACACGAAATATGAGAAAATCAACTAAAATATTTCTAATAATTCTACTTATTTTTATAATTGGAATTTTTATACATCCTTCAAAAGTTATTTATGTCCCAAAAATTACGGGTAAAATAATTGGCGAAGATGGTAAACCAATAAGTGATGCAATTATTTCGAGAATCGAAGAGTTAGAAACTGTAAATAAAAAATATGGATATTTTGATTACAAAAAATATAAATCCCAAACCACAAAAACTGATGAAAATGGAAACTTTCAACTTACTGAAAAGTCAAGAATTGAATGGTTGCATACTCCATTAGATTTGCCTTTTGCATATTGCTATGGAAATTTTGAAATTGAAAAAAATCACTACAAAACTTACATAACGAAATTTGGCGAATTTGAACAATTTCATAAATCAAATTGCTATGCTTGCGAAGAAATTGAATTTAAACCAATTATAACTCTGAAAAAAAACGGAATTAAAAAATAAAAAACAAAGGCTCCAGCTATTCAAAGTCTTCTTAAATAATACTTTGCTCTGCGATGGTCTACTGACCTCGCAGCACAATATTAAAAATATACTGTGCAAAGATCCAGACCGCTCATATAGGTAAGCAAACAATGTCAACGGCTAAATAGCTACGAACGGTCATTCAAGACTAGTTACTTGTAACTGATTACGGGAAATTCCTTGAATGTGTTGCATCACTAAAAACACAACTATTGGGTGTTTCTTAGAAGTTTATTGGTATATTTGTTTGATGGAATGTGCAAGTTTTTTCAAAGTCTTACGTTAGTAGCTATTTTCAGAAAAATCGGAATAAAATGAATAATATCACAAAATTTTATAAAGAAATAAAAGAAAATTTTCCAAAAATAAATCAAAAAGCATTTTGGAATGAATACGATTGGAATGAAGAAGGTTATGAAAATTCATTTATAATGACCGAAATCGCTCGTGAAATATGTCGCTGGAACATAAAAACAGAATATTGGGAACTCGATAATTTATTCAAAATTATTGAAATTGGGTTAACTGAATATGATGAAAAAACGTGTTCATTTTTAGCTACAGATTTCCTTGTAACTTTAATGGAAAAGAAAATAAAATTGTTAGAGATGAAATTAAAAAACTAATGAGAAAAAAAACTCAAGAAACTTATCGAGAAATGCTTAAGTTTTACAGAGAAGCGTAAAAACAGCTATTAACAGCCGTTCCTATTTAAAGCACCATAAAGTTATTCACAACTTTGAGTAAGGGTTATATGTTGGTTTTTTTCGAGTATTATATTCCAAAATAAGGCTTGTTGGTAAAGTTGGCTGCTGTTGTCCGCTCCGGATTTGGTGCCATCAATGGCGATGGTTTGCCCTGAAATTAAATCGGCATCTTTTAAAAAACTAACATACAGTTTGAAGAGTTGTTTGAGCGCTTTGGTATTGTCAGCTACGGTGGTGCCTTCAAGACTAGATACTTGTAACTGATTACGGGAAATTCTTTGAATGTGTTGCATCATTAAAAATACAACTATTAGGTGTTTCTTACAGGTTTATTGGTATATTTGTTTGATGGAATGTGCAAGTTTTTTCATAGTCTGACGTTGTGTGAAATATTAAAAAAACTGAATTAAAGATATACAAAATGAAGAAACTAATAATCTTTTTTTGCTTAACTGTATTTACTAGTTGCTCTATTAAGTATTTTACAACTAACAAAGACTACTGGAGACCTATTGACAATAATGTATTCACCTATAAAAAAAATAACTTCAGGCTTAATAATTCAATAATAGACACAACAAAAATATATTGTAAGGCAGTTCCAGAGGAAAATCCAAAATATTTTGAATGTTACAGATTTTTTTCAACAGGACAAGTACTATCATACAGTTTCCGCACAAAAATTGATACCACTGCTTTTTCTAATATAAATATCGGTGGAGTTGGATATTATCACATTAAAAAAAATATTATTCGAATTCAACAATTTACAGTTTATGCTGAACATTTCACAAAAGGTGGCGGCGGAGCGTTAATTCATAATTATGCAACTATTAAAAATGATAGTATTATAATGGATCACGAACACATTGGAAAAAATTATTACGCAAATAGAAACATACTTGAAGGTGGATATAAACTTATTTACAAAAAAACAAAAATAGAAGCACCAAAATTAAAACCAATTTGGTAACAAAAACAAATACTGCACGCAATAGCCGTTCCTATTTAAAGCGCCACAAAGTTATTCAAAACTTTGAGTAAGGGTTATATTTGGTTTTTTTCGAGTATTATTTCAGCAATAAGGCTTGTTGGTAAAGTTGGCTGCTGTTGTCCGCTCTGGATTTGGTGCCATCAATGGCGATGGTTTGCCCTGAAATTAAATCGGCGTCTTTTAGAAAACTAACATACAGTTTGAAGAGTTGTTTGTGCCATTGTGCAAGTTTTTTCAAAGTCTGACGTTAGGCGACAGCAGTTCAGAAAACTGCAAAAAAGAAAATTGAATTGAAAAAAAACTTATCTTTGAAAAAAATGTAGAAATGGCAAAAACAATTTCAATAGAATACCCAAATTTCCTTGCAAATTCGATGAGGATGAACAAGAGTGATTTTGAAAACGAGATAAAAGTAAGCGGTCTTGTAAAATTATTTGAACTTGGAAAAATATCGACAGGAATCGCATCAAAAGCATTGGGAATTTCCAGAATAGCGTTTTTAGAATTATTAGGAAAGTACAAAGTAGGTTTTCTGAACTTTGACGATTTAGACTCTGACTACGAAAATGCGTAAAGTAGTTTCAAATACAACGCCAATTATTTCTCTTTTAAAAGTTGGGAAACTAGAAATATTGAAGGAACTTTATCAAGAAATATTTATTCCTTATGAAGTTTATCTTGAAATCGAAGCGGGAAAGAACAAGGAATATTATATAGACTTAACAAAAGAAAAATGGATTCGAATTGTAAAAATACAAAGCGAAAAATCACTTTTATTTTTCTTAGATTTAGACAAAGGTGAAGCTGAAGCAATAGTTTTAGCCAACGAAACAAATGCAGATTTAATAATTTTAGATGAAACTTTGGGAAGATTCCACGCAAAACATATAGGATTAAATGTAACGGGGACAATTGGAATACTTTTGAAAGCAAAAGAAAACGGAATAATCGACAAAATAAAACCAATACTAAACGAACTTTCACAAAAAGGCATTTGGTTAAGTGAAACATTGATAAAACAAACCTTGACAAAAGCATCTGAAACTTAAATTAAGTATTCTGCCGCTCGCCCAGCAGATGTTCCTATATAAAGCACCAGATGGCGCGGATATAGGTCAACGGTTGGATAGCGCGGATTTACAATCCGTGCCCACAAACAAAGGCAAAAAAGGATATAGTTTTAATAAGGTTTAAGATTTTTAAAAAAAATAAAGATTATTATTGAAAGTGTTAGCGTGCACGGATTGCAAATCTGCGCTATCGGGGTTACAATTTATTTTTTGGATATGTATTTTTTTGAAATTGTCTAATTTATTTTAAAGTCTTTGCAGTTTAAAGTTTGAGTATCGTCGGCTAAGAATTTTTATTTATGCTATTTTATTCAGATATAAAATAATAAATCGATCATTTGGTTTCAATTTTTAGTAGATCCGTAATTTTGTATTAGGTAGTTAAGCTGTAAACAAATACCTTAGCCAACCTATTTTTAATTAATTAAAAACTCAGAAATTTATTTATTATGGAAAACAAAAACGAAAACAATAAAATTCTTAAAAATAAATATATTCCAACTGCTGAGTTTTATAGCCAAATAATTGACAGCTTACAAGATTATTCGATTTTTACAATTGACAATGACTTTATAATTAATAGTTGGAGTTCAGGTTCAACCAAAATATTTGGTTATGAAACCGAAGAAGTTATTGGGCAATCCTTCGACATCATATTTACTGAAGAGGATTTAAAAAACAACATTCCGAAAAAAGAAATTGAAACATCATTAAAAGAAGGCAGAGCAACTGATAACAGATGGCATATTGCAAAAGACAAGAGCTTATTTTATGCATACGGATTGGTTTTTCCATTAACTGGTTTAGAAGGTGAAATGTTGGGCTATGTTAAAATTTTACGTGACTTAACCTATAGAAAGCAATCGGAAGATGCTATTAAAAATTATGTTAAAGAACTAGAAGAGCTTAATACTCATAAAGAAAGCGTTTTAGCTATAGTATCACACGATTTACGAAGCCCGTTATCGGCAATAATTGGAACTACAAAATATTTAAAAGAAAATTTTCACAAAATGAAACCTCAAGCGGTTCAAGAAATGCTTGACCTACTCTATAAATCTTCAATTGACGAGCTAGAAATGCTAGATTATCTTGTTGAATGGGCTAGAATTAAATATGCGTCAGATGCTTTTTCACCAACAAAAATTAAATTAACCGAGTATATTGATAAAGTATTTGAAAATTTAAACGAAACCGCCGCAATAAAAACGATCAACCTGCATCATGAAATTGCTGCCAATACAACAGTATTTGCGGACAGTAAAATGCTAATTTCAATTGTGCAAAATATTATTTCCAATGCAATAAAACATACTAACCAAGGAGGAACTATTTCAATTTCGGCAAAAAGCAATGAGGACAAAATTATTGTGGCTGTAAAAGATACAGGAGTTGGAATGTCAAAAGAAATAATCGAACAGCTTTTTACACCCCAAATGAAAACCCTTTCAGAAGCAAGAAAAAAAAATAAAGGTGCTGGAATTGGATTATTATTAGTTAAAGGATTTTTAGAAAAAAATGGCGGTGAAATTTGGGTTGAAAGCACTGAAGGCGAAGGTTCTTCATTTTATTTTACATTACCTATTGAGCAGCCTTTATATAAAATAGGCAGTTCAGACGAAATTATGTTTGATGAAAGTGCTTAAAATTTTTACTATATAATTATTTTTCCCCATTTAAATCTTTAACCCTAACATTACTATTACATCAATTAATAAAGCTATCAAATACCAATTCGTTTTTATTTTATAACTTTATAAAAACAAATAAATTATGAAACCGATTGCTCTTTTATCCGCATTAATTTTTGTATTAGCAAGCCAAGCCCAAACCATAACTAACCAAAAAATTACGTTACCTAACGGCTGGTCACTTTCGCCAGCAGGTCATTCGTTACCATTGGGCGATTTACCATTAAATATTGTAGTTTCTCCATCTAAAAAATACATTGCAGTTACCAATAATGGTCAGAGTATACAGAACATTCAACTAATAAATGTAAAAACCGAAAAAGAAATTGATAAAATAACCATACCTAAATCGTGGCTAGGATTACAATTTAGTAAAAATGAAAAAAATCTTTATGCGTCGGGAGGTTATGACAATTGCATTAGAATATACGAAATTAAAAATAATACACTTATAAAGAGTGATTCTATTGCGCTTGGAAAACCTTATCCTATCGAGAATATTTGTCCTACTGGTCTAACAATCGATTCCAAGCGTAATAAATTATATTGCGTTACTAAAGAAAATAATGCGCTATATATTTTAGACCTTAAAACAAAATTAGTACTAAAACAAATTTCCTTAAATGCGGAGGCCTATCAATGTGTGCTATCGCCAGACGGAAACCAACTTTACATTAGCCTTTGGGGAGCCAATCAAGTTGCGGTATTTGACATTCCTTCCGAAAAAATAATCACCGTAATAAATGTAGGCAGTAATCCTAACGATTTGTGTCTTACCAAAAACGGAAAAACACTTTATGTAAGCAACGGAAACGACAACACTGTCTCCGTAATTGACACCAAAAAACTACTTGTAATTGAAACTATTCAAACCAGTCTTTATCCCGATGCACCTACAGGTAGTAACCCAAACGCTATTGCATTATCTGATGACGAAAAAACAATATTTGTTGCTAATGCCGATAATAACTGTGTAGTAGTTTTTGATGTTTCAAAAGCTGGCAGTACCAAAACGAAAGGTTTTATTCCTGTAGGTTGGTACCCAACTGCACTAAAAGTTATTGGTGAAAAATTATATGTTGCCAATGCAAAAGGATTTAGCTCTTTACCTAATCCCGATGGACCAAAACCAAAAAATAGTGCCGAAAAAAATGGAGTGAATCAACAAGGTAAAAATGAAAAAGAAATTCAATACATTGGAGGATTGTTTAAAGGAACACTATCAATAATTGATATTCCAAACGAGGCGACCTTAAATCAATATTCTAAAACAGTTTATCAAAATACTCCTTACACTAAAGAGCGAGAAATGTTAACGATAGGCGAAGAAGGAAATCCAATTCCGCAAAAAGTAGGAGATAGTTCACCAATTAAATACGTTTTTTATGTAGTTAAAGAAAACCGAACCTATGACCAAGTATTGGGTGATATTAAAGAGGGAAATGGCGATGCATCACTTTGTTTATTTCCTGAAAAAGTTACTCCAAATCAACATGCTTTGGTTAAAAATTTCGTGCTATTAGACAATTTTTATGTTGATGCAGAAGTTAGTGCCGATGGTCACAATTGGTCAATGGCTGCTTATGCCAACGATTATGTCGAAAAAACTTGGCCTACAAGTTATGGCAGTCGCGGTGGAAAATACGAATATGAAGGTACTAGAAAAATTGCCTTTCCTAAAGATGGTTTTATTTGGGATCATTGCAAGCGTGCTGGTATTACCTATCGCACTTATGGCGAATTTGCCGATGATGGAAAAGCTAATATCCCTGCATTAGAGAAACATTATTGTAAAAATTATTCTGGTTATAATTTAGATGTGACTGACAATACTAGATTAGAAGCTTTTAAAAAAGATTTAGATTCATTAATCGCAATTAATGCCGTGCCAAAATTTAATTCAATGCGATTTAGTAATGATCATACCTATGGTGCAAGAATAGGTAAAATGACTCCAACAGCTATGATTGCAGAGAATGATTTGGCAGTTGGAAAATTTATTGAATATTTATCTAAAAGTAAAATTTGGAACGAAACGGCTATTTTTATTTTAGAAGATGATGCTCAAAACGGTTCCGATCATATTGATGCCCACCGTTCAACAGCCTATGTTGTGAGTCCGTTTACCAAAAGAAAAGCTGTGATTCACGATATGTATAGCACATCATCAATGTTACGAACTATTGAACTAATTTTAGGTTTAAAACCAATGAGCCAATACGATGCAGCGGCGCCATCAATGTGGAATTGTTTTACTAAAACACCAGATTTTACTATTTTTGAGCATAAAGACGCACAGGTTGATATTACAGAAAAAAATACTGTTTTTAACAATTCTGCAAAACAATCAGCTAAATTAAATTTAGCCGAAGCCGATGCTGCCCCAGATTTAGAGTTCAATCGGATAATCTGGAAAACAGTTCGAGGAGAAAATACTGAAATGCCAGCGCCACGACACAGTGCTTTTTTAAGTCTTACTAAAAGCGAAGATAAAGATTGATTAAAATTATTTCATAATTATTAAAATAATTAATTATTTGCCTGAAATTTTAAAAGTACTCCACTCGATCAAAGAATGATTGCTTAATAAATTTACATAATTATTTAAATTGATCTTAATCAAATATTGTAAATAATTACAAGACGTTTTGTCATTTGATATTTTCTTTTTTTGTACTTTTAAATAAAAAATGCGAATTTTACTTACAGGAGCCAACGGCTATGTTGGTCGCAGGTTGTTACCCGAGTTATTAAGTCAAGGCCACAAAGTAACTTGTTGCGTTCGTGACAAAAATCGATTGGGGTTGGACAAAACCACTTTGGATGCTGTTTCAGTTTGGGAAGTTGATTTTTTAGACGAACCATCGTTTGAAAATTTACCTAAAAATATTGATGTTGCTTACTATTTAATCCATTCAATGACCAGTTCTACCACTGATTTTGACACTATGGAAGCCAAATCGGCAGTACATTTTAATATTTTAATGAATCACATTGGTATTAAACAAGTTGTCTACTTAAGCGGTATAATCAACGAAGCCAATTTATCAAAACATTTACAATCACGCAGCGACGTTGAAGATATATTGTATAAAGGAAACTTTAATACAACAGTTTTACGTGCCGGAATCATCGTTGGCTCTGGCAGTTCGTCATTTGAAATTATTCGTGATTTGGTCGAAAAACTACCTGTAATGATTACCCCAAAATGGGTTTTAACACGTTGTCAACCTGTTGCTATTCGCGATGTAATTCAGTATTTAATAGGTGTTTTATTGCGTGAGGAATGCTTTAATCAATCGTTTGATATTGGTGGACCAAATATTATTACTTATAAAGAAATGATGCTTTTATACGCTAAAACTCGTGGCATCAAGCTTTGGATTTATACATTACCGGTTTTTTCGCCAAGAATATCTTCGTACTGGTTGTATTTTGTAACTTCTACCTCATATAAATTGGCACTGAATTTAGTAGATAGTATGAAAATGGAAGTGGTTTGTAAAGACAATCGATTGCAGCGTATGCTAGCAATTAAACCGATAACTTATGTTGAAGCCATAAAGCTAGCCTTTAAAAAAATTGAGCAAAATTTAGTGATTTCAAGCTGGAAAGACAGCCGAGCTAGTGGACGCTTTAAATACAATTTATCAGAATTTATACAAGTTCCTACTTTTGGATGCATGAAAGACCACAAGACTCGAAAATTAACTTCCGATCAAAATGTGGAGATTTCGTTAAATAAAATTTGGAGCATTGGTGGCGAAATGGGTTGGTATTATGGTGATTGGATGTGGAGAATGCGAGGTTTTATTGATAAACTTTTTGGTGGTGTTGGTATTCGACGAGGGAGAACTCACCCAACCCATTTAGATAATGGCGACGCCTTAGATTTTTGGCGGGTTTTGCTTGCTAGTAGAGATGAAAAAAGATTGTTATTATTTGCAGAAATGCGAGTTCCTGGTGAAGCTTGGCTAGAATTTAGAATTGATGAAGAAAACGTTTTACATCAAATTGCTACCTTTCGACCAATTGGATTGTTTGGTCGCTTGTATTGGATAAGTATGTTGCCTTTTCATTTTTTTATTTTTAACGGAATGATTAATCATATTGTAAGTGAAAAATAAATTTTAAAGCTTGTAACTAATGGAGAGTAATAGTACTCTTGGTAAAATGTAAGTTGTATTTTGATTAATTAAATAATCCGAAAAAGAATAATTATTTTTAATTTTAGTGTCTAATATATTGTTTCCTGATAGCTCAAACTCAAACGGGCTGTCTTTTTTTTGATATCGTAACGAAACATTTGCAATATCAAAATAATTAGTTTGATTAAAATTATTGGTATTTTTTAAATTTTGGTATTCTAATTTTAAAATGAAATATTTTTTAAAAGTAGTTTCAAAATCGGCATTAATTTCGTCCGATTGAAAATTGGTATTTGTAATTCCTTTAAACTGACTTAATCCTTTACGGTATTCTACGTTTACATCTGCCCATTTTTTATAGGATGTTTTAACTGAAATTCCTAAATCTTGCGTATTCCGTTCGTTTACTGTATTTATTGTATTTAGGGTTTGCGTATAGTTCAACCAATTCAAGTTTGCATTAAATTTTGCAATAAAACGGTATATCTTTTTACTTATAGACGAATTAAACCTCCAATTAGTTTCGGGGTTTGGGTTTAAAACGGAAGTAGTAAATTGATTAATTCCTTGAATGTTAATTTCGTTTCGCAGTTTATTTATTTTTTTACTAAAATTTAAATTGGCATCATAAATTAAACCCCTAAAAAAACTACTTTTTCTGTATCGTAAACTTGCGGAGTGAAAGGTTTGATTTTCTAAAAGGGCATTGCCTTTAAAAACTAAATTATAATTTTGTAACGTGAACCGATTGGCATATTGACCAATTTCTGGAAATTCATTGGTCAACTTATAATTAAAATTCAATGTTTCAGCCTTGCTAAACTCTAATTCGCTCAACCATTCGGGCTGAAATAAAACTTTACTAACCGTATTAATTTCGTTAAATTGATTGGTTTTTAAATTGTAATTGTGAATTGAAAAAGTAAGCTTGTTGGTCCAGATTCCAATTTTAAATTTATATTCTAAATTTATATAACTATCGTTTAATTTATAAGAGATGTCATTTCCAAAACCCGCAGTAGTAAAATCATTTACATTTCCGTTGCTTAAAACTTGCTTTTCGGAAGTTAATAAACTAGAAGTGCCAAAATTATTTCCTATAGAAGTGTAAACAAGATTAAAATCGTTTACAATATAATAATGCTTTAACAAAACATCAACCGATGAATTGGTTATTTTTTTTGCTTGATTTAAATTGTAATTCGAATCGGTTTGTAACGGTATTAAACCAGATAAAAAAAGTTGATTGCTGTTCCATGTTTTGTTCGGCGTATTTTTTTCAAATGCTTGGTTGATTACAAATGTTGCCGTATTTTTTTTACCAAAACTTTTATGCCATTCTACATATTGTTTTACAGAAGCGTTATCGGCTTTGTTCAACGTTTCAAAAACGCTCGAATTCAATGTAGAAACCGAATTTAAAGTAGTTTTTAAATCGTTATTACTGGCTTGATATTGTGCGTTGTAAAACCATTTCTCCAATTTATTGGGTGAATAATCTAGTTTTAAGTTGGCAATTCCTAGTGTGTTTTGATTATTCCCTTTTATAGATTGCTTTTCAAAATTTGATAAATTATTTTGCAAATAAGTAATACTGTTTTCAACTTGAGTTGCGGTTATCGTTTTCGAAAAAATACCGTAACCGCTAATGTTTACTTTATTTGAAACATCATTACTAAAATTTAAGGCTGCAAAATTTGACTTATTACTAACAATATCGGTATTATCATCGGTTAAAGCATATAAATTGGTAAACGATTTTCTGCCCGATAAAAAACTACTTACACCTCCATCAAACCGAATTAAATCGTCAAAAGTAAAAGTACTTTTACCAACATTATTTAAATCGCCAATAAAACTAATACTCGTTTTGGGACTGTAATAAAACAAACCTGTGTGTGCCAAGTAAAACCCATTGTTGCCATTTCCTGCTTCCACGCCCGAGGTTACATCGCCAAAAACAAACTTCTTTTTATTGGCTTTTAACTTTACATTCATTGCCAAATCATCGCTGTCCGACACTTTTTTCATAAAGTTGACTTCGTTAAAATGGTCAATAACTTCAATTTTATCCAAGGCATCGGCAGGAATGTTTTCAACCGCCAATTTAGACCCGCCACCAAAAAACGATTTTCCTTCGACCAACATTTTGGTTACTTTTTTTCCTTGAACAAAAACATTGCCTTTTTTATCAACTTCAACACCGGGCAGTTTTAAAAGGGCATCTTTCATTTTACGCTCGTTGCCGTTTACAAAGCTTTTTAAATCGAAAGTTAAGGTGTCTTTTTTAACTTCAATGGGTTTAAAGTCATTTTTAATAATGATTTCTTTTAAATTTTCGCCCGTAGCTTTTAATTTAAAATTGTGTAACACTATGTCGTTGTTGGGTTCAACTTGTAAAACTTCATCCTTAAACCCAATGTACGACGCTGTAATTTCGTACTCAACATTGTTTTCAAGGTCAAGTTTAAAACGTCCTTTTTTATCGGTAATACTAAATTTAAGTTGGGCAGTTGGGTTATTTTTGGGTAATGCAATTAAATTGGCCGACTCTAAAGGAGCGTTAAGAGAATCGGAGACTACACCCGTAATGGTTTTGCTTTGAGAGAATGAAAGTAAAGGGAAAAGTAAAAACAGAAAAATAATTCGGTTCATTTTAAATTTCTGTTTTTATTTAATGTATTAAATAGTTGACTGTTAGAAAATTTTAATATTTCAAATTTAAAAAATTTACTCAATTTCATCTTAAATAAAATATTTTATATTGACTTTAATTAAAATATTATTGAGTAAAATAGTTGTAATAAATTTATTTTAACCCAAACATTGAAACCCTGTCAGCTACCTTTTTATCATATTCCTCTACCGTAAGATGAGGTATTTTATCAATTTTAGAAAAATCAATTGGCTCAGTAGCATCATAATTAATAGATTTAATTAAAAAAGTAAACTTGTTATCTTGTAATTCTAAAATTAGTCCGGGTAAACCACCGTATCCTTTAGGTCCAAATTTAGATGCGATTTTTGGGCAATACCAAGCAGTTATAGTATAATTTGGTTTGTTATCATTCAATGAAAGTAATGCTCTCCAAGGTACTTCACACGTGGCTTTAAAACATTTGTAGCCATCAATAATTTTATATTCGTTTAACAAAGTCCAATTTTTAGCAAATGATGAGGTAATAATTATATTTTCTCCACTAAAATTTGTTTGCCTAAAAGTTGTACTTTGATTACAATACAAAATATCTTTTTCAGCAGAACTTATTGCAATTTGATTTAATTTAAATTCGGGAGTGCTTTTTGTGATAAGCGAAAATAAACTGTTGTTGTTGTTTACCAATAATTGGTATTCTAATATTTTTAAAGTTTTGTCTGCATCTTTAAACAATGAAAGTATTGTTGTACGAAGCTCTTTTGTGTCATCTTCTAAAAAACTAATATCTTCAATAGTACCTTTTGTTGCAACAACAGTGTACTTTGCAGTGTACTGTTGTTGCGAAAACAAAAGGTTTGAAAATAAAAGAATTACAATTATTTTATTTTTCATGCGTGTTATTTTAGTTGCTCATGCAAGCCCAGTAACCAGATTCGGCTATTCCAAATGCAGTGTCGCTAGAATAACCAGAATTAACAAGCGCTTTATAAACATTTTTAGCTCCAGATAAACAATCTTGCTTAAAATAAAATATTTTAGAAATTTTCGATTTCTTCACTTTAACTTCTCTTGTTTTCGCCATTGAAACTGATGAAAATGCAACAATCATCAAAGCACTTAATACTAATTTTTTCATAAATGTATTATTTATTTTTTATTTGCAAACTATTTTGCGGTACAAAATTGAAAAAAAGTATATTTGTAACCAATTCACTATTTAATAATCGCTATTCAATAGTGAATAATAGTTTCAAAATCATTTAACTAAAAAGGTATGACAATAGGTTTTAAAATAAAAAAACTGCGCGAAGACAAAAAACTTTCGCAACCCAAATTGGCTAATTTGCTTCATATTTCGCAAGCCAAATTATCAAATATCGAAAACGGTAAAACCGAAAGTATCGATTTTATTTTAATGGACAACGTATGTAAAGTATTTGATAAAGATTTTGAATTTTTTACTGAAAATACCACTCAAATCAATAGAGTAAAACACAATAATAATGGTGCAGTTGTGAACAACCACGGCACCATAAACCTGTTCCCCGAAAACATTATTGATGAAATTAAAAAGTTAATTGAGCAAAATAAACAGCAAGAAACCTTAATTGTAGCATTGACCGTTGAAAATGAAAAATTAAAAAAGAGTTAACAAAAGTATTAGTATTGATTTTAACTAAAATTAGTTTTATTAAAGGAAATACTCTTGTAAATCTCAATTGCAAGTACTATCAAATTTTAAAAACCTTTTTGGTAGCAAATTTTAATTTTTCAAATGTTGGGCTTTGCAACATTGTATCAAACGAGGCTGGTTTTATTCCAATATATTTATCCTCTCGCAAAACGTAAATATAAACTACCTTTTCGCTTGGGTCAACAATCCAGTATTCTTTAACCAAATTTTCTTCGTACAAATCAAATTTTAAATCCATTTCTTTTTTTGAATTCCCTGATGATAAAATTTCAATAATTAAATCGGGTGAACCCAAACAACCTTTAATATCAATTTTTGATACATCGCAAATTACACACAAGTCGGGTTGCACCACCGAAATTATTTTATTTTCGGGCGTGCTTTCTTTATAATTTATCAACCGAACATCAAACGGAGCCACATACATTTTACACCTTGAATTTCTGAATACTTTACTCAATAGCAAAGTCAAATTCAATAAATAATCTTGATGTTAAGAGTTTGACACAGGACTCATTTTAAAAATTTTACCTTTTATCAATTCCACACGTTCTTTAAATTCCCATAATAAATAATCAGCGTAACTGTAACTGCCTTTTAAGTCCAGTTGATTAAATTTCGTAATTGCCATAACAGAATTTCTATTTTAACAAAGTTAGTAAAAAAGCAATTTACTTTTTAAAATTGGCAACAAACTCGTCAAACAAATAACTGGAATCGTGTGGTCCCGGGCTGGCTTCTGGATGGTATTGAACAGAAAAACAATTTTTCGATTTCATTCGCATTCCTGCAACGGTTTCGTCGTTAATATGTAAATGAGTTATTTCTAAATCGGGATGATTAAGTAATTCTTCTTTGTTAACCGCAAAACCGTGATTTTGAGAAGTTATTTCACCTTTACCAGTTAATAAATTCTTTACAGGATGATTGATTCCACGGTGACCATTGAACATTTTATATGTTGAAACACCGTTGGCAAGAGCAATTATTTGATGCCCCAAACAAATACCAAAAAGAGGTAAATTTTTATCAATTATTTGTTTTGCAACATTAATTGCTGCTTCTAAAGGATCTGGATCGCCTGGCCCGTTGGATAAAAAATAACCGTCTGGATTAAAGGATTGCAAATCGGAAAAAGTAGCGTTGTAGGGAAATACTTTTATGTAACAATCACGTTTTGATAAGTTGCGAAGTATGTTTTTCTTGATTCCCAAGTCTAAAGCTGCAATTTTATATTTGGCATTTTGGTTACCAAAAAAATAAGGTTCCGTAGTCGAAACTTTTGATGCCAATTCCAAACCTTTCATATCGGCAACGTTGGCAAGTTGTATTTTTAATTCTTCGATTGAAGTTCCATCGGTGCATATTACTGCGTTTTGTGCGCCATTGTCACGAATATAACTTACTAATGCACGGGTGTCAACATCGGAAATGCAAATTAAGTTTTGTTTTTGAAAATAGTCAAATAAATTACTTTCGGAATCGACACGGGAATGATTGAAACTAAAATTTTTGCATACCAAACCCGAAATCATTATTTTATCCGATTCGGTTTCGTTTTCATTAACTCCATAATTACCAATATGCGGGTTAGTAGTAACCATTATTTGTCCAAAATACGATGGGTCGGTAAAAATTTCTTGATAACCAGTCATTCCAGTATTGAAACAAACTTCACCAAAGGTTGTTCCTGAAATTCCAATTGATTTTCCGTGAAAAATGGTGCCGTCGTTTAGTAAAAGAAATGCAGGTTGTTTTGTTGTGTATTTCATTTTTGTACTTGTAGTTGTTGTTGTTGTAGTTGTTTGCAAAATTAGAATTTATTTTTCCTCACCCAGACCCTCTCCAAAGGAGAGGGAGACGAGATGGTTATAACATGTAACCAATGATGCTTATTTACTATTTGCAAAATTAGAATTTATTTTTTGATTTTGAAACAATTGATTTTATTAATGAACATGGGTAACTTTCAAAATTGACAATCACTATCTTGGTCAATCAGCCCCGAGTGCAGTGGCATCCTGCGCCTTTTTTAGGCGCAGATATAACGGAAAGCGGGAACGATGTTTGATGATTGACCTTGACTGTTGCTTTAAATAAAAAAAAGGATAAACTAGTGAAAGTTTATCCTTTAATTTTATGAATGTGAATTCATTATTCTGCAGTTTCAGTGGTTTCATCAGTTGCAGCGGCTGGAGCATCAGTTTCAGTAGTTTCGGCTTTCGCTTTACCACCACGACGGCTTTTTGCTTTTTTAACTTCTTTTTTACCACCGTTGTAAATTTCGTTGAAATCTACCAACTCGATCATTGCCATATCAGCGTTATCACCTAAACGATTTCCAACTTTGATAATTCGGGTGTAACCACCTGGACGGTCACCTACTTTTGCAGCAACTTCTCTAAACAATTCGGTTACTCCGTATTTGTTTCTTAAATAAGAAAAAACGGTACGACGATTGTGAGTTGTATCTTCTTTTGATTTTGTAATTAAAGGCTCAACGAATTGTTTAAGCGCTTTTGCTTTAGCAACTGTAGTGTTAATACGCTTGTGTTCAATTAATGAACATGCCATATTTGCTAACATTGATTTACGGTGACCCGTTTGTCTGCTAAGGTGATTGAATTTTTTTCCGTGTCTCATTTTAAATGCTTTTTAACTTAATTAAGAACTAGTCTTTATCTAATTTATATTTTGATAAATCCATTCCGAAGGTTAAATTTTTGATGGCTACTAATTCGTCTAACTCTGTTAGCGATTTTTTACCGAAGTTACGGAACTTCATTAAATCGTGTTTGTTAAATGATACTAAGTCTCCTAGAGTATCAACTTCTGCTGCTTTAAGGCAATTTAATGCTCTTACAGATAAATCCATATCAACAAGCTTAGTTTTTAATAACTGACGCATGTGTAAAGATTCTTCATCATAAGAGTCTGTTTGAGCAATTTCGTCTGCTTCAAGTGTAATTCTCTCATCTGAGAACAACATAAAGTGATGAATTAATACTTTCGCAGCTTCAGTTAAAGCATCTTTTGGATTAATAGAACCATCAGTTTTAATTTCAAAAACTAATTTTTCATAATCTGTTTTTTGTTCTACACGAAAATTTTCAATAGCATATTTCACATTTTTAACTGGTGTAAAAATAGAATCGGTAAAAATAGTACCAATTTGTGCATTTTGCTTCTTATTTTCTTCTGCTGGAACGTAACCTCTACCTTTTTCAATTGTTAATTCCATATTGAAATTAACTTTTGTTTCTAGGTTACAAATTACTAGTTCAGGATTTAACACCTGAAATCCAGAGATGAATTTTTGAAAATCACCTGCTGTTATTTGAGTCTTCCCGGTTAAAGAAATAGTTACAGCTTCATTATCTATATCTTCAATTTGACGTTTAAAACGTACTTGTTTAAGATTTAATATGATTTCAGTAACATCTTCTACAACACCAGAAATGGTTGAAAACTCATGTTCAACACCTTCTAATCTTATTGATGTAATTGCGTAACCCTCAAGCGCAGAAAGTAAAACTCTACGAAGTGCGTTACCTACTGTCAATCCATAACCTGGTTCTAAAGGTCTAAATTCGAATTTACCTTCAAAATCGGTAGAATCGATCATTATCACTTTATCGGGTTTTTGAAAATTAAATATTGCCATAATTTCGACTGGTGTCAATTGTTATTTATTGTACAACTCGACTATAAGTTGTTCCTTGATATTTTCTGTGATTTGAATTCTTGCAGGAACTGAAACAAAAGTACCTTCTTTGGTATCGTTATTCCAAGTCATCCACTCATAATTATGAGAAGATGCTGCTAATGAATGAGCAATTGACTCTAAAGATTTAGATTTTTCACGAACTGCTACTTTATCACCTGGTTTAAGGTGGTAAGAAGGAATATTTACTAACTCTCCGTTAACAGTAACGTGACGGTGAGATACAATTTGTCTTGCAGCTCTACGAGTTGAAGCAATTCCCATTCTGTAAACTACGTTGTCTAAACGAGCTTCACATAACTGCAACAAAATTTCACCTGTTACACCTTTTGATGCTGCTGCTTTTTCAAATAAGTTTCTAAATTGTTTTTCTAGAATACCGTAAGTGTACTTCGCTTTTTGCTTTTCCATTAACTGTACTGCATATTCTGATTTTTTACCTCTTTTTTTGGACATACCATGTTGCCCAGGAGGATAATTTCTTTTTTCGAATGCTTTATCAGCTCCGAAGATTGCTTCGCCAAATTTACGAGCAATTTTAGTACTAGGACCAGTATATCTTGCCATTTTAAATTGTTTTAGATAGTGATTATGAATTCAGGTCTAAATCCTTCGATAATCGTACTACTATCTTGTGTTATACTTAATTAATTTATATTAGATATTGAAATACATTTAGTGGATATTGTAAAATAAATTCAACAGACACTGAAGTAAATTCAGTAAAAAATTATACTCTACGTCTTTTAGGAGGACGACATCCATTGTGAGGCATTGGTGTAACATCAATAATTTCAGTTACTTCAATTCCTGAGTTATGTAAGGAACGAATGGCAGACTCACGTCCGTTTCCTGGTCCTTTTACATATACTTTTACTTTCTTTAAACCAGCTTCTAAAGCTACTTTACCACAATCTTCTGCTGCCATCTGAGCTGCATACGGAGTATTCTTTTTTGAACCTCTGAAACCCATTTTACCTGCTGAAGACCAAGAAATAACTTCTCCTTTTTTGTTAGTCAAAGAAATAATGATATTATTGAAGGTAGCACTGATGTGTGCTTCTCCTGTTGATTCAATAATAACCTTACGTTTTTTTGCTGCTACTTTAGCCATACTATTTATTATTTAGTTGCTTTTTTCTTGTTTGCAACAGTTTTTCTTTTCCCTTTTCTAGTTCTAGAATTGTTTTTAGTTCTTTGTCCACGTAATGGCAACCCAGATCTATGACGAATTCCTCTATAGCAACCAATATCCATTAAACGTTTGATGTTTAATGAAGTCTCGGAACGTAATTCACCTTCAATTTTGTAAAATGACATTGCATCACGAATTCCCGCGATTTGGTCGTCATTCCAATCTTGAACTTTAATGTCTTGGCTAACTTGAGCTTTTTCTAAAACCTCAATTGCTCTACTTTTTCCTACTCCGAAGATATAGGTAAGTGCTATAACACCTCTCTTGTTTTTAGGTATATCTACCCCAGCTATTCTTGCCATAATTACCCTTGTCTTTGTTTAAATCTAGGATTCTTTTTGTTGATTACGTATAATCTTCCTTTTCTACGAACGATTTTGCACTCGGCACTTCGCTTCTTTACTGATGTTCTTACTTTCATTTTGAATATCTTTAATATCTATAAGTAATTCTTGCTTTTGACAAATCGTAAGGGCTCATTTCTAGTTTTACTTTATCACCAGGTAATAATTTAATGTAATGCATACGCATTTTTCCAGATATGTGTGCGATGACGATATGTCCGTTTTCTAACTCGACACGAAACATAGCATTTGATAATGCTTCAATAATCGCTCCGTCTTGTTCTATTGCTGATTGTTTTGCCATATATTAAGCTACTGCTTTTCTATTTTTACCTGTTTTCATTAACCCATCATATTCTCTGTTCAAAATATAAGTGTTAATTTGTTGAATGGTATCAATTGCTACCCCAACCATAATGATTAATGAAGTGCCTCCGTAAAACATTGCCCAAGATTGTTGCACATCTAGAGCTACAACAACTGCAGGAAATATAGCAATTAATGCTAAAAATAATGCACCTGGAAATGTAATCAATGACATTATTCTATCTAAAAAATCAGCAGTTTCAATTCCTGGTTTTACACCTGGAATAAATCCACCACTACGTTTTAAATCATCTGCCATTTTACTCGTAGGAATAGTGATTGCAGTATAGAAAAAAGTAAATACAATAATTAAAGTTGCAAATACAAAATTATACCAAAAACCAAACATATTAGTAAATGCCCCAGCAATAGATTTTGAAGCATCAGACTGAGATAAACCAGCTAATGCAGCAGGAATAAACATGATAGCTTGTGCAAAAATAATTGGCATAACACCCGAAGCGTTTAATTTCAACGGAATATATTGTCTGTTCCCATCCAAAGAATCTTGATCAAAATCACCAGCAGTTGTTCTACGAGCATATTGAACTTGTATTTTTCTAACGGCCATTACGAGCAATATACAAGCAATTATAACTAGTAACCAAACAATAATTTCAAGCACTAAAATCATTGGACCACCATTATTATTGGTTACTCTTGATGTAAACTCTTGAATTAAAGCTTGTGGTAATCTTGCTAAAATACCTACCATAATTAATAAAGAAATTCCGTTACCAATACCTTTATCAGTAATTTTTTCTCCCAACCACATCGCAAAAATTGTTCCTGTAGTTAAAATTAAAACTGATGAAAAAAGGAAAGCAAATGAATTCGCTCCTAATAAAAATGCACTTGCAGGAATTGTTCTGTATAAATTATAAATATATCCAGGACCTTGAAGTAACGTGATTCCAATTGTTAACCAACGGGTAATTTGATTTAGTTTCTTTCTACCACTTTCACCATCTTTTTGAAGTTTTTGTAAATAAGGAATAGCCATTCCCATTAACTGAACAACAATAGAAGCTGAAATGTAAGGCATAATTCCTAATGCAAAAACAGAAGCTTTTGAGAAAGCACCACCAGTAAACATATCTAGTATAGAACCGATTCCTTGCTTAGTTTGTCCTGCCAACCCAGTTAACTGAGTAGCATCGATTCCTGGCAAGGTAACGTGAGCTCCAAATCTGTAAACTAAAAGCAAACCCAAAGTAACTAAAATTCTATTTTTTAGTTCTTCAATTTTCCAAATATTAAGAAACGATTGAATAAAATTCTTCATAAAATCAGAATTACAATAACACTACTTCTCCACCAGCAGCTTCAATAGCAGCTTTTGCAGTAGCAGTAAATTTATGAGCAGATACTTTAAGTTTGGTTTTCAATTCACCACGACCTAAAATTTTAACTAATTCAGTCTTAGTACACAAACGGTTTGAAACCAATACTGAAAAATCAACAGTATCTGTAACAGTTCCGTTATCAACTAATAACTGAAGAGAATCAAGATTAACACCTTGGTGCTCGATTCTGTTAATGTTTGTAAAACCAAACTTAGGCACACGACGTTGCAATGGCATTTGACCACCTTCGAAACCAATCTTTTTAGAATAACCAGAACGAGATTTTGCTCCTTTGTGACCACGTGATGCGGTTCCACCTTTTCCAGAACCTTCTCCTCTACCTAATCGTTTATTTTGATTGTGCGTAGAACCTTCAGCAGGTTGTAAGTTACTTAAATTCATAACTATTAATGTTATTAAGCTTCTGTAACAGAAACTAAGTGTTTAACTTTATTTATCATTCCAAGGATAGTCGAGTTTGAATCGTGTTCTACAACTTGACCCATTTTACGAAGACCTAAAGCCTCTAAACCTCTTTTTTGAGTTAGCGGGCAATTGATTTTGCTTCTAACTTGTTTTACTAATAATTTAGCCATAATTTCCTTGAATTAACCTTTAAAAACTTTTTCTAAAGAAACGCCTCTTTGTTTTGCAACAGTATAAGCACTTCTCATTTGTAGTAAAGCATCAAAAGTAGCTTTAACCACGTTATGAGGGTTTGAAGAACCTTGAGATTTTGATAATACATCGTGAATTCCAACTGATTCTAATACTGAACGAACAGCACCACCAGCAATAACTCCTGTACCGTGAGATGCAGGCATTAAGAAAACACGAGCTCCACCAAATTTACCTTTTTGTTCGTGAGGTACAGATTGTCCGCTCAAAGGAATACGTACTAAATTTTTCTTAGCGTCTTCTACTGCTTTCGCAATTGCCTCAGAAACATCTTTAGATTTTCCTAATCCGTGACCTACTACACCACTTTCATCACCTACAACAACAATCGCAGAAAAGCCAAAAGCCCTACCTCCTTTTGTTACTTTGGTAACACGATTTACACTTACCAAACGATCTTTTAATTCAAGACCAGATGGTTTTACTAATTCTACATTTTTGTATTTAGACATAATATATTAGAATTTTAATCCAGCGGCTCTAGCGCCTTCTGCTAATGATTTAATACGACCGTGATATAAATATCCACCTCTATCAAAAGTGACTACTTCAATCCCAGCTTTTAACGCTTTCTCTGCAACTAGTTTTCCAACTGCTGTTGCAACCTCTACGTTTGTACCGTTTCCTATTTCTTTTTCTCTTGAAGAAGCAGCTAATAAAGTAACACCGTTTACGTCATCAATAAGTTGTGCGTAAATTTCTTTGTTACTTCTAAATACAGATAGTCTCGGATTAGTGGCTGTACCACTAATTGATTTTCTAATTCTGAATCTAATTCTCTGTCTTCTTTCAGGTTTTGTTAATGACATAATGTTATTTTTTAAGCTGATTTACCTGCTTTTCTTCTTAATACTTCACCTACAAATTTAACACCTTTTCCTTTGTACGGCTCAGGCTTACGAAAAGCTCTAATTTTTGCCGCAACTTGACCTAAAAGTTGTTTGTCAAACGATGTAAGTTTAACGATTGGGTTTTTACCTTTTTCAGATATAGTC
>JBBRCJ010000009.1:0-66096 GCA_038204955.1 Flavobacteriales bacterium
AATTAAGGGTAATTACTGGTTTTTTTGTTTTATATATTAAAATGATTACGAAAAACAAAAATTATTAAATATAATGCAAGTTATTTCAAAAATAATTGTTAATATTGTGTATTCAATAAATTAACCAACCAAAAAACCAAACCAAAATGAAGAAAAAAAACTTAACTAAAACGGCAGTTATTGCAGCCGTTTCCCTGTTTTCATTAACAACTGTAGCACAAGAGGGCGACAAAAATGTTAAACAAAAAATTACCGATGAAAAGGGAAACATCTCACTTATCCAATTTTCGGAAAAATCAAATTACAGATTATCGGATTCAAAAGAAGTTTTCAAAAATCAATTTAACTTAAAAGACGGATCTGAATTTCAAAAAACAAAGTCAGAAACAGACGATTTAGGATTTACAAATGAAAAATTTCAATTGTTCCATCAAGGAATCAAAGTGGAATTTGCTACTTATTCATTACATTCAAAAGGAAGTGTTTTAAAATCAATGAATGGTGAAATGTATTCGTTAGAAAACGTAAATACAATTCCAACTTTGTCAAATGAACAAGCATTTCAAAATGCTTTACGTCACACCAGTGCATCATCGTACATGTGGCAAAATACTGCCGAAGCAAAAATTATGAATTATGAAAAACCAACTGGTGAATTGGTTTTATTACCAATGCTAAATGCCGAGGTTCAAAGAGGACAAAGTAATTTACGATTGGCTTACAAATTTGATATTTATGCAACTGCGCCAGTTAGTCGCGGAGATTTATATATCGATGCTGTTTCTGGAGAGGTTTTATTTTACAACGCAACTATCAAACATTTAGGCGAATACAGTAACGGCGGAAAAGTTTCTAAAACTGAAAACAATCCGATGTTGAAAGCTAATGCTATTGTTGTTGCAGGAAACGCCGCTACACGTTACAGCGGAACACAATCAATTGAAACAACATTAAGTGGTTCGTCATATATTTTATCTGATGGTACTCGTGGAAATGGAATTCAGACTTTTAATTCACAAAGGCAAGCCACTTATGTGGGTGTTAATTTTACAGATGCTAACAACGATTGGACTGCTGCCGAATTTAACAATACCAACAAAGACAATGGAGGATTAGATGCCCATTGGGGAGCTGAAAAAACATACGATTATTGGAAAACTGTTCACAATAGAAATAGTTTTGACAATGCAGGTGCCATAATTAAAAGTTACGTGCACTACAATCTTGTAGGAGCTGGTTATCCTGATAATAATAATGCTTTTTGGAACGGATCAGTTATGACCTATGGTGATGGTGGAACGGGTGTTTTTGATATTTTAACCGCTTTAGACGTTGCAGGTCACGAAATTGGTCACGCAGTGTGTTCAAACACAGCTAATTTAACTTATCAAAATGAATCAGGTGCAATGAATGAAGGGTTTTCGGATATTTGGGGAGCAAGTATCGAATACAATGCAGCACCTAATAAACAAACGTGGTTAATTGGTGAAGATATTGAAAGAAGATCTGGGCATCTTTCTTTACGATCAATGAGTAACCCAAAAGCTGAAGGACAACCAGATACTTATAAAGGTACAAATTGGTACACAGGAACCGCCGATTCAGGTGGAGTTCATACTAATAGTGGTGTTTTAAATTTTTGGTACTATGTTTTATCAATCGGAAAATCTGGCACTAACGATAAAGGAAGTGTTTATAATGTAACTGGAATTACGATTGCCAAAGCTGCAAAAATAGCATATCGTATGGAAAGTGTTTACTTAACTGCAAATGCGACCTATGCAACTGCAAGAACAGCTGGAATTCAATCGGCTGCAGATTTATATGGTGCAGGTTCAGCCGAAGTTATTGCAACAACTAATGCGTTTTACGCTGTAGGAGTTGGTGCTGCTTATGCTGGTTCTGCCGATACTGTTGCCCCTTCTACTCCAACAAGTTTAGCTGCTTCTGGTACAACAGCAACAACTACAAGCTTGTCTTGGACAGCCTCAACAGATAACGTTGGTGTTACAGGGTATAATGTTTATTCGGGAGCTACTTTATTAGGAAGTCCAACTACAACATCATATAACGTAACTGGTTTAACTGGTTCAACTACATATTCTTTCACTGTTAAAGCAAAAGACGCTGCAGGAAATTTATCAGCTGCAAGCAATGTAGCAAATGTAACAACACTTGCAGGTTCAGCAGTTGTTTATTGTGCTTCAACAAGTAGCAATACGGCTGATGAAAAAATTGGAAAAGTAGTTTTAGGAACTATAAACAACACTTCAACAGGTACAGCTGGCTATGAAAACTTTACATCAGTAGCTACCAATTTAGTGCGTGGTGCTGCAAGTACAATTACAATTACTCCAAAATGGACCTCAACCGTGTATTCTGAAGGATATGCTGTTTGGATTGATTATAATAAAAATGGTCTCTTCACTGATGCAGGAGAATTAGTGTTTTCAAAAGCAACTTCTACCGCAGCAACAGCTTCGGGTTCATTCACTGTGCCTTCAACGGTTACTTTGGGTTCTACTAGAATGAGAGTATCTATGAAATATAATGGTGTTCCAACTTCATGTGAATCGTTTACATATGGTCAAGTGGAGGACTACACAGTAAACATTACTTTAACAGCAGCTGGAATTTCTGCTTTAGCAGCTGTAAATGATGCAAAAACTGAAAACAAACTTGATTATAATATTTACCCAAATCCAGTAGAAAACGTTCTAAATATTTCTTCTGAGAATGGAAATTTAGAAGGCTCATTTACCATCATCAATATGATTGGTCAAGAAGTAAAATTAGGTAAAGTATCTCAAGATGGTATTGATGTATCTGAAATGAAATCGGGTGTTTACTTTGTTCAAATTAATGATGGAGTAAATAC
Source organism: Flavobacteriales bacterium (assembly GCA_038204955.1). Taxonomy (GTDB): domain Bacteria; phylum Bacteroidota; class Bacteroidia; order Flavobacteriales; family Flavobacteriaceae; genus Flavobacterium. The sequence continues at coordinate 2,879 of JBBRCJ010000009.1, forward strand.
AACAACTAAAAAGTTTATCAAAAAATAAATTTTTAATTTAAAATGCAAAAGCCACAATTCGTAATTTTCGAATTGTGGCTTTTTTTTATCAATTTAAAATTTATTAGATACACTTTAAAAAAACCAACCTGCAACTAAAATGGCTGCAACCACACAAATTAAATCAACCAAAAGCATTGTTGGTAATGTATATCGAGTGTTTTTAATATTTACACTTCCAAAATAAACAGCAATTACATAAAAAGTAGTTTCGGCACTGCACTGAAAGATACAACTCAATCGGCCAGTAAATGAATCAACACCAAAAGTATGCATCGAGTCAATCATAAAACCTCGTGATCCGCCCGAACTAAAAGGGCGCAACATGGCAACCGGTAATGAATCGGTAATTTGTTTACTTACTCCAATATTAGAAAAAACGAAGGAAATTCCGTTACTAATAATTTCAAACAAACCGCTGTTTCTAAAAAAAGAAATGGCAGCCAACATTGCTAAAACGTAGGGAAACAATTTAACACCTGTTGTTAAACCTTCTTTAGCACCTGTTACAAACGCATCAAAAACAGTTGTATTTTTTTCGGTAAATTTCTTTTCGTTTACAAATGAAAAAACCAATGTTGCCAAAATAATTATTACCAACATTAATCCAGACAAATTGGAAGTGAAAAAGTTTTTTTCAACCAAATTCAAATGATTTACATAAAATAATAAACCAGCAATTCCAGCAATCATAGAAATTAAAACTACAATTAATGAAGCACTCATAAAATTAATTTTTTGACGAATTCCAACAATTAATAATGCTGCAATTGTTCCAATAAATGAGGTAATTATACAAGGTAACATTACATCGGCAGGGTTTGCAGCATTTTCGGCAGCTCGATAACCAATTATTGAAGTTGGAATTAAAGTTAAACCAGCCGCATGCAAACACATAAACATAATTTGAGCATCGGAAGCCTTATCTTTATCAGGATTTATTTCTTGTAAACTTTGCATTGCTTTTAACCCAAAAGGAGTTGCGGCAGAATCTAATCCTAAAAAATTAGCAGCAAAATTTAAAGTCATGTACGATATTGATTCGTGATTTTTAGGAACCGTTGGAAATATTTTTGAAAAAAACGGACTTAATTTTCGAGCCAATTTTTCGGATGCTCCCGAGTCGATTAATAATTGCATTAATCCGCAGAAAAAAGCCAAATAAGCAATTAAAGGAATAATTAAATCGAGTAAGGTGTTTTTACAAGTTGGTAAAAGACCATCGGCTTTTTGGACGCCACTGTATATTTTTACTGTTTTACTTTTAAAAACGTAAGTAGTGTCAACATTAGTAGTGTCACGATTGACAACCATGGTTTTGCCGGGCGCTTTTTCAATACTGTCTTTTATAAAAGCAGGCAATTGATTTACAAATTTTTCAGAAATTAAAACGGGTTCGTCTTTTTTTCCATTTAACATAAAATCAATTGTGTAACTGTTACCCGCAAACAAACTAAAAATTACAAATATAATTGATGAAATGAAAATTGCTAGCCAAAATCTACTTAAAACCATGATGTGTTTTTTGGTAAAAGTAAATTATTTTAATAACTATTCAAAAACAAAAAATTATACCTTTTAAAACACTAAAATTTGAAATAATGTTTTGTTACTTTTTAAGTTTTTCAATTAAGACATCTTCAATTGATGCTTTAGTTTTAGTAACTATTTCTACGTTCTCATTTGGAATGGTCATTGACAAAACATAGTGTTTTATTTTCCAATCGTTTTTTATTTTTACTAAAATACCACTTCCTCGACAAATTTTCATTTGAGTTGAAAGTAATTCATCAAACCAAGCTGTTTTTTTATCATCAGAAAAGAAAATATGACGTTGTAACGAAATAAAGTTCCAAGCTTTTCCTTTATCAAAGTAAGGCTTTGCAAATGCCATAAATTCCGTTTTATTCCAATTTTCAGTAGCGTCGGTTCCAATAAAAATAGCGTCCGAAGTCATTGCCTCAAAATACTCTTTAAAATTTACTGTTGCAGCTGCCCTATGCCAATTGTTCAACACTTGGTTTATTTTATTTTCATCGGTTTGCTTTTGGGCGAAGGTAATTTGACATAAAAAGAATAAAAAGAGAAATTTCATAATTTATAAAATTTTGAAAAAATTAAAATGAAATTACATTTTAGGCAATTCTAAAATTCCCATATTAAATAAAGTAAATGCTTGAACATCGGCAGTTTCTTGAATAGTTGCTGCTACCGATTTTCCTGCTCCGTGACCCGATTTTACATCAATTCGAATCAAAACTGGATTTTCACCCACTTGTTTTTCTTGTAAATTGGCAGCAAATTTAAAACTATGTGCTGGTACAACTCTATCATCGTGATCGCCAGTAGTTACTAATGTTGCTGGATATTTTACATCGTTTTTTACATTATTAACTGGCGAATAATTTTTTAAATAATCAAACATTTCTTTTGAATCTTCGGCGGTTCCGTAATCGTAATTCCAACCTGCTCCTGCAGTAAATGTATGGTAACGCAGCATATCCATAACACCAACTGCAGGTAACGCCACTTTCATTAAATCGGGACGTTGTGTCATTACTGCACCTACTAAAAGTCCTCCGTTGGAACCCCCTTTTATAGCTAAATAGTTGTTTGAAGTATAATTTTCTTTAATTAAAAATTCTGCTGCGGCGATAAAATCATCAAATACATTTTGTTTTTTGGTTTTAATTCCTGCATCGTGCCATTTTTTTCCATATTCGCCACCACCACGCAAGTTGGCTACTGCATAAACGCCTCCGTTTTCTAACCAAATAGCGTTTCCGATACTAAATGCTGGTGTCAAGCTAATATTAAATCCTCCATATCCATAAAGAATTGTTGGGTTTTTTCCGTTTAATTTTGTTCCTTTTTTATAAGTAATTATCATTGGAATTTTTGTTCCATCTTTTGAAGGATAAAAAACTTGTTTCGATTCGTAATCATCTCCATTAAAAGCCACTTTTGGTTTTAAATACAGTTTTGAAGTTCCAGACGCGATATCGTAATTATAAATTGCTCCTGCAGTTGTATAATTTGTAAAAGTAAAAAATAAAGATTTATCTTCTTTTTTTCCGCTAAAACCACTAATAGTTCCCAAGCCTGGTAACTTTACTTCACGAATCATTTTCCCGTTTAGGTCATATTGTTTAATTACCGAAACAGCGTCTTTCATATATTCAGCAAAAAGAGTATTGCCACCAGTTGTTATTGTTAAAACATTTTCGGTTTCAGGTATAAAATCAATCCAATTTTTTTGGCTTGCATTAGTAGCCTTTGCAGAAACTACTTTTTTATTTGGCGCATTAAAATTGGTCAAAATTAAAAAAGTTTCACCTTTAGTTTCTATTACATCATTATCAGTTTCAAAACCCGTAACCATAGTTTGGATTTCGCTTTTTGGATTTTTCAAATCTTTAAAATAAAGTTCGTTTCCTGATGTTGAATTAGATGCTGAAATGAATAAATAATTTTCATCCTCAGAGACATAACCGCCCACATAACGACGTTTTTCTTTATCGCCGAAAATTACTTTGTCCGTATTTTGACTGGTTCCTAAAGTGTGAAAATACAATTTATGTTCGTCTGTTTTAGCAGATAGTTCACTGCCTTTGGGCTTTTCATAACTAGAATAATAAATGCCTTCATTGCCTTTCCAAGACAAGCCACTAAATTTTACATCAACTAAACCGTCGCCAATTTTGGTACTTGTTTTAGCATTTAAAAAAATCACTTTTCGCCAATCGCTTCCTGCTTCAGAAATGGAATAAGCGACTAATGAACCGTCTTTTGAAAAACTTACATTATCAAGCGATGTTGTACCGTCTTTGGAAAACATATTTGGGTCTAAAAAAACGGTTTCAACACCTTTTGCATCTTTTCGATACAATACCGACTGATTTTGTAAACCATTATTTTTATAGAAATACGTAAAATCGCCTTCTTTAAAAGGAGCTGTAATTTTTTCGTAATTCCATAATTGTGTCATTCTTGCTTTTAAGGCATCTCGATACGGAATTTTTGATAAATAATCATAAGTAACCTTATTTTCGCTTTTAACCCAAGCTTCCGTTTCAGGCGACTTATCATTTTCGAGCCAACGGTATGGGTCGGCAATTGGAGTGCCAAAATAAGTGTCAACTTGTGTTCCTTTTGGTGTTTGCGGATAGGTTAATTTAGTTTGAGCTTTCATTATGGTTGAAAGAATGATTACAGATATTAAGATAGAATTTTTCATGGTGGTTTTTGTTGGATTACAAATGTAAGGAAATTTTTGATTTTGATTAACGATTTTTGATTTCAATACCTGCTAAATAAAAAGACGTTTCAAAACTATGAAACGTCTTTAAAATTGTACACTTTTGAAAAATTAACTGCCCCGAAAAAGCATCAAAACTAACCAAACCACTGAGTACTCAAGAATACTTTTAACAAGGGCAGTTTTTTAATTTTTTTAAATTCCGAAGTTGATTCCAAAAATAATGTTTCTTCCAATATTTGGAATTCCGTCATTTTTAAGTCTTGAAAGGTGCGAAATGTAGTTTCTATTTAATAAATTATTGGCATTTAAGCTTACATTAAATGATGATTTTCCAAATATAACTTTTCCACCAAGTCCTAGATTAACTAAAGTGTAATCGTTGGAAGTGGTTTCAAAATCACTGTTTTTTTTCTGATTTAGTGTGTGTTCTACATTGGCACTAACAAAACCTTCTTTAAACCAATCTGTTGATTTCAAGTCGAATCGTAATGTTGAATTTAACTTGTTTGCAGGAATTAAAGGTAAATTATTACCGTTGGATTGTTTTCCGGTAACGCTTTCAAAACTAGTTGTAATGTGCAACCAATCGAGTGGGTGTGGATGAAAATGAATTCCTGCTTCACCACCATATAAATTAGCGTCGTTTTGCAAATAATCATAAACATCAAATCCGTCAATTTGAGTACCGTCGGGAGCAATATAAATATAGTTGTTAATTTTATTGTAAAATCCATTTACAAACAACTCAAAATGGGTTGCTTTGTAATCTAGATTCAAATCAAGTTGTAAATTTTGCTCACTTTTTAATTCAGAGTTTCCTCTTTCGTAACGAATAGTTCCATCGTGAACACCATTGGAGCTTAATTCAAAAATGTTTGGCGCTCTAAAACCTGATGCTACATTTAATCGTAAAATAGTTTCTTGATTAAAATTGGTTTTATATCCTAATGAAGCATTGAAACTGTCAAATTTTCGGTTGAGCGGCACCAAATAACCTGGGTCGCCTACGATTCCGAATTCAGTACTAGTGATTTTTCTAACATCGTGACGCACTCCGGCTTGAATAACATTTTTCCCCCACTCGTAACGAGCAGTACCAAAAAAGCCTAAATCTTTAGTAGTTGCATTTGGAATTAAAAACTCTGTTCCAATGTTAGTGTTGGTTTGATTCATTCCTTGAGCACCAATAATTACAGCTAAATTACCGAATTTTGGCAAATGATATTTTACATCATAATTTAAAGTTTTCAAAATCCAATTGGAACCTGGAATATCAGTTTCTGGAAATTCGGCTCTATCATTATAAATATAACCTACGTTCAAATCTAATTTTGAATTGGGTAAATACACTACATTATTTAAACTTAATAAATGATTAAAAACCGCTTGCCGAGGAAATTCTGGTTTTTTTTCATCGCTTTGTTCGGCAATTCCAGTTTCAGGAATACCCAATTTTAATTCGTTGTAATTGTATCTAAATTCCGATGAAAAGTTTTTATCGCTATAACCTAAACCAGTTTTAAAGTCAAGTTCGCTGTATCGAGTATTGGTAACTTTAGTACTATCTTTTTGAGTTCGTTCGCCAGTTTTATAATCACCGTGTTCCGTTTTACTAAATCTACCTAAGAGTTTAAATCGTTCGGTTGAACCTTTAAAACCTGCTCCAAATTTATTTCCGTTGGTATTCGAAAATGATTTGTATCCGAAATCGGTTAAAAACGAATTAGCTTTGGCAAATTTTTCTGGGTTAAAATAAAGCACGCCACCCAAAGCATCGGAACCATAAAGTAACGATGCTGGCCCTTTTATAACCTCAACGCTCTCAATTCCATCGTCGTTTAAGCCCAAGCCATGTTCGTCACCAAAAGCCTGATTTTCAAGCCGAACTCCTTGTGAATAAATCAATACTCGGTTGGCACTTAACCCACGAATGACTGGTTTTCCGATTGAAACGCCTGTAGAAATTTGCGAAACTCCAGGTATTGTTGCCAAGCCTTCAACTAAAGTTGTTGCACCACGTTGTTTCATTTCTCTTGCCGAAACTTGTTCTACTTTAGTGACGTTTTGAGATTGTAATTTATTGAAAATAGTCGAAACAACCACTTCGTCCATTTGATGAAAAGACTCGGATAATATAATGTCAATTTTTGAAGTGTTTTTTGATGAAAACATTTTAGTTTCAGTAGTAAATCCGATATACGAAAAAACCAATGTGAAATTTCCTGACGGTAGATTTTTTAATTCAAAATTTCCATTTCTATCAGTTTGGGTTTCTTTACGAATTTCGGCAATAGTTACATTTGCACCAATTATTGGAGCATTATTTTTATCAGAAACTTTTCCTGATACAGAATTTTGAGAATAGGATGCAATTGTTAATCCTAAAAATAGGATGATAAGTAATGATTTCATTTGAAATGATTTTATTGATAAATTAGTGTGGTTTGAAAATTATAAAACAATTTCAAAAAAATACGTTTTTAAAATTATTTTAAAATAAATACTATTTTAAACAATAAAACTTGGTGGTGCGCGAAGTGAAAACAAACTTCCTTTGAAATTTTGAGTAATTTCTTTGGAATAAGAAAAAGAATATTTAGTGGTTATTTCTACTTTGTTGAATTGAAAAGTAATTAATTTAGAATTTAGTGAAGCTCCAAAGGTGAATTCACAAGCAAAACAATGGTCTACATCATTGTGTCCATGAGAAATTTCTATTTTAGAGTCTGAATTGTGTTTTTTATGGCAAATTTCAGAATCAAACTTCATTAAATGATTTATTCCGTGTGCCGAATGCAACACAATTGCCGTTAAAAGCAAAAGTGCAAACGATAGACTTAATAAATATTTTTTATTTTTCATTTAAAGCAAATATATATAAGAAATCAAGTTAACTGTGAAATTTAACACAATTTAAGATTTTAAATTTTGATTAATTCATTTATATTAATGTTTATAGTATTGTTTTATTTTCTAAATTTGTAACCATTGTATAAGGTTAATTAATTTGGTTATGAATGAATATTTAACGCTTTCGGAAACTTCCGAATATATAGGTAAAAGTAAAGAAACTTTGCGTCGTTGGGACAACGAAGGGAAATTGCTTGCAGTTCGTGAGCCATTGAGCAATTACAGAGTATATAGAAAAACAGATGTAGATACTTTATTTGGAAATTTTCTCGATAGCAATATTAAGGAAACAACTTCAAATTTTGTGAAACCTGAAAATGATTATACCGTTTTAGAACTTTTTGCAGGTGCAGGTGGTTTAGCAATAGGAATGGAAAAAGCAGGTTTAAAATGTGTTGCTTTGAACGAAATTGATAAATGGGCTTGTCAAACTTTAAGAAAAAATCGTCCAAAATGGAATGTTTTAGAAGGCGATATAAAATCATTTAGTTTTACAGATTATAAGGATAAAGTTGATATTGTAACTGGCGGTTTTCCTTGTCAAGCTTTCAGTTATGCTGGAAAAAAATTAGGACTTGCTGATGCAAGAGGAACGCTTTTTTATGAATTTGCACGAGTTGTACAAGAAGTAAATCCTCCAATTTGTATTGGCGAAAATGTTCGTGGTTTATTAAGTCACGAAAATGGTAAAACACTTCAAGGAATGATTTCAATTTTAGATGAAATTGGATATAATGTCGTTCCAGTTCAAGTTTTAAAAGCCATAAATTTTAATGTACCTCAAAAACGAGAACGATTAATTTTAGTTGGAATTAGAAAAGATATTGATTTAAAATACGAATATCCGAAGCCATTTAAGAAAATTTACAATTTACAAGATGCTTTAAAAAAAAGTGATTTGTTTGATTGTGATGTTCCAAAATCCGAAGGTTCAAAATACACAAAAAGTAAAATTGATGTTTTAGATTTAGTTCCACAAAAAGGTTATTGGCGAGATTTACCTTTATCAATTCAAAAAGAGTTTATGGGTGGAAGTTTTCATCTTGGTGGTGGAAAAACTGGAATTGCAAGAAGAATAGGTTGGGACGAACCTTGTCTAACTTTAACTTGTAGTCCAGCGCAAAAGCAAACCGAAAGATGTCATCCCGAAGAAACTCGACCATTTACGGTTCGAGAATATGCAAGAATTCAAACCTTTCCAGATGATTGGAAATTTGATGGCTCTGTTGCTCAACAATATAAACAAATCGGCAACGCTGTTCCAGTAAATTTAGGTAAAGAAGTTGGTTATTCGATTATTAAGTTTCTAAACAAATATTACAGTTTGTCAAACCCTAAATAATAACTGTAATTTTCAAAGGTTATTTGATCAAGAATTGTTCTTTTTGAAGTTTTAGTCTCTAATTTTATTTCGTCTAACGCAGAATTTTCTGTTTTTGATTTGGTTTTTTCAATTGAGTTTAAATAATCTTTTACAGCAATTGGAAGGTTTTTGTATAATTGAAAAAGCGCATTTTCTTTTCCAGAAAGTAATGCATAAAATAGATCTCCAGAAATTTTAAAAACTCTACTATGACTGTATTCTTTGCCGTTAATTTCTCCTTTCCAAAGTTCACAGAAACTGCTTTTCGCTAGAACTTGAACCCAATAACATTTTGACTTCTTGTATGTGTCTGCATAGCGAGATAACTTTTGAAAAAGTGCCTCGGCTGAACTGCTATTCATTGTATTATGTTTGTTTTTTATGTCTGCAAACAAAGTTTCATCCCTTGCTTTTATGTCAAATCCACTTAAATTTCCTACTTCGTAACCTTCGATTCCTCCCAAAATTTGTTCGTGAAATGTTCCAATTGAGTTATTGATTGATTTATCAATTTGTCTTAATATTTCTGCTTGAATTAAACTTTCTTCATCAATATCATTGAATTTTGAATCAAAAGTTAATTTAATAGTGTCAACTTTGTTAGAGTAGAAATTCTTTTTAGTTATGTTGTTTTTTGCTTTTAAATACGCTTTATGAAGATTTGCAATGCAATCTAAAAAATGTTCGTCTGAAACAAAATCTACATACTTATTTTTCATATCTGTAAAATTATAGATGAATTTAAGATTTTAAACCAAATTATGCTCCACCAAATATTCAGCAATTTGAATAGTATTTGTAGCGGCTCCTTTGCGTAAATTGTCAGCAACAATCCACATATTTAAACTGTTTGGTTGGCTTTCATCACGACGAATTCTACCTACAAAAACTGCGTCTTTTCCTTGTGCATACAAGGGCATCGGATAGGTAAAAGTGTCAATATTATCTTGAACTACAATTCCAGGAGTATTGTGCAAAATTGAACGCACTTCGTTTACTTCAAAATCATCTTCAAACTCAACATTTACCGCTTCGGAATGACCACCAACAATTGGTACACGAACTGCTGTTGCAGTAACAGCAATAGTTCTATCGTCAAGAATTTTTTGAGTTTCACGAACCAGTTTCATTTCCTCTTTGGTGTAACCGTTATCTTCAAAACTATCACAGTGTGGAATGGCATTTCGATGAATTGGGTATTTATATGCCATTTCACCTTGAACACCTTCATATTCATTTTCAAGTTGTTGCACTCCTTTTACACCAGTACCCGTTATGGATTGGTAAGTCGAAACGATTACTCTTTTAATTTTATATTTTTTGTGCAATGGAGCCAAAGCCATTACTAATTGTATTGTAGAGCAATTAGCATTAGGAATAATCTTATCCTCTTTGGTTAATAAGTTTCCGTTAATTTCGGGAACTATTAATTTTTTGGTAGAATCCATTCTCCAAGCCGATGAGTTATCAATTACCGTTGTTCCAGCTGCTGCAAATTTTGGAGCCCATTCCAATGAAGTTTCGCCACCTGCCGAAAACAAAGCAATATCGGCTTTCATATCTACAGCAGTTTGCATACCAACTACTTTATATTTTTTCCCTTTATATTCAATTTCTTTCCCAATTGATTTTTCTGATGCTACAGGAATTAATTCCGTTATTGGAAAATTTCTTTCTGCTAAAACTTGTAACATAACTTCGCCCACCATTCCGGTTGCGCCTACTACAGCAACTTTCATACACTTATGATTTTGAATTTTTGAAATACAAAAGTAATTAGAATTTTGATTACTTTTTTAAATTTATTAAAAAGAAAAATCCCGCCTTTGAGCGGGATTTAGAACTGAAAATAATCCAGTTTTAGTTAGAATATGTATTGTGTAGCGGAAATTATTTCTTTAACAAATCTCTTATTTGAGTTAACAATTCTTCTTGAGTTGGTCCTGCAGGAGCTGGTGCTACTTCCGGTCCTTTCATTTTGTTTACCGCTTTAATAACCATAAACAATACTAACGCAACGATAATGAAATTAATAATTGCAGATAAAAATAGCCCGTATTTTACACCACCAAAGGCAACAAGTTCTTCAATTTTTGATAAATGTGCCGCATCTAAAGCTGGTTTTAGTAACAATGGTGTAATTACATCTTCTATAAACGATGAAACTATTTTGCCAAAAGCAGCACCGATTACCACACCGACAGCTAAATCAACAACGTTTCCTTTCACTGCGAAAGCCTTAAATTCTGCAATCATTCCCATAGTAATAGTTTTGTTAGGTTAAAAATTAGTTTTTGTTAGTTCAAACTTAACAAAAATTTTAACATCTCAAAATAAAGAAGCATTTATTCTCTATAAAAAATTCGTTTTACCCGTTGCGATATACTAGTTAAAATTTCGTAAGGAATTGTTTTTAATTGTTTGGCGATAAAAGAAACACTTGGGTTTTCACCAAATATAATCACTTCGTTTCCTTCAATGCAGTTAATTTCAGTAACATCAACCATTAACATGTCCATACAGATGCTTCCTACAATAGTGGCTTTTATATTTTTAATTAGTACAAATCCTAAACCATTGCCCCATAATCTTGAAATTCCATCGGCATAACCTATAGGAATCGTTGCGATTTTAGTTTCTTTTTTGGCAATGAATCTTCGACCGTAACCCACGCTTTCGCCTTTTTGAATGGTTCTAATTTGCGAAATTACCGATTTTAATGTACCCACGTTTTCAAGAAATTTTTGCTCGCTTTCATCATTTGAAACTCCATAAAGCCCTATTCCTAAACGAACCATGTCATATTGAGCATCAGGAAAATTAGAAATTCCAGATGTATTTAAAATATGTAGAATGGGTTTTATTTTTAAATCTGATATTAGTTTTGATGACAATTTTTCAAACAATTCAATTTGAGACATTGCAAATTTATAATGTTTTCCGTCATCGCTAGTTGCCATATGCGATAAAATGCTTTTAATTTTAACGGTTTTTACTTGTTTTAGTTTTGACAGTAATTCGGGTAAATCTGGGGCTTCAAATCCCAATCGGTGCATTCCAGTATCTAATTTTATATGAATTGGATAGCTTTGTAAATGCTTGCTTTCGGCAATTTTTAAAAAAGCATTCAATCCTTTTAAAGAATAAATTTCGGGCTCTAAATTATGCTGGATTATACTTGAAAAACTGGAAGTTTCTGGGTTTAATACCATAATTGGTAAATTAATTCCAGCATTTTTTAACGAAATCCCTTCATCGGCGAAAGCAACACCTAAATAATCAATTTTATGATGTTCTAAAAGTTTTGCAATTTCAAATCCGCCATTTCCGTATCCAAAAGCCTTTACCATGACCATTAATTTAGTGGTTGGTTTGAGTTTTGACTTGAAAAAGTTTAAATTATGACTTATTGCGTTTAGGTTTATTTCAAGAACCGTTTCGTGATTTTTTTCTTCTAAAAGAGCTACAATTTCTTCAAAATGGAAGTCCCTTGCCCCTTTTATAAGAACGGTTTCATTTTCAAAGAAAATTGTTTCAAAATTTTTTATTAATTTTTCAGTAGTTTCAAATGTCAAGCAATTTGGAAACTTATTTTTAAATTTACTTATGGTATCGCCAACAGCAATAACTCTATTGATTTTATTGGCAATTACCAGTTGCGATACTTTTGAGTATAAATCATCATCGGGCAAACCACTTTGAAAAATATCGGATAATATTAAAGTTTTCTTTTTGTATTGTTTTTGATGTTCTAAAAAATCTAATGCTATTTTTAATGACTGAAAATCAGAACTATAACTATCATCAATAAGCGTTGTATTGTTGTTCCCTGTTTTTACTTTTAACCGCATTTCTACAGGGAAAAGTTGTGCCATTCGAGTTTGAATTGTCACTTCATCATATTTAAAATAAAGCAAAACCATAAAACATTGAATGCAATTTTCAACCGAAGCTTGGTCTTGAAACGGAATTAATATTGTAAAACACAAGTTTTTATAAGTAACTTTTAGTTGTGTTTTACCATCAATTTCTTTTGTCATTATGTAAACATCGGCTTTTTTATCGTTTGAACTCCAAGTAAATGTTTTGATAGTGGGCTTTAAAAAAACTTCTATTGTTTTATTTTTATTTAAAATTAAAAGCTCAACATTCGAAAAGAGTTTCAGTTTTTCTTTAATTTTTTCACCTATATCAGAAAATCCTTCATCATGTGCCGAGCCAATATTCGCTAAAATACCAATGGTTGGATTGATGATTTTTTGCAAGTTTTGCATTTCATCAACCTTTGAAATACCAGCTTCAAAAATTCCTAAATTATGATTTTTATTGATTGATAAAACCGAAAGCGGCACTCCAACCTGCGAATTATAACTTTTTGGGCTTCTAATAATGGAATAATCAGGGCTTAATAAAAAATTCAACCATTCTTTAATAATGGTTTTTCCGTTGCTACCCGTTATTCCGATAATTGGAAAATGAAATTGATTTCGGTAAAATGCAGCAATGGTTTGTAGGGCAATTAATGTGTTTTCAACAACAAAGTAATTTACGTTTTGATTTGAATTTTCAGGAATTTGATTGACTACAAAGTTACGAACCCCTTTTTCAGTCAACTCCTTAATGTATTTATGTCCGTCATGATTGTTTCCCGTTAAGGCAAAAAACAAGGTGTTTTCAGAATTTTGTAATGAACGACTGTCAATAGAAATTGATTCTATTAACTGCTTAGTATCGTTTCCGATAAAATTGGCATTTAAAATTTGCTTTATTTTAGATAATTTAAAAGTCAAATTAATTTATTTTTCTTGATTTCGCTTCATTGCATTATAGTAAGCCGCTCTACTCAAGGGTTCATACTCTTCAGTTTCACCCAACATAACCAATTTATCATTGTCGGTTTTCCGAAAACTATAATTAGCCAAATTACCTGTTCGAGTGCAAACGGCGTGCACTTTGGTAACATATTCAGCCGTTGCCATTAGCGCTGGCATAGGTCCAAAAGGGTTTCCTTTAAAATCCATATCCAATCCGGCAACAATTACTCTAATGCCCGAGTTGGCCAAATCATTACAAATTGTTACTATTTCTTCATCAAAAAACTGGGCTTCATCAATCCCAACTACATCACAACCTTGTGCTAAAATGGCAATGTTGGCCGCTGCTGGAACTGGTGTGGAGCGGATTTCGTTTTTATTGTGTGAAACCACCATTTCTTCATCATAACGCGTATCTATTGACGGTTTGAAGATTTCAACTTTTTGTTTCGCAAATTGGGCTCGTTTTAGTCTTCGAATCAATTCTTCGGTTTTACCCGAAAACATGGATCCACAAATAACCTCTATCCAACCAAATTGCTCTTTATGATTTACTGTATTTTCGAGAAACATTTTGTAATTTTAAGCCATTAAAAGTAATAATTTTTATTACTTTGTACCGAAACAAATTTATTACAAATTTAGTATCTCCATCACTATAATCGTAAAAGTTATGAAAAAAAGATTAGAAGCCGAATTAATAAGCATTGCACACCGTGTTTTAAAGTTAAAAAACAAGTCGGATGTTGATAAATTATTTCTTGAAACTCAAAAATTGTATGAAGCCGTTTCGGTTTTAAAATTTTATCAAGATAATTTTGAGCAAGTGAAAAGTTCGGTTGATGAAAACGATTTGAATGAAAAATTAGGTTCTTTTTTAGATTCAGATGCTTCGATAGTTGCTGTTTCTGATATTCAAGAAATTGTAGTTGAAGAAAAATTTTCTGAAAAAGTTGTATCTGAAATTGAGAATAAAGAAGAAATTGTTGAAGAGACAGTAGTTGCACCTAAAGAAATTTTATATGAAAAGGAAATTGTTGAAGAACCAATTGTTGAAAGTGCAATAAAGTCGGATAATTTAGATTTTGAACCCCTTTTTGAAATGAGTGCAGAAGCGCCAATTGAAAATATAAAAAAACAATCGCAACAAATTATGCTTGAAGATTTGTTGGGAAAAACCTATAGTGATCTTGATTTTGTAAAGCCATCTGAAAACAAAGCAAAACCAAAACCAGCCGAACAAAAAGAAGACGTTATTGAAGAAAAAAAATCAACCCCAACACACGGAATTGTAATTGGTTTGAACGACCGAGTAGGCTTTGAAGTCCATCTTTTTAACGGAAACAGTGATGATTATAACCGAGTATTGTCACAATTAAATACTATGAATTCTTTTGAAGAAGCCAAAGATTTTATTGAAAATATAATAAAACCTGATTACAATAATTGGGAAGGAAAAGAATATTATGTGACTCGTTTTTTAGAAATTATTGAAAATAAATTTGCTTAAATGTCAAAATTATACTTAGTTCCTACGCCGATTGGTAATTTAGAAGATATGACTTTTCGAGCCATTCGAGTGCTTAAAGAAGCCGATTTAATTTTGGCAGAAGACACTCGAACGAGTTCAAAATTGCTAAAACACTTCGATATTGGCACTCATATGCACAGCCATCATATGCACAATGAACACAAAACCATCGAAAATATTATTGCACGATTAAAAAGTGGCGAAATTATTGCTTTAATTTCCGATGCTGGCACACCAGCCATTTCCGACCCCGGATTTTTACTAACTCGCGCTTGTGTTGAAAATAAAATTGAGGTGGAATGTTTGCCTGGAGCAACAGCTTTTGTACCTGCGCTAGTAAACAGCGGTTTGCCCAATGATAAGTTTGTTTTTGAAGGATTCTTACCCGAAAAAAAAGGCCGTCAAACTCGGTTTTTGGCTCTTGCCGAAGAAACTAGAACGATGATTTTTTATGTTTCACCACATAAACTGAACAAAACTTTAGCCGAATTTGTGCAGTATTTTGGTGCCGAACGGCAAATTTCGGTTTCAAGAGAATTATCAAAATTACATGAAGAAACCACTCGTGGAACTGCGGAAGAGGTTTTGAAATTTTATGAAATTAAACCCGCTAAAGGTGAAATTGTGGTTGTTGTTGGCGGGAAATCTTTAAAGTAAATATAAAAATTGTTCCACACATTTAACACTAATTGGTAAAATTACTTTTAAGACTTTTCATTATTTGCTAAATTTTGTTCGTTGTTTTTAACAATTTAACGTTTTTTAAAGCGAAAGTATCGAAATTGGTTTTGGAAATAATATTTCTGTTTGGTTGTTTGGTTTTAAATAATGACAAAATATTCTTAAAATAGAAAGTTAAAAAATCATTACATGGCGTAAGTGTTACAAGTCATAATTATTCCTAAAACTGAATTTTGTTTGCCAACAATTCCGTACTTTTGTATTTTAATTCAATCTAAATAAAGCATTAAAAATGACACTTGCGCAACTCAAAAAAGGAGAAATTGGACTCATTTTAGATGTAAATACCGACGAAGTTCCGTTGAAGTTACTCGAAATGGGTTGTTTGCCTGGAAATTTGGTTACCTTAGTGCAAGTGGCACCCTTTGGTTGTCCGCTTTATTTTGTTATTAACGATTCGCACGTGGCAATTAGACTAGAAACTGCTAAAGAAATTGAAATTACTCTAAAAAATAAAGCAATATAATGTCAAATAAAAGTATAAAAGTTGCTTTAATTGGAAATCCAAATACGGGTAAAACTTCCGTTTTTAACCTTCTTACGGGTTTAAGACAACAAGTTGGAAATTATCCTGGAATTACCGTTGAAAAAAAAATAGGAACCTGTAAATTATCTGAAAATAGAAAAGCAATTATTTTAGATTTACCTGGAACTTACAGTTTAAACGCCAGTTCTATTGATGAAAATGTTGCCGTTGAATTACTTTTAAACAAAAAAGGTGAGAATTTTCCAGATGTAGCTGTTGTGGTTACCGAAGTAGAAAATTTAAAAAGAAACTTACTGCTTTTTACTCAAATTAAAGATTTAGAAATTCCGACCATTTTGGTAATTAATATGTCGGACCGAATGAAATCAAAAGGAATCGATTTTGATATTGATCATTTAGAAGATGTTTTAAAGACTAAAATTGCATTAGTAAGTTCAAGAAAAAATATCGGAATTGAAAAAATTAAAGATTTGATTTTAAATTACAAAAATCTATCTACCGAACCTTGTTTAAATGCCTCTAATATTGATCAAGAATATTTTAATAAATTACGTCAAGCATTTCCTAATCAATTACTTTATAAATTATGGCTAGTAATTACTCAAGATGTAAATTTTTTAAATTTAGATAGGAATGAAATCAAAAATAATTTTACAAAAAGCAAAGTTGATTTAAAAAGATTGCAACAAAAAGAAACGATAAAACGCTATCAATTTATAAACGATACCCTAAAAATAGGTCAAATTATTGACACTTCAAAAGCCACCGATTTACGCTCAAAATTAGATAGAATTTTAACCCATAAGGTATTTGGATATGTGATTTTCTTTGCCATTTTATTATTAATTTTTCAATCTATTTTTGATTGGTCCAAGATTCCAATGGATTTTATTGACGAGACTTTTGCTAAACTATCAACTTACACCAAATTGCATTTACCTGCGGGCGAATTGACGAATTTAATTTCTGAAGGAATTATACCTGGAATTGGAGGAATCTTACTTTTCGTGCCACAAATAGCGTTTTTATTTCTATTTATTTCAATTTTAGAAGAAAGCGGTTATATGAGTCGAGTGGTTTTTTTAATGGATAAGATTATGCGTCGCTACGGGCTTTCGGGCAAGAGTATTGTGCCTTTAATTTCAGGAACCGCTTGTGCCATTCCAGCAATTATGGGTGCTCGAAATATTGAAAATTGGAAAGAACGACTAATAACCATTTTGGTAACCCCGTTTACAACTTGTTCTGCTCGGTTGCCCGTTTATGCCATTTTAATTTCGTTAATAATTCCAGAAAAAAAAGCTCTAGGGATTTTTAGTTATCAAGGTTTAACCTTAATGGTTTTGTACCTTTTAGGTTTTGGAATGGCAATAGTATCTGCGGTAATCTTAAATAAAATTTTAAAATTCAGTACCAAAACGTATTTTGTAGTTGAAATGCCAAACTATAAATTGCCCTTATTTAAAAATGTAGGAATTAATGTTTTAGAAAAAACGAAGGCCTTTGTTTTTGGAGCTGGAAAAATAATTCTAGCTATATCAATTGTACTTTGGTTTTTGGGTTCGCACGGACCTAAAGCAACATTTGAAAATGCAGAAACAATTGTAAAATCTAAAATAAATAATACAGTAAATCCTCGAATTATTGATAACGAAATTAGTTCCTATAAATTAGAACATTCGTATATTGGAATTATAGGAAAAACCATTGAACCCGTCATAAAACCTTTGGGTTACGACTGGAAAATTGGTATTGCAGTAGTAACGTCGTTTGCAGCTCGAGAAGTTTTTGTGGGAACACTAGCCACTATTTACAGTGTAGGAAACGATACTGAAGAAGAGACTATAAAAACTAAAATGCGTGCCGAGATTCACCAAGATGGAACTCGAATTTTTAATTTTGCTACTGGAATTTCGTTATTGCTTTTTTACGCTTTTGCAATGCAATGTGCAAGTACATTGGCAGTTGTAAAAAAAGAAACTAATTCTTGGAAATGGCCTGCAATTCAATTGGTTTTTATGAGTAGTTTTGCCTATTTAGTTGCGTTTTTAGCATATCAAATTTTGAAATGATTTTACTATTTATATTTTGTCTAAATAAAAATAAAGGTTTATATTTGCCAAAAATTAATTCATTTAAGCAATGCGAACTTTATTATTTTCCTTATTTTTTATCTCATTAGCATCAATTACTACAGCTCAATCACAAGTTATCGAATTAAAAAATGATACTATTAAGAATCTAGAGCCCGTTGTAATAATTATCAAACAACAAAGTCCTGAGCGTATGCCCGAAATAAAAGAAAATGTATTGTTTTCGGGTAAAAAAAATGAAGTTATACGACTTTCTAATATCAATGCTAACCTTACTAATAATAATGCTAGAGAAGTTTTTTCAAGAATTCCAGGTGTTACAGTATGGGAAAATGAAGGGTCTGGAATACAAATAAATGTTGGTGTACGAGGTTTAAGTCCAAACAGAAGCTGGGAACTTAATACTCGTCAAAATGGTTACGATATATCATCCGATGTGTTTGGTTATCCAGAAGCATATTACAATCCACCTTTAGAAGCAGTTGAGACTATTCAGTTGATTCGTGGTGGTGCTTCACTACAATTTGGACCACAATTTGGAGGAATGCTAAATTATGTTTTAAAAAGAGAAAAAGAAAAACCTTTTACATTTGAAACACAAAATACAATTGCTAGTTATAATTTAATTAGTTCATACAATGCAATTGGTGGCACTTTAAAAAAATTTTCTTACTATGTTTACAATCATTCTCGTAGTGGATTAGGCTGGCGAGAAAACAATCGTTTTACAGTAAGAAATACTTACGCTTTTTTAGAATATAAATTTACAGCAAATACAAAGATTTCAGCGGAATATACTAATTCTGAATACGAAATGCAACAACCTGGCGGACTAACAGATTCTCAATTCAATGACAATTCAAAACAATCAGGACGAGCTCGTAATTGGTTCGGAACACCTTGGAATTTGTTTTCGCTTAACTTTAATACAAAAATTAATTCCAATTGGGATTTTAGCACCAAATTATTCGGAGTTATAGGTGAACGAAATAGCGTTGGCGTAACAACCACGCCTAATATTGCCGATGCTATTAGTACAACAACTTACACTTATTCTAACAGACAAGTTGATCGAGATTATTATAAAAATTTTGGTTTAGAAATTAGAAACATTTACAGCTATAATTTGGGTAATATAAAAAACAATTTGGCCTTTGGTTTAAGAATTTATCAAGCCAAAACTACAAGATTACAATCAGGTAAAGGAACAATAGGGAGCAATTTTGATCTAACAACTGAAACTGAATTTCCCAGAGATTTAAATTTTACAACAAAAAATGCAGCAATTTTTGCAGAGAATCAATTTAAAATTACTGAAAAATTGAGCATAACTCCTGGAGTTCGTTTTGAATATATTTCATCTGTTGGAAGTGGTAGATTAGCATTTAATGGGGCAAATGAAGTTTTATTACAAGAAAAAATAATAACAAGAAATCAACCTTTGTTTGGAATTGGTCTTGAATATAAGTTTAGAACAACTAATATTTATGCAAATATTTCTCAAGCATTTCGCCCAGTATTGTTTTCAGATTTAACTCCGCCCGCAGTAACCGATGTGATTGATCCAAATTTAAAAGATGCGTCTGGGTTTAATGCAGATTTAGGATACCGTGGCACTTACAAAGGTTATTTAAACTTTGATTTTAGTTTGTTTTATTTGAGTTATAACAATAGAATTGGCGGTATTAGACAATTTATAAATAACGATTCTTCACAAGGAACCTATTTGTATCGGACAAATCTTGGTGAAACGCGCAATAAAGGTATTGAAGGGTTTGCAGATGTAAATATTACAAAATTATTTGGAGTTGAAAAACAATTTGGAAATCTTGATATGTTTGCTTCCATTTCATTTATTGATTCAAAATACGTTGATTTTAAAACAACAACAGTAACTGGAATAGCTCCAAATAGTGTTATTACTGAAACTAATTTATCTGGCAATAGAATTGAAAACGCGCCTAGATACATTCATAATTTTGGAATTTCATGGAGCAACCCTAATTTTTCAGCAACAATTCAACAAAAAGTATCTGGTAAAATATACACCGATGCAAACAATACTGAAACAGCTGCTGCCAATGGTGTGACGGGATTACTAGAAGGTTATAAAGTATTTGATTTCTCGGCAGAATATAAATTTTTAAATAATTTTAATTTTAAATCTGGCATAAATAATTTAACAAACGAAAACTATGCTACTCGAAGAAGCGGTGGTTATCCTGGACCAGGAATTCAGCCTGGTGAAGGAAGAACATTTTATATTGGTTTAGGAGCAAAATTTTAATTTAAATATATCACCTTTCACAATTAATTTTTTTATGTGAGTAAATCTAAAACATAGTTGAAAATTTAAAAATGTATTCATTAAAGTATTTTTGTAAAAATTATTTAAGTTTATTTTTTATACTTATATTGGTAAAGTTTTGAAAATGTTTACTTAATTTTATTTATGAGTTTGAAATCCTTTTTGGTTTATAGTTTTACACTATTTTCTGTAATTTGTTTTAGTCAAGATAAGACTACAACATCTAAAAGAGAATTGAATTCGGGTTCAGTAGCACCAAAACAACCGGAACGAAAATCAACATCTTCAACTTCTACAGTTTCAAATGATGATTTAGATTTATGGTTTTTCTTGTTTAAAATTACATTCGGAATTGGATATTACGGCGGTATTGGTGATTATCAAAATGAAGAGCACTTGATTAGTAATTTAACACGTTATCCTTATTGCGATGGAGATGTTGGTAATTATGAAAGTGAAGATAGTGTTCAAATTTATAAATCAAGAATGCGATTGGATATTGAAAATAGTTTTGTTTACAGCAGTTCCAGTTTAATTGGAAATCATTTAAAAGTAAAATTACGTCCGTTTCAATATTTTTATGTTCAATCCGATTTTCATCAATTGTTTGAATTTAACAAGATAGATCAAACTTATGATCAATTATCGGTTTTTCAATTTAATTTTTGTTATGATCGATTGCGGTTTGATACTTTTAATTTAGGATGGACAATTGGCGCAACCTATATTGGAAATGAAGTTAGAAAAACAGGTTTCGCCTACGGATTAAATGCCGAATATTTTATGGAAAAAAAATATCAGTTTTATGGGTTCTGCAAAATGGAGTACAATTAATACTTTACCTGTAAATACTTATGAAATGCAGCTGCGATACCACACTAAAAGCCATTTTTTTTCGTTAGGATTTGAACATTTTAAAATTGCAACACCAACCTATAATTTCATTGCTATAGGAGCAGGAATTTATTTTTAATCCCCAATCATGAACCTACAAGAAATTTTAGTTTACGTTGTTTTAATTGTTGCCTTGGCTTTTTTATATCAAAAGTTTTTTGGTAAAAAAAAGAACGATAAAAATTGCGGTGGCGATGATTGTGGTTGTCATTAAATCATTGATGCAATTTTAATTTTAAAAATAAAAAAAAGCATCTTCAATATGTTCAATATTAAAACCACCTTTTTCTTTGTTTATGGCAATAATATCGAATCGAATTTCAACCTCTAAATCACGTGAAATTACAAATTCGTTTACCGCTTTAACTAAAAGTTGTACTTTTTTGGGCTTAACAAAATCTTGAGGCAAACCAAAATCAAGTGTGGAACGGGTTTTTACCTCAACAATTGCTACTATATTTTCTTTTTGAGCAATAATGTCTATTTCGGCTTTTTGAAAAACCCAATTGGTTTCAAGAATTTTATAGCCGTTTTTGATAAGATAATTTTCTGCTAACTCTTCACCAAGTTTACCCAGTTCATTGTGCTCTGCCATTACATTTTAGATTTTAGTTCGTCGTTGTGAATTAGATTTCTGAAAGTTTGAACTTCAATTCGCCGTTGCGACGTCTAATCATCATTCAAAAATTAATTTACTTTCATCAAAACTCGCTTCTAAACTTACTTGACGACCAATAATTAAGGCACGATTATCGGCCATGTGACCTGCAGGAAAATTATAAATTATTGGAATTTTAAGGTTTTTAGTCACATCGTCAATAATTTCCAACGCATTTTTACCCCACGGAATATCGTTGTCTTTCATTTTGGTCATTCCGCCTACAACAATTCCTTTTAAACTTTCAAGACAACCGTTACGTTTCAGGTTAATTAACATTCTATCTATATGGTATAAATATTCGTCTAAATCTTCTATAAACAATATTTTATCGGTACAATCGATGGCTGATTTTGAACCCAACAAACTGTATAAAATAGATAAATTTCCACCTACCAAAATACCTTTTGCTTTTCCGAAACGATTCATCGGGTCGCATTCGGCTTTGTATGATAATGTTTCGCCAAATAAAGATTTTCGTAATGTTTCTTTTGCTTCTTCTGATGCTTTGGAACTTATAGGCATTATTCCGTGAATGGATTGATAACCCAATGTGGTTAAATGACTGTGCAAAACGGTTACGTCGCTAAAACCTATAACCCATTTTGGAGATTTTTTAAATTTTGTAAAATCAAGCATATCTATAATTCGCACTGTGCCATAACCACCACGAACACACCAAATGGCTTTGATGTTGGGGTTGTCAAGTTGGGTTTGAAAATCTTTGGCACGTTCTTCGTCGGTTCCTGCCAATTGGTTGTTGTCAAGACCGATTGTGGAACCTATTACGACTTCTAAACCCCAATTGTGAAGCCATTCAATGGCAGGTTTTAGATTGTCGTCAATGTTTTTACGAGCCGTGGCAACTATAGCAATGGTGTCGCCTTTTTGAAGATATGCTGGAGCAATCATAGATTTTTGGGCTTGAAGATTGTTGAAAAAGATAGAAAATAGAATAAAGAAAATAGATTTTGTTTTCATTGATTGAATAAACTCGAATGATGCAAATATAAACAAAATGTTGAATTGAAAGCCAATGCCATAGCCCAGAAAGTAGTGAAAAGCCCACAGTAAAAAAGTTGACGTTTTTTAGTTTAAAAAATTGCGACCAACGGAAGCGCATTTTTTAAACTAAAAAAACGCAACTTTTTACGAGGACTTGAAACGAATTGCTGGAAGTAGCTTCGAGAAAAAAAGATTAGATATATAATTAAGGATTGCTTATTTTTGCATTAAATTAAAATTTAAGATGTTACAAAATCCAAAAAGATATACCATAACCGCTGCTTTGCCTTACACGAACGGTCCGATTCATATTGGTCATTTGGCGGGCGTTTATGTTCCGGCAGATATTTATTCGCGCTATTTGCGATTGCAAGGAAAAGATGTTGCGTTTATGTGCGGAAGCGATGAACACGGTGTTGCCATTTCAATGAAAGCCAAAAAAGAAGGTGTTTCGCCACAAGAAATTATTGATAAATACGATGCAATTATTAGAAAATCATTTTTGGATTTCGGAATTTCGTTTGATAATTATTCTAGAACATCGGCTAAAATTCATCACGATACAGCACAAGAATTTTTTAAAAAATTAAATGATAACGGTGATTTTATTGAAGAAGTTACCGAGCAATTGTATGATGCCAAAGCCAATCAGTTTTTGGCGGACAGATTTGTGGTGGGAACGTGCCCAAAATGTGGCAATGAAGAAGCATATGGCGATCAATGTGAAAAATGTGGTTCAACATTAAATGCAACCGATTTAATTAATCCGAAATCGGCAATTACAGGCGAAATTCCAGTTTTAAAAAGTACTAAACATTGGTTTTTACCGTTGGACAGATACCAAGATTTTTTACAAAAATGGATTTTAGAAGACCACGCAAAGGATTGGAAAAATAACGTTTTGGGTCAAGTAAAATCGTGGTTGGATGACGGTTTAAAACCAAGAGCCGTTACTAGAGATTTAGATTGGGGCATTGACGTTCCGGTTGAAGGTGCGGAAGGCAAAAAATTATACGTTTGGTTTGATGCGCCAATTGGCTACATATCGGCAACTAAAGAGTGGGCTGCAAGAGAAGGAAAAAACTGGAGAGACTATTGGAAAAAAGATTCCGCAAGCGGCGGAACAAGCACTAAATTGGTTCATTTTATAGGAAAAGACAATATTGTGTTTCATTGCATTATTTTCCCGGCAATGTTAAAAGCCGAAGGAAGTTATATTTTACCTGATAATGTGCCCGCCAACGAGTTTTTAAATTTGGAAGGTAATAAATTATCTACTTCTAAAAATTGGGCAGTTTGGTTGCATGAATATTTATTAGATTTTCCGGATAAGCAAGATGTTTTGCGTTATGCACTTACGTCAAATGCGCCAGAAACGAAAGATAACGATTTTACTTGGAAAGATTTTCAGGCAAGAAATAATAATGAATTGGCAGCAGTTTTTGGGAATTTTATAAATAGAGTTGTCGTTTTAACTAACAAATATTATGATGGAATTGTACCAAATCCAAACGAATTATCCGAAGTTGATGAAAAAACTTTAGCAGAATTAAAAGCCTATCCAGCTGTAATATCAAGTTCGATTGAGCGGTATAGATTTAGAGAAGCACAAGGCGAAATGATGAATGTTGCCCGATTGGGAAACAAATATTTAGCCGACGAAGAGCCTTGGAAAATGGTAAAAACCAATCCTGAACGAGTAAAAACGCAAATGTATGTTGCTTTGCAAATTGCGAGTGCGCTAACAATGTTGTGTGAGCCGTTTTTACCTTTTACTTCAAAAAAGTTGACTAACATTTTGAATATCAAAACGAATAATTGGAATTTAGATTTTGAAGATTGGAATTTGGTAAAAGCTGGTCACAAAATTGGCGAAGGCGAAATTTTATTTGCACAAATAGAAGATACCGAAATTCAAAAACAAATAGATAAATTGGAAGCTACAAAAACCGCAAATAGTTTGGAGGTTGCTTCTTCTATCTCAATGACCCAACCTCAAAAAGAGTTGATTCAATTTGATGATTTTGCAAAAATGGACTTCCGAATTGGAACCATTTTAGAAGCCGAAAAAATGCCAAAAGCCAACAAATTATTGGTTTTAAAAGTCGATACCGGAATTGATGTTAGAACTATAGTTTCAGGAATTGCCGAACATTTTAGTCCTGAAGAGGTTATTGGCAAACAAGTTACTGTTTTAGTAAACCTTGCTCCAAGGGCTTTGCGTGGTGTGGAAAGTCAAGGAATGATTTTAATGGCTAATGACAAAGATGGGAAACTAGTTTTTGTTAATGGTAATGCCAATGTTTTAAATGGGGAAACTATAAGTTAAAAAAAAATTATGAATATGAAAAAAACAATTTTACTACTAATTTCAATATTTTCAAACTTTTCTTTTAGTCAAGAATTAGCTGGAGAATTAAATTTAAAACTTCACGATAAAAGAAATATTTTTCAAATTGTTGATGAATTAAAAAAACAAGTCGCGCTTTTTATAAGCGATGAAAATGGAGTTTCATCATACAAGTTTAATAACGAATTTAAAGTTATTGATTCCTTAAAATCGAAACGACCTGATGATAAATTTAAATCAATGATTGGATATGCATCAAAAGATGATAAATACAGGGTCTTTTGGAGTTCCAATAAAAATAAAGAAATTAACTCGCAATGTTTTGATTTTGAATCAAAAAAGGTTACCAACGAAGTTTTTAAATTTGATTTTAGTAAAGAGCAAATTATTCAACAAATTACTATCAACAATAATTTTTACATTATAAGTTTGGTAAAAGATACTTCAATTTTGAAAATGTATATTTTTGATAATGATGGTAAAACAGATACCAAAACAATTGACGCTTCGAGCTATACTTTAATTGATTCCTATGGAGAAAATGTTAGTTTATTTGATGCATTTAAAGAAGAATTTTTACCTTTTGAGGATCGTTTTT
Organism: Flavobacteriales bacterium; assembly: GCA_038204955.1. Classification (GTDB taxonomy): domain Bacteria; phylum Bacteroidota; class Bacteroidia; order Flavobacteriales; family Flavobacteriaceae; genus Flavobacterium. The sequence goes on from JBBRCJ010000009.1 coordinate 28,931, forward strand.
CGTTAAAACATGTTTCGTCAGAAACTCCTACATCTTTAACTTTTGCAGCTTACAAAAGAAAAATATATACTACGCCCTCAGAGATTGTCTTTGCATTTGATACCAATACAAAGTTTACTCAGTTATTTAAAATCAATTTAACCGATTTTTCAATTTCAAGAAAAATGATTAATCAATCGACAGAAGATTTTCCAAAAGAACAAGAGGTTTATGATAGAGAACAATTTGAGTCAAAACCAGACGTGAACTCGAACTCATTTATTGTAAAAAATAAAATTTTTCAAATCAAATTATGCCCTTATTTAGTGAAAATTTCTGTTAAAGATTTAGATGGAAATGTAATAAAAGAATTTTCTGCAAAACCTGATCAACCAATTGAATTCAAAAATTCTGAAATTATTCAAGAAAGTGGTGATATTAAAAGTAGAAGGGTTTTAGAAACATCGAATCAATTTATTAGAAAATTATACAACTCAAACCCAGGAATAACATTTTTCGAAAAAAACGGAAATTATTATGCAACCGTAGGAAGCGCATCACAAGTTATGCAAGATGCAAGTGGCGCAGTAATTGGTGGTGCATTGTTTGGAATGGCAGGAATTTTAATTGCTGCTGCATTAACTGCTAATCAAAATGTTGAAAACTATAATTCATACAAAAACCGTAAAATAGTATATATAAACAGTATGTTTGACAACGATTTTAATCATTTAAATGGCGATTTAAAACCTTTGGCATTTGATCAGCTAAGAGAGTTTGCAACCGAAAACAAAAAAAATTCTGACTTAACAATTTTTAAATTCAATTCATATTTATATTTAGGAGCATACAACAAAAAAAATAAAACTTATAGTTTTAATCGATTTGCTGAATAATTATAAAAATCAAATGCAAATATTTATATTAATTTAAACTAATGCCAAAAAAACTTATCCTTTTTTCAATTTTATCTTGGTTAATTGCATTAGTTTTTTGGCAAATTATATTAAATTCTCACGAAATTTTGTCGCCAGTTTTATGGGAAATACATACTATTTTTAGCTCGGTTTTAGTTTTTTATATTTTTATAAATTTAATTGTTCCCGAAAAAATATTAGGCGTTATAAAAATTGTATTTAAAATTCTGTTTAAAGTTTGGTTTGTCATTTTTATCGCTTTTTCATTAAAAAAAACATTCAACTTAAAAGGTTTTATATTAACCGCAACTTTTATATTTGGTTATTTTGAAGGTTTAATTGATTTAAATTCTTGGCTTAGCCATAAGCACGCCGATTATATTTTTAATTATTTTAGAGTCGAAAATTTGAAAAAATCTCGGATTCCAGTTTGTATTATGCTTCTTTCACTTATTCATGTTTTTTCGGCTTTGGTTGCCTTACTTTTTTTTAATGTCAAATAGGTTATGATAAAAATAATAGCTTTCGATGCTGATGATACTCTTTTTGTAAACGAACCTTATTTTCAAGAAGTAGAACAAAAATTTTGTGAATTGATGAGCGATTATCTATCGCATCAAGGTTTGAGTCAAGAATTATTTAAAACCGAAATAGCCAACTTAGACTTGTATGGTTACGGAATTAAAGGCTACATATTATCGATGATTGAAGCTGCAATGAAAATTTCGAACAGCACGATTTCATTACAAATAATTGAAAGAATCATTGAATTGGGTAAAGAATTACTTCAAAAACCAATTGAATTGCTTGATGGCGTTGAAGAAACTTTGAAAGCCTTGCAAGGAAAATATAAATTAATAGTTGCCACAAAAGGCGATTTAAAAGACCAGCAAAGTAAATTACACCGTTCAGGTTTGGGACATTATTTTCATCATATTGAAGTAATGGCCGACAAGCAAGAAATCAATTACGAAAAATTATTGAAACGTTTAGAAATTAAACCCAGCGAATTTTTTATGATAGGAAATTCCTTAAAATCTGATGTTTTACCTGTTTTGAATATTGGTGGATTTGCCGTTCACATTCCGTTTCACACCACTTGGGAACACGAAAAAATAAGCCATACTGTTGAACATCCAAATTTTAAAACTTTGGAGAAAATTACGGATGTTTTGCCTTTATTATTAAAATGAAACAAAAACTAAACCTAGAAACCTGGAATAGAAATGAGCATTTCCAATTTTTCAACCAAATGGAAGAGCCTTTTTTTGGTATAACAACAAGCATTGATTGTACAAAAGCTTACGAAAAGTCAAAACAAATTGGAGTTTCATTTTTCACTTTTTATCTTCATAAAACTTTAGTTGCCGTAAACCAAATTGAAAATTTTAGATATCGAATTCTTGAAAATGAAATTTACATTTACGACAAAATAAATGCATCTTCAACTGTTTTAAGAGACGATACTACTTTTGGTTTTTCATTAATGGAATTTGATACAGACATTCAAGTTTTTTCAAAAAATGTAAAAATCGAAATTGAACGAGTTAAAAACACAACTGGACTATTCACTCGTGACTTTTCACAAGATAATTTGATTCATTTTTCAACACTTCCGTGGATAAATTTCACTTCGTTTTCACATGCTCGAAGTTTTACATTTCCTGACAGTTGCCCGAAAATATCTTTTGGAAAATTGATGGATGATAATAATAAAAAATCTATGTCAATGTCGATTCATGTGCATCACGGATTAATGGACGGATATCACGTAGGTCAATTTTTAGAACTATTTCAAAGTTTAATGAACGAATAATTCAGTTTTCACTCTTGGTTTGCAGTCAACAGTTTGGTAGGACTGAAAACCGAAACTGAAAACCGAAACTGAAAACTAAAAAAATGTTACCAATAGCCTTTCACCCTATTTATAAACATCCGCTGCCCGATGGTCATCGGTTTCCAATGTTGAAATACGACTTATTGCCACAGCAACTTTTATATGAAGGAACTGCAAAACCAACTGATTTTTTTGAACCCGAAATTTGCGATTTACAACATGTTTTGGCAGTTCATAACTTAAGTTACGTGAACGATTTATTACAATTGTCACTAGACCCAAAAACAGCTCGGAAAATTGGATTTCCGCTATCGAAACAATTAATTGAACGAGAATTGCGAATTGCACAAGGAACCATTTTAGGATGTCAAAAAGCATTTGAAACTGGCGTTGCTTTTAATATTGCTGGCGGAACGCATCATGCTTTTTCAAACCGTGGTGAAGCCTTTTGTATGTTAAACGACCAAGCCATTGGGGCGCAATTTTTATTAAATAAAAAACTCGCTTCCAAAATTTTAATTGTTGATTTAGATGTTCATCAAGGCAACGGAACCGCTGAAATATTTGCAAACAATAACCAAGTCTTTACTTTTTCAATGCACGGAAAAACTAATTATCCATTTAAAAAAGAAATTTCTGATTTGGATATTTCTCTACCCGATTTTACCATAGACGAACAATTTTTGAGTATTTTAAACGAAACCTTACCTAAATTAATAGAACAGCAAAAACCGAATTTTATTTTCTACTTGGCAGGTGTTGACATTTTAGCAACCGATAAATTGGGTAAATTATCGTGTACCATAAACGGCTGTAAAAAACGAGATGAGATTGTTTTTGAATTGTGCAAAAAACATCAAATTCCAGTTCAAGTGAGTATGGGAGGTGGCTATTCGCCCGAAATTAAAACAATTATTGAAGCGCACACCAATACTTTTAGATCAGCAGTAGCTTTATTTGATTAAAAAAAGCGACAAAATTAAAATTTTATCGCTTTTTAAAAATTTAAACTGCGTTCAAAAGTGCAATAATATCATCGCCAAATTTATTGGCTTTAACCTCTCCAAAACCTTTTATTAATTTTAAATCGGCAATTGAGTTGGGCTTTACAACTGCAATATTCATTAGTTGTGAATTATGGCAAATCATAAAGTTTTTCCATCCCAACTCTTCCGCTTTTTCAGTTCTCCAAGTTCGCAAAGTAGCATAAATTTTTTCATCATATTCGGATAATTCAATAACTGGATTTTCTGTTTTAACCTCATTTTGAATACCAAACTCTTCAAAATGTACTAATACCGACCAGCAATTCTGCTCTTCTAAAAAGTGAGTATCTGATTTTCTAAAATCAACCGTTTCTAAAAAGTCATTTAAACTGTTTTGATCAATTTCTAAATTGTTTTCTTCAATTCGGATGGTAAATAATTGCACTTTCATAACTGCTATTTTAAAAGTAAAACTTCATTTATCAATACTTCCGAAATAAATCGTTTTACGCCATTTTGATCATCATATGACCTATGAGTTAATTTACCTTCAATAGCAATTTCTTTTCCTTTCGTTACAAATTTTTCTATTATTTCGGCCGTTTTACCCCAAGCAACAGCTTTATGCCATTCCGTTTGTTCTACTTTTTCACCTTTCGCATTAACATACGAATCGTTCGTGGCGATACTTAATGTCACTACTTTTTTACCTCCGTCAAGGTTTTTAACTTCTGGGTCTTGCCCTACGTTTCCAATTAACTGTACTTTGTTTTTCATTGCATTCATGGCTTATATTTTTAAATTGTTTGTGATGATTCGACTATCAAATCAACACTGCAAAGATGTGGCAGTTTCAAAAAGTTATTCGGTTACTTACCGTTTACTTTCGGTTGTAAATGTTTGTAACCGTTTGTAATTGGGAAAATTTTAATATATTTGTTTGAAATAGAATAGCTTAAATACACTTTTTTTATTTGAAGCAAAACATTAGGAATGTTTTCTAGCATCGTTCCCGCTTTCCGAAGTAGTCCCGATAAAAAATCGAGAGCTACTTTCTCCAATCGGGGCTACATTAAAAAGACTGTTTTTTGAACAATAAAGACAAAAAAATATGGAAAATCAAGAATTATTAAAATATCCTATAGGAAGATTCATAAAACCCGAAATTATTTCGGAAAATAAACTACATCTTTGGATTTATGAACTAGAAACATTTCCAGAACGAATTAAAAACCTAACCAAAAATGTACCCGTTGAAAACTTAAAATGGAAATATCGTGAAAATAGTTGGTCAATTAAACAACTTGTTCATCATTGTGCCGATAGTCATATGAATAGTTTTATACGGTTCAAATTGGCGTTGACCGAAGAAAACCCAACTATAAAACCTTATGAAGAACAACTTTGGGCAGAACTTGAAGATGGGTTAGATGATAACATTATTTCATCACTTTTAATAATTGAAAGTGTACACAAACGCTGGGTTTTACTTTTAAAAAGTTTAACCCCACAACAATTCAATCGAACTTTTTATCATCCAGGTTCCAAACAAAAAGTTTCTTTGAGCGAAGCCACAGGTTTGTATGCTTGGCACGGAAATCATCATTTGGCGCATATCGAACAAGCCATAAGTAGAAATCAAAGTCTCTAAATTTTAAACAAACTTAAATATGACGAAAAATTGTCTAGAATGTGACGAAAAAATTATTGGTCGCGAAGATAAAAAATTTTGTAGCGATGGTTGCCGAAATGCCTACAACAACAAAATCAATAAAGACAGCACCAATTATATGCGAAACGTAAACAACAAGCTGCGTAAAAATTACCGAATTTTATCGGATTTAAACGTTGATGGAAAACAAAAAGTAACCAAAGCAAAACTGTTTAGTAAAGGTTTCGATTTTGATTATTTTACGAATATCTTGATTACAAAGACAGGAAATACTTATTATTTTTTATACGACCAAGGTTATTTGGCACTTGAAAACGAAATTTATATGTTAGTAAAAAAGGATATTTAAATAAAATAGTTATCTTAACAACGTTTTTCGACTATTAAACTACCAAATGAAAACTACCAATTCAACCACTTTATATTCAATACTTTTTATAATCACTGTATTTTTTTGTATCAATTATTTTTCAATGATACAAAATTATGATAAAACAGAAGCGCCGCTTTCGGATTTTTCAACTTTAAGAGCGTTAAAAAGCATTAAAGAAATTTCAAAAAAACCACATTTTGTAGGCTCACAAAATCATGAATTAGTTGTACAATATATCAGTAATGAACTCCAAAATTTAGGTTTACAGCCAGCAACTCAAGAAGGATTTACGCTTACAGAATCGGGAACTTTAGTACATTCAAAAAACATAATTGCAAAAATTAAAGGCTTAAAAAATGGCAAGTCCTTACTTTTACTCTCACATTACGACAGTGCGCCGCATTCATTTTCAAAAGGGGCAAGCGACGACGCATCTGGAGTAGCCACAATTTTAGAAGGCGTTCGTGCTTTTTTACACAATAACTCAAAACCAAAGAACGATATTGTAGTTTTATTTACAGATGCTGAAGAATTAGGCTTAAACGGTGCAGCACTTTTTGTAACACAGCACAATTGGGCCAAAAATGTTGGTTTGGCAATTAATTTTGAAGCTCGAGGATCCTCAGGTCCAGGTTATATGTTGATGGAAACCAACCAAGGAAACGCAAAAATGGTAGAAGAATTTGCCAAAGCAAAAACCAAAATGCCAGTTGCCAACTCCTTAATGTATAGCATTTACAAAATGCTGCCAAACGATACCGACCTAACCATTTTTCGTGAAAATGGAAATATTCAGGGTTACAATTTTGCCTTTATTGACAGTCATTTTAATTATCATACCATGCAGGATAATTATGAAAATTTAAATCCTAAAACATTAGCACATCAAGGCAGTTACTTGATGCCTATGTTAAATTATTTTTCTAATGCCGATTTGTCTAATTTAAACTCTGCTGATGATAACGTATATTTTACAGTTCCTTTTACTTTTATAAGTTACCCTTTTTCTTGGATTTTACCTTTATTAATTATTTCTTTTTTGATTTTTGGATTTATTATTTTTTTGGGTTTAGGAAAACGAAAATTACAAATAGATCAAATTATTCGTGGCTTCATTCCTTTATTTGGAACCTTGTTTGCCTCAGGAATTATAACTTTTTTAGGCTGGAAAATTATTGAAATTTGTTATCCACAATACACAGATATCCTTCAAGGGTTTACTTATAACGGACACGATTATATTTATGCTTTTGTATTTACAACAGTTTCAATTTGTTTTTTATTTTATCGAAAAGAAAGCAAACGAAACTCAGAGATGAATCAATTAATTGCGCCATTATTTTTATGGTTTGTGCTCAATATATTAATTTTTATCTATTTAAAAGGTGCTGGTTTTTTAATTATTCCTGTAATTTCTAGTTTATTAATGTTGGTTTATTTCGTTATTACTCAAAAATCAAATTGGTTTTTAAATTTAATTTTATCGCTACCAACATTACTCATTTTAGTACCATTTATTGAAATGTTTCCTATTGGGTTGGGATTAAAAATATTATTTGTAATCTCCATCTTAACGGTTTTATGTTTTGGATTATTACTACCCATTTTTGGCAATTTTTCAAAAAAACCAATTTGGTCCTTACTTTGTTTAGCAATTGCCGTAGGATTTTTTGTAAAAGCACATTTAAACTCTGAATATTCAAATAAACAGGCAAAGCCAAACAGTTTAGTTTATTACTTTAATACTGATAAAAAAGAAGCGTTTTGGGCAACTTACGATAAAAATTTAGATGTTTGGACAAAATCAGCTTTGGGCGAAAAACCAACAGTTGCAAAAGAAATTAGTTCCAATTTAAAAAGCAAGTACAATTCGCAATTTACATTTGCTATAAAAGCGCCTTTAAAACCAATTGCCGAACCTACTGTTTCATTTTTAAGAGATACGATTCAAGAAAATCAACGAATTTTAAAAATTGAAATTAAACCAAACCGAAATGTAAATCGATACGATATTTATGCTGACGAAAAAATGGTTTTAAATAATTTTAAGGCAAACGGTGCGAAATTAATTAATCAAAAAACAACGGTTTATCCGCGTAACGGAAAACAAATTATAAACTATTATGTAGTGAATAATGAACCTTTGATTTTGGATTTTTCGATTCCAAAAACCCAAAAATTGCAACTGTCATTAATTGAAAGTTCATTTGATTTACTTACAAATTCGAACTTTAAAATTGCCAAACGACAAAATTGGATGATTGCAACACCATTTGTAATTAATGATGCAATACTATTAGAAAAAATAATTAAAACAAGTCCAAAATTGAAAAGTTCAAAAATAAATAGAGTTCGATTCATAAAACCAATTCCAATTGACTTAACAAAAGTTCAATAATGAGGGCTATTTCGATTTTGGGATGCGGCTGGTTGGGTTTGCCTTTAGCTAAAATTTTATTACAAAATAATTTTTTAGTTAAAGGGTCGACAACATCAATAGAGAAACTTTCTATTCTAAAAAATTTAGGAATTCAACCTTTTTTAATTTCTTTACTTGAAGATGGAATTGATGGTAATATTTCTCAATTTCTAGACAATTCAGAAGTTTTAATTATTGATATTCCACCAAAACTTAGAGGAGATTTTAAAGAAAATTTTGTAGCTAAAATTAAAAACTTAATTCCATTTATCGAAAAATCAAGGATTAAAAAAGTGGTTTTTGTAAGTTCAACTTCGGTATATTCAGATGAAATTTTGGTGGTTGATGAAACTACAATTGCCAATCCGGCGACTGAAAGTGGCAAACAACTTTTAGAGGTTGAATATCTTTTAAAATCAAATAAAAATTTTAAAACCACAATTGTTCGTTTTGGAGGCTTAATTGGCGAAGACCGAAATCCTATTAAATTTTTATCGGGGAAAAAAAATGTTGAAAATCCCAATTCGCCAATAAATTTTATTCATCAAAACGATTGTATTGGTATTTTAAAAAAAATAATCGAAAACAATGTTTGGAACGAAACTTTTAATGCCGTTGCACCTTTTCACCCAACTAGAAAAGAGTATTACACTCGAAAAGCAATTGAATTGGGATTGGAAATTCCAAGTTTTAATGAACTCAATTTGTTTGTTGGAAAAATAGTTTTAAGTGATAAGGTAGAACTTGTTTTGGGATATGAGTTTAAACAAACAACCCTTTAATATTAGCGGCAAATAATTTTACAGCAATAGCAAGTAACACTACTCCAAAAGTTTTTCGAATAACCCCTAACCCATTATTTCCCAACAATTTTTCGATTTTTGCAGATGATTTTAAAACCGCATAAACTAAAATAATATTTAAAACTATGGCGATAATAATGTTAATAGTTTCAAATTGAGAACGCAACGAAAGTAATGTTGTCATTGTTCCAGCACCAGCAATTAAAGGAAACGCCAATGGGACTATGGATGCTGAACTGGCTTCTTCCTCTTTATAAATACGAATGCCTAAAATCATTTCTAATGCCAAAAAAAACAAAACAAACGAACCTGCAACGGCAAACGAATTGACATCAATACCAATTAAATGTAATAATTCTTCGCCTACAAACAAGAAAACTATCATGATAATTCCAGCAACTATTGAAGCCTTTTCAGATTCAATATGCCCAAATTTTTTACGCAAATCGACTACAATTGGAATAGTTCCAACAATATCAATAACCGCAAAAAGAACCATACTAACTGTAGCAATTTGTTTAAAATCTAATCCAAACATAGTCAACTGATTTAATTGATTGCAAAATTAGACTAAAACCTTTGTACTTTTGCAGAAATAAATAGTAATTTAAATTCTAAATCTGAATTTATAAATCCAACATTAAAATGTTTCAATTAGGTAAAACTATAGTTTCAGAAGATATTCTACAAAAAGATTTTGTATGTAATTTATCAGCTTGTCACGGCGCTTGTTGTGTTGACGGTGATGCAGGCGCACCACTAAGTATAGAAGAAACTAAAATTTTAGAAGAAATTTATCCTAAAATAAAACCATTTCTACGAAAAGAAGGCATTGAAGTTATTGAACGATTAGGAACGTCAGTTGTTGGCACCGATCAAGATTTGGAAACACCATTAATTGATGATAAAGATTGTGCCTATGTAATTTTTGACGGAAAAACAGCACTTTGTGGTATTGAACAAGCCTATAATCAAGGAATTATTGATTGGAAAAAACCAGTTTCATGTCATTTATACCCAATTCGTGTAAAAGATTTTACAGAATTTGCTGCTGTAAATTATGACAAATGGGATATTTGTGATCCCGCTTGTTCATTGGGAGCAGAATTGGAAGTGCCCGTTTATAAGTTTGTTAAAGAGGCTTTAATTCGTCGTTTTGGAGAAAATTGGTATTTGGAACTTGAAAAAGTAGCTGCCGATTTAGAAAATGAGAAAAAATAAAAGTATAAAGTTTTTAAATATTTACTAAAATTAATTAGAAACTGTAATATTGGTTCCATTTACTTCAACTCGATACGCTTTTAAAGGGTATTGTTTACCCGAGCTTAACCCTGTAAATAAATTATAAACTGCATTGTCACAAGGGCACGTTGCATTGATTCCCGATACAGTTAAATCGGAACATGAACTTAATGCTTGATTGGGACAAGCTCCATCGTAGGCTACGTAGCCACTGCCCGTATTAAACACGATAATACCTCGAACACCTACATTTGGTTGATTGATTTTTACAGCATTACTTGCAAATTGTAAGTTTTGATACGAAGGCAATGTAGTGTTAATAGTAATTCCGAAACTTACATTAGGAATAAACTGATTGCTATTATTTGCCTCATTTTTATTACAATTTACAAGAAAAGGAAAAATGAAAAGGAAAATAAAATATTTTTTCATGGTAACTTTTTTAAAATTTTTGTTGCAAACAAATTTATTTATGTAACTTTGTTTATCAATTACAAGCAAAAGTAGGAATTTAAAATCCAAATGATATATCTTTGAAAAAAGAAATCCCGTTCCGATGGGATTTTTTCTATTTTAATAGCCTTTTGATTGATTAAAAAAAATAAAAAAACGATGTTTTCATATTTATAAATTTGTAAACAACTAAAAAAACATACCTTATGAGTACAACTGTTTCCTACTATACTGCCGATGGTTTAAAAAAATTGAAAGAAGAATTAGATCATTTAAAAAGCGTAATGCGACCAAAGGCGTCACAAGACATTGCCGAAGCAAGAGATAAAGGTGACTTGTCTGAAAATGCAGAGTACGATGCCGCAAAAGAAGCACAAGGAATGCTTGAAATGCGCATTTCTAAAATGGAAGAAGTCTATTCAAATGCTCGATTAATTGATGAATCACAACTTGATACCTCAAAAGTTTTGGTGTTGAGTAGCGTAAAAATTAAAAATCAAACCAATGGAATGGAAATGAAATACACCTTGGTTGCCGAAAGTGAGGCTGATTTAAAAACTGGAAAAATATCAGTATCATCGCCAATTGGTAAAGGCTTACTTGGTAAAAAAGTAGGTGATATTGCCGAAATTTCTGTACCAAACGGTGCTTTAAAATTTGAAATTTTAGAAATTTGGAGGGATTAATAATTTAAAATATTGGTTTTAACATTTTAGAAAAACAAGTATGGCTACACTATTCACTAAAATAATAAACGGTGAAATACCGTGTTATAAAATAGCCGAAAATGATAAATTTTTAGCTTTTTTAGACGTAAATCCTAACGCAAAAGGGCACACTTTATGTATTCCTAAGCAGGAAATTAATAAAATTTTTGATTTAGATGATAATTTATATTCAGAATTGCTTTTGTTTTCTAAAAAAGTTGCTTTAGCATTAGAAAAAACAGTGCCTTGCAAACGGATTGGAATGGCAGTTATTGGACTTGAAGTACCTCACGCTCACATTCACTTAATTCCGCTTAATGAAATGGATGAAATGCGTTTTCAAAATAAAGTTATTCTTTCAAAAGATGAATTGGAAGATTTGGCTCAAAAAATTGCGTCTAATTTATAGTAAAATCAAGAGCTGTTAATGTTTTAACTTATTGATGTTTAAAATCAAAAAAAAGGCACTTTTAATTTGAAAAAGTGCCTTTTTTAATAATTTTGATTTTTAAATTCCAATCTTATGATTTACATTTAAAAAAAAATTACTTATTCATATGTGTCATTTCATAAACAAAAGTGTCACTATCAACGTTTAGCATCAACAATGACAAAGCTTTGTCAACAATATAAGCCACATTACCAGGTGTAAAACCAAGAGCCAATGTAAACTTGGTTAAAATTTCTTTTTGTTTTGGACCTAAAATATGATCGGCGTAAACCATTCTTGACAAGTCGTATAAACGTTCCAACCGTTGTGAGTGTAAGTGTGGTGGATTAATAGGGTATTTTAAAGGATTGGCTAAAATTTCATCGTATTCAGAATCAGAAATTTCCAAGCGAACCTTCAATTTATCTAAAAATTGTTTTTCTTCAGCACTCATATCGCCATCGGCAATAGCCACACGAACAATGGCTGAAAAGTGACCTTTATTTCTATCTTTGAACTCGCTGTCGAATAAATCGGAAAATGACATAATTAATAGTTTTAATTTTTTGCAAATATAAATTTATTTACACTAAATGTACTAATTTTTCGTTGTCTTTTAAAGATAATTAACTTAATAAAAACTATTTTTACCGCTTTAATTACAATAAAATGCAAGATTTTTGGATTTTTTTTAAAATAGGGCTTCATCATGTTTTGGATATCAAAGCTTATGATCACGTTTTATTTTTAATAGCCTTAACCGTTCCTTATACTAATAAAGATTGGAAACGAATTTTAATTTTAGTTTCTATATTTACTGCCGGACATACCTTGGCGTTATTACTTTCGGTATTTGAAATTATTGCTGTAAAAGCTAAATTTGTAGAATTTTTAATTCCAATAACAATATTAATTACAGCAAGTTATAATTTATTTACTGCCGGAAAATCGGCTAAAACGAATAGCGTTTCTTTTATAGGTTTTGTAACTTTATTTTTTGGATTAATTCACGGATTGGGTTTTTCCAATTACTTTAAATCAATATTATCTGGTGAAGCAGTAGATAAAATGTTGCCCACTTTAGAGTTTTCCTTAGGTATTGAAACCGCACAAGTAATTATTGTTTTATGTGTATTAATTTTTTCATTTATCGCCCAAACGTTACTTAAATTCAATAAACGCGATTTTACATTAATTATGTCGGCCTTTGTAATAGGTGTTGTAGTACCAATGATAATTGACAATCCGATTTTTAAAAAATAAAATGACCGACTTAAAACAAAATAAATACGATAAAGCTTATTTACGAATTGCTACCGAATGGAGTAAACTATCCTACTGCAAACGCAAGCAAGTTGGGGCAATTATTGTACGAGATAGAATGATAATTTCTGATGGTTACAATGGCACTCCAAGTGGATTTGAAAATTGTTGCGAAGATGAAGAGGGTTTAACTCAATGGTATGTACTTCACGCTGAGGCAAATGCAATTTTAAAAGTAGCTCATTCTACTCAAACTTGTGAAAACGCCACCTTATACATTACACTCTCACCTTGTAAAGAATGTAGTAAATTAATTCATCAATCGGGCATAAAACGAGTGGTTTACCAAAACGGTTATCGTGATACTTCCGGAATAGATTTTTTAGCGAAAGCTGGAGTTTTAGTAGAACAAATTGAAGATTTGAGTTAAAAATACTACATTTAAAATAATGGATTTATTCAAAAACATTTTTAACTTTTGTATGATAGCAGGTGTAATTCAAGGATTTATTTTCTTGATTTATACGTCTTTCTCAAAACGTAGTGGCGATAAATCAATGATTTATTTGAACCTACTTGTATTGTTTTTAACTTTGAATAATACTCAAATTCCAATAATTGATAATCTTTTTTCAAGTCCTAATTATTTTGTTAATAATTTACACATTACTTTTTATGTATTGACGGTTCCTTCGTTCTATGCATTTTTAGTACATTATTTAAAAGTAGAAAAGAAAATTTTTGATTTTTTTTCTATCGGATTGGGATTATTTATTTTAGAATGTGTGTTTCGAGTTATTTTTTATTTCAATTACTTTCATAAAAATGAATCTTGGTTTATAGCTCAATATGCTCAAATTGAAGAAATTCTTAATGCCGCTTATTCCTTATTTTTATTTGTAAAAGCGGCACTTTTAGTTTTTAATAAACAAAAAATGTACACTTATGTTTTGAGTTTTGATAAAATTCGATGGTTAAAAACATTCATTATTCTTGGTGGATTGGTACTTTTATTTTGGGTTTTAGCCATTATTTTTAACGCAGATAGTGTTTTAAATCCAAGGATTTATATTTATTATCCGTTGCGATTAACAAGTTCTATTTTATTGTATTGGATTGGCTATCAAGGATTTCGTCGTTACACTATGATGAGTGATCGAATAGAAATTAGAAAATTAATTCAAGTTGAAAATCCGATAATTGATAAACCTATTTTAGAAATTAATAAAGATAAAATTTTTGAAAAATTATCTCAAATTGAAGGCTATATTTATACTTCAAATTGCTATTTGAATGCCGATTTATCGATTAAAAAAATGGCGTCAGATTTATCTATAAGTGAAAGCACCTTATCAAAAATTATAAAACAAGGAGCCGCCCTAAATTTTTCGGACTACATTAATAAATTTCGAGTTGAAAAAGCGAAGGATTTTTTAAAAGACAGTAATTACGCCGATTACACTTTGGAATCTATTGGCTTGGAATGTGGTTTCAATTCAAAATCTACATTTTACTCTGCTTTTAAAAAATTTAATGAAATGACACCTTCTGAGTTTCAAAAAACGTAAAACCACTTTTAAATAATACTTTATTAAAGTGCAAAATTAAATATTTGCAACTTTTTTATTTTATATCGTTTTTTAACTGCCTGATTTTCAATTACAATTTTTAAAATTTGTATCAATATCCGTAAAATCCGTTTTTTCGCACTCTTGCTTTTTGGTTTTATTTGAGATTTGTATAGGTATAAATCTTAAATCGAAATTTTATGAAAAAAGTAATTTTATTTTTAATTTTTTCTTTCCCCTTTTTTGGAATATCACAGGAAATTGAAAAACACAAATCATCTATTGATTCTAAAAAACACGAAATCAAATTTGGAGGAATTAAATTGTTGGCTGGTCCTATTTTGGAACTTACCTATGAATATGTTCCTTCAAAAGATTTTTCTTATGGAACATCTGTTCTGGTTAATTTTAGCAAGGATAATGGATTTAATGAAAACTTTTCGATAACTCCATTTGGACGTTTCTATTTTCAAGAATCAAAAGAATATGGTGCTCAAGGCTTTTTTGTAGAAGGTTTTTTGAAAGTTTCCAATGGTAATTATCAACAAGATAATTTTTTTAATAATCAGAAAACAAGCTATACAAGTGGAGGATATGGTTTGAGTATTGGTAAAAAATGGGTAAATAATTCAGGCTTTATATTTGAAATACTTGCAGGAGGAGCGAGGGGTTTAGGTGATGGTAAAACGGCACCAAATGCTTATTTTAGAGGAGATTTTAATATTGGATATCGATTTAATTAATCTTAAAACTTATGAAAAGAAAAATTTTAATATTTACAATCTTAATAGTAGTCTTCAATTCTTTGCTCAAAAAAAAGAACTTGTTTTAACTAAACAAAAAAAATGGTAAAACTATGGTCTTTGAAGATCATAAAAGAGTCAAGGTTACTACGACTGATGGAAAAAATTATAAAGGACGTTTTACCATAATCGATGAAAAACTATTTCAATCGACGATATATTGATTCCATTAGAAAGTATTGTAAAAATTAAACAAAGAACACTTTTTTCTCAAATTATTAGTAAAACTATACTTGTTTTAGGAACATCAATTATTGTAGTTGGGGCGACTGCTGGCGGACTTGCGGCAATAATAATTCCTTTTGGTGTTTTGATAGATATTCCAGCGCTATTAATTACCAGTACAGAAAATCCACACAACGCAAAAGATTGGAATTATCAAATAAGAGAGGAATTAAAATAATAACAAAAATTAAAAACATGAAAACATTTAATAAGTACTTCAGTATTAAAATTTTGTTTTGCTTTTTTACAATTACGTCATTTAGCCAGTCCGAAGATTTATCTTATCATGAAACTTCAAATATTCTAGTTTCAGAAAAAAAATCAAAGGCACTAAATATAGGTGTAAATTATACTCTTGGATATAAAGAATTTCAAGTAATTTATAGTATTGACAGTCGATTTTTGGTTTTTGGAATGTATAATTATAACACTTTAACAGAAGAAAGAACAGCTTTTTTTGGCGATAAAATTACACAAGAAAATAATAATAATGGCTACTGTTTAGGTATTGGAATTAAAAATTTTGGTGAAATTGGAGATTATGAAACACTAGAAATTTTGGGCGGATATGAATTTCAAAAAGCTGCAATAGCCAGTTATTTTACAAATTCAAAATATGTTCGTGAAAAGGAATTTTTAGATCAAAAATATTTTAAATATTTCGTACAATTTAATATGATTCAAAATGGAAACAGGCACTTTTCAGGAACTTCCATAAAAATTAGTTATTTTAAATTTCAGGAAAATCAAATTTACAAAAACAGTACTAACTTGTTTTTTACACCCTCCTATTCATACAATTACAAATTGTTAAGTAACCGATCGCTAATTTTAACTTCTCAAATTGGAATTTCAATACCTATAAAAAGTTTTGAAACATCAAATTCTTCTGATAATGGTAGTTTTATTAGTCAACAATCGGATTATGTTATTGGTGCCATTTTAAAATTTGGAGTTCAATATAAATTTAGTTTAACCAAAAAGAAATTATGAGAAAAAATTTTGGACTTAAATTATTAATATTTTGCACTGCCAAATAAAATAATTTTAATTAAAAAAACCTGTAACTTATTTTGATAAGTTACAGGTTATGTAGTGGAGAATATCGGATTCGAACCGATCACCTCTTGCCTGCCAGGCAAGCGCTCTAGCCAAATGAGCTAATCCCCCAAATTTTTACAAATATAGTATTTTTAGTTTTTTAAAAACAAATTTCGTAAAACAAAATCGAAACATTATTTAATTCGTAAATTTGTACCTTAATTCACACTATAAATGTACGAAACGAACGCCAATATCAATCTGTCAATAAACAACAAAATTGCTACTCTAACATTTTATCATCCAGCAAGTAATTCTTTTACTTCGCAAATGCTTGTTGATCTAACCAGCCATTTTATTGATTTAAGTGAAAATAATTTAGTAAATGTGATTGTTTTACAAGGCAAAGGCGAAGGTGCGTTTTGCGCAGGAGCATCATTTGATGAGCTTTTGGCAATTTCAAATTTTGAGGATGGCAAGCAATTTTTTTCAGGTTTTGCCAATGTTTTAAATGCAATGCGAAAATGTTCCAAGTTAATTGTAGGGCGCATTCATGGCAAGGCAGTTGGTGGTGGCGTTGGGTTAGCTTCTGCTTGTGATTATGTTTTTGCTACTGTAAATGCAGGTATAAAACTTTCAGAAATTGCCATTGGAATTGGTCCGTTCGTAATAGAACCAGCAGTTTCAAGAAAAATTGGCAAAACAGCCTTTTCACAACTAGCATTAACCCCAAACACATGGCAAACTGCTAATTGGGCTCATAAAAATAAATTATTTACCGAAATTTTTGAAACCATTAATGACCTAGATAAATCATTAAACAAATTTGTTGAAAATTTAGCCGCTTTTAATCCAGATGCGTTAATAGAAATTAAAAAAGTTTTTTGGCAAAACACAAATAATTGGGAACAACTTTTATACCAAAGAGCCGAAATTTCTGGGCAATTGGTGCTTTCCGATTTTACGAAAAATGCCCTTAATCAATTCAAAAAGTAATTTTAAATGAGCAAAATACGAATCACCAAACAGTTTAGCTTCGAAACCGGTCACGCACTTTACGGCTACGACGGAAAATGTAAAAACGTTCACGGGCACAGTTACAAATTATCAGTAACCGTAATAGGAAGTCCCATTTTAGATTCCACCAACGTAAAATTTGGCATGGTAATTGATTTTACCGATTTAAAAAAAATTGTCAAAGAGGAAATTGTAGATAATTTTGATCACGCTACTGTTTTCAATCAAAACACACCTCACGTTGAACTTGCCAAAGAACTTTCTACACGTGGACATCACGTAATATTGGTAAATTATCAACCAACAAGTGAAAATATGGTAGTAGATTTTGCTCAAAAAATAAAATCACGACTGCCACATAATGTTCAATTACATTCGTTAAAATTGCAAGAAACCGAAAGTTCATTTGCCGAATGGTTTGCAAGCGATAATGATTAACTTTTATAAAAAAATTTATTTTTAAAATAAATTTAAGAAAATTCTAAACATAAAAAAGATTATTTACATAAAATTTTACCAAAAATTGAATTAAACCGTCTTTCTAAAACTATTTTTTATTATTTTTATATCTCTTAACAAATAAAAAAATCAACAATGAAAAAATTAGTGTTACTTTGTTTAGTGTTTTTATGCTCAACAACAATTTTTGCACAAGATGCAGCAGAAAAAAAAGCGAAAGCAAAAACTGAGAAGATCGCTAAAGCGGACGCTTTAAAAAAAGAAAAGTTAGCAGCTAAAAAAGTTGCGGATAAAGAGGCCAAAACTGCAGAAAAAGAAGCTAAAAAAGCAGAAAAAGAAGCTGCAAAAAACGCTAAACTGGCTGAAAAAGAAGTAAAAGTAAAAAAAGCTGCTGAAAAAAAGAAAATGGATGCCAAGGTAGATGAAAAAGTCGCTACTACTAAAAAAGAAACAAAGGCAAAAGTAGAAAAAGTAGATGAAAAAGTTACAAGTGCTAAAAAAGAAACTAAAGCAAAAGTAGAAAAAGAAGCAAAAATAGTAAACGCAAAGGAAGTCAAAACAAAAACTGTTCCTGCTGAAAAAACTACAACGGCAACAGTAAAAACTCCAAAAGCAAAAATAGATAAGTCCGAAAAAGCATCAACGGAAAAAGCACCAAAAGTAGCAGACAAAATTACTGGTGAGTACAAAGGAAAAAAATTATATACAGGTCCAAGAGGTGGGACTTACTATATTAACTCGAACGGAAATAAAACTTACGTTCAGCAGTAATTTAAATTTAATAATTTTAAGGCGTTTTTTAATTAAAAAAACGCCTTTTTTTATGCTCTAAAATTCCTTAAAATCAAAGGTTTACACCAGTTAATTTAATCTTAATTTGTTTAATTTCAACTCTTTTTAAAGTCCATTAAATTTTGCAAACAATTGTTTTGCAATGAATTACATTTTATTTTTCGTGAAGCCTTGTAAACACTCATTTGTTAAAAACTATAGGCAATTGTGAATAAGTTTGACTTTAGTTTTTCGTAAAAAAAAGCAATCTTTGTAAAACAAATAAATACCCTTTTAAATTCCAATATATGACAACTTTCATTGAACCAATCTTGCAAGAAAATAAAAATCGTTTTGTTATTTTTCCTATAAAACACCACGATATTTGGGAATGGTATAAAAAAATGGAAGCTAGTTTTTGGACTGCCGAAGAAATCGATCTCTCGCAAGACTTAAACGATTGGAATAACAAATTGTCACACGATGAAAAATATTTCATCAAACATATTTTAGCGTTTTTTGCAGCTTCAGACGGTATTGTAAATGAAAACCTTGCTGAAAACTTTGTAAACGAAGTACAATATGCGGAAGCAAAATTCTTTTATGGTTTTCAAATCATGATGGAAAATATTCACAGCGAGACTTATTCGTTGTTGATTGACACCTATGTTAAAGATGAAGCCGAAAAAGACGATTTATTCAATGCCTTAGAAGTTTTTCCTGCGATTAAGAAAAAAGCCGATTGGGCTTTAAAATGGATAGATTCTGATTCTTTTGCAGAGCGATTAATTGCTTTTGCAGCAGTGGAAGGAATTTTCTTTTCAGGAGCATTTTGTTCTATTTATTGGTTAAAGAAACGTGGTTTAATGCCTGGTTTGACTTTTTCTAACGAGTTAATTTCTCGCGATGAAGGTGTTCACTGCGATTTTGCCGTGCATTTACACAACCACCATTTGGTAAATAAAGTGCCCAAAGAACGCATTAGAACTATTATAGTTGACGCCTTAAACATTGAACGTGAATTTATTACAGAATCATTACCAGTGTCTTTAATAGGAATGAATGCCGGTTTAATGACGCAATATTTAGAATTTGTTGCCGATAGATTGTTGGTAGAATTAGGTTGCGATAGAGAATACAACACCGCAAATCCATTTGATTTTATGGATATGATTTCGTTACAAGGAAAAACCAATTTCTTTGAGAAAAAAGTAGCCGAATACCAAAAAGCAGGTGTTATGAATACGGATGTTGAAGCGCAGAAAATTACTTTTGATGCTGAGTTTTAATTTAAAGTTGCTGAGACTCTAAGTTTCTAAGTTTTTAATACAATTCAAAAGAAAATCCTGACTTAGCGATTTCGTTGCAATAAATACAATTCTAACTACCAAAGCCCTAGCCCAGATAGCAGAGGAAAACGTTTTATATTCGCTGCGGCGAATAAAAAACTTTGGAACGAATAGCTGGAAATAGCTTCAAATTCCTCCGGAATGACAAAATAAAAAAGAGAATTGAAGTAAGACAGAAGATTGCTTCGTGCCTCGCAATGACTAACAAATAACCCGAAATTGTAAAGGGATTTACAGTTTCACAAAACAAAAAAATTATGTACGTAGTAAAAAGAGACGGTCACAAAGAGCCAGTAATGTTCGACAAAATCACCGAAAGAATCAAAAAACTGTGTTACGGTTTAAACGATTTGGTAGATGCCGTGAAAGTGGCAATGCGTGTAATTGAAGGGCTTTACGATGGAGTAAGTACTTCTGAACTAGATAATTTAGCGGCTGAAACTGCGGCTTCGATGACAATTGCTCATCCTGATTATGCACAGTTGGCAGCTCGAATTGCAATTTCAAACCTACATTCCAATACTAAAAAATCGTTCTCAGATACAATGAACGATATGTATCATTTTGTAAATCCACGAAACGGGCAAGAAGCACCTTTGTTGAGTGACGAAGTGCATAAAGTGATTATGGATAACGCCGAATTTTTAGATTCGCACGTGATTTATACCCGCGATTTTAATTACGATTATTTTGGATTTAAAACTTTAGAGCGTTCGTATTTGCTAAAAATAAACGGCAAAATTGTCGAGCGTCCACAACATATGTTAATGCGAGTTTCGGTTGGAATTCACCTTGGAGATTTAAAATCGGTGATTGAAACCTACGACTTAATGTCGAAAAAATTCTTTACGCACGCTACTCCTACTCTGTTCAATGCGGGAACTCCAAAAGCGCAAATGTCATCTTGTTTCCTTTTGGCAATGCAAGACGATAGTATTGACGGAATTTACGATACGTTGAAACAAACCGCAAAAATATCGCAATCGGCTGGCGGAATTGGATTGTCAATTCACAACGTTCGCGCGACAGGTTCGTACATTAGAGGAACAAACGGAACATCGAACGGAATTGTACCAATGTTGCGTGTTTTCAATGATACTGCTCGTTATGTAGATCAAGGTGGTGGAAAAAGAAAAGGAAGTTTTGCCATTTACATAGAAACTTGGCACGCCGACATTTTTGATTTCTTGGACTTGAAAAAAAATACGGGTAAGGAAGAAATGCGAGCCAGAGACTTGTTTTTTGCCATGTGGACTTCGGATTTATTTATGAAAAGGGTGCAAGAAGATGGAAATTGGACGCTAATGTGCCCCAACGAATGCCCTGGTTTATATGACGTATACGGTGAAGAATTTGAAAAAATGTACACCGATTACGAAAAAGCAGGAAAAGGTAGAAAAACCATTAAGGCTCACGAGTTGTGGGAGAAAATTCTAGAATCACAAATCGAAACTGGAACACCTTATATGTTGTACAAAGATGCAGCAAACAGAAAATCGAATCAGAAAAATTTGGGTACTATTCGTTCTTCTAATTTATGTACTGAGATTATGGAATATACTTCGAAGGATGAAATTGCAGTTTGTAATTTAGCGTCTATTTCGTTGCCAATGTTTGTTGAGAATGGAAAATTTAATCACGATTTATTGTTTACGGTTACCAAACGAGTAACTCGAAACTTGAACAAGGTGATTGATAGAAATTATTATCCTGTAAAAGAAGCAGAGAATTCAAACTTACGTCATCGACCAGTTGGATTGGGTGTACAAGGTTTGGCCGATGCTTTTATAATGTTGCGATTGCCGTTTACAAGCGATGAAGCCAAAACATTAAATCAAGAGATTTTCGAAACTTTGTACTTTGCTGCAGTAACCGCATCAATGGAACTGGCTGTTGAAGAAGGTCCGTATTCTACATTTGAGGGTTCACCAATTTCAAAAGGAGAATTCCAATACAATATGTGGGGAATGAAAGACGAAGAGCTTTCTGGACGATGGGATTGGGCAAGTTTGCGAAAAGAAGTTATGAAAAACGGAGTGCGTAATTCGCTTTTGGTTGCTCCAATGCCGACTGCTTCAACTTCGCAAATACTAGGAAATAATGAAGCTTTTGAACCTTATACTTCCAACATTTATACTCGACGCGTTTTGTCGGGCGAATTTATTGTGGTGAACAAACATTTATTGAATGATTTAGTAGAACGTGGTTTGTGGACTGAAACTTTGAAACAAGAATTAATGCGAAATAATGGTTCGGTTCAAGACTTGAATATTCCACAAGATTTAAAAGAATTATACAAAACCGTTTGGGAAATGTCGATGAAAGATATTATCGATATGTCGCGTCAACGAGGCTATTTTATTGACCAATCACAGTCATTAAACTTGTTTATGCAAAATGCGAATTATGCAAAATTAACGTCGATGCACTTTTACGCTTGGCAAAGTGGTCTGAAAACAGGAATGTATTATTTAAGAACAAAAGCCGCTGTTGATGCCATCAAATTTACATTAAACAACGATAAAAAAGCGGAACCTATTGAAGTTAAGGAAGTACCGATTTTGGTTGAAGCTATAGTAAATGAAACCGTTGAAATGTCAGCAGATGAATATAAAGCAATGATTCTTTTGGCTAAAAATTCGGGTCCTGAGGATTGTGAAATGTGTGGATCGTAAATAATAAAAGTTAACCAACCAAACCTGAAAAAACAGTTATTTGCAAATACGTGAATAGCTGTTTTTTTTATTTAATTTATTCAATATAATTATTTAATTTAGACAAATAGATTTACGTGTATTATTATGACTCAAGAATTAGAAATAAAATTTTCAGAAAGCAATAGCATTTTTTTTAATAATGATGCAAATTGCAGAGCAGATGTTATTAATCTAAATAATAAAAAGTTATACACGAGCATTGACTTTTTTGGAAAAACAAAAATTAATTTAATTGAAATTCAAATAAATAATGAATTTACTTCAAATGTAGTTAATCAGATTAATCGTAAATTACCAAACAAAACCATAAGTGATATCAAAAATCCAAGATTGAATAGGTCAATATCAAAAATAGCTGGATTTGTTAAGCAAAATGACAATGTTTTAAATGCACTAAGTGAAACTACAGGTTACTCACGTAAAGAAGTGTTGAAATTGTTATCATGCAAAAATTTAAGTTCAATGCTAACAGTTGATGAACAGGGTGACTGGGGTCACTTTTCAAAAAATAATCCAACAAAAATATCAATTCGAGCAAGTCTAATTAGAGACTTAGAAATTGTAAAAATAAAAGATAACTTAAATGCAACATCTTTTTTTACAATAGAAACTATATTACACGAGTTTGTTCATTACGGAAGGTTTTGGAATGGATTATCGAGTATGATAGGAAAATATGAGGCAGGAGAAGTGTTTGAAACAAATGCTTTTGGCAGAAAAATAGGCTTGGATGGTAACAAACAAATTATTGAAAATCATGGTTGGAAATTTTAAATTAATTATTATAATCATAATTTTTATAACATTAAATTCGTGTTATAAAAAAGAAAATTTCAGTTTAGAAGGTGCAAAAATAGTTAATTCACACATAGAAGTACTTTTAGATTCAATAGAATTTTTCGATTGGACAAAAATTCCAATATCGGCAGAATTTAAAAATGAGACTAGAAAAAAATTTAACTATGAATTAATCGACTCTGTTGGTTTTGATGTAAATATCTACCCTTTATTTAACAAAAATTTAAAAAAGCATTATGATAACATTTTTACAAATTCCAACATAATAAAACTTAAATTAAATCCCACAATATTATCAAGATTTAAAAAAAAGAATTTAACATTATCTAAAAAAAAATCAAACGATATTTATGTTTTGTCAATAATTTTTTCAAACTTGATTATTTCTGTAGATGGTACATTTGCTTCATTAGTAGTAACTAAATCTTGCGGAATATCAATGACAAAGGATATTTATTTTTTTGAAAAAATAGATTCAGTTTGGGTATTCAAAGAAAAAATAAATATAGTTATCGGATAACTATTTATTGTGGTAACTACAAATTTACTAAACAACAGCCATGCTTTTTAATACGTATCTTGAATAATTTCAATCAACTTTGAATCAACTAATTGTGACGGAGCTATTACTTTTTCGTTTAACGGAATATCATTTCCATAACGTTCTTTTAAAATGGCTTGTACTTTTTTATCTTTTAAATTGAAATTTTTCAAACTTTGTAAATCACACAATTTGATTGTTGCCCCATTTTTGTATATTTTCCAAACATATTCCGAACAATAAATTTTCTCGTCACTCCATTCAAAATATAAATCATAATCTTTATTTAGAAATTTAATGGCATATTCTTTCATTTTTTTAATAGTTACAGCATCTAAAACTTTATTTTTTAGACGTGTAATTAGGTAACTTTTATTTCTTCCGTGAGCAATCCAATCGTTTAAAGAAGTGATTTTTACTGGTTGAACGGCTTCATAAACCATAGGCTTTCCATTTTCAATAAAAATGATTCCACAATGTGAAAATTTTGAATTTGTTGCAATTCGAACCGCTTCACATTGATTTGATTGTGACGTTTGAAAAATCATATCGCCATCTTTTAATTTAGAAATCATTTTATTATCGAAACCTATTTCGAAACTTGAAAACAGTAACAATGAGCCCACAATAACTGAAAATATAAGGGCAGTTAAAAATAAATTCTTTTTCATATTTTAAACAGTTTATTTTTCAATAAAATTAATTTTTAAAATGAGTTGACACCATTATTTAACTTATTTTTAAACAATCAGATAATTTTTAAATAAAATAACTTTCAAACGGCTGTTAAAATATTTACATCTAATGTTAAAGATGTATTTCGATTATGTAAATTTAATTACTTTTGAAATCTAAATACATATGTTATGAAAATTTTCACAACAATATTAATAATTTTAGCTATTGGATTAATAGCGTTTAATATTTCCGTTTTAGATTTTAATAAACCCTTACTTCAAGGAAAAAGTTTTATTGCTTTGGTTGGAATTTTAGCTGCTTTTTGTGCTGTTTTTATTTTGATTATCTTTAAAATGTCAAAAAGAATCGAAGAAAAAATGAAAGAATAATTAAGTTTTTTAATTACGATTTATAATTTTTTACTAATTTATTTTTTAAACTATGTTCGATGTTTTAATTATTGGAGGTGGTGTTGCCGGAGTTTCTTGTGCTTTAGTTTTAGGATCTGCTCACAAAAAAGTTTTTGTTTCTGATAAAAAAATAGGAATTTTTACTCATCAAAAAACATCATCATTACAAGAAGCTTTATTTAACAACGCTTACGGAATTGAAGCTGGAAAACTAGGTGTCGATTTACTTGGTGAAAGCACAAAACAACTTCAAGATTTATATCCTCAAATAACACAAATTGAAGGCGAAAAAGTAATGAAGTTGGAAGGAATTTATCCAAATTTTACAGTGGTGAGCAATAAAAATTCTTATACAACTAAAAACATTGTTGTCGCAATAGGATATTCAAACACCTTTGCAATTGAAGGTTTAATGCACTATGTTATTGAACACAAAAAATCACTTGCCGAAAAACAACGTATTCAGTTAATTAATGAGGATCATAAAGTGGCAGACGGAATTTATGTTGCTGGAACTTTAGCAGGATGGAGAAGTCAATTGGCTATAGCTGCTGGTAGTGGCGCCGCAGTTGCAACCGATATTATGACGCTTTGGAACAACGGCATTTCAACTCAAAGTCATGATTCCATAAAAAAGTAATCTATTTTAAATCGGCTTTTATCATTACATCTTCTTTTAAAATGATTTGATAATATTGATTTTCTCCCAACAATTGTCGTGCAAATTCTGCAACAATATATCTATTTACAATTTCATTGCTTTTGGATAAATTCAATTCTAA
Organism: Flavobacteriales bacterium; assembly: GCA_038204955.1. Lineage (GTDB taxonomy): Bacteria > Bacteroidota > Bacteroidia > Flavobacteriales > Flavobacteriaceae > Flavobacterium. The sequence continues at coordinate 55,171 of JBBRCJ010000009.1, forward strand.
ACCCGATTTTTTTAGATAATTCTGAAAACTCAAGTCGTAATTTTTAGTCTTTAATACATTAAAAATGGCGTCGGGCTTTAAACCGGAAAACCTTTTTTTAGAATCGTCTAATTCTTCAAAAACAAAATGACTTACTACGCCCGATTGTAAAATATATTCCAAACTTTCTTGCCCGTGAATGGTTTGTAAAGGAACAAAAATATCAGGTACAATGCCGCCACCGCCGTAAACAATTCGTCCGTTTTTAGTTTTAAATTTTAATGAATCGGCTATTTTCATTTTATTTTTTTCGTACAATTCGCCATTTTTGAATCTACTTTCCGACTCTTTAAAATAGGCTTCGCTTTCGCCTTTTTTATACGGTTTTTGAATACTTCTTCCACTTGGCGTATAATATCGTGCAATGGTTAACCTGACGGCAGAACCATCATCAAAATTCATTTCGCGTTGTACCAATCCTTTCCCAAATGAGCGTCGTCCGACAATAGTTCCTCTATCATTGTCTTGAATGGCTCCTGCTAAAATTTCACTTGCCGATGCTGAATTTTCATCTATTAAAATAGTTACTTTGCCTATTTCAAAATCGCCTTCGCTAGTAGCAAATGTTTTTTCTTCTGTTCCTTTTTTGTTTTTGGTTACAACAATTAAGTCTTTGTCTTTTAACAAATCATCGGCAATTTGAACTGCAATTTCTAAAAATCCGCCACCATTTTCACGCAAATCGATTACTAGTGAATTCATTCCTTTTTGCTTTAAATCAAGCAGTCCTTTATGAAATTCATCAAATGTAGTTTCGGCAAATCGGTTAATTTTTATGTAACCCAAAGTTTTATTGAGCAACATAGCAACATCGACACTTTTAATAGGAATCGTGTTTCGTTTAACGTTGACTTTAAATATTTTATGCTCCGATTTTCGATAAATTGTAAGCAAAACATCGGAATTTATTTTACCCCGAAGTTTATTAAATAAAGTATCGGTTGCTAATTTTTTACCAAATAGTTTGATGTTATTGGCAAATAAAATTCGGTCACCGGCCTTTATTCCTGCTTTTTCGGCAGGGCTATTTTCAATAGGTTTTACTATGGCGATGGTGTCTTTAAAAGTATAAAAGTTAACCCCAATTCCCACAAAATCACCTTTCATACTTTCGGCAATGGCAGATTGTTCACTTGGCGGCACGTAAACAGAATGCGGATCAAGTTTACCAAGAATTGAATTTACAGTTAAATCGACAATTGAATCGGTTTTTACATCGTCAACATATTCGGTATCAATAAACTCTATTAATTTATTGAGTTTGGTTTTATAATTATTTTTGGCAAATGTTGGTTTTTGTATTGGAAAATTTAAAAATCCACCCACGACAATTCCTATTGCAATGCAAGAGAAAAATAATAATGGCAAGTAAATTTTATTTATTTTCATATTTTTGTTTGTAACAAATATAACTTAAAATAGCACAAATCTCTTCAAGTATTAACAACACTTTTATAGATTTACCTAATGTCTTTTATTCGCAGTTGCAAATTTATTACACCATTAAACTCATTTTCATCAATAGCATAAACGGCTTCGAAAGGTTTTCTATTTGTAATCAATTCTAATTTTTGTCCCAATCCAAAACCTATTGCTCCAATACCTTCGGAGTTATTTTGTTTTATAAACAATTTTAAATGTTCATCGTTTTGACCAATTGTTTTGGCATAACCAGTGTCTTTTACGTTTTTTGAGATAAAAACAGGAGTCATATTTAGCGGACCAAAAGGCTCAAATTGATTTAAAATTCGCATAAACTTGGAATCTATATTTAAAAAGTCAATTTCGGCATCAATTAAAATTTCGGGAGTTAACAATTCTGGATTTATAGTTTCTTGAACTGTTTTTTCAAAAGCATTTTTAAAATTTTCGTAATTTTCTTCTTTTAAAGTCATTCCTGCTGCATACATGTGTCCGCCAAATTGCTCTAAATATTCCGAACAATTTTCAATTGCAGTATACACATCAAAATCTTTTACCGAACGGGCAGAAGCAGCCAATTTATCACCGCTTTTTGTAAAAACCAAGGTGGGTCTGTAATATGTTTCTATCAATCGCGAAGCCACAATTCCAATTACTCCTTTATGCCAATTTTCTTGATAAACAACGGTTGTAAAACATTCTTTTTCATTATTTTCTTCAATTTGCAAAAGGGCTTCAACAGTAATTTGTTTGTCTAATTCTTTTCTGTCGGAATTGTATTGTTCAATTTCTGAAGCAAATTGTTCGGCTTGGTCTAAATCATATTCTGTCAACAATGCAACTGCTTCGTTGCCGTGTTTTACTCTTCCAGCTGCATTAATTCTGGGTGCAATTATAAAAACTACATCAGTAATTGTTAACGTGCTTTTCTTTACATTCTTACCTGAGACTGAAGGTCGAACAGACGAAGTAATTAAAGCTTTAATTCCGGGTCTTGGATGAGTATTAATAACTTCTAAACCAAATTTTGCTAACACTCTATTTTCGCCTGTCATTGGCACTATATCAGCTGCAATTGCCGTGGCAACTAAATCTAAATACAAAACCAAATCATCAATGGTTTGATTTCGATTTTGTGCTAAAGCTTGAATTAATTTAAAACCGATGCCGCAACCGCAAAGTTCGTCGTACGGATAAAAGCAATCGCCACGTTTTGGATCTAAAATGGCAACCGCATCAGGTAATTCTTTTCCAGGTCGATGATGATCACAAATTATAAAGTCTATATTTTTAGTGTTTGCATACGCAATATGATCAATTGATTTTATGCCACAATCCAATGCGATAATAAGTGAAAAATCATTGTCGTCTGCAAAGTCAATTCCTTTAAATGAAATTCCATATCCTTCATCATATCTATCTGGAATGTAAGTAGCAACATTTGAATAATAACTTTTTAAATACGATGAAACAAGTGATACGGCAGTGGTTCCATCGACATCGTAATCGCCAAAAACTAAAATATTCTCTTGGTTTTCAATTGCTTTTTCAATTCGTACTACCGCTTTATCCATATCTTTCATTAAATACGGATTGTGCAAATCGTTTAACGTTGGTCTAAAAAAACTTCGGGCATCTTCAAAAGTCTCAATGCCGCGTTGTAGTAACAATGTTGCTACTAATGGATCAACAAGCAACGCCAAAGCCAATTGATTAATTTTTTCTTCAGCGGGTTTTGGTTTAATTGTCCAGCGCATTTTAAGGTAAAAGTAAATTTTTAAAAACGAACGTTTTATTGCTTTTTATTTGAGATGAAATTAAAAGATTCAATAAAACAAAAATAGTTAAAAATTTATTTTTTATCGCCACACAAAAATAAAATGTCTTCTAAAAGTTGTTTTACATTCTTAACACCATCTTCGGTTGGTCCGTCTAAATTTGTTCCGTCATAAAAACCACGAACTTGACGTTTTGCGTCTACTAAAACAAAATTCTCAGTGTGAACCATATCGTATAACTCTGATGGTTTGCCAGTTTTTACCGCTAAATAGGATTTTCGAGCAATAAAATAAATGTCTTTTTTGTTGCCTGTAACCAAGTTCCATTTTGAATCAATAACACCTTTTCGCAAAGCATACTCTTTTAAAACCGAAACCGAATCAATATCTGGCGTAACCGAATGGGATAATAAAAGTACTTTTGAATTATTTTTAAGTTGATTTTGCAACCAAACCATATTGTTAGTCATTTTTGGGCAAATGGATTGACAAGTAGTAAAGAAAAAATCGGCAACATAAATTTTGCCTTTATAATCTTTTTGAGTAATTGTTTTTCCGTTTTGATTGGTAAAACTAAAATCGGCAATAGTATGATTAAATCCAATGTGCTGAATGGTTGAATCGACCATTTCGGGGTTTACGTCAAGCGGATTATAAATAGGAAGTGACTTTTTAGGTTTTAAAACCGAATAAAATGCCGTTAAGGTAATTGCCGAAAAAACAATAAAAAATCCAATAAAAATTCGATACCTTTTTACAATAGAAACCATTTTAATTTTTTTACAAAAATACGAAACAGAAAAGTAAAAATGTTAAATGTGTAAACAAATGCCGTTGTATTAAGTTATTTTTAACAATTTCGCAATATTAATTTAATAGATTTGTTATAACAATCAAATTAACAATAAATAGTTACATTATGAAACCACAAACTAAACTTAAGTTTGGCTTTTTAGCACTTGGTTTATTGGCATTAAATCAAATTGATGCACAAGTAAAGGAACCCAAAGCAAATCCGGATTTAATTAAAAAAACAGTTACTTCTAAACCTGTTGTAAAACAAAACAAACCCGGAATTAATACCGATTTAATGGATAAAACGGTAAAACCAAACAATGATTTTTTTAATTATGTTAATGGAACATGGTTAAAAAACACACCTATTCCTGCTGATAAAACCCGTTGGGGAAGTTTTGATGAATTGCGTCAAAAGACTGATAAAGACGCTTTAGCAATTTTAGCAACTGCTACTAAAAGCGGAAAGTACAAGTCGTCATCCGATCAAGGAAAAGCAATTAATGTGTACCAATCGGTAATGGATACCATTGCTCGTAACAAAGCAGGAATCAATCCGTTGAAGCCTTATTTAGCCAAAATTGATGCCGTAAAAAACGTTCAAGATTTGCAAAAATTAATGATCGAATCGGAAGCAACAGGTGGTGGTGTAGGTTTTTTTGGAGTAGGAATTGGAGCTGATGAAAAAGATAGTAATAAAAATTCTGTAAGCATAGGTCCAGGAGGTTTGGGCTTGCCCGATCGAGATTACTATGTTTCTGACGATAAAGATTCAAAAGAAAAAAGAGCAAAATACGAACTTCACGTAGCAAAAATGTTGCAATTTTTAGGAGATTCACCAGAAGTTGCTAAAGCTAATGCAGCTAAAGTTTTAGAATTAGAAATTGCAATGTCAACACCACGATTAACACGGGTTGAAAGACGTGATAGTAAATTACAATACAACCCAATGACGGTTGCCGAATTGCAAACCAAAATGCCAATAGTTAATTGGGATGCCTATTTAAAAGGGGTTGGTTTAAAAAATACCAGTAATGTTATTGTAACTCAGCCTAAATATATGGCGGCTTTACAAACCATTTTTACAGACAATAAAGTGGATGATTGGAAAGCTTACATGCGTTGGATGCTGCTTCGTGGTGCTTCGGGGCAATTGTCTACAGAAATTGAAACTGCCAATTGGGAGTTTTACGGAAAAACATTAACAGGGGCTGTTAAACAACGCCCAAGAAATGAAAAAGCATTACAGGTAGTAAATGGAGTTGCCGGTGAAGCTTTGGGGAAATTATATGTTGATGAAAAATTTCCTGCAGAAGCAAAAGTGAAAGCAAAAGCGATGATTGACAATATTATTTTGGCATATCGAGGTCGAATTGCCAATTTATCTTGGATGGCGGAATCTACCAAAAAAAGCGCTAACGAAAAGTTAGATAAATTAACTGTAAAAATTGGATATCCTGATAAATGGGAAGATTATTCAAAACTTGAAATTAAAAGTCCAAGCGAAGGTGGAACTTACTTTGACAATATCGTAAACCTTGGAAAATGGAGTTGGAACAAAGATTTAGAAAAATTAAACAAACCAGTTGATAAAACGGAATGGGGAATGAGTCCGCAAACCGTAAATGCGTATTACAACCCATCGTACAACGAAATCGTATTTCCTGCAGCCATTTTACAACCACCATTTTATGATTATAAAGCGGACGAAGCCGTAAATTATGGTGGAATTGGAGCTGTAATTGGTCACGAAATATCTCACGGATTTGATGATTCAGGAGCAACTTACAATGCCGATGGAAATTTAGTGGACTGGTGGACTAAAGATGATTTAGCCAAATTTACTTCATTAGGAACAGCTTTAGCCGACCAATACAGTGCCTTGGAGCCTTTACCAGGAACTCATGTGGACGGAAAATTTACATTAGGTGAGAACATTGGTGATTTAGGTGGTGTTAATGCTGCTTACGATGGTTTGCAATTGTATTTAAAAAACAAAAAAATAGGTTTAATTGACGGTTATACACCCAACCAACGTTTTTTTATTTCTTGGTCAACCGTTTGGAGATCCAAAATGCGTGATGAAGCTTTGAAAAATCAAGTTAAAACCGATCCGCACTCGCCAGGAATGTACCGTGCTTATGTACCCTTACAAAATGTAGATTCTTTTTATCAAGCATTTGATATTAAAGAAGGCGACGGAATGTATATTGCTCCTGAAAAGAGAGTTAAGATTTGGTAGGATTTATTTGATAACTACAAGCCGCCTTTTGAAAAATGGGCGGTTTTTTTATGTTTTAAAACCTGTATTTACAATTCAGTAAAACATATCTTGGTACTAAATTGATGGTTGATTTGTACGAACTATAATTTTCAATTGAAACCGTTGTAAATTCATTTTGATTGACCAAATTATTAAAAACCATTCTGTAAGACAACTTGCTTTGTTTGGGATTGTAATTGAATATTGCATTTAAAAATGAATAAGTTGTATCGTTTATTTTATAAAAATTACTATTCATTTCTACAATAAAAACATCTTTTAAATTGTAGTTTATTTTTAAAAATGCCTCTTGAGTTTTGTTTTTTGAAGTTATTTGATTGTAAATCGATTCAGAATAATTTAAGGAAAACCCAAAATCAAAGTTAAAAGGAGAAGTTAAAAAAGTAGTCCCTGAAAATTTATACAAACTTGAGTAATTTTTTAAATCTATAAATTCAATACTATTTACCTTAATTAAACTTGTTGAAAGGCTTTGATTAGTTTCTAACTTAAATGAGGTTTTTAAAGATCGTATGTAATTTACGTAATCAAAATTACCATTATAATTTTTTCCACCTTTTGTTACAATATAATTTGAAAAAATAAAATTTTGGTCAATTGTGTTTTCTGTACCTGTGATTGTTTTAAAATTGGTGTACGAAAGTGAAGTGTTCACTGCAAAACGTTTCCTGTCGTTCAATAACGAATGAGTAAAAGAAAAAATTTCATTTTCAAGAGGTTTTTGATATTCAAATCCTTTACTAAAACTTCTATAATTTGTTAAAATTGAGTTTTTAATCAAACTATTAATTTCTGGAAGCGTGCTGTTTTTAGAATATAAAAAATTAAAATTGCCCAATAAAGATTTATTAATATTTAAAAGAATTCTTGGATTAATTAAATTAATATTGTTTTTATTTTCATAAAAATCAAAATTGGTGTTGCTAAAGTTTACACTTGCACTTAGAGCGATTTTCTCGCTAAAGTTGTAACGAAACGTATTGCCTAAATTTAAAATAGTTTGTTTTAGTTTTAAATTGTTTTCAAAAGTAGCATTCGAGTTTCCGTTTACTAAAAACCCATTTGCAATTGTTTCCGAATTGTTTTCAAAGTTAAAATCAATTAAATGGTCTAGCTTGTTAAATTTTGAAATAAACTTGGTTTTTACTCCAAAATATAATAATTCTTTATCAAAATTTTGATTTACTATTCCATAATCGTTTCCTGTTAAATAACTGTTTAATAACGGTGATGCAATTGCGTTTTGATGATTGCCCTTGTCATTTCCAAAATAAAAATAATTATTGATTACCTTATTTTTTCCAAACGTAAAAGTATGGTGCAAATGATTAAAAATAATTTGATTTTTTAAATTGGATCCTTGATTAATTTGCGAATCGTTGTATTGAATCGAATTAAAAACGGTTGCAGGATTATTTTTGAAAACAAACAAATTGGTAAAATAATTTTTAGAGTTTGGATAATACTTAAATTCCAATTCTATTGATGCTAACGTTTTGCTGTTTTGGTAATTTGAATTTTCAATAAAAGTTATTGGAGATGCTGAAATGGTATACTTTGTTTCCGAGAAGGAATCTTGGGTTTGATGGTCATTGGTATAAAACCCAACACCTCGAACCGAAAAATTAGGTTGTACTTTAGTTGTAAAACTTACCGAATTTAAAAGTGCTTTGTTAAAAACACTTTGCGATTTACTAAACGATGCGTTTTCATTACTGTTTATTCCAAATAATCGTTTTGTGGTTTTCTCAAAACGTTCCTCTGCAAAATAACTGTTATCGTTTATATTTTCTTTTATTAAGTCGGTTGCTTTTTCACCTAAATTATTATAATCGCCAAAGTAAAATAATTTTATTTTTTTTCGAAGTAAACCTATATTTAAACTTTCTTTCCAACGATTATCGGAAACTACCCCTGCACCCAAACTAACATTGCCAAACCAAATATTTTTTTTATCCTTTTTAAGTTTTAGGTTAATAGCAACTTTGTCTGACGAGTTGAATATTTTTTTAAAAATAGGATTATCTTCATAATTGTCTAAAATTTGAACCGCATCCAAAACTTTTGCATCTAAGTTTTTAGATAAAATTTTATAATTTTTATCAAAAACGTCTTCGCCCTCTACCAAAAGTTTATTAATGTATTTTCCGTGGGCTTTTATTGAACCGTCTTTTTGCACTTCAATTCCTGGAATTTTTTTTAAAACGTCTTCAACGGTTTGCTCGGTTTGGTTGGTAAATTTTGCAGTTTTAAACGAGGTTGTATCGCCTTTAACAGGGTTGGTATCAATGATAACTTCTTTTAAGGTTTCGGTGTTTTCTTTTAAAACAATAGTTACATCAGTATAATTTTTAGTTTTAAAATCGAGCAAAAGTGTTTCTTTATAAAACCCCAAACTTGATGCCACTAGTTTACAATTGGTTTCGGGTTTTAAAAGGATCAATTCAAAAAAACCAGTAGTTTTAGTAAACGTATAAGCCATCGTGTTTTTAGATTCATCTAAAATTAAAACAGAAGCACTTTCGATGCCTCTGTTTAAATTGTCTTTTACAAACCCAGAAATTTTAATTTGTTGTGCAAACGCTAGGGTTTGAAATAAAAAACACAACATTATTTTTTTTAGCATTTATTCAGAGATTTCTTTGAACTCATCCTTTGCAGTCGTTTTCATAATATTCATTTCAAGTAAAGCCGCTCTTTCATCTCTACTTTTTATTATTTCTTCTAACCTTTTCAAATAGTCAGGATAGTTGAGCCATTTTTCATTTTTATCTAATTTAACTTTATAGATAGGTGTGGGATTTTGCGTTGGATATTCAATTTGCTTGGCATAATAATATATTTCCTCCGAAGTATCATAGGCTTCAATTATTAACCCTGGTAAACCTTGTAACTTCCAAGGTCCGAAAGGTAATGGAATTTCGTTGGTGTACCAAGCCGTATAATCTCGACCCCTAAAAGTAGCTGTTGCTTTTTGACAATTAAATGCACCTATTTTTTTAGTTTCATTAAAAAGTTTCCAATCAATTTTCTTTCTTTTTTCTTTGACGAAATGAAAGGTTACTCTTTGAAAACAACTCCAAACACTATCTTTAATTAAGTTTGTATAAACTTGGTCTCCTCGGTTAGAAACAGGCGCCATTTTTCCTCCACCTCCATACATAGTATACGTGCCAGATTCTACTTTAACTATACTTTTAATATTGTCTTTTGGAATAGAATCTAGAGAATCCTTAAATGTAACATAATTAGATTCTGTTTTATTAAAAATTAAAGTCGATAATCTATCATTCCCTCTTCTTTTACCAGACAACATATTTTCAAACTGTCCGTAATAAACAATTCCTCGGCTTATATCTTGTGAGAAAGTTAAACCCGAAATTAAAAAAACAATTAAATACCGTAAATACATATATTTTATTTATTATTATCTTAATTTAATTAAGGTTACTAAAAAAGTAACCTTAATTGTAATAAAGATTTAAATTTTATTACTCTCCTCTTACTGTAAAAAAATTACTTCCACAGAAACTAGAACCTTTGGAAAGAGCACCTGCAACAGAGCCATAGTAACTTGCGGAGTCTCCGTTAGCACATTCAATTCTTAAACAAGAAGGGCGTTTGATAGAAATCTTTTTTTTAACTGGGCTTATTGCAAATGTACTTAACGAAGCCAACATTGCCAAGCCGAAAACTAATTTTTTTATACTTTTAAATTTTATAATTAAACATTTTTTTTAACAAATTAGGTTGTCTCGAGAACTTTTTTTGTTAGTTACAAAAATGTTAATTTTTATTGTAGGTCTCTATTTGTTTAAAAATAAATTATTTACAGGAAAATAAATTATTTTTAATTTTTTATAATATATTTGTTTAAAGTATTAAAATTATGAAAGTAAAGGAAAAGATAGTTCGTGATTCAAGGATATTAAAAGGATTAACACAAGAAAATGTTGCACATCATTTAAATATTTCTCAATCAAAATACTCTAAGCTCGAAAAAGGAGAAATTACTTTCGATGTAAATGAATTAAGCCAATTAATCGACTTATTGGAATAAATCCACTTGAAGTGATCGATTTTACTGAAAAACAACAAGTTTTCATTAACTCTTCCTATTCTGGAAACATAAATTCTAACATAACGGGTTTTGATATTGAAATTATTAGAAAAATTATAAAAGAAGAACTTAAAAAATAAATCTTTTACAAACCCAGAAATTTTAAATTGTTTTGCAAACACTAGGGTTTGAAATAAAAAACACAACATTATTTTTTTTAGCATTTATTCGGAAATTTCATTGAAAACACCCGTTAGTGAATCCCTAATCCCATTTATTTTCATAAGAATCAATTTTTCATAAATTTCTTGTAAACGGTCATCACTCCATTTAAGAAATTCTTTTTGAGAAATCCAATTCATATCTTTTGGTTTAATTACTTTACTTATTTCGGTGGCACTTTTTGAAGGATAATCTACATTTTTTGCAACAAAATATATTTCTTGCTCTTTATTGTAAGCTTCTAGTATTAACCCTGGTAATCCTTGCAACTTCCAAGGACCATAAGGAACAGGAATACTTTCAGCATACCAAGCCGTATATTCTCG
>JBBRCJ010000010.1:0-62626 GCA_038204955.1 Flavobacteriales bacterium
ATGTAGGTGCAATACCTGCAGGACTTGGAATAAAAGTCCAACCAGTACCCGTATTTACTTCCCATTGAAAAAAGGTAGCACCTAAAGTATTGTTGGCGGTTAACAAAGTTCCTGCGGGACAAGCTGGTGCTTGATCGATTGTTGGTGGTGGGTAAGCACTTGAAAATCCCGTAATAAAGTTTGACATGGAATAACCTCCGCCACTTTGAATCATTGCGACCGCAATACGACTTGTAGAATTGAAACGTAAATCAATTGGGTCGCCTAATTGAACATTTGTAAACGTAATTTTGTAAAAACCTGTAGTGCCCACCTGTACTCGAGGACCAACCCCTGCAACGGCTTCCAAACTTGAGCCATTGAAATTAACTGGTGCTGTACCACTTTGCACAATTACATAGCCAAAGTAAGGTAAAATTGTATTGGTATTTTTTACAAAGTTTTTGGTTTGCACATCGAACGAGCCCGAACAACCACTTAATGGTGCTTGAGTAATCATGTCAATTTCGCAACCAAATGCAGTTCCTGAATAAATTATAACAGGACTTGTTGACGATACAAAAGTAGACGAACCTGGATTAGTATCGTTTCCACCATCAATACCGTTTTTAATTGTTACAGACCCACCAGCAGCTAGTACATAGGTTGCTGGCGGTCCTGAAGCAATACCAGCAACTGTATAAGCTTGAACCGTTACGGTATTACCTCCCGTTGGACTTACAATAGTACTTAGTTCGTAATTTGAGTTACCTCTACTTCTATTTATTACATATTTATCACCCAATAAATTGTCTGGTATAACTGGGTTTATAACTCCATCACCACAACCATCAGTTTTATCATTCCTTTTAGATGACAACATACTAATTGGTTTAGTTGATGTTACTTTACTTCCAAACGGTGCATTAAATAAAAACGATTGTCCTGCATTTAAGGTTACTGTTGTACCGCCATTATAAGTAACTATATTACTATTTGAAATGGAATGCACTATATAAATGGGTGCAGCAATAGGTTCGGCTGGAACACCGCAACCATCCGGATTATTAAAGTTTCGATAGTAACCTAGTGTAAATGAAGTTCCGTAAGCCTGATCACCCAACGAAGAAAATGAGGTGTTTCCTTTTTGAGAACAATTACATTGATCAGCAGGAGTAGTAAAGGGCGCACAAATGGTATAATCCGAGGCAATATTTCGTACTTGTGCCCCAATTGGTACTGTAGAAGAAACGATTAAACCTTGATCTGAATAGACAGTGTTTATTAGATTTGCCTGAACAATATTAGTTGTAAATCGGTATCGCAAAGGAGCGTTAACAATTGTAGTAACCGTATTTGTTATCAAAGTACCATCACTTTTACGAATGGTAATTGGCACAGCTGTTAAACTAGTTGTTGTTACAATTAACTCATTAGAATCATTATAATATTTCCACGGGGAAGGTGGTATGTAATGTGTTAAAGAGTACTGACCAAACGAAATGTTTGAAATTAGTACAAAAAATAATGATAAAAGTAAATAATGCTTGGTTTGGGTAAAATTTTTCATACGAATAATTTTGAAATTTATACTTTTTTTAGCTTTTTTTGTATGGTTATATTTTGGCGCTATCGTAATTATTTTAAACTTAAAATGAATAGCAAACTTGTTTTTTTATTTTACTTCAAATAAAATTTATTTAATACAGTAATTTTTTTCTAGTTTACACTATCTAGTTTTGAATCTTATGATAAATTTTAAATAATTAATTACAGTAACTTATATTTTTGTCATTTTATTTCGCATACTAATTTAGGCGATTTTTTTTAAACATTTTTTTAATTTTCAACTTTAACAATAAACATTTTTGAATTGTAAGTTGTTGTTCCTTTTACCTTTTGGGCTTCAAGCGCTTCATCTAAAGTATTATATTTCGCTATATATACGTAATATAAACTTTTATAGATATTAAAAAATGACTGCACATTTACTGCTCCAGCTTGCAATGCTGTTGCAACGAATGAATCTCTTTCGTCCACATTATCAAAGGTATCTAAAACTAAATAACAACCACTACTTACATTATTTATGTTTTTGATAATTTGTATATCCGATACGCTATTGTTATTTGTTACTGGTTTAGTTTTGTCAACTACCACTGGTACAATTGGTTTGGTTGCTCCACCGCCAATTTCATTTATTTTTGCTTTTAGTGATGCTTGATCTTTTTCATTTCTAACTTTTTCAGTATCAAACTGTGCTTTTTTGATTCTATTTCGAACTTCAATATCACGTTCTATTTTGATTTCTTCAACACGTTTATTTAAATCGCGCTCACTTTGTTCAATTTTTAATTTTTTAGCTTTTAGTCCATTTAAAACTTGAAGATAATTGTCGTTTAAAGCTTGCGCTTCCACATCAGAAATACCTGAAGCTTTAATGGCTTTTACACGTTCATTATTTTTAGTTTCAAAATCCGTAATCAATCTGCCTAACGCTGTTTTATTATCTGATAATTCATTTTGAATATTAGAAAGCGCCTTGTTTGTTTCGGCTGAACTTACAAATTTTTTCTGCTCTTTTACAACTGCATTAGGTTTTCCTTCGTTTTTGTAATCCTGAAGTTCTGAATCTCTAGTTTTAACAATCGAATCTAAACTCGAGATTAACTTATTAGAAATTTTACTTTTAAGTTCCAGTTCTTTTTGAAATCCATCTAATACCCTAGTAGAAACAGCATCTTTAGCTTTTATTCTATCTATATCAATCTTATTGGCATTGGCTAAATCCAACTTGTCTTTGTCCGCTTTTTCAGCTGCTAATCTATTTTTCTCTGCTAGTGCTTTAGCATCGGCAATTGCTTTTAATTTTGCAGCAGCCACTTCATTAGCGGCGTTATCTTTATCAATTTTATCTTGATTTAATTTTTCTGCTGCTAATCTTGTTTTTTCTGCTAATGCTTTTGCACTATCAATACTTTTTTGTTTGGCAGCTTCAGCTTCATTTGCTAAACGTTCTTTTTCAAGCTTGTCTTTTTCAAGTTTTTCAGCGGCTAAACGATTTTTTTCGTCCAATGCTTTTGCATCGGCAATAGCTTTCAATTTAAGTTGTTCGGCTTTTTCTAAAAGAAGTTTGTTAGCCTTCTCTTTGTCGGCAATCGCTTTTTCATCGGCTATCGCTTTTAATTTTGCTTTTTCTTCATCAGCTAAACGTTGCTTTTCTAATTTTGCGGCTGCTAATTTATCGGCTTCTACTTTATTTTTTTCGGCTAAAAGTTGTGCATCGGCAATTGCTTTTTGTTTGGCAGCTTCAGCTTCATTTGCTAAACGTTCTTTTTCAAGCTTGTCTTTTTCAAGTTTTTCAGCGGCTAAACGATTTTTTTCGTCCAATGCTTTTGCATCAGCAATAGCTTTCAATTTAAGTTGTTCAGCTTTTTCTAAAAGAAGTTTGTTAGCCTTCTCTTTATCGGCTATTGCTTTTTCATCGGCTATCGCTTTTAATCTTGCTTTTTCTTCATCAGCTAAACGTTGCTTTTCTAATTTTGCAGCTGCTAATTTATCGGCTTCTACTTTATTTTTTTCGGCTAAAAGTTGTGCATCGGAAATTGCTTTAGCATCGGCAATAGCTTTTAATTTTGCTATTTGTTCGTCGGCAATTCGTTTTTTATCAATTTTATCTTGAGCTATTTTTTGAGCTTCAATTTTATTTTTTTCTATTAAAGCATTCGCTTCGTCTGCAGCTTTTTGTTTAGCGGCATTTAAAGCGGCTGCAACTCTTTCTTTTTCTAGAGTATCTTTTTCAAGTTTTTCAGCGGCTAAACGATTTTTTTCGTCCAATGCTTTTGCCTCGGCAATAGCTTTCAATTTAAGTTGTTCAGCTTTTTCTAAAAGAAGTTTATTAGCCTTCTCTTTATCGGCAATCGCTTTTTCATCAGCAATAGCTTTTAACCTAGCTTTTTCTTCATCAGCTAAACGTTGCTTTTCTAATTTTGCTGCTGCTAATTTATCAGCTTCTACTTTACTTTTTTCGGCAGTTAATTGTGCATCTGCAATTGCTTTCGCATCACTTTTAGCTTTTAGTTTTGCCAATTCGAGTGCTGCTATTCTTTGTTTTTCAACTTTATCTTGATTTATTTTTTCTTGATTTGCTTTGTTTTTTTCTAGATTATTCTTTTCAGCTACTGCTTTTGCATCTGCAATTGCTTTAAGTTTAGCTAGCTCGTCATTAGCGATTTTTTGTTTTAAAGCGATAGCCTTTGCATCGGTTGTTGCTTTCAAATTTACAGCTTCGAGTGCCGCTCGTTCTTTTTCGGCTTTAATTTTATTTTCTGTTATGGTTTTATTGTCTTCTATTTTTTGAGCATCGGCAATTAATTTTGTGTTAATAGCTTGTTGTGCTTCTTTTATTTTTGCTTCTTTTACTTCATTAGCAATTTTTATTCTGTCAGCAGCTTCTTGAACAAGTCTAGCTCTTTCAGCAGTAGCAATTTCGGCATTCTTTTTAACTACATCTAAATCCGGTTTTGGTGCAACAACAGTTTGTGTAGGTGTTGATCTTGAAAATAATGGTTCATAATCGTCATCATTATAATTTTTAAACAAGTAAGCAAATGTAATTTCGTGAGTGTTTCCTAAACGGGATAAATCACCAAGTCCTTTCTCGAAAGAATATCCAACAGCAATTCTTTTAGTTATTAAAAGTCCAAGACCTCCCGAAATTCCATAAATAGAATTATAACCACCATTTATCCAACCCGCTTTGGGTATGTCTAACATTAAATTTCCTGAAAAACCAGTTACGTCTTTCTTCTTTTCTGCTTGTGCAATAGCTGTAAATTTGGCTTTTTCTAATAAACCATCACTGTTTTCTAGGTAACCTGTATACATTATATGACCCGAAAAACTTTTAGCTTGGTCGTTCGCAACAATTTGACTTGTTTTAAAGTTGTATAAAAATAAGTTGTTTGCTGTAATTCCGATATCTAAAAAAGCGGTTCCGAAATTTATTCCAGGTTTAAATGCTAATAATGAATTTGATGCGAAATCTTGTAATCGTGGTTCGGTATTATTGGTGACTATTTTTCCGTAATTGAACCCACTATTATAGTACGATAAATTAAAACCGAACGTAAAATTATTTTCGTCGGACAGTACAATATTATTTGCGTAATTAACTTGAGCTCCAAAATTCGTAAACACACCATAGTTTTGTTGGTATAATCCTATTGCTGCACTTGAATTGTCATTCATTCGACTTGAATAGTTTATTAAATAAGCTTGGGGTGCTCCTTCAAAACCATTCCATTGACGTCGGTTATAAAAACTCACATAAGCATTGTCTTCACGAACAAAACTAAACGTTGGATTTATTAAAAATTTATTAAACTTAAAATTATTATTTAAAGGTAAATCAAAAGCAGCTATTGCATTATCTTGAGAAAATGTAGCTGTTTTAATGAATAACAATAAGATAATTAACGCGTATTTATTGAACATATTATTTTATAACGGTTATGGTGCCCTGCTTTAAAATTTGATCTTTTGCTGAAATTATAAAATAAAAAACAGGGTTGGTTTTTGGGATTACTACATCACTATCTGGCCAATCATTTTGGTAATTGTCGGTTATAAAAACCTGTTTGCCATATTCGTTTAATATTTCTACTTTTATTTCAGGAGATTGAGAGGTAATATAAGATGGTAGCACCCATTTATCATTAACTCCATCATTATCTGGGCTTATTAAATTGGGCAATTCGTCTCTGCCTGAACCAGAACCAGATTTAATTTCAATTTGTAATGTTTTTGTAGTAATACATCCCGAGTTTTGCTTCACTATAACTTTATAAGTTCCTGCTTGATTTACTAATAAAGTATTTGATACTTCACCAACAATTAAAGTGGATACACCAGTGTTAACAGTGTACCATTCGTAAGTAGGAGCATTGGCAGTTGTTGAAACTATCAAAGAAAGAGATTGACCAGCATTTAAATTACTGGGAGATGTTAAATTTAAACTTGCTGTTAAAGCTGATGGGGATATAGTTTTAGAAGCCTGAATTACACAACTTCCTGTATCGATAACTAAATTATAGGTACCAACAACTGTTGCAGTGTAAGTGTCTGGTACTGGATTATTTGGTAACGGAGTAGCGTTGTTATCTAAAGTCCAAGTATATGTGTAACCTGAAGAATATGGAATACTACTAATCAATGTCACATTAGCACCTTGACAAAGGGTATCACTAGTACTTGCTATTGTTAACGGTGTTGCTGCTACAAAATTTACATTAACTTTATTAGATTTTGACGCAAAGAGCGAACTTGAATTACAACTTCCGTAATCAGTTGCTACATAATATTTCCCTGAGCTAGTTACGTCTAAAAAACTTCCTGTTCCTACTTGTGTAATTACACCCGTAGCGGATTCATTATACCATTTATAAGTTAAATAAGGATAGAATAAAGGTGACGATGCGTTTCCGGTATTGGTTATAGAAATTTTATAACTACTTCCGCAAGCGCTAACATTTCCGAATACAGCATCCGAATTTAATGGTATAGGTATGTTATGAATTAAATAATATGCACTTAAAGGCACGGTAGTGGGTGAGCCTAAAACAACATTTGCTGTACTAACTACTCTTATCTTATAATTGGAGCCATACACATTTTGCTGTAAAGAAAGGTTATTAATAGTTCCACCTCCACTTGTAATTACTCCAGGGGAAGTTTGACCAAATGGAATAATTGTACTAAAATTGTCGTTGGATAATTGAACTAGAAATTGATTTGATGTATTGCTTGCAGTACCATTAAAAGTAAAATTAATGCTAAAACTATTTGAAGAATTTGCATCTGCACAAGCTTGTGAAAATATATATGTTGGTGCATTTATGCTTGTAATTTGTCCAAAGGACAAAAATCCAAGAAACATAAATAAAATTAAAAATTTATAAACGTATTTGTTTGCCATAATTGTAGTGTTTAACGAGTTATTGCTTACTTTAATATGCTTAAAAGATTTTAAAAGTTAAAATTAGTTAACAAAGATGCAACAAATAAATTAATTTATCTTTATGTATACATTAATTTATATTAATTCATGTTTCAAAATTATTAGTATTAATGAAAAACCCTTTAAAATTTTAACCAAAAACTACCATTAAAAAAATGGTAGTTTGGAAATATACAATTATTGACTATTTTATTTGATTTATTTTTAATCTTAAATCGGGTATTTTGTCATTTTTAGGTTCAATAAAAATATCTGCAGGTAAACTTTGAGAATAAGTGTTTCCAAAACTTGCACTAGCATACCATTGTTCTAAGTCTAAATTTGCAGTGCCTCCAATTTCTGACTGAATATTACCATTACACAAGTTAATCAAAGTACCTAAAAAATTAATTTTTTTCAAATTATCATTTTTAATTTCAATAGAGGTGTTTAATAATACTGCTGGAACAAATCCAGAAATTACACTATTTTTCATTGAGATAGAACACGAAGCATCTCCAATATAAATAGCTTCCTTTACTAAACCATCGGTACCACCACTTGCCACGGTTTCATTTAAAACTGTAAGATTGGTTGCAGTAACCAAAGTACTTTTTTTAGAAAAATCTACGTTTTCTATAGATTCGTTGGCAGATAGTTTAAAACTTCTATTGTTATTTATTCCAGAGATTAATGGATTTCTCATAGCTAGGCAATTGGAAATAGTACATTGTACTCCTTGTGTGAACGAAAAATCTTCTTCTCTACAGCGGTATGAAACTAAATTATTAGTTGTTATACTGCCTCCAAAAAATCTAAACGAACACCCATTACTCATGCTTATGTTAACGTATTCCATCTTGGTTTTACTCCCTACACCAGCTAGTGTTAATGAATTAAATTCTTTAAACCCTTGCGAAGGTTTCCCAGCAAATTCAATTCTAACATATTTTAAGATACCTGCATAGTTATCAATGGTATTTCCTCCATAAGACCGATACTCAAGGTCTATATCTGCTTTCAAGTTTGCGGTTCCACCAATACTATTAATTGGAGCATCACCCATTATAATTATACCTCCCCAGTCACCCGCTTTTCTTTCAGACAAAGGTTTATTCGAAGTAAAGATAATTGGGTTGGATTGAATTCCTTCTGCAACTAATTTAGCTCCTTTAGCAATTACTAAAATTCCTCCGCTGTCAAAATCACCTCGTATTACAGTTCCTGCTTCAATTGTTAAAGTTGCGCCACTAGTAACATAAACTTTACCGAGAAGCAAATAAGTTTCTGAGCTATTTAATGTATAATTAGTACTGATTTTTCCCTGTAAAATTTTGGTGGTTTCGTTATAATCAACTTTATTAGCTTTAAAACTTGACCACCCTAATAACCAATTGTTACTTCCAACAATTCCTTTTTCTTGCTGAGCAGAAACCGATGAAAAACCAAAGGAAACTAACAATAAAAGTAATCTTGCCTTTTTCATTAATATTTTTTTAAATTTTATAATTGTAGTTTAATTTCATTTCAATTTTTAAATGAACTACAATTCGTCACCTGAGTGTATTTTCTTCATTGTTTCTTCTAAAAATAAAATAGCGGTAACTATAACACTTTTATCAGAATAAGACATTATTGTGTCCAAAAATTCTGCATTTGAAGTTAAATACAAAGCTCTATTATCAGTTTCTTTTTTCAAAGCATTTACGTTTTCAACACTTTCTGGCACCCCTAAATCCTTTAAAGTAACTCCAGGTTTGCTAGTTATGGCCATGTAAGGCATTATATTTATTAAAATTTTCACCCTTTCCAAATACAATGATTTCAATTCTCCTTTATTCATTGCCTCTAAATCTTTAAGGTTAGAATATTTAGATACGCCTCTAACATTAATTATAGGTAATTGACCAACAGGTTTTTGTGCATACATTGAAACGCTAAATAATAAAAATAAGGCTGCTTTTTTGATGTAATTGATTTTCATAATTAAAAGTTTTTAAAGATAATGTTATTTTTTTACTTGTTTTTTTTTGTAACTTAAAATAAGTCGAAATATATAAATTTTAAAATGATTTCAACAACAAATTGTTAATAAAATTTTTTACAGTTTTATTTTAAAACCTTAAAAAACTCTTAAAGCACTGAAATTGTTGATTTTACATATTTAAAAAATTGTAATTTTTTTTATTGTAAATTACTTCTTTTTCGATATTTGCAAATAACAAGCCAAAATTAATTAAATTGAACATATCATCTATTATAAAACTAAATTTTATTTAAAAAAAACTCGTAAAGTCTTTATTTTACTGGGAGTTTTTGAATTTGTTAAAATTTTGTTAATAAAAAATGTGTCTGCTTATATTAAATGTTTTAACAAAAAATAAATTTAAAAACTCATTTTATGAAATTATTTTATATTTGCTAATGCAATTTTCAGAAATTTTAGGACAAAATCATATTAAAAACCACTTAATACAAAGTGCAGGCACCGGTAGAATTCCGCATGCGCAACTTTTTATAGGGCCAGAAGGTAGTGGTACCTTACCCATGGCAATTGCTTACGCACAATTTATAATTTGTTCCAATTCAGGTATTGAAAACTTAGGTTCAAACAATGCTTGTAATCAAAAATTCCTTGGATTGTCCCATCCAGATGTTCATTTTATTTATCCCACAGTTGCTACTGATGAAGTAAAATCCAAACCTAAAAGTATTGATTTTATTCAAGACTGGAGGCAATTTGTTACTAAAAACCCTTATGGAAATCTTTTTGATTGGTATCAAGTTTTAGAGGTTAAAAACAAACAAGGAGAAATTAGAGTTGATGATGCCCAAGAAATTCTAAAAACGTTGGCTCTAAAATCATTTGAAGGAGGTTACAAAATAATGATTGTTTGGATGGCGGATAAAATGAATATCGCTGCATCAAACAAATTATTGAAATTACTGGAAGAACCAACAGCTAAAACTGTTTTTATTTTAATATCTGAAAATGAAGAAGACATTATTCAAACCATACGATCTAGATGTCAAGTACTTTATTTTAACAATTTGCCGGAAAGTGTAATTGCAGAAGAATTAATGAAAAACATGACGGTTGATGAGAAAAAGGCATTAAAAATTGCTCATCAAGCGCAAGGAAATTACAACAAAGCCTTGCAAATTTTAAATGATGAGGGTAACGAAAATCCTTTTGATGAATGGTTTGTGAGTTGGGTTCGTGCCGCTTTTAGAGCTAAAGGAAACGCTGCCGCTATTCAAGATTTGATTGCTTGGAGTGAAACTATTGCTAGTTTAGGTAGAGAGACTCAAAAAAAATTCTTGAATTATTGTATTGAAATGTTCCGACAAGGCTTACTTTTGAATTATAAAACCGAAAAATTGGTATATATTGAACCTAAAGTAGAAAGGTTCAAATTAGAAAACTTTGCCCCGTTTGTTAACGGAAATAATATAGAATTGATTTTTAACGAACTTTCGGATGCGATTTTTCACATTGAGCGCAACGGAAATGCAAAAATTATTTTAACTGATTTGTCAATAAAACTTACCCGATTAATTCATAAAAAATAAAACCACCCTATTATGACCAACGTTTCAGCCTCTGTTTTAGTTCTAATTTTTCTTGCCATCACATTTATTCAATCGGCTTACGACAAATCGTTTCACTGGAAAGATAACTTGAGCTGGTTAAAAGGACATTTTGCCAATTCAATTTTAAAAAACCTTGTTCCACAAGCCTTGGCCACACTTTTAATTTTAGAATTAGTTTCAGGAGTGCTATGTTTAATTGGATGTGCTCAGATTTTTATCAACAAGCAATATTCATTTGGCTATTATGGAGCGGTAACATCAACGATAACATTATTATGTCTCCTTTTTGGGCAGCGCGTTGCAAAAGACTATGTTGGTGCGCAAACTATAGCTGTATATTTCATACCAGCAATTTTAGCCGTTTATTGGTTAGGATAGTTTAATATTATAAATTTTTAAAATTAAATCAGGACAAAGTGTTTTTAAATTACTTTGCTAAACTGGCTTTAAACATTTTCAGCTCATCCCAACTAAATTGCTCGCCAAGTTTTTCTTTTAAAGGGTTTAACGATTCTTCATTATAATTTTCAAATGCTTTTGACAAAGCCAAAATTTTATCTTCGGTCAAGATTTCAGAAACTTTAACTGCTTTGTCTTGAACCAACTTTGTAAAATGACCAAAAACGGTTCCAACTGTTAGTTTACGAATTTGAGCAATTTCATCAATAGAGTTTTTTTCAATCCACATTTCGTAAGTGATTTGAGTTGTTGATTTTTTAGTTTCTTTTTTTACTTTTGCCTTCTTTTCATACAAGCTAACGTCTTCATTGTCTTCTACTAATGTTAAATTATTGGCTTTAAAATCATCACGGACTTTCGCTAATAGATTTATTTTAAATGTTTTAATTGCCGAAAATTCTAATGTTTCTTTGTTAATTGATTTATTTTCAATTACAGTTTCAATCAAACGTTTACCTTTTAATAATCGTAAAATGGCTTGTGTTTGTAAATCTTCTAAAACCACCAATTCATCATAAAATAATTTCATTTGCTTTTTGCGTTGCACTTCTTCCATTCTATATAAAATTTGATATGCCAAATCATTCATTTTAGAATAAAAATATGCATAAGCAGCTTGAATTCTGTCGTTTATAAAAACAAAATCGGTGTTTTCATCACGAAAAAGTTTGTCTAATTGCAACATAAATTTAATGGCTGGTTCCACTAATGCTTCGCAATTATTAAATTGTTCGGTTGCCCATTGGCTGTGTTTCGATTTCTCGGATCGGTCGCTATCAGTAAAACTATATTTTAAATTACGCCATTCTTGAACTAAATCGTGCCAGTTAAAACTCGATTTTAAATAGTTTTGAATGAATTGTTTAGTGTCGGCTTTTAAACTATTCTGTAAAATTTCTTCTGACGCTTTGTTATTTGCATATTGCATAACATCATCATCATTAGATATGCCATTCATTTGTAAAGGAGTAAGTAACACTAACCCTTCAAGAGATCGTAATCGCGAAAGCGCAACATATGCTTGACCTGGCAAAAAGACTTGTGAAACATCAAGAGCAGCTTTGTCAAATGTTAAGCCTTGACTTTTATGGACCGTAATTGCCCAAGCCAATTTTATAGGATAATGAGTAAACGTGCCTAAGTTTTCTTCTTCAACCTCTTTAGTATTTGGATCAACAACATATTTAATGTTGGTCCATTCATGTTTTTCAACTTCGATTGTTTTGTTTTCTTCTGAAAAATACACTAAAATTTCTTTGTCGGATAATGATTTTATAGTTCCCATTTTCCCATTAAAATAATTTTTATCGAATGAAGGGTCGTTTTTAATAAACATAATTTGGGCCCCCAGTTTCAACTCTAATTTTTCTTCTAACGGATATATTTTATCAGGAAAATCACCTATTACATCGGCTTTATAAAAATACGATTTGCCTTTTAAATCATCTAAGTTTTGTTGATTAATAGTGTCTGCTTTGTTGTTGTGAGTTGTTAAGGTTATGAATCCTTTATTGGCTTTTAAATCAAAATTAGGGTTTACGTATTGGTTTAAAACAGTAACATCATTTTGAGTTATCGTATTGTTTCTTAAATTGTTAAGTACTGATATAAAACGTTCATCAGACTGACGAAAAATTTTGGATAATTCAATATATAGTGGCGGATTTTGTTGAATAACGTGTGAGTGAAAAAAGAATTTACCTTTGTAATAATTTTTCAATACGCGCCACTCGTCATCCCGGATTACAGGTGGCAATTGCAACAAGTCGCCAATAAATAAAAGTTGAACGCCACCGTATGGAATTTTTTTCTTTCGTGTATTTTGCAGCATAAAATCAATAGCATCCATCATATCTGCCCGAAGCATCGAAACCTCATCTATAATGAGTAATTCCATATTTTGAATAACGGCTTTTTTTGCGGCGCTCATTCTAAAATTGCGTCGTAAAGTGGCGGGGGATTCAAATTTTTGACCATCAAGAAACTGAGGTTGGTTGATGGCATCGGGAATAAACGCTCCAAAAGGCAACTGAAACATGGAATGAATGGTAACACCTCCAGCATTTAACGCAGCAATTCCTGTTGGTGCAACTACTACGCAATTTTTATGAGTAGTTTGAATAATTTCACGAAGTAATGTTGTTTTACCAGTTCCCGCTTTTCCTGTTAAAAAAATAGAGCGGTTGGTTTGGTTTATAAATTGTAAAACATAATTAGCTTCAGGCGAAATAGATTGCATTTTGAGAATTTTTATGCAAATATAAAGTATTGAAAACAATCTTTAAACTAAACTTTTAGGATGCCAAAGATTTGTTAAAACTAAATGTTGAACAATCAAAAAAAGTATCTTTATTGAAATTAAATCAACCAAATTATGAAAAAAAGTAGTGTTTTATTTATCGCAATTTTAGGCTTTTTCAACTTCGCAATAGCCCAAAAACAAGTAGCAAGTCCGCCAGAAACAGCCACTGGAAAAATTAATCAAGCCACGATTACCATAAATTATGGAAGTCCGTCAGTAAAAGGGAGAGAAATTTGGGGAAAATTAGTACCCTTTGACAAAGTTTGGAGAGCAGGAGCCAACGATGCAACAACATTTGAAACGGACAAAGAAATTATGGTTGAAGGAACAAAACTTCCAGCTGGAAAATATTCGTTCTTTATAATTCCAAATGAAAAAGAATGTACCCTAATATTTAGCAAACAGCAAAAACAATGGGGCGCTTACGATTATAAAGAAAAGGAAGATCAATTACGAGTAAAAGTAATGCCAAAACCGAAATCAGTTCTTACTGAAAAACTTGTTTATTCTATTGCTATGGATGCAGTAGTTTTGAGTTGGGAAAAGTGGGATATCGGATTTAAAGTGAAGTAATAGAGCTTTTAACAACACCTAAGTTATTGGAATAAATAATCTAGGTGTTGTTAAAACACCTAGATTTTGAATTGATTCTAAGTTAAATTTAAATGGAAAAACTTTACTTTTAAAAACAACAGTAGTGATTTTAATTATTTTATTCCATTTAAATTTCATTAAGTAAACTTCATTTTTAATATTATCAACATTTGGACACTTACATTAACCAAAATATTTTAGTTTTTTTATATAATTTGATTCACTCTTTTTAATTAACTTAAAAACAATTCAAAGCATTGAAAGGCAATAAGGAAGTTGTGCTAATTAAATCAAGTTTGAATTGAATTAATTGGCTATTAAACTAAAAGCTATTAATTGTGAAAAGACAGTCACAATGGAGGAACTATTTTCACTGTAAATTGATTTAATGAATTATTTTATTTCTTTCCTATAGGAAAACTTTTAGCGCGCATCAGTGCATCTACTTTTGCATCACGACCACGAAACGCTCTATACGCATCACCTTGATCCGTAGTATTTCCGACAGAAAAAACATTTTGCAACAAGCGTTTGGCAACCGTTTTATCATATGGGCCTTTGGCCTCTGTAAACGCTTCAAATGCATCAGTACAAATTACATCGGCCCATAAATAACTATAATATCCTGCTGAATAAGCATCACTCGAAAAAATATGTCCAAATTGTGGAGTTCTGTGTCGCATTACAATTTCATTCGGCATTCCTAATTCGGCCAAAGTGTTTTTTTCAAAAGCATCCGGATCAGTAGTGGGTACTTGTGCCATATGTAATTTCATGTCAATTAGAGCACTCGAAATTAATTCGACCGTAGTAAAACCTTCATTAAAATTGGATGCTTTTTTAACTTTATCAAGTAACAATTGCGGCATTGGCAAACCTGTTTTATAATTTAAGGCATATGTTTTTAAAACCTCGGGGGTTGACAGCCAATTTTCAAGTAATTGCGATGGAAACTCCACATAATCGCGAGCTACCGAAGTGCCCGACAAACTGGGATATTTTACATTACTACATAAACCGTGCAATGCGTGACCAAATTCATGAAACAAAGTACTAGCATCGCTCCAAGAAATCAAAGTTGGTTGACCGTCGATTCCTTTAATAAAATTGGCATTGTTAGATACTATAGTTTGAATATCACCGTCTAATTTTTGTTGATCGCGGTAGGCATTCATCCAAGCTCCTGAACGTTTACCTTTGCGAGCATAAGGGTCAAAATACCACAAACCGACCTGCTTACCTGTTGTTTTATTGGTCACTTCCCAAACCTTTACATCTTCTTGATAAATAGAAACATTAGTAACTGGTGCAAATTTTAAATCAAATAATTCTCCAGCAACCCAAAACATTCCTTCACGCAAGTTATCAAGTTGTAGGTATTGTTTTACTTCGTTTTGATCTAAATCATATTTTTCTTTGCGCACTTTTTCGGCATAAAAACGATAATCCCAAGGTTGAATTTTAAAATCTCCTTTTTCAGTATCGACTACTTTTTGCATATCGGCAACTTCAACTTTTACTTGTGCTACGGCGGGTTTCCATATACCTAACATTAATTTCATTGCGGCTTCGGGTTTTTTAGCCATAGTGTTACTCAATTGCCAATCGGCGTGAGTTTTAAACCCTAATAGTTTTGCACGCTCTGAACGGAGTTTTAAAATTTGAACAATTACAGCGTTATTATCTTGGGCGTTGGCATTATCACCACGATTGATAAACATTTTCCAAACTTTTTCACGTAGATCTCTTTTGTTTGAATACGTTAAAAAAGGTTCAACCGATGAACGAGTGTTGTTAACACAACCCAAAGAACTTAATTTTCTTTGTTTAGAATTGGATTTAAGAGTTGCTATTAATTCTGGCGAAAGACCATCAAAATCGGATTCATTAAGTAATTCAAGAAATTGATTGTTTTCCTCTGATAATAAATTTTGACTAAATTTAGTAAATGCTCCTGCTAATTTTTGGTTTATTTCGCTCACTTTTGCTTTCGTTTTAGCCTCTAATTTTGCTCCTTGACGCACGTAACTGTCGTAATAAACCCAAATTAATCGTTGTTCCTCTTTAGTTAATTTTGATTTATCTTTAGAATTATACACGGTTGCAATTCGGTTAAAAAGTGCTGTATTTTGTATAATTTTATCTGATAATTCAGCAAATTTGGGTTCAAATTCGGTTTCAACTGGTTGAAATTCGGGACTGTTTATATTGGAACTATAAATGCCATAAACAGCACTAATTTGGGTTAACAGTTTTCCGGCTTTTTCTAAAGGAACAATAGTATTTTCAAAAGTTGCTGGCAATTTATTGTTGGCAATGGCATCAACTTCGTTTAATTTTTGCTTCATTGCTTCCTCTAAAGCGGGCTTGAATTGCGAAATCTTATAATCGGTAAATGCTGGAACTCCACCATGGGCTCCAGTCCAAGGTTGTAAAAGGGGATTGGTTTGTGCCATCATCGAAAATGTTGCTACTAAAGTGAATATTAAAATATATTTTTTCATTGTTTTTAATTTGATTTTCAAAGATAGTGAATCAATAACATTTAGTTGAAGTAAATAGTAACGAAATTATTTTAGCATTTTGATTGACAATTTTTCATTTTTGCCAAATAACAAATCAATTCACTTATTCAGATATTAAACTTTATTCAAAAATAGTTATCTTTGAAATTATTAATTTAGCGTTTTGCCTTTAAAATGAATAGAATAGTTGTCATTTCACTTTTTTTGAGTTTTTATCAATCATTTTCTCAAGTAGAAGTAAAAGTAGAGGACTCGCTGTATCGTGAAGATCAATTTTATTTAAACATAACTAACAATAGTATTCAAAATTCTCCGTCAGGGTTTAATCAAAATCGTTTTTCTCCAGGAGTTGGAGTAGGATTTTTAAGAGATATGCCCGTTAACAAAAGGCGAAATTTTTCTATAGCATTAGGGTTTGGATATTCAATAAGTATTTTAAACCAAAACATTGCTATTACTCAAGGCTTTTCTGATTTAGAGTATTCTATTATTGAAAACTCTGCTTACGATAAAAATAAATTATCAATACACTACATTGATATTCCGTTAGAAATTAGATGGCGCACATCAGATGCAATAAACACACAATTTTGGCGCATTTATACCGGTTTTAAATTTAGTTATTCCCTTTACAATCAATATAAATTTGAAACTTCTTCACAAGTTTTATCACTGACAAATATTCCTGAAATCAATAAAATTCAATTTGGATGTTACCTTACTGCGGGTTGGAACACTTTTAATATTTATGTTTTTTATGGATTGAATCCAATATTCAAATCGGCAAACATTGGAGATACGGCAATAAAAGCTAATACATTAAACTTTGGACTACAGTTTTACATTTTATAACCAAAACCACCAAAGTAAAACTTGAGGAATCATCCCAATGCAATACCCAAAAAATAATTCTTTTATTGAATGTGCTTGCATTTGAAGTCGTGACGAAGCAATTAAACCCGTTATTAAAAAAAGTAACGCAATTAAATAGTTCAAATTCAATGAATTTTGCAAACTAATTCCAATTATAAAAAAAGTTAAAGTGCTTATTCCAATCATATGAACACTTGCTTTAACCTTAGCAAAAAGTAATACAAAAGCAATTAAAACACTTATCAATCCAGCTAAAAAGAAAAAATAAAGTTCAAAAAAACGATCTATTGTAACACTTTTTTGCAACAAAACAGCGGTTAAAACCAATTGAAGTAAAAGTGGCATTTTCCGTTGTGAGGTGTCGGAAAGCATTATAGTATCAACTTTACCAATGGTTTTAAGTAAATAAAAAAAAGATAACGGAAGTAAAAAAGTAATAATTACTACTTGAAAAAGTAGTAGTAAATAATGATCTTTAGCGAAATAATTTTCAGAATACTCAATATAAAAAAGAGATCCTAAAATTGGGATGAAAATAGGGTGAAATAAATAAGAAAAAATTGGGAGTATATTTTTCAATGTACTAGTTTACTGGTAAAGCTTCTTGTGGTGTAGACAATTTTTTAATCGGATTTATTTTGGCATTATTATTATCAATTCGCTGTTTAACCTCATCGAACATTTTTTTATATTCTTTTAAATCAGATGAATAATAATGTGAATTTTTAGAATAAGTTAGGCTGTCAATTTTATATTTTTTTTTTAAAAATTGTGTGGCAGTAGGATACGCATTTCCTATAGAATTTGTTGACTTCATCCCTTCCAAAATAGATAAATCATAAATAATATTAACCATTTGACTGCGCTCAATTAAATTATCTGGTTTTTTAATAACACCGTTATCACAACTAATTATTGAGAATAGTGATAAAAATAGTATATTTATCTTTTTCATTTCAAGGTATTTATCTGTTAAACAACAAGCGTTTTCCGTTTTTTATTGTTGATGGTTTTCCGTCTTGATATACTAAGGCTCCGTTTACAAAAGTATGCGAAATTTTCGATTTAAAAGAAGTACCTTCAAAAGGTGACCAACCGCATTTATACAAAATATTATCTTTATCAACTGTCCAAGAATTGTTTGGGTTTATTAAAACTAAATCGGCATAATAACCTTCTTTAACATAACCTCGTTTTTCAATTTTAAATAAAATTGCTGGGTTATGCGCCGTTTTTTCGACTATTTTTTCAATTGAAATTTTCCCTTCAAAATGTTTTTCCATTAAAGCTACTAAAGCATGCTGCACCAATGGTCCGCCTGAAGGAGCGTTCAAATACGATTGTGACTTTTCATCTAAAGTATGTGGTGCGTGATCGGTTGCAATTACATCAATAGTATCGTTTAATAAAGCTTCCCAAAGAGCTTTTTTATCGTTTTCTGTCTTTATTGATGGATTCCATTTTATAAAATTTCCTTTAGTTTCATAATCTTTATCAGAAAACCATAAGTGATGAATGCAAACTTCGGCAGTAATCATTTTATCTTTTAAAGGTACTTTATTGCTAAACAATTCCAGTTCTTTTGCTGTAGAAATATGAAAAACATGCAAGCGAGCTCCAGTTCTTTTAGCCAAATTAATTATTTTAACTGTTGATTTATAACAAGCTTCTACACTTCTAATTTCGGGATGGTATTTTACAGGAATGTTTTCTCCAAAACGTGCCTTAAATAATTCAAGATTGTTTTTTACAGTAGTTTCATCTTCACTATGAACAGCAATCAATAATTTGGTGTTTGAAAATATTTTTTCTAATGATTCTGAACTATCTACTAGCATATCACCTGTTGAAGACCCTAAAAACAATTTTAAACCTGCGACATTTTTTGGATTTGTTTTTAAAATTTCTTCTAAATTGTCATTTGTGCCACCCATCATAAAAGAATAATTGGCAAAAGAATTTTGTGCAGCAATTTGATATTTTTGTTCTAGCAATTCTTGAGTAATAGCATTTGGAACGGTATTGGGTTGCTCTATAAACGAAGTAATTCCGCCAGCAATTGCTGCTTTTGATTCCGATTCAATATCGCCTTTATGAGTTAACCCAGGTTCACGAAAATGCACCTGATCGTCAATCATTCCAGGAAGCAAATAGTTTCCTTGAGCGTTAATGGTTTGAAAATCTAAGTTTAATACTTCAATGTTTTTGCCAATTTTAGATATAAATTCATTTTCGATTAAAACATCGCCTTCAAAAATAGACCCTTCATTAACAATTTTAGCGTTTTTTATAAGAATTATTGCCATATAATGTACGTTTACAAACGGTTAAAAAACTTTCGGATGCGCAATGAAAGTACTCCAAAAACTGCCTCTTTAATAATGGCTCCACTCATTTTTGATTGTCCTTTAGTTCTATCTGTAAAAATAACTGGAACTTCTTGAATGGTAAAATTTTTAGCAAAAACTCTGTATTTCATTTCAATTTGAAAAGCATAACCTATAAATTTTATTTTATCTAAGTTAATGTTTTCTAGCACTTTGCGCTTATAACAAATAAACCCAGCGGTTGCATCGTGAATTTTCATTCCAGTAATTAACCTTACATAGACTGATGCAAAATACGATAAAAGCACCCTACTTAATGGCCAGTTAACTACATTAACGCCAGTTACATATCTTGATCCAATGGCAAAATCGGCACCTGCAAAATTACAAGCGTCGTGCAGTTTTTCTAAATCGTGCGGATTATGAGAAAAATCGGCATCCATTTCATAAATATATTCATAATTTCTAGCTAATGCCCATTTAAAACCATGAACATAAGCGGTACCTAAACCTGCTTTTTTAAAACGGTTTTCTAAAAATAATTTTCCTTGAAACTCGTTTTGCAATTCAACAACTTTTTGCGCTGTTTTATCGGGTGAATTGTCATCTACAACTAAAATATGGAATGTTTTGTGTAATGAAAACGTTGCTCGAACAATACTTTCGATATTTTCAATTTCATTGTAAGTAGGAATTATTACCAATCCGCAATTCATAAAAAGGATAATTTTTGGTAAAAATAGTATATTTTTAAGATTTTAATCTTAATAAAATTATAATAGTGTACCGAACTAAAATTTACTATTTTTGTGCAAATGATTTTAAAAGTTTTACATCCACGTTTTTTTGAAAACAAAGATTGGGCAATTGCCCTTTTTCTGGTTACTTTTCTATTAGTTGCCATAACCAAAACAACTTTTGAAAAACGCTTTTCAGAATTTTCAAAATTGGGAATTTCAAACAAATACCTGAAAACCTATCGAGACAGTAGTCACTTATTGACTGGTTTTAACATTATGATGTTTTTAATAAACTTGTTTTCTTTGTCATTTTTGATACAAATTATAGCTTCAAATTATAAGCTTTGTTTAAAAAATGATTGGATTTTTTACATTCAAATAAGTACATTTTTGTTTGTTTTTATTTTGGTTAAATATTTAATAGAAAAAATAATAGCCACTGTTTTTAATGTCGAAGAATTTGTAGAACTTTTTAATATACAAAAAATAAGTTACCGATCTTATGTAGGTTTATTGTTTTTACCAATTTCAATGTTTTTGTATTTCACCGATTACTCTTCAAATTTGATTATTTCTATTATAATTAATGTCTTCTTGGTCATTAATGCTGTTATTTATTTGATCTTTTTAAAGAATTATCAAAAAATTATTATTGGTAAATTATTTTATTTTATTTTGTATCTTTGCACTCTTGAAATAGCACCTTACTATTTCTTATTTTATTTGATTAAAAAAAATAGCGCGTAATAGATGTCAAACTTGAAAGTGAAAACAATTCTGGTATCACAACCAGAGCCAAAAGTAGAAAATTCGCCTTATTTTGAATTACAAAATAAGCACAAAGTAAAAGTCGATTTTCGCCCTTTTATTCATGTTGAAGGCGTAAGTGCTAAAGATATAAGAGCGCAAAAAATTGATTTGGTTAACTTTACAGCAATAATTTTAACTAGTAAAAATGCAGTTGATCATTTTTTTAGAGTGGCTGAAGAAATGCGTTATAAAATACCCGAAGATCTAAAATATTTTTGTCAATCTGAAGCAATCGCTTTTTACTTGCAAAAGTATGTTATATACCGAAAACGAAAGATTTATGTTGGCACTAAAGATTTTTCGGATATGTCAACGTTGTTTAAAAAATACAAAGAAGAAAAGTATTTACTTCCCGCTTCAGATCAATTAAATGCAGATGCTCCTGTAACTTTAAATAACTTAAAGATAAACTGGACACAAGCTGTTTTTTATAAAACAGTGATGAGTGATTTAACTGATTTAGCTGATGTATATTACGATATTTTAGCGTTTTTTAGTCCTACAGGAATTAAATCATTATTTAAAAACTTTCCGGATTTTTCACAAAACACTACCCGAATTGCTGTTTTTGGAAGCACCACTCAAAAGGAGGCTTTAGAACACGGTTTACGAATAGATATTTTGGCTCCTACACCCGAAACCCCTTCCATGACAATGGCTTTAGAAAAATATGTTTCGGATGCCAACAAAGGTAAATAAAGTATAATTTTAAATAAAAAGACCGCCAAATTCTTAAAGAGTTTGGCTTTTTTATTCAAAAAAAAAAATTCCGCATAGTTGCAGAATTTTTTTCATTATTAGTTAATTATACAACTAAATAGTTTTGTTTTTTTATAACTGTGGCCCAGCAATTACTAAGTTTTGACCACTTTCATTATCAGTATATTGTACAAAGTTTTTTATAAATAGATTGGCCAAATTTTCTGCTTTTGTATTCCACTCTTCAGCATTATTATATGTATCACGAGGATCCAAAATTTCAGCATTCACATCGTGTAAACTTGTAGGAACCACAAAGTTAAAAACAGGAATTGTTTTGGTTTGTGCATTTTCAATTGAACCGTCTAAAATGGCATCAATGATGGCGCGAGTGTCTTTAATCGAAATTCGTTTTCCAGTTCCATTCCATCCCGTGTTTACCATATAAGCGGTAGCCTTGTTTTCTTCCATTTTTTTAACCAATTCCTCACCATATTTTGTAGGATGAAGTGATAGAAATGCTTTTCCGAAACAAGCTGAAAAGGTGGGTGTTGGTTCAGTCACTCCACGTTCTGTGCCTGCTAATTTAGCGGTAAAACCAGATAAAAAATAGTATTTTGTTTGTTCAGGAGTTAGTTTAGAAACAGGAGGCATTACTCCAAATGCATCTGCGGTTAAAAATATAACCTTGGTTGCATGGCCTGCTTTTGAAATTGGACGAACTATATTGTGGATGTGATTTATTGGATAAGAAACCCGCGTGTTTTGAGTAACAGATCCGTCTTTAAAATCAATTTTACCGTTTGCATCAACAGTTACGTTTTCTAAGAGCGCATCTTTAGTAATGGCACCATAAATATCTGGCTCATTTTCTTTGCTTAAATCGATAGTTTTTGCATAACATCCGCCTTCAAAATTAAAAACGCCTTCATTATCCCATCCATGCTCATCATCTCCAATTAATTCTCTTTTAGGGTCGGTAGAAAGTGTTGTTTTACCAGTACCAGATAAACCAAAAAACACAGCAACATCACCTTCTTTTCCTTTATTCGCCGAGCAGTGCATTGAGGCTATTCCTTGCAATGGTAAATAGTAATTCATCATTGAAAATAATCCTTTTTTCATTTCACCACCATACCAAGTGCCGCCAATCAATTGAATTTTTTCGGTTAAATTAAAAGCAACATAAACTTCAGAATTTAAATTATGTTCTTTAAAATCTTTAAATTGAGTTTTTGAAGCGTTCATTACTACAAAATCAGGTTCGCCATAACTTTCTAACTCTTCATTGGTTGGGCGAATAAACATATTTTTAACAAAATGTGCTTGCCAAGCCACCTCCATTATAAACCTAACTTTTAAACGGGTATTTTCGTTGGCGCCACAAAAAGCATCTACAACGAACAATCGTTTACCAGAAAGTTGATTGATTGTGGTTTGTTTTAAAGCATTCCAAGTGTTTTGAGAAATGGCCTTGTTATCATTTATTGCTTTGTCTGATGTCCACCAAATAGTATTTTCAGTGATGGCATCTTTAACAATATATTTATCTTTTGGTGAACGACCTGTGAATTCTCCTGTCATTACATTTACTGCACCTAATTCGGTAACTTGTCCTCTATCAAATCCTTTTAATGAAGGATTTGTCTCTTCATTAAATAATAACTCAAACGATGGGTTGTAAATTATTTCTGATGCATTAACAATTCCGTATTTTTCTAACGAAATCGATTTCGTAATTTGAGCGTAGTTCTCCATAGAAAATTATAATTTGTTACTTTTAAATCTTTTACAAAAGTAATTATTTTATTTTAAAAAAAGCATTTTCAAAAATTTTATGATTTGTTTTTAAACGATTTGACTAAAACGATTGCCCAGGCAGCAATCAACAACAGTCCTCCTATTGGGGTTACAAATCCAATTTTTTTAAAATCAAACGTAGTTAAGTCATTGATTGCTAATAAGTAAATAGAACCCGAAAAAAGAATTACTCCAAACAAAACCAAATTGAAAATAGTTTTTTTAGTTTTATCAGAAATAAAAGTATTTAAACCTAAAAAAAGTAAAAATAATCCATGATACATTTGGTATTTCACACCTGTTTCAAAAGTATTAAGTTGTTCTAAAGTTAATACTTTTTTTAAAGCATGAGCTGCAAAAGCTCCTAAAATTATAGCCAACATCCCTAAAAAAGCTCCTGTGCTAATTATTTTTTTACTCATTTATATGTTTTTTAATAATAATTTATAAAATTAATCGTTATCAAGTTACGAAAGAAATTAATTTAAGTTTTAATTTGGAATTTAACTTTTATATTTGCAACAAATTAATTAATTATGAAAAAAACACTATTCGGTTTGGTATTCGTTTTACTTTTAATAAGTACATCTGTAAATGCACAAATTAAATCGGGCGAGAAATTAGTTTATGCAGGTTCTTATAATATGAGTGGCTTAATGACTCAGTTGGCACAAATTACAATGTCAACCAATACAATGACCACTTCAAAAAACTCTTATTTACATTTAAGTTGTGAATTGGCAACGTATGGCAAATGGGATAAATTTTTTAAAATTCGTGATTTATACGAGTCTTACGTTAATCCCCTAACTTTAATGCCAAGCCTATACAAGCGGAGTGTTGACGAAGGTGGATGGATAAAAAAAGAAAAATACGTAATTAAAGGAAATTCAGTAAATTGCACTTCTCAACGAAAAAATAATCCCGAAATAAAAACTACTTTTTCAATTGGCTCAAGCACTCAAGATGTAGTTTCAATGCTTTATAAAGTTCGAACACTCGATTTTAGTAAAATGAATGCTGGACAAACTAAGTCGTTTACCATAGTTTTTGATGAAGTTCAGGTACCCGTAATTATAAAATTCATGGGAACCGAAACTGTAAATGCTGGAAATTTAGGCGAAAAAAATTGCTATAAAATTTCAATCGATGCCAAAACGAACGTTTTAAAAGGAAAAGATAAAAACCTAATTTGGTTAACGGCTGATCAAAATAAAGTTCCTGTTTTAATGAAATTCAGTATTCCTGTTGGAACAGGTCAATTAACATTAACTTCTGCCTCTGGCATTTAATAATTATTTATGAGAAAATTATTTTTAATACTTGCATTTATATTTATTATTTTAGGATGTGTTTTTGTTTTTCTTCCTTTAGATACAATAGCCCTTGCACCGTTAGCCATAGGTTTTGTTTTTGTAATATTGGCTTTTTTAAAATCGGATGAAGTTCAAAAAAAGACACTAAAATTTTTATCTATAATCGGACTTATTGCTGCAATTGCAATAATTGGAAAGCATTTTTTAACCAAGGACGAAGTCATTATTGACCAACAATTTGAGAAAACAAAAAGTGATTCTGAAAAAGAGGCTCAAAAAACTTTAGAAAAAGATTTGGAATAGAAAAAATTAATAGTATTTAAAAGTGCTGCTTTAAAAGTAGCACTTTTTGTTTTTACTGTTTTTTCATCAAAAATTACTTCAAATTACTACATTTGCCGTCCATATAAAATTATTATGAGAAATATACTTATTATTGGTGCTGGTAGATCTGCATCGTCCTTAATTCAATATCTTTTGAACCAATCAGAAGAACAAAGTCTACATTTAACTATAGGCGATTTATCGGTTGAATTAGCTCAACGAAAAACCAACAATCATAAAAATGCAACCGCAATTGCACTAGATATTTTTAATGAAAACCAACGAAAATCAGAAATTCAAAAAGCAGATATCATAATTTCGATGCTTCCAGCTCATTTGCATATTGAGGTGGCTAAAGATTGTATTGAATTTAAAAAAAATATGGTAACCGCATCCTATATTTCGGACGCTATGCAAGCATTAGATGCCGATGCTAAGGCAAACAATTTAATTTTTATGAATGAAATTGGACTCGACCCAGGTATTGACCATATGAGTGCCATGAAAATTATCGATGAAATTCAAGATAAAGGTGGAAAAATGATTCTCTTTGAATCCTTTTGTGGCGGTTTGGTTGCTCCAGAATCAGACAATAATTTATGGAATTATAAATTTACTTGGGCACCAAGAAATGTAGTTTTAGCGGGTCAAGGTGGCGCTGCAAAATTTATTCAAGAAGGAAAATACAAATACATTCCGTACCACAAACTATTTCGAAGAACCGAGTTTTTAAATGTAGAGGGCTACGGTCGTTTTGAAGGATATGCCAATCGAGATTCATTAAAATACCGTGAAGTTTATGGTTTAAATAACATCCTTACTTTATATCGAGGAACCATTAGAAGAGTAGGTTATTCAAAGGCTTGGAATATGTTTGTACAGCTCGGAATGACGGACGACACGTATATAATTGACGATTCTGAAACGATAAGTTATCGTGATTTTATCAATTTATTTTTACCTTATCATCCAACTGATTCAATTGAAATTAAAACCCGTTTGGCATTAGGAATTGAGCAAGATGATATAATGTGGGATAAATTATTGGAACTGGATTTATTTAATGCCAAGAAAATAGTAGGTCTAAGAAACGCTACGCCAGCTCAAATTTTAGAACGCATTTTAAATGACAGTTGGACTTTACAACCACACGATAAAGATATGATTGTAATGTACCATAAATTTGGTTATGAATTAAATGGAGAACAGTTTCAAATTGATTCTAAAATGGTTTGCATTGGCGATGATGAAACCTATACTGCAATGGCAAAAACTGTTGGATTACCTGTGGCAATGGCAACGTTACAAATTTTAAATGGAAACATAAAAACACCTGGGGTTCAATTGCCTACTCTTAAAGAGGTATATATTCCTATTTTGAAAGAGTTAGAAGAATATGGTGTTGTATTTAAAGAAACTAATATGCCTTATATTGGGTACAATCCAGACAGACTTATTGGTAATTAATTTTATAATACTATTTACTTTGACGAAGTAATTTATATTTTTTTACGCATTCGAGCTACCGGAATGTCCAGTTGTTCACGATATTTTGCAATTGTTCGTCGGGCAATTGGGTAACCTCTTTCTTTTAAAATTTCGGCCAATTGATCGTCTGGTAATGGTTTGTTTTTATCCTCTTCATCAATTACATCTTTCAATATTTTTTTTATTTCTAAAGTTGATACTTCTTCGCCTTGATCATTGGTCATTGCTTCCGAGAAAAACTCTTTTATTAATTTTGTGCCATAAGGTGTATCGACATATTTACTGTTTGCAACTCTTGAAACTGTCGAAATATCCAACCCAACCAAATCGGCAATATCTTTTAAAATCATTGGTTTTAAGCTGGTTTCTTCACCATCTAAAAAATAATCTTGTTGAAAAAACATTATAGCATTCATTGTAACAAACAAAGTTTCTTGGCGTTGTTTTATAGCGTCAATAAACCATTTTGCTGAATCTAATTTTTGTTTTATAAACTGTACAGCATCTTTTTGTCCGCTAGATTTATCTTTAGAATCTTTATAGGTTTGCATCATTTCTTGATAGTCTTTTGAGACATTCAAGGTTGGTGCATTTCTTCCATTTAAGGTTAATTCTAGTTCACCGTCTTCAATTCTAATAGCAAAGTCGGGAATAATGTTTTCGGTGATTTTATTAGTTCCTGTAAAGGAACCACCTGGTTTTGGATTCAGTTTTTCAATTTCATGAACAGCATTTTTAAGTTGTTCATTTGAAATATTGTACTTTAAAATTAACTTATCATAATGTTTTTTGGTAAACGCATCAAATTGATTTTCAATAATATCGGTTGCCAAAGCTATATATTCGGTAGGTGTTTTATGTTTTAATTGTAGTAATAAACATTCTTGCAAATCACGTGCTCCTACGCCAGAGGGTTCAAGTTCATGAATAACGTGAAGCATTTTTTCAACTGCTTTTTCATCCGTATAAATGGCTTGCGTAAATGCCATATCATCAACAATATCTTGAATTGAACGACGAATGTAACCCATATCATCAATACTGCCCACTAAAAATTCGGCAATTTCTCGCTGTTGATCGTTTAAGATAAAGGTGTTTAATTGATTTATTAAATCTTGGTGAAAACTAACATTGGTAGCTAAGGGCGATTCTTTATCATCATCTTCAGCGTAATTATTGGCCTGCAATTTGTAATCAGGAATTTCGTCGTTACTTAAATATTCGTCTATATTTATATCTTCTGAATCAATATTTTCACCACCCTCATAATCATCATAATCTTCGTTGTTGTCAAATTCATCTTTTTCATAAATTTCATCCTCTTGGTTTAAGTCGGCCTCCAAGGCAGGATTTTCGTTCATTTCTTCCAACAAACGTTGCTCAAATGCTTGCGTAGGCAATTGAATTAACTTCATCAACTGAATTTGTTGTGGAGATAATTTTTGAGATAATTTGAATTGTAGATTTTGTCTTAACATATAAAAGTTGCTGAGTTACTAAGTCACAAAGTTGCAAAGTCTTCTCATTATTTGAAATATATATAGTGTGTTTTTTTGAAATTTTAAAACTCAGTTTCTTAGCATCCCAGAAACTCAGTAACTAACATTAAAACTCTGCATTTTGTGGTGTTCTAGGAAAAGGAATTACATCCCGAATATTGGTCATTCCCGTAACAAAAAGAACCAATCGTTCAAAGCCTAAACCAAAACCTGAATGCACGGCTGAACCGAAACGACGCGTATCTAAATACCACCAAAGTTCGTGTTCGTCAATGCCTAATGCCTTCATTTTTTCTAATAAAACGTCGTAACGCTCTTCTCGTTGAGAGCCTCCAACAATTTCTCCTATTCCAGGGAATAAAATATCCATGGCTCGAACCGTTTTTCCATCTTCATTTAAACGCATATAAAACGCTTTAATATTGGCAGGATAATCAAACAAAATTACTGGGCACTTGAAGTGTTTTTCAACCAAATATCGTTCGTGCTCGCTTTGTAAATCGGCGCCCCATTCGTTAATTATATAATTGAATTTTTTCTTTTTATTGGGAGTTGATTCTCTTAAAATATCAATTGCTTCAGTGTACGAAACTCGTTTGAAATTGTTTTGTAAAACAAAATTTAATTTATCAAGCAGGTTCAATTCGCTACGTTCGGATTGAGGTTTTTGTTTGTCTTCATCAATTTGACGAGTTTCTAAAAACTTCAAATCATCAGCACATTTATCCATTGTGTATTTAATTACATATTGAATAAAATCTTCTGCTAAATCCATATTGTCATCCAAATCATTGAAAGCAACTTCGGGTTCTATCATCCAAAATTCTGCTAAATGCCTTGAAGTATTCGAGTTTTCGGCACGAAATGTAGGTCCAAAAGTGTAAATTTGACCCAAAGCCATTGCAAAAGTTTCCCCTTCTAATTGTCCTGAAACGGTTAAATTGGTTTCTTTACCAAAAAAATCTTCTTTATAATTTATTTTACCATCTTCCGTTCTTGGCGTATTATCGAATGGTAAAGCGGTTACTTTAAACATTTCACCAGCTCCTTCAGCATCTGACCCTGTGATGATTGGTGTGTTTACATAAACAAACCCTTTTTCTTGAAAATAAGTATGAACAGCGTGAGCTAAAACGGAACGCACCCGCATAATTGCTCCAAATAAATTAGTTCGTGCTCGCAAATGGGCGTTTTCACGAAGAAAATCTAAACTTGGTTTATTTTTGGGTTGTATTGGGAATTTTTCGGCATCAGAATCGCCCAAAATTTCTAAGGTTTTTACTTGAATTTCATATTTTTGCCCCGCTCCTTGGCTTTCTACAAGAGCTCCAGTAACTGATATTGCAGCACCGGTGGTAATTCTTTTTAGGATTTCATCAGGAGTGTTTTCAAAATCAACTACACATTGTATATTATTTATTGTAGAACCATCATTTAATGCTATAAATTGATTGTTTCTAAAAGTACGCACCCAACCCTTAGCGTTAACTTCTGTAATTATTGCCGCGCTTTCTAGTAATACTTTAATTTTAGTATGCTTCATTATGAATTTTATATTTTAAAGTTTAGATTTTTGGTTTTTAAAATTAATGCAAAGATAATTTATTTTGTTGACATTTACTGTTAGGTGATTTTGACGTTACAAGTAATTTTAAAGTTTTCAATACCTAAAAACTAAAAAACATCCTACTTGATATAGAAAAGGAGTGATTCTTTTTTTTGAATTATCACTGGTTCAGATTGAATTAGAATGTAAAACATTCTGAGAAAATATTGAATTGAACTGAGCAATTTGCATTGAAAAAAAAGAGTGCTGGGTTTTATTCTTTTCAATAATTTTTTTTAAATTTTTCCCTCAAGAATTTTGTTTCGCAAAATATTAATGTACGATTTGTCAAAAGTGTCTTTTGTACCATTTCATTTTTCAAAGGTTAATACTTAAACTTGGAAATATTAATAGGTTGGCAAACTTAACAAAGATTAGTGTTCCTGATGTAAATCAGCATTATACAATTGTGTCTCTAAAAATTAAAAGTGTGAAAATAGCTAACTCAAAAACAAGTACAATTAAATTATAAAAGTGCTTACTTGAGTTTCAAGCAGCACCATTAATAGCTATTTTTCCGTTGTTGTGTTTCAAATCACGGCGGTATTTTACCATAAATTGATTGACATTGTCAACAAAAATAATCCAGAAATCCAGAAGTGATAAAAAAAGTAAAATATTGGTTACTAGAGAATCAAAAAATCATTTTAATAAAAAAACATGTCTTCCATTAATCTTTCAATTAAAAATTCAATGAAAATAACGATTAAATTATTTATCAAATAAGTAATTTCTTTTTGAAAAAGTAAAATTAAAGATACTTGCAAGAACGTTTTGTAAATGTTTAATATTAATAATCAATATTTAAAAATTCTCAAGTCATTTTTTCACTTCTGATGTTGCTGGTTTTTTATACGAATCATTCATTATTTTAATCATTTCTTTAGTAATGTTGTAGTTGTCCTTGGCATACAAAATGGATTGTGAATCACCTGTTCCATAAATATAATCATATCCTTTTTCTTTTCCGTATACTTTAAACGATTTTCGAAGTTTTGAAATTAACGAATCCATTTCAACACCACTTTCATCTTGTAGTTGTCGCATCATTGCTTCTTGAGCATATTGCAATTCTTGCTGGCGTTTTTGTAATTCTGCTCCTTTTTGCTCAGCCCAAGCTTGACCATTGGTTTGAGCATTTTTCTTAAAATTGGCAGCATCGCTTTGAAATCTTGCTGTTTCCGATTTTAATTTTGAACCCATAACATCGGCTTTAGCTTCATATTTCGCTTTAATGT
This sequence comes from Flavobacteriales bacterium, assembly GCA_038204955.1. GTDB lineage: Bacteria > Bacteroidota > Bacteroidia > Flavobacteriales > Flavobacteriaceae > Flavobacterium. The sequence continues at coordinate 31,171 of JBBRCJ010000010.1, forward strand.
CTTTTGCCTCGGTTGAAGCCTTAATTAATTCCGAAGTGTCAACGTAAGCCGTTTTAAATTCTTTAGCTTGTGTAGCATTTTCTTTTTTATCGCACGAAATTATTAAAATTGAAAAAGCGAAAATTAAAAGTGTTTTTTTCATTATTTTTTATTTGGTTATATTTTTGTCAAAAATATGAAAAAATAAGTTCTAAACTTAAAAAACATAAATTTGATTATTTTTGCTAGGTATAAGATTTAATTATTATTCGGTTTGTTTAAATAATTTATTACTATTCAAAACAGACGTCATTGTTTAGATTTAAAGAACAATTATTTATTGGTAATACATTTTCATATTTACACTTAAAATCATTAAAAATTCACTTTAATTATCGTTTTTCAAGTTTTTTATCACGTAAATATGCGAAGAATATTCTAAATTTCGTTTTCCATACCAATTTGATTTTAATCCGATGAAAAAAGCCTTTACAAAATTCATTTTTCCTGTTTTGTATTTCTCGGATAATAAACTTACATAAAACGAATCAAACTTCATAGGAAGTACTTTTGTGAGTTCTAATTTTTCGGCAACAAATAATTTTCTAATAGCGGTTTTACTAAAATGCCACAAATGTCTAGGCACATCATAGGCGGCCCAAAAACCACCATAATAGTTTGCATCAAAAGAATTAAAGTTTGGCACTGCAATAAAAATTGTTCCGTCGGGTGTAAGAAGTCTTTTTAATTCTGTAATTTGTTGTTCAACGTTCGGAACGTGTTCTAAAACATGCCACATTGTAATTACATCAAATGAATTATTGGGTAAACTCTTTAAACTTTCAGCAAAAGTAATTCCTTTTGAAATAGCAATAGCTTTTGCTTTTTCGTTAGGCTCTATTCCTGTAATTTTCCAGTCGTCATTTTTTAGAACTGTTAAAAAATCTCCCGTTCCAGCTCCAATATCCAAAGCAGTTCCTTTTTGCGATTCTGAATTTATAAGTTTTAATTTATTTTTTAACGTGATGTTTTTAACAACTTGATACAATTTTTCAAATAACGAACGTTTTCCATCAGTATGCGAAATATAATCTGGACTGTCGTAATAACTTGGTAAATTTTCTGAAGTTGGTTGTGGATGTGTAAAAACCAAATCTAAATTTTCATCGTATAGCAATTCAAAGGTTTCTTTGCTTACAGAATGGTCACTTATTTTTTGGAATGGTTTGGCGTTTTGTATGTTCATTGTTTTCTAATTTTCGCCACTAAGGCACGAAGGGTATTAATTTTATTGTATTAAACCAATTTGTCTTTTTTAAACCATTAAGAAATTAAGAAAAATTAAGAGTTACGCTAAATGAAACTTAATTTCTTAGTTATTTAAATTTTTTATGTTTCACGTGGAACAAAATAATTAAGGATTGCTAAAAATACTATTCACTGTGGCGAAACTAAATCATAAATCAACCTATCTTCCTAAAAAAATCAAAAGTACGGAAATGTCGCTTGGTGAAACTCCGGAAATTCTAGAAGCTTGAGAAATCGTAACCGGACGAATTTTTGATAATTTCTGCTTTGCTTCAATCGACATTGATTTTATTTGATTGTAATCAAAATCAATTGGGATTTTCAAGTCTTCTAAACGAGTTAATTTATCAGCATTGGCTTTTTCTTTTTCAATATAGCCCGAATATTTAACTTGAATTTCGGCCTGTTCCAAAATTTCTTTATCTAATTTATGCTCTGAAACATATTCTTTTACTTTATCAAACTTTAAAAAATCTTGTAGGTCAATTTGTGGACGGGAAAATATTTTAAACATCTTATCGGCTTGTACAATTGGTGCACTTTCTTTGGCAACTAAAACTTCATTTGCCTCAGCAACAGAAACACTAGTTTCTTTAAAAAAAGAAACCATTTTTTCGCTTTCGTTGAATTTATATTCCATTCGTCGCATTCTTTTTTCTGATGCTAGACCAATTTCAAAAGCCTTGGGAGTCAATCGAGCATCAGCATTGTCTTGACGCAAAAGTGTTCGATATTCTGCCCGAGAAGTAAACATTCTGTAAGGTTCTTCGGTTCCTTTGGTAATTAAATCGTCAATTAAAACTCCAATATAAGCTTCGTTTCGTTTTAAAATTAATGGTTCTTTTTCTTGAACTTTTAACGCGGCATTTATTCCAGCCATCATTCCTTGCGATGCAGCTTCTTCATAACCTGTGGTGCCATTTATTTGCCCTGCAAAATATAAATTATCAACTAATTTAGTTTCTAATGTATGTTTTAATTGCGTTGGCGGAAAATAATCATACTCAATTGCGTATCCTGGGCGGAAGAATTTTACGGTTTCGAAACCAGCAACCATCCGTAAGGCTTTGGCTTGAATGTCTTCAGGAAGGGATGTTGAAAATCCGTTTACATAAACTTCACAAGTGTCCCAACCCTCAGGTTCTATAAATAATTGGTGACGCTCTTTATCTGCAAAACGATTTATTTTATCTTCTATAGACGGACAATATCTTGGCCCTACACTTTTAATTCGACCGTTAAACATGGGCGAACGATCAAAACCTTCCCGTAACATATCGTGAACATCAAGAGATGTATAGGTCATATGACAATCACGTTGACGGGTTAAAGGTGATGTTTCATCGGAATACGAAAATTTATCTGGTACTACATCGCCACCTTCAACATTCATTTTAGAATAATCTAACGAACGACCATCAACTCTTGGCGGAGTGCCTGTTTTCATTCTTCCCGCTTCAAAACCCGCTTTTACTAAATCGTCTGTAATTCCATAAGCAGCAGATTCTCCTGCTCTGCCTCCACCGAATTGTTTTTCGCCAATGTGAATTAATCCGTTAAGAAAAGTTCCGTTTGTTAAAACTACAGATTTTGCTCTAATTTCCAAACCAAGTGAAGTTGTGATTCCTTCAATTTTTCCATTGTTAATAATTAAACCTTTTACCATTTCTTGATAGAAATCGAGGTTTTCGGTTCTTTCGAGCATCAAACGCCATTCTTCGGCAAAACGCATTCTGTCGCTTTGCACTCGTGGCGACCACATTGCTGGCCCTTTAGACTTATTAAGCATTTTAAACTGTATGGCAGTTTTGTCGGAAACAATTCCTGAATAACCACCAAGAGCATCAATTTCACGAACAATTTGCCCTTTTGCAATACCACCCATAGCTGGATTACACGACATTTGAGCAATGTTTTGAAGGCTCATTGTTACCAATAAAGTAGACGCTCCTAAATTAGCTGATGCGGCAGCAGCCTCGCAACCTGCGTGTCCTGCTCCTACTACTATAACATCGTATTTGTTTAAAAACATTTTCTATTTGGGATTTAGGAATTTTTGATTAAAGATTTAATCTAGATTCTAAATTATTGTTGTTGTTCCACGTGGAACTTTTTTCCTCACCCCCAACTTTCCAGATTCCTCCGGAATAACAAGATGGAGAAGTTTGCGTTAACCAATATTATAAATACTTATTTCTTTTTGTTATATGTTCCTCGTGGAACTTTTTTCTTCTCCCCGACCCTCTAGATTCCTATGGAATGACAAGAGGGGGACGAGACGTGGATCTGTTTTGGTTATAATTTTTTACTAATGTTCTTGTTTTAAAATCTAAAATTAAATGTTTCACGTGGAACATTAATGATGGAAAACAAACCTTGTCGTTTAACCCCGATTGGAGTGGTACCACGCTTTTTTTGGCGAGGCAGGAACGGAAAGCGGGAACGATTTTAAATGATAAAACTGATGTCTTGTTTCAAAAAAATCGTAAGTCTTTAATCTATATGTGTTCCACGTGAAACATTTTTAATTTTTCATCTTCTTTGTTTCGCATTGCTTGTTCGTCTTGTTTGGTTTTGTCTTTGTAACCGCAGTAGTGCAGAACGCCGTGGATAATTACTCGGTGAAGTTCGTTGCTGAATGTGGTTTGAAAGTCGTTTGCGTTGTCGGCTACTCGCTCGATGGATATAAAAATGTCGCCACTAATTTCGTCGCCCATCGAATAGTCGAACGAAATAATGTCGGTTAATGTATCATGATTTAAATGTTCTTGGTTGAGTTTTAGCAAATATTCATCATCGCAGAATATATAACTTATTTCGCCAAGGGTTTTGTTTTCGGACTCAATTACAGCAACAATCCAATCGGATAATTGGGTTTCGTTAGTAAGTTCGAAGTCGGTTTCGTAATTAAAACTAATCATTTTTTTTGAAATATTTTTGAACCTTTTCGTTGAAATTAGAACGAAGCGGTAGCGTTTGTCGGTTTAAAATTTCGATGCTGTTAATGTATTCTTGCAAGCGTGTTGGCAAAGCATTTGTTGTGTTATTGAACTCTTTTTTATTGGTTTCGGACTGTCGCTTTTTTTCTTCGCCTTGTTGTTGAACGGCTTTGTCGAGTTTTAAAAGTTCGTATTTTAGGTTCAACATTCGTTGTAAAACTTCGTTGTTGAATCCTTTGTTGAGCAATTGTTTTTCAAGTTGTTTCATTTGGTCAATGGCGCTTTGCCCTTGGTTGCTTAAACCTTGTTTGTTCAATTCTTTTTCAAGCGATTCACGTAGTTGCTGTTGCTCCTTATAAATTTGCATTATTTGTTGCGCATTATTTTCCCCATCTTCTCCGTTTTCTCCGTTTTTATTTCCTTGTCCGCTACTGCCAGAACCTGAACCATCTTCGCCTTTTTTTCCTCCTTTTCCGTCTTTACCGGATTTGTTCCCTTCGCCTTTTCCTTTGTCTCCTTCACCTGATTTTTCGCCTTCGCTTCCCTCCTTGCCTTCTTTACCTTCGCCAGGTTTGTCTCCTTTTTTCATTCCTTTTTTGGCTTTTTCGGATAGGTCGCCTTGTTTTTGAATAATGTCTGGAAGTTGCGAACCGCTGCCAGAGCCTTTTCCAGGAGACGGTTGTCCTTTACCTTTTCCAGAACCTGACATTTTTAACGATTGTTGTTTGTTGGTTAAAACATCGGCTAAAAAGTCAGCCAAACGGTTTGATGCTGCAATAGAAAATTGTTGGTACGATGTTCCTTTTGGAACATTGGCATCGGCTAACGTTTCGATAGATTTGTCAACATTGTACTGAACGTTTCCGATTTCTTTGGTAATATTTTCGCCAATTTTAGGGTCACGTAACGACATTGCGAACAACGAATCATCAACGTGTTTGAATTGCAATTTTAAATCTTGCTGAATTTTAAGATTTTTATTGAATGCTGGAGAACCTCTTTTTAACGATTTGAATTGCTTCATTACGTCTTCTTGCGCAAAAGAATAAGCCAAAAGATTGTCTAAAACTTGGCGCAACATTGCAATATCTTCTTGCAGTTGTTCTTGCTCGCCACTTTCCATATCCGACTTCATATCTTCGCTCATTTGCTTCATTTTTTTAGAAGCACTTTTTTGCTTTGGTTTTGCTGCTGCTTTCGATTCTTTCTTTAATTCTTCAGATGCTTTTTTTAGATCATCGTCAATTGATTTCTCTTTTGATTCTGGATTTGGCAAGTCGATAGGTTTTTTTAATTCTTTATTTTCTTTGTCTAGCTCTTTTAATTCTTCTTTTAATTTGTCAAACTCTTTATTGATTTCGTTCTGTTTTTCGATAGTATTCTCCTTTTCGTTCTCTGAAAGTTTGTCTTGCTTATCCGAAAGTTTGTCTAATTTTTCAGCCAATTGTTCTGCTTTTTTTTCGACATAAAACTTTTTAGTCAACTCAACTAATTGTTGTAGGGACTTGGTTTGGTTTTTGGCAGTTTGTTTAAACTTTTCGACTTTGTCAAACAATTCTTCTTTAGATAATTTTTCGTTTAACTTGTTTAGTTCCTCTAAAAGTTTTTTATTTTTTTCAATTTCTTCTGCGGTTTTTTCGAGTCTGTCTTTCAACAATTCCTTAACTTCGTCTTTTTTATCTGACTTTACTTTCTCGAGATTGTCTTTCATTTTCTCGGTAAATTGCTTCATCATTTCGTCTTGTTTTTTTTGACGGTCAATAAAATCATTTACCTTTTGTTGGTCTTTAAAATCGAGCGATTCTTTTTCTTTGCCCATTTTACTCAACTTATCCATTTCGGTCAATTGCTTGTCTTGACTTTTTAGAGATTTAGAAAGTGAATTAATATTTTCATTTTGTTGTTGTAAATTAATATCTTCTTTCTCAATCTCAGTGTTTTCACGATGCGAAAAAACAGACGATTTAGAACTCTTGTATCCGTGAGGCGCATCGTTATCAAAAACTTCAAAATAATATTCGTAGGCAATTCCATCTTGAATAGTCAAATTACTTGGAAAAGCAAAAACAAAACGATCATACACATCGTGTTTGCAATTGATAACTCCACGTTTGATTTCGGTTGGTTTGTCTTTCGGATAATAAACAACTTGCAAGCGAGACAATCCGTAATCGTCAGACAATTGCCCCAAAACAATGTTCTTTTCAACCTTTAAACTATCGGGCGCATTGGTTACGGAAATGGTTGGATATTGATCTTTAATAACCGAAATCTGATAATTCAGTTTTTCATAGTTTTGAACCTTATTATTTGATGTAAATATCTGATAATCGGTATTTTGAGAAATGTTTTTAGATAAACTAAACAGATTATCTGATTTGCCAAAGGGTATTTTAGAATTGGCATCAACAAAATCTACTTTCTGAGTTGCCAACGTGTTCATTTTCCAAGTTACAGTAGTTCCTTCTGGTAAAATTGCATTTCCTGTACCTTTAATAGTTTCTGATTTTTTGTTTAGATAATTTGGGAAATTCAAAAGCATTTCAAAATTTGAAATTGATGGAACAGTTACAACAGCCAATTCATAATCGGCAGAGGAAACTGCATTAGCTTGCAAATAAAATTCAACGTTTTTAGTAGGTTTAGGAATCAAAAATTGAAACTCACCTGCTTTGTTGCTTTCCATAAAATAACTTTCGTCGCCAATTAAAATAGAAACATTTTCTGGAATTACATTACCGATGGTTTTTACTTTTAAAAGAAAATCTTTGTTTTGCTCGGTTTGCAAATTGGTATTTAAAATTTTAAACTCAAACGGTGCTGGCGGCAAAAATTGTTGTTTGTAATTTACTACTCGATTAAAACTTTGCGATAAAATGTCAGATTTTCCCGAAAGGAAAAAAAACAATAAAAACAAAATGGGAATAATTGCTAAAGGTAAAAATTTTTTATTTTTAGATAAATTAATGGCGTTTGAAAACGGAATCGGCTGTAACGTATTTGCTTTTTGATCTATCGAAGCCAACAAAAGTTCTGATTTATTATTGTCTTGAGAAAGTTGTAAAAAATTAGTCAACTTATCGCCCACTTCAAAAAAATGATTTCCGATAATTTTTGAGGCTTCATTGTAATCGATTCCTTTTTGAAGTTTAAATAACTTGAACAACGGAAAAGCAATAAATCGAACCAAAAGAAAACCTTCGACTAAAATAAAAATCCAAAACAAAAATGTTCTTGCTGTTGGTTTTAGCCAAAGAAAATATTCAACAAAAAGCGTAAAAATAAAATACAACAAACCAATTCCGACAAAGAAAATTGTTCCACGGAGTAATTCGTTAGAATAAAATTTCTTGATGAAACTTTCAAGTTTTTGATAAATAAGATTAGAATTGTTCAAAATCTGTTTCAATTGTTAATAACCAACAAAATTAATAATTTTTCTTCAAGCAAAAGCAAACAAATGTTAATATGTATAAAAATTGTGTTGAAAAACAACTAATTGAAAAAATAATGGTATTTTAGTGTAAAAATAAATTCGTTATGAAATATTTATTAGCGTTTTCGGTTCCTTTAATTGGTTTTTTAGGATTTTACTTTCACGGAATTTGGTCGTATGCGGCTTTGGTTTACGCCTTTGGGTTTATTCCCTTTGCTGAACTTTTTCTTCCGATAGATGAAAAAAATTACGAAACGGAAGAAGTACAAGATCGATTGAAAAATAAATTGTTTGATGCGTTTTTATATTTGAATGTACCGATAGTTTATGGTTGCATCGGATATGTTTTGTTTTTGATTACTACAAAACCTATTTCATTGTTTGAAATTGTAGGTTTAACATTAAGTTTAGGTGTAATATTAGGCGCAAACGGAATCAATGTAGCACACGAATTGGGACACAGACCAACGTTGTTTGAAAAGATTTTGGGTAAATTATTATTGATTCCAAGTCATTATACCCATTTTTTTATTGAACACAACCACGGACATCATTTACACGTTTCCACTCCCGAAGATCCATCGACAGCAAAATTGAATCAAAATTTATATGCTTTTTGGTATCAAACTGTAACTGGAACATATAAAAAGGCCTGGCAAATTCAAGTAAAATTGAACGAAGTTGAAGGTAGAAAATTCTATTCTGTAAAAAGTGATATGTTTTGGTTTACGATAATTCAAATTTGTTATCTCGGTTTGGGATTGTACTTTTTTGGAACATTAGGTTTTTTAGTACTTTTATTTTCTGGGATAGTTGGGTTTTTATTGTTAGAAACCATCAATTATATTGAACATTATGGTTTAAAACGCAACCAATTAGCATCCGGAAGATTTGAAAGAGTATCTGAAAAACATTCCTGGAACTCGAATCACGTTGTTGGCCGAATTGTGTTGTATGAACTGACTCGCCACAGCGATCATCATTATAAATCGCAAAAAAAATACCAAATTTTGGAGTATCACGATGTTTCGCCACAATTGCCTTATGGATATCCTACATCAATGGTTTTGTCTTTTTTTCCGCCGCTGTGGTTTTCTATAATGAACAAAAGGGTTCCACTTGAAATGAAATAATTTTTGCCACGAAGGCGCGAAGAAGCAAAGTTTTTCTTATCCTGACCATATTAAACCATTAAGATATTAAGGTTCATTGAGGCTTAATGAAAGTTAAAATCTTAATGATTTAAAAAAATTGCATCTTCATTCCGAATCCAAAAAAACTTCAAACTTCTAACTACTAACTTCCAACTTCTCTTTATCTTTGCACAAAATTTAAAGAAATGTCAAAACCAGTTAGAGTTCGATTTGCGCCAAGCCCAACGGGGGCGTTACATATTGGTGGTGTGCGCACTGCCCTATTCAATTATTTATTTGCCAAAAAACACAACGGAACTTTTTTCCTAAGAATTGAAGATACCGACCAAACCCGTTTTGTACCTGAAGCCGAATCGTACATAATGGAAAGTTTGGAATGGTTAGGTATTTCACCAGATGAAACTGTTGGAAAAAACGAAAAATTTGGCCCTTACAGACAATCGGAAAGAAAAGAAATTTATAAAAAACACATTACCGATTTAGTAAATTCTGGGAATGCGTATTATGCTTTTGATACTGCTGAAGCCTTAGATGCGCACAGAAAACAACACGAAGCAGAAGGAAAAACATTTATTTACAACTGGCACAATCGTGAAAAATTAGATACTTCATTAAAAATTTCTAAAGAAGAAACTGAAAAGCGAATTGCTGCTGGAGAAGATTTTGTAATTCGATTTAAAACTCCCGTAAACGAAATTTTGGTTTTACAAGACATCATTCGTGGTGAAGTAAAGTTTGATACCAACTTGTTAGATGACAAAGTTTTATTCAAATCGGATGGAATGCCGACCTATCATTTAGCCAATATTGTTGATGATCATTTAATGGAAACTTCGCACGTAATTCGTGGTGAAGAATGGTTGCCAAGTATGCCGTTGCACGTTATGTTGTACCGCGCATTTGGTTGGGAAGCACCCGAATTTGCGCATTTACCATTGATTTTAAAACCTGTCGGAAACGGAAAATTATCAAAACGTGATGGCGATAAATTAGGCTTTCCAGTATTTCCGTTGCAGTGGAAAGACGCTTCCAGTAATACATTTACAGAAGGTTACAAAGAAAAAGGCTTTTTTCCAGAAGCGGTAATCAACTTTTTAGCAATGTTGGGTTGGAATGATGGCACAGAACAAGAGATTTTTTCGTTAGCCGAACTGGTTGATAAATTCGATTTAGCAAGAGTAAATAAAGCTGGAGCCAAGTTTGATCCAGAGAAAAACAAATGGTTCAATCATCAGTATTTACAGAAACAAAGCGACGAAAGTTTAGCGAAAGCCTTTAAAGAGGATTTGATAAAACGATTTGGAGATTCCTTCGAAATGACAAGTTTGGAAAGTACTTCGACGGCGCTCAGTATGACAAAATTAATTAAGATTGTTTCATTAATAAAAGAAAGAGCCAATTTTGTATCAGAATTTTGGGAAATGAGCGATTTCTTTTTTGAAACGCCAACTTCTTATGACGAAAAAGCTTCAAAAAATTGGAAAGAAGAAACACCTGAATTGATGAATAAGTTAATTGAAGTTTTGAATTCTATCGAAGATTTTACATCGATAAACATAGAAACCATAGTAAAAAACTGGATGACAGAAAACGAAATTGGAATGGGAAAAATTATGCAACCGTTTCGATTGAGTTTGGTTGGTGCTTTACGTGGACCGCATTTGTTTGATATTGTGGAAGTTATTGGGAAAGAGGAGACTGTTTCTCGGATTGAAAAAGCGGTGGAAAATTTATAAATAAAAAAGAGGTTATTTCGTAATTTTAGAAATAACCTCTTTTAAAATTATATTGTATTACTTACATTTTTTTATGTTTTCAAAATCTTTTTCAATCATATATTGGAAGATGTTCTGCCCCATAATAGCAAAACCTTTAGGAGCGAACATATAAAGTATTTTATTTGTTTCACAATCTACAACCACTTTATAGGACATTAAAAATGATTGGCTTATAGGTCCAAAACCGCCTTTGCCAATTTCATAAGGAACAGAAAACAAAACAACTTTATCTTTTTGTTTTTCAACGAATGCTTTATTTATTTCATCTTCAGAAACTATCTGTAATTTACCATCATATGTTTTTAAACAATTCTCTTTAGTTGTACTTGAATGCAAAAGAGACTCATTTACTAAAAGTGTTTTGTTTTTAATTTGAGGACAATTATTTTCAGCGATTTTTCTTAAATAATCTTCAGAATTTAGGTTTTTCTTGTTCGTTATGATGTAATCAATATTGGATTGTAAAACATTAAACATAAACTTGTAATCTGCTTCAGTTAATAAATTCTTATTTGAGGTACTTAATAATGGAAAATAAGCTTGAGAATCGGGTTTGTTTTTACTAGATTCTATTCCCGTGTAAACAAGCGCATTTACAGATATCCCAGACTTGAAATCAAAATCAATATCATTCAACCTTAAATTTCTTAAAATTGCATAAGACTTATTATTATCTTTCTTTAATGCTTCAACTTCTGATTCACTTTTAAACTCAATATTGGCGTTTAGAGACCAATACTTTTTTACATAAGAAATAATTTCTTGATTGTAAAGTTTAATTATTCTTTGATATTCAAATAGTTTTTCGGCATTTTTTGGCTTTTGCAAATCCTTAACAACCTTTGGATTCTCTTCAAGTGTTTCCACAATTAAATTTCTCGATTTTAATTCGATAAAATCTTTTGCACCGCCGTGGAAATAAGAACTTATTTGAGAAATAGAAAGAAATGGAATTAATGCAATTGTTAAAAGAATGATTTTTTTCATTTTGTTTATTTATTTAAATATTTGGGCAAATATAATTATATCGTATCTAAAATAGTGATTTATACTGTTATGAAATAATGTTTGATTTTGCAACTTTTGATTGTAAAGACTTATGATTGTAAAGACTTAATTCGAAGGCAAAATACATTTTGAATAACCGTTAAATTTAGCCTGGATCCCAGATCTTTTTTTACCTATTTTTATACATTCAATTAAATCTTTTAACTTTATATTATCTTTTTCGTTATGTATAATTTTTGTTATTTCATAAACTTTACTGTCTAAATCATCAGAATAAAAATATCCGTCACTATCTCTCATAGAAAAATCATCATCCGTACCAAACATAGCTTTATTCAAAATAAGATACCCATCCATATAGAAGAATTTTTCATCGTTTTTTATAATCCACATAGGTATCCTCAAACTAAATTTATTCATTCTAAATTCATATTTACCAATACTAAAACCCCAAAAATCATTTAAATGACACGTGATTTTCTTTCCATCTGCTGCAACAGTGTAAATTGCATTCCCTCCCCAACTATTGCTTGAAGCATTTAAAATTTTTCCAAAATCATCTCCTTTTTTAGATAAAAAATCATTAGACGATTTGTAAACAATTAGATTTTTATCCGACACTTTATCTTGTCCAAAAAAATTGTTAGAAAAAATTAAAATTAAAACTAGATACATTGATTTCATATTATTGAACTTTATTAATTAATTTACGTTTTTTTTCCAAATTTTTTGCATAAATTTTAATTGCCTTTGCATAACGAATAAATTCAGCACCACTTTGATAAGTTTTATTAGCTAATCTATCAAGAATTAAATATCTTTTTCTTGAACCATAATTTGTTGTAGAACCGGACGAATAATCGAATGCATATCTAAATATTTCTTTATTAGAAAATTCGTTATTAGAAAGTTTACCATCTTTAACAATTCTATACTCTCCGAAATAATTTTTCTTAAAAGCCCTTCTTAAGTATCCATTGTATCCGCTACTACCATAGTCTTGCGAGTTAATAAGCAAAAGTACTGTCCCGTGTTTGCCGAATTCTGGTGGAATGGCATCATTCTCTTCAGTAAATTCCTTTTTCATTTTCGAAACTTCAATTATCCTTCCTATAAAACAAGATTGAGTTATTGTTAAAAGAATAAAATAAATGAGAATCAATCTAGAATATAAAATAAATTTATTTCTCATAGAATATTGATATAAAATTTTAAATAAAAATGCAAATATAAAAAATTTAACAAGAAAGCAATACTTTTAAAAACAAGAATAACTTTTTGTAACTTTTACCAACTTCCAACGTATAACAACAATAACTAAACAATTAAACCAATGGACATTTTATTTTATGCAATTCTAGTAATTGCAATTTTTATTTTCTTCTCGAGTTTCTTTACTGTGAAACAACAAACCTCAGTTGTAATTGAACGTTTCGGGAAATTTACTGGTATTCGTTCATCAGGATTGCAATTGAAATTACCAATTGTTGACCGAATTGCTGGTCGAGTAAACTTAAGAATTCAACAACTTGATGTAATTATCGAAACACAAACTAAAGATAATGTGTTTGTAAAGATGAAAATTTCAGTACAGTTTAAAGTAATTCCTGAGCACGTTTACGAGGCATTTTATAAACTGGAATATCCTCACGATCAAATAACTGCATACGTTTTTGATGTTGTTCGTGCCGAAGTTCCAAAGTTAATTTTGGATGAAGTTTTTGCTCGCAAAGATGATGTTGCTGTTGCAGTAAAACGCGAATTGAACGAAGCAATGGTTTCTTACGGTTATGATATTATCAATACTTTGGTTACCGATATTGACCCAGATATTCAAGTTAAAAATGCAATGAACCGAATTAACGCTGCCGAAAGAGAAAAAACGGCTGCCATTTTCGAATCGGAAGCACAACGAATTAGAATTGTTGCCAAAGCGAAAGCCGAAGCCGAAAGTAAAAAATTACAAGGTCAAGGCATTGCCGACCAACGTAGAGAAATTGCCAAAGGTTTGGTAGAAAGTGTGGAAGTTTTAAATGCAGTAGGAATTAATTCGCAAGAAGCATCGGCATTAATTGTAATTACGCAACATTACGATACGTTGCAAGCGATTGGAGCAGATACGAATTCGAATTTAATTTTGTTGCCAAATTCGCCACAAGCAGCAAGTGATATGTTGAACAGTATGGTTACGAGTTTCACGGCTTCAAATATTATTGGTGAACAAATGAAAAAGCAAACTCCAAGAGTTAAGAAAAATAAAGACCATACTTCTTTAGATTATAATCCTTCGGATACTTCAAATCCTACATAAAAGATTCCTTCGTTCCTCGGAATGACAAAAGGATAAAAAAGAGCCAAATTTGGCTCTTTTTTTGTTTTAAAGCGATTTTTGAAACAAATTTTTTAGAAATGTAAAAACACTTTAAGCGTTTTTTAAAAAGGTTTAAAATTAATTTATGGAGGTTGATTTTGATAGATAAAAAATATTATTTTATAGTTTTTGATAATAAAAATAAATAGTACTGTTTTTGCTAAAAAAGAAGTTTTGTACTTAAGAATTTTATAAATTTAAAAAAAGAAATTTTATGGAAACTCTAACTTTAAATATTGATTCGAAAATTTATGATTCGTTTCTAAAACTTTTAGGACAATTCAAAAAAGATGAAATTCAAATTGTTTCTAGTAATGAAAATTTTGAAAATGCAAAAAAATATCTTCACAATGAACTTAAAAATATTGATGAAGGAAATGTTTTTTTTTTGACAATGGAAGAATTTGAAAATGAAACAAAAAAGGCAATTTCTTAAATGAAAATAAGAATTTTAAAGTCTTTTACAGATAAATTTAATCGTCAATTACTATATATTTCGGCTGACAAACCTTTAGCAGCAAAGAAGTTTAGAACAAATATTATTTCAGAAATTAAAAAAATTTCTGATTTTCCATACAAACAAAGACAATAGATATTTTTTGAAGATAAAGCTATTCGAGATTTAATTTTTAAAGGTTATATTATCGTTTATAGAATTAAACAAACTGATATTGAAGTATTTGGATTTATTAAATACGAAGATTTTCTAAAATAGTTGTTAGTTTACTATTGATAGTAAACAGTACACTAAATAATTTTTAAAGTGCAGAAAAACAAAAACCTACAAGGAAAAATACCTTGCAGGTTTGTAAACTGCGACTGAAAACTGAAATCTAAAAACTATGAATTCACTTTCGCCCAAGTATCTCGAAGTCCAACGGTTTTATTAAAAACTAATTTTTCTGCGGATGAATCTTTATCAACACAAAAATAACCCAAGCGTTGAAATTGAAAACGATCTAAATTTTGTGCTGTTTGTAAACTTGGTTCTACAAATCCAGTTATAACTTGCAAAGAATCAGGGTTTAAGAAAGTTTTAAAATCAACTTCCTTGTTTGAATCTGGTGCTTCTTCAGAAAATAAACGGTCGTAAATTCTAACTTCGGCTTCAATGGCATCTTTTATTGAAACCCAATGAATGGTTCCTTTTACTTTGCGTTGCGATGATTCAGAACCACTTCCTGAACGAGAATCTTCGTCGTACGAACAATGAATTTCTGTAATATTTCCTTCTGAATCTTTTATAACTGATTCTCCTTTAATAATATACGCATTTTTCAAACGAACTTCGGTTCCTAATGTTAATCGAAAAAATTTCTTGTGTGCTTCTTCTTGAAAATCTTCTCTCTCGATGTATAATTCTCTTGAAAAAGGCACTTTTCTAAAACCTAAACTTTCGTCTTCTTGGCTGTTTTCCGCATCTAAAATTTCGTATTTATCTTCTGGATAATTTGTAATAATCAACTTTACAGGATTCAAAACCGCCATAACTCGTGGGGCAGTTTTGTTCAAATCTTCGCGAATACAAAACTCTAATAACGAAACATCAATTACATTTTCACGCTTGGCAACACCAATAGTTTCGCAAAATTTACGAATAGAATTTGCTGAATATCCACGACGACGCAAACCAGAAATAGTGGGCATTCTGGGATCATTCCAACCATTAACAACCTTTTCTTCAACTAGTTGCAAAAGTTTTCGTTTGCTCATTACTGTGTAATTCAAATTCAAACGGGCAAACTCATATTGGTTTGGTCTTACTTTAGAATTATCATAAATTTGATCCAAAAACCAATTATATAATTCACGGTGCATTACAAATTCTAACGTACAAATTGAATGCGAAATCTGCTCAATATAATCGCTTTCGCCATGTGCAAAGTCATACATCGGATAAATTTTCCAATCGTTACCTGTACGGTGATGATGGCGTTTTAAAACACGATAAATAATTGGGTCACGCATCAACATATTGGTCGATTTCATATCAATTTTGGCTCTCAAAATATGAATTCCTTCCTCGAAATCTCCGTTTTTCATTCCTTCAAACAAAGTCAAATTTTCTTCAACAGAACGCTTTCTGAAAGGTGAATCTGTTCCTGGCGAAGTTGGTGTTCCTTTTTGAATTGCCATTGCTGCAGAATCTTGAGAATCGACATAAGCCGTTCCTTTTTGAATCATCAAAACCGCCCAATCGTATAATTGTTGAAAATAATCTGAAGCATATCGTTCTTCGGCCCACTGAAAACCAAGCCATTGCAAATCTTCTTTTATTGCATCAACGTATTCTTGCTCTTCTTTAGCAGGATTTGTATCGTCGAAACGTAAATTGACAGGCGCGTTGTATTTTAATCCCAAACCGAAATTTAAACAGATGGATTTGGCGTGACCTATGTGCAAATATCCGTTAGGCTCGGGCGGAAAACGAAAGCGTAATTTATCTTGAGGAAAGCCTTTATCAAGCGTTTCTTCGATAATTTGTTCTATAAAATGTAATGATTTTTCTTCGGTTGACATTGAAAATTTGTTTTTACAAAGATAACTTTAATTAGTTAATTGGAAAATGTGAAAATGTAAAAATTTATTTCTTATTTTTGTATAAATACTTTGACTTATGAAAACTATAACTGTTACCGTTTCAGATACTTATTTCAATACTTTTATGGAGATTTTAAAATACAATCCCAACGTTACTTTTGATGAAAAAGACTATAATAATTGGCAAGAAGAAATGGTTTTGGAGCGTGTAAAAAATGCAAAACCGGAAGATTATAAAAGTTGGGAAGAAGTTAAAAAAGAAATGGATAAAAAATGGAATTTCAATGGATAGTTTTACAATTGAAATGCGTTTTTGGGCAGAAGAAGATTTGAATGAAATTGCGAAATATTATGAAAATTTATCAATCGGATTAGGAGATAAATTTTACAAAGAAGTAAGAAATGTTATTGAATCTTTAAAAATAAATCCATTTTATATAGAAGATGAGAATGGAATACGAAAAATTCCAATAGATAAATTCCCATATAAAGTGTTTTTTAAAGTTAATCAAATTGCCAAAATAGTTTACGTCGAAGCAATAATTAGCGATTATTTATTACCCTTTTCAGCAAAAATTAAATAATAATGGGAAAAATAATCTTAAAAAACATCCGCACATTTTCGTTCCACGGTTGCTTGGTGGAAGAAAGTAAAATAGGTTCCAATTACAGAGTTGATTTGGAAATTGATGCCGATTTATCAAAATCTTGTGCTTCTGATGATTTAAAAGACACTGTAGATTATGTGCTTTTGAATAAAATTGTTGAAGAAGAAATGGCAATTAGAGCCAATTTATTGGAAAATGTTGCACAACGTATCATCGATAGAACGTTTAAAGAAAGTGTTGCTGTAACAAAAATAAAAGTTTCGGTTTCAAAGTTAAATCCGCCAATTGGTGGTGATGTTGAGCAAGTTACTGTTTTATTAAAAGAAAAAAGAAAAAAGAGGAAAGAATAAAGGCGTAACTTTTGAATTAAACTTTTATACTTCTAAACTTTTTTATATATTTGCAATCCGTTTAAATAATGGCGTCGTGGCCGAGCGGCTAGGCTGGGCTCTGCAAAAGCTCCTACTCCGGTTCGAATCCGGACGATGCCTCTGAAACCTTCTAAGAAATTAGAAGGTTTTTTTGTTTTTTGTTATTCGGAAAGAATCTAAAAAATTGATTAAAATAAAGTTAAAATCTTAACGATGGATATGAAGAGATACTGAAATGTGTTTCTTTAATTATTATCGTTGTAAAAAAGCTAAAAAATGATTTGAAATAAGCTCGAAACCGAGAAACTCCTTTAAAAAGTTTTGAAAAATTAAAGGGATTTTGTTTTGAAAATTACAAAAACAGGAGTCTATTGAAACTGTAACATTAAAGAAATCAAAGACACAAAAGATAAAAAGATAAGATAACTTTAAGGTAATTTTAAGAAAACATAAATTAAATTATGAAAAATTAAATTTACAAAAAAAATGAAAATGAAAAATAGTATACTTTTTGTATTTTTATGTGTTGGGATTTATCAAACAAAAGCTCAAATTTCCCTTCAAAGCACCAATGAAAATTCAATATCGGCTTTCATTGGGACTTTTCAAACTATTAATTATTATGAAGGTGGGTTTTCGGGATTACATTACATTCCAAACAGTAATGGAACTGAATTTTGGACGGTTTCAGATAGAGGTGTAAACATTGATGCGGCAAATGCAAATCCTTCTGCCTGTAGACCTACGTATGATAAATTGTATGCGTTTCCAAATTATGCTCCGAAAATTCATAAAATAAAAATTATTGGAGGTGCAGTTACTATTCTAGAAACTATACCTCTTAAAAGACCTGACGGGACTGGAGCGACTGGAATAATTAACCCAACTGGTTTTGGCAGTACCATTACAGAAGTAGCATCGACAAATATAGTTACTGATTGTGCTCAATTTAACAACAACATTGCCCCGAAAGATATATGGGGAATAGATTCTGAGGGACTAGACATAGATTCGGATGGTAATTTTTGGATTTGCGAAGAAGGAGGCCCAACTATTTGGAAAGTAAATTCAAATGGAGTAGTTTTAAAAAGATATACACCATATTCACAATCACCTCAAAATGAAGATATAATTATAGATAACTGCTTTTCATTTAGAAGGAATAATCGTGGTTTTGAGGGAATAACAGTAACTCCAAACGGAAAAATTTATGCAATAATTCAAAGTCCTATTTATTACAAAAATGTTGGTGGTATTGCAACTGGTGGCTCATTATCGAACTCAAGAATTCATAGGATTTTAGAAATAGATCCAACAACAAATGCAACACGTATGTTTGCCTATGTAAATGATGGAGCAATTGGAACTTCAAGTGACATTCGCCCATCTGACCAAAAAATAGGAGATTTAAAAGCAATAAATAATACTACTTTTTTAGTAATTGAACAAGCAGCAAGAGGAGCGCAAAACGTTAAAAAAATGTACACTATTGATATTAGTTCAGCAACTCCTGTTTTAAGCGGCTTGAGCTATTCTGGAAATACCAAAACCTTAGAGGAATTGGAAAATCCTTCAAATTTAACAACTAATGGAATAACTCCTGTTGGTAAAACGTTACTATTTGATTTACAAGCAAATGGATGGCCTGTTGCTCTAGATAAAGCAGAGGGAATTGCAATTATTGATGCAAACACAATTGCAATTTGTAATGATAATGATTACGGACAAACATCTGCTGCACAAGATGGAATTGCTACGGCTACGAACATAAAATCAACTTTATTTATTTACAAATTAGACGGCGTTAACGCACTTCAAAATTATATTCCGAATACAAATGTTTTAAAAAATATTGACTTTGTAACTGAAAATAAAAACAATAAAGTATATCCCAATCCTTTTAAAGATACAATTACAATTGAAAACACTAAAGCATTAGAAAATTATTTTATTATAGATATTTTAGGAGCAATTATTAAAGCGGGCAAAACTAGTGAATTTACTACTTTACTAGATTTAAGTGATTTGAAAAGTGGAATTTATATTTTGAAACTGAACGATAAATCTTTAAAAGTTATAAAAACGTAATGTTTTAAAAGTAATAACGGTGACCTTTCAATTTCTTGAAAGGTTTTTTTTAATTATTATTTAGGATAATTTAAGGTAGTTTTAAACCTTTTTCAAATTAACAAGTCAAATAAAAAAACTTAGTATTATGAAACAGTACTTTAAAATTACTTTCTTAACATCCATTTTGTTTGTACTATCAAATTGTAGTACTACCAATCAATCCGAAAATACTGAAATAAAAGATAAAGTTGTATGTGCAAATGGATTTTGTGAAAAAGTATTTTATGGTATTGATACTGTTCAATGGCTAAATGTATATCAAGCACAAAGTACAAGTCCAAGTCCAGTTTATATTTGGTCACATCCCAACGGTAGTTCACCAACTAGCCCAGGATCAGCATATACGTTTCCGGATGCGGTAAAAAACACGCTATTGGCGGCCGGTATAAGTGTTATTAGTTGGGAATCAGTACAACAAGTTCAAGACGAAAGTGATTTATTAAAAACCGAAAATGATTTTAATTTAGTTATGTTGTGGTTAAAGGCAAATGCTTTAAAATATAACATTGATATTAATAAAGTTGTAGCTGGAGGAAGAAGTAGAGGTAGTTGGGCTACTTGGCCAGGAACAAATTTAAGCGTAAATAATATAAAGGGATATTATGGTATTCAAGCTTTTCCAGAAAATGGTTGGCTGGTAAGAGAACCTCGAAATTTAATTACTTCCAATTCAGTTCCAATATTTTTAACTTATGATCAACCATTAGGAACAACTGATACCCACAAGCCAGAATATGGATTATTGATTAAAGATAAGTACACCGCTGTTGGTATTGGGCAAAAAGCAAGTGTTTATTACAACTTACCTGAAGCTAAATTACACGATTCTTTAGTTGTTTTTATCAACAGATGCATAAGGTGATTTAAAAAGATTCCCCTGCTCCGCCACCACTAAAATCACCACCTCCAAACTCCATTGGACTTTCATCAGCAGCTTGTGACATATTTACTTTGGAATTAATTAGTACCGCTTCCAAATTTACTAAATTTGTAGCATTTGCATTTCTGTTAGGTTTAAAAGTTACACCAGATTCGTTGAATTTTATTTTTTTTATAATAAAATAAGTTAGTGTAAAAATTAAAATTCCTGCTAGAGTCAACGCAATTTCGGCTGGTAAAACACTATGAAAGGTTCGGAAAGTAAAAATTGAAAAACCAAAACTTATAAAACCAATATTTAAAAAAACTTTATCTTTTTTTACAATTGACCAATATAAATAAAATGCTGGAACGGCAAATGTGAATATCCAAAAAATCATTGCAAATGGAATGTCCTGACCGTCTTGAAACTGATTTCTCATCAAAGTTTCAGATAAATTTCTAACTATTAAATAATTACCAGACATATAAAATAAAACTAAAGAAAAAACTTTTAAAACTATTAGTGAATTTAAATAGTGATAAGTTTTGTTTGCTTCGGATAATTTTACGTATAAAAAATAAAATACAACAGCAAGGAGCATCATTAAAAAAGGCATTACTTTTAATCCGATACTGTAAGGCGAAATAAGTAAATAAAATATCCCAGTGATACCAACTAATGAAATTAGAGCAGAAATCCAATGACAGTATCTTAAACAAGTAATTAAACCCACTATTGCTATAGTAAGGCAAACATCAACTTCGTTTTGATCAAAATTTGAATAATAATTTTCATCTGTTTGAATCAAGGTGTTGCTTATATTAATTACAAGTCCACAAATACTTCCAATTGTTCCAATAATAAATGCATCGTCAATTCCGTAACGGTAGTATTCTTTAGCCAGAAATTCGCAAATTATAATTCCAACGATAGAATATAAAGCAAATAAAATTGCTATAGAAGTATCTGAATTATTACCGCTGCCAAAAGTAAACCAAGCCAATAATGCCATAATCGATCCAAAAAGAAAACTTCCGAGCAAGAAAAAACCAAGTCGTAAAAGCATATTTTTATTTGACTTTAATGGCGGATTTTCTATTTTAATTCTATTAAAATCATCGTTTGTTAAAAAACCTGAATCTTTCAAATTTGATGCTTCGTCAACTAAAAAAGTATTGTAAAGTGCTATTTTATTGAATGCTATCATTATTAGTTTTATTAAATTTTTTGATTCCTTTAATGAAAAAAATTATTGAAATTATAAGGTAAACTGGAAATAAAAATAATAATGTTATAAAACCATCTGAAAAATTATCGATGTAAGAAATTAATATTCCTAAAATTATATTAAAACCAACATAGCCATAAATTACATTAAAAAGAAAAATAGAAACTGCCGAAATTTGATAAGAAATTTTATTGAAATAATAAACTGAACCAATTAAAATTGGCACAAAAATATACCAATAACTTCTTTCTTGATAACCAAATTTTGTGAGTAAGCCTGCAATTATACAAATGCTACACAAGTGCAATGCAAAAGTTAAAAACACCAAATTAAAATGTGTTTTGAGATTCGTTTTTGTACAATAAATTGTCCAAAGCACCAAAACAATACCTAATATCAAACCAGAATATGCCAATGTTGGGTTTGAATAGACTTCGTTTTCGACCAATGTTTGTGGTGTAATTGAAATACCTATATAAGTTGCAAGACCAGTTATTGCAATTGATAACGAACTTTTATTGTCAAAATAATAAGCAACTGCAAAGGCAATAACACTTCCAACTAACGAAGCTATTCCGAAAGAATTTCCAAAAACTTTATATTGAAATTGAAGATAACCTAAAAAAGTACAACTTAAAATAGTTCCCAATAAAACCAAATAATCATAAAGAGGATTGTCGAATAAAACTTCGCAGTTGCTATATCCATTTGATTTTTTATGAGATAAGTAAAAACAAACTCCTGTTAAAAATAAAATCAATCCTAAAATAACTGTATGCCCAATGGTATCGATATTTTTATAAATTAAAATACCGATACCACCAGTAAAAAGTACTACTGATAGATATAATAAAAAACGTAATTCATTGTGAAGAGAAAAAATATTTAAAGTACGATAACCTATAATTTCTTGGCTTTGCTGTTGAGAAATTAAATTTCTATCAAGCAAATCTTTCACCGCATTTTCATTAAAATTTACCATAGCTTACTTTAAATATTTATCCGTTCCTTGTTCAATTTTTTCTTTGAGTTTTTCTTTTTGTTCTGGAAAAAAACCTTGAATCATTAAAAAAACACCAAAAACCATTAAAATTACACTTATAATTCTTTTTATTTTATAGATATTATAAGGTGTAAGTTTCGATTTTAATTTTTTTGCCAATTGAATTTTCAAAACATCAACCAATAAGTAAGAAATTAAAATAGTAGAAATAAATATGATGATTCTATTGGATTCCATATTTAATTTTGGACCGAAAATAATTATAATTCCCAACCAAAAACCCAAAACACCAATGTTTATAAAATTTAAGAAGAAGCCTTTGATGAATAATTTTAAGTAATTTTTTTGTGGCACAATATCATCATCGATATTTTCTTTTTTCTTTTTTTTGAAGTCTTTTTTGTCTTTTAAAAATGAAATTAAACCGAAACTAATCATAATAATTCCACCAAAAATGAACAATCCAGGATCATCTTTTAATTTTTCGAGTATAGAGCTTGTACTGAAATAAGCAATCAAAATAAAAACAATATCACCACAAACAACACCTAAATCAAAAACTATTGCGGCTCGAAAACCTTTTAAGATACTGGTTTCGAGCAATACAAAAAAAACAGGTCCAATAGTAAAAGCCAATAAAATTCCCCAAGGAATGGCTGAAAGTATGTCTTGAATCATTAAAAATAATTAGGTGTTACAGTTTAAAAGTCCCAACGAAACTTAAAAAAATAACTGCAATGTACTAATTAATTTCTATTTTTTGTTAAAAACGCGTTCGCTATCTTTTTTAATTTCACCACCAGCAATAATTTTTTTATTGATTTGTTTTGGATTTCCGTAGATGGTTATGTTACCACCAGCACGTACTTTTGCATCAACCAATTCGGATGCAAAAACATCGGCTTCTGCTCCAGAATTTGCTGTAATTATAGTTTGATCCGTAATTAATTTATCGGATTCTAAAACACTTCCTGAACCCAAAACGGCATCTTGATTGGTTGCTTTTCCTGAAAGAGATACTTTTGCTCCAGATGAAAGTTTTATTACAACTCTACTAACGTTTAATTTAACCTTAATTTCTGCCCCTTCTTTAGCAATAATATCAAAGCTTGTTGCCTCCAAAACATCATATGAAGAAATTCGAGAACCTTCATTGGCTTCAACAGCATCAATATTTTTAAAATAAACTGTTGCCGAAACATTATCGCCAGTTAGCATTTTTAATAACGGCATTCGTATTTTTAATTCCCCATTTTTATTGATCACTTCAACGTCTTCAGAACCACTTCCATTTAAAACAACCTTGTTTTCATTGGCTTGAATTAAATTTACATCAATTTTGTCAAATGATGTTACTTTACTAAAATCACCAACTTCTTTTTCAATTTGTGAAAAAATTAATTGACTAAATATTAGTAATAAAAAAAGTATTTTTTTCATAATTTATATTTTACACGTTTTTTCTAATAAAACTAAAATCCAATTGTTTTTTTACCAAATCGGCGGTTTTAACTTTTACAAATACTTCATCGCCTAATTGTAAAATACTTTTAGTTACTTCACCAACCAAGGCATATTGTTTACTATCAAAGGTATAATAATCATCTTTTATTTCACGAATACGACACATTCCTTCACATTTATTTGAAACTATTTCTACATAAATTCCATATTCGGTTACACCTGAAATTACACCTAAAAACTCTTCATTTTGGTGATTTTGCATATACTTAACCTGCATATATTTAATAGAATCTCGTTCGGCATTGGTGGCTAAACCTTCCATATTACTGGCGTGAACGCATTTTTCTTCATAAATTTCAGCATCAACTGATTTCCCTTCGTCTAAATAAAACTGTAATAATCGATGTACCATAACATCTGGATAACGGCGAATTGGCGAAGTAAAATGACTGTAATAGTCAAATGCTAAACCATAATGACCAATGTTTTCAGTAGAATATTTGGCTTTACTCATCGTTCGAATAGCCAAAGTATCAATTAAATTTTGCTCTTTTTTACCGTTAACATCACTCATTAATTGGTTTAATGATTTTGAAATGTCTTTTTTATTTCTTAAATCAATTTTATATCCAAATTTAGAAATCAAAGCCTGCATTGCAAACAATTTATCTTCATTGGGTTCATCGTGAACTCGGTAAATAAAAGTTTTCTTTTGTTTACCAATATACTCTGCAACTTTTCTATTTGCCAAGAGCATAAATTCTTCTATTAAATGATTAGCATCTTTACTTTGTTTAAAATAAACACCTTCGGGTTCACCGTTTTCATCTAAATTGAATTTTACTTCAACTTTATCAAATGAAATTGCTCCGTTTGCCATTCGTTTTTGACGTAAAATTTTGGCTAATTCATCCAACTTTAATGTGGCTTCGGTTATTTCTGCGGAAGCAAAAAAATCTGCTCCTGTTAATGAAATCGATGCAGGAATTTTATTCAACTTGGTTTCAATAATTACCTGAGCTTCTTCATAAGCAAAACGCTGATTGGAATTAATTACGGTGCGTCCAAACCATTGGTTTAAAACGGTAGCTTTATGGTCTATTTCAAAAATAGCAGAAAAAGTATATTTTTCTTCTTTTGGTCGCAATGAACAAGCAAAGTTGGATAATACCTCAGGCAACATTGGCACAACTCTATCTACTAAATAAACGGAAGTGCCACGTTGATAGGCTTCGTCATCTAAAATTGTTCCTTCTTGTAAATAATGTGAAACATCGGCAATGTGAATACCTATTTCGTAATTGCCGTTATCTAATTTTTTAAAAGAAAGTGCATCATCAAAATCTTTTGCATCGCGTGGATCAATTGTATAAGTTAAGGTATCGCGCATATCACGACGTTTTTTAACTTCACTTTCTTGAATTGAAGTATCTATTTTTTGAGCAAAAACTTCTACTTCAATTGGAAACTCGGATGGCAAACCATATTCGGCTAAAATAGCGTGGATTTCAGTATTATGCTCGCCTTGTTTACCTAAAACTTTTTTTACAGATCCAAACGGAGAGTCGGCTTTTTTAGGCCAATCTTCAATAGATACTAAAACTACATCGCCATTTTCGGCTCCATTATAATTCTCTTTTGATATAAAAATATCTGTATACATTTTTGGGTTGGCAGTTGAGACAAATGCAAAGTTTTTTTGAATGTCAATTACACCAACAAATTCTGTTTTATTTCTTTCTAAAACTTCAATTACTTCTCCTTCAGGGCGTTTTCCGCGACGCCGATTGTATACATAAACTTTAACTTTGTCTTTATCTAAGGCGTGATTTAAATTATTTGTAGGAATAAAAACATCTTCATCAAAATCTTCGCAAATAAAAAATGCAGTTTTTCTAGACGTCATATCTAGTTTTCCTTCGTAATAATCTTGTGAAACAGCTTTTACTAAATACGATCCTGGTTCTACTTCAATAATAACTTTTTGCGATGCTAAAATTTTTAAATCCTTTATAATTTCGTTTCTGCTTTTAGTATCGTCCAATTCTAAAATGGCACATATTTGCTTGTAATTGAAAGGTTTATTTGCATTTTGTGATAGTATTTTTAATATTTTTTCGGAAAATGTTTTCTCTTTTTTTCCAAATTTTTTTGGGAATTTACTCATTTTTAATTTATTATAATATTCAAATTTAGTAAATAGTGATTAGTAAATTGTAAAAAGTGTTAAGATTTATTGAAAATATAACTTTTGATTAAAAGTTGAAGGATTTGAAAGTTGAATAGTTTAATTGTAAATTTGTAAAAATAAACTTAAAAATGATTGAATTTATAACTATAAAAACATTTAATTTTGCTTATGAAATTATTATTTTAAAGTCTATTTTATTGGATAAAAAAATTGCTCATTTATTTAAAAATGAGCATATAGTTAGTATAAATCCAGGAGGAACTTTTGGTTACGGCGGTATTGATTTACAAATTCATCCAAATGATTTTGAAGTTGTTCAACAAATATTAGATGATTTGAATAATCAAATGGAGATTGTTTAATTTAAACTAATTTTTTATAATAGTTTTGGTAGCTTTTCCTTTATCAGTAAGTACTTCAACGTAATAAGTTGCCGTTTGCAATTCATTAATATTAATTTCTTGTTTACTATCCGATTTTATTAATTGACCTAATGAATTATAAATATTTACTTTTAATAATTGTAAATTTTGATCTAAATTAATGTTTAAAACAGCTGATGTTGGATTTGGATAAATACTAAAATTTTGTAAAACAAAATCATCCGATTTTAACAAAATGGTTAAATCATAAACACGTACAGAACCAGAATCCATTCCGTTAGTATCACTAAATGGTGAACCACAAGCAACGGTATTTCCATCTGCTGATAAAGCAATCGACCATCCTAACTTATCTTCACTAATTGCGCCATCAATATCTATACCTTGCTGTGTCCAAGAACCTGCAAAATTTTTATAATATCTAACTTGACCAGAATTTGTTCCATTTCCAGCATTGTTTGGTGCACCTATAGCAACAGAAAGCCCGTCACCCGACAAGGATACTACAGATCCTGATAAATCGCCAGCACTCTCACCATTAATGTTTGAACCTTGCTTAAACCAAATAGAACTTGTATTTTTAAATATTCTTACGCTTCCTGAATTTAAACCATTGGTATTGTCTCCAGGTGATCCAATTGCAATCGTTCCCCCATCACTAGATAAAGAAACACTAGAACCTGAAGCATGGTTTATTCCTTCACCATTCACAGTAGTTTGTACCGTCCAGGAGCCAAAAACATTTTTATATATTTTTACAGTACCAGCATTAAAACCACTATTGCTATTGTAAGGTGCGCCTACTGCTAAAATAGTTCCATCTGCCGATAAAGAAACTGAAGATCCAAATTGATCGCCTGAAGATTGACCGTATAAGTTACCGCCATAAGAATTCCAAGACCCTAAAGCAAATTTATATGCTCTAACATGCCCAGAATAAGGAGTTGAAACACTATTAAATGGTGCCCCAATAGCAACAATTGTTCCATCTGAAGATAAAGCAACACTTGAACCTGATAAATCACCTGAAGTTTGACCTATTAATGCAGCTCCTTGTTGCGTCCAAATACCCGATAAAAACTTAAAAATTCTAACTTTACCTCTATCGAGTGGAGCTCCAATTGCAATTGTATTTCCATCAAATGATAAAGCCAAACTGTTTCCTAAATTATCCGATGCAATAAATCCATCAATATCAAGTCCTTGCTGTACCCAAGAATTACTAATTTTTTTAAAAATTCTAACATGTCCAGCATTTGAAGCAAATCCGTCGTTACTTGGGGCACCAATAGCCAATACAGTTCCATCTGCCGATAGGGAAACGCTAAAGCCTGATAAATCTCCTAAAGCCTCTCCATCAATAACTGAACCTATTTGAACTTGTGCTGTTACCGATAAAGTAAAAAGTAAAAAGAGTAATTGTTTTTTCATTCAATTGGTTTTAAATGTCATACAAATATATAATAAAAACAATATAAAAAGTTATTAACATAAAAATTATGTATAAAAAGTAAAATTTATTACTGTTTTATAGGGTTTTAAAGTATGAAAATTAATTAATTGTTCATAAAAGTAAAAAATATATAATTAAACTAATTCTAAAATATTAAAATTAAAAAGAAATTTTAAAAAGAAAATAAGTTGTAAACAATTATTATAAAACAAATAAAAAAAAATTATTTAAATTATTTTTTGATGGTTATTATAGTGTGTTAATTTGTAACATAAGTTTTAATTTTTTTTATGGTATATTAAGTTTAAATTATTTATATAGTTTTATTAACACTGTTTTAACTTTGTAAAAGATTGATTTTTAAGTTACTTTTAATAGTAATCAACAGTTGTTAACAAACAGAACAACTTAGTTTATGTAAACAACTTTTTTATTTAAAGTTGTTTACAAAATTGAAATTTATAATGATAAGTTTTCCAAAAAAAAGCCAAACTAAATTAGGTTTTCTAGTTAAGGTTTTGGATTACAATTTTTATCAATACAATCTAATAAAAGTTCTAAAAAACTATCTAAAGTTATTAACACAAGTTGTTAAATTATCATTAACTGATTATCAACGAATTGTAAATTTATATTAACAATGTAAATTTTGTATTAATTAAAGTATTGGTAATCATTAATTTACAATAATATTTTATTTTTAAATTTCTTGAAATCATTGGCAAGCACGTGTAAATCAAGGTTTCCTTTGATTAGTTTCAAATGCTCTAAAATAAAATACATTAATTGTAAATTTTAGGTTTTATTAAACCAAATTTCACCCTTTGAATTCCTAAATAAATCTCAATTGAAATCAGAATGTGAAAGGTGTCATAAGATTCTTCAAAACGTTTTATTTGAGAAGTAAATTTCATTTTAAAATGATTATTTTTGTAAAGATAATAAATTCAAAAAAATGAAAATCTCAATAGGAAATGATCACGCTGGACCCGATTATAAAAAAGCAATTGTCGAATTTTTAATTTCTAAAGGGCACGAAATTATTAATTATGGTACTGATACTTTTGAAAGTGTTGATTATCCTGATTTTGGTCATAAAGTGGCCATTGATATTGAAAATGGTATTTCGGAATTTGGAATTGTCATCTGCGGAAGCGGCAATGGAATTGCTATGAGTGTTAATAAGCATCAAAAAGTTCGTTGTGCTTTGTGCTGGACAAAAGAAATTGCAACACTTTCGCGGCAACACAATAATGCAAACGTCATTAGTATTCCGGCTAGATTTACTTCCATTCAACAATCGATTGAAATGGTAGAAACATTTTTACTTACCGCTTTTGAAGGCGGAAGACATGCTAACAGAGTTAATAAGATTTCTTGTTAAATGGCACATAATCACAACCATAGTCACGACACAAAAGGTAAAAACTTAGTATTTTCAATTTTTTTAAATCTTTTAATCACCGTTGCCCAAGTTATTGGCGGAATTATTTCAGGAAGTTTGGCATTACTTTCAGATGCTTTACACAATTTTTCAGATGTTCTAGCGCTTGCTTTTAGTTGGTATGCCAATAAATTATCCAAAAAAAAAGCATCTTTAAACCATACTTTTGGGTACAAGCGAGCAGAATTAATTGCAGCATTTATTAATGCAATCACTTTAATTATAGTGGCTTTTTTTTTAATTTATGAAGC
This sequence comes from Flavobacteriales bacterium, assembly GCA_038204955.1. Taxonomy (GTDB): domain Bacteria; phylum Bacteroidota; class Bacteroidia; order Flavobacteriales; family Flavobacteriaceae; genus Flavobacterium. The sequence goes on from JBBRCJ010000010.1 coordinate 61,073, forward strand.
ATCTCAGCGCTTGTTTCATCCTGAGCCTATTGAATCTACATTAGTAATTTGGTTAGCATTATTAGGCATAGTTGCCAACGGAAGCTCGGTTTTATTACTCAAAAAAGATTCTCAGAATAATTTAAATATGAAATCGGCCTATTTGCATTTATTGACTGATATGATGGCATCAGTTGCCGTTTTAGTTGGAGGAATTTTAATGAAATATTTGGGTTGGTTTTGGGTTGATAGTTTATTAACATTACTGATTGGATTTTATTTAATTTATGTTTCTTATGATTTAGTAAAAACATCTACTAAAATGTTAATGCTTTTTACTCCAGATTCTATTGATATTGAAACAATCATTTCAGAAGTTCATAAAATAAATAGTGTTGGTAAGTTACACCACATTCATGTTTGGCAACTTAATGATGACGAGTTGCATTTAGAAGCGCATCTAGATTGTTCAATCGATTTAAAATTAAGTGATTTTAACATTTTACTACACGAAATAGAAACTGTTTTACTCGATCAATTCGGAATTAATCATGTTAATATCCAACCTGAATTTAAAAGAGACGAAGATTCAAAAGATTTTATCGTTCAAGATTAAAATAGTTGTTACTTAAAAAATCACATTTACTTAAATACCATCTAATGACCAAAACTGCCTTTATAAAAATTCAAGTTTCCACTACGGATAAAAATATAGACGCTACGTTACAATTACTTTCCGAAGATTGTACTATTCCGTTTATTTCAAGATATCGAAAAGATCAAACCGGAAATTTAGATGAGGTTTTTATCGAAAACATTGCCAAACTTTCAAAACAATATGACGAAATTATAAAACGAAAAGAAAGTATTTTAAAAACCATTGACGAGCAAGGACAATTGTTGCCCGAATTAAAAATTAAAATCGAAAAAAGCTATGATATACAAGAAATTGAAGACTTGTATTTACCTTTTAAAAAGAAGAAAAAAACGCGCGCCGATGTTGCTCGCGAAAATGGATTAGAGCCTTTAGCAAAATTAATTTTCGCCCAAGGCAATGACGATGTTGATTTTATATCGTCTAAATATATAAATGATACTGTAAAAAATGAAGACGCAGCCTTGCAAGGTGCTCGCGACATTATTGCCGAATGGATTAACGAAAATTTGTATGTTCGTAAAGGTTTACGACGATTATTTCAACGAAAAGCAGTAGTTTCTACAAAAGTGGTAAAAAAGAACCAAGAAATCGAAGAAGCACAAAAATTCAAACAGTATTTCGATTGGGCAGAGCCGATTTCAAAAACCCCATCACATAGATTATTGGCAATGCTTCGAGCAGATACCGAAGGATTTGTAAAACTAAAACTCGACATTGAAATAGATGATGCTTATGAAATTATCGACGAAATTATTATTAAACAACAAAATGATACTACGCCACACATTCAATTGGCGATTGAAGATAGTTATAAAAGATTGCTAAATCCGGCAATTTCAAACGAAACCTTACAAGAAGCAAAAGCCGCCGCCGATAAAGTGGCAATCAATGTTTTTGCTACTAATTTAGGTCAACTT
>JBBRCJ010000011.1:0-61990 GCA_038204955.1 Flavobacteriales bacterium
AGATTTAATTTACGGAATTCCAGAAATGAGTAATCAAAAATGGATTAAAAACATAGAAACGGCTTTGAGTTTTGGAATTCAGCACATTTCAAGTTACGCCTTGACTGTTGAACCAAAAACGGCTTTAAAAAAATTGATTGAGACAGGAAAAATTTCTCAACCCAAAGACGAAGTTGCAGCAGCACATTTTGATATTTTGGTAGAGAAACTCGAAGAAAACGTTTTTATTCATTACGAATTATCGAATTTTGGTAAAGAAAATTATTTTTCAAAAAATAATTCATCGTATTGGTTGGGTAAAAAATATATTGGAATTGGACCTTCGGCGCATTCATTTAATGGAAATTGTCGCAGTTGGAATGTTTCCAATAATAATTTATATCTAAAATCAATTTCATTAAACAAGCTTCCAAGTGAAATTGAGGTTTTAACAACACCAGACAAATACAATGAATATATAATGACGGGTTTGCGAACCATTTGGGGTGTTTCAATAAACCGAGTTGAAACCGAATTTGGAGAAATTTACTTAAAACATTTGTACAAGCAAATAGAAAAATTTATAAACGATGATTTATTAGTTCTTGAAAATGGAATCTTGAAAACTTCCAAAAAAGGAAAATTTTTGTGTGATGGAATTGCAAGTGATTTATTTATGCTGAACTAGTTTCAGCATCTTTAATCTTTAATCTGAATTTATTTCAGATTCTTGACTGAACTAGTTTCAGCATCTTTAATCTTTAATCTGAATTTATTTCAGATTCTTGACTGAATTTATTTCAGATTCTTGACTGAATTTATTTCAGATTCTTGACTGAACTCGTTTCAGATTCTGGTTTGAATTTATTTCAGATTCAGTTTTAAATTTATTTTTAAAACTAACTTTAAAATTATGATAAAAGGATTTACTTATATTTTGACAAATAAAAATTTTTCAGTTTTGTATGTCGGTGCAACAAAAAATCTAAAAATCAGAATTGAACAACATCGAGAAGGAAAAGGAGCACTTTTTACAAAAAAATATAATGCAACCATTTTAGTTTATTTTGAAGAATTTGATGATTTTCACGATGCGTTTAAAAAAGAAAAACAATTAAAAAATTGGCATAAAGAGTGGAAATGGAATCTAATAAAAATGAATAATATTGAATTAAAAGATTTATATTTGGAATTATAAACCAAGTGTCCTAAAATCTGAAACAAGTTCAAAAAAAGAATCTGAAATAAATTCAGATTAAAAAATTTGAAACAAGTTCTGATTAAAGATGCTGAAACGAGTTCAGCATAAATGATCGCTATTATCAACAATCAACAAATCGATCTATCAAAACCAATTGATATTTCAATTTCGTTATCAAATACGGATGAAAATCCAATAGCGTGGTATTTAAATAAACCCGAAATAGAACCTGTAAAGAGTGATAATTGGACTGGAAAAGTTTCCGAAGGAGCGTCGACTAATTTCAATGACATTTTTTTTAATCCACACGGTCACGGAACGCATACGGAGTGTTTGGGTCATATTACCAATGATTTTTACAGTATAAATCAAACTTTAAAACAGTTTTTCTTTTTTGCAGAATTAATTTCAGTAACTCCAGAAAATCAAAATAATGATTGGGTTATTACTAAAGCTCAAATTGAAATAGCTTTAAATAGTAAACAACCCGAAGCATTAGTTATAAGAACGTTACCTAATTTGGAAGCTAAAAAAAGCCAAAAATATTCCAATACCAATCCGCCTTTTTTGTCACAAGAAGCAGCAATTTTTATACGACAAATTGGAATTAAACATTTATTAATTGATTTACCAAGTGTGGATAAAGAAAAAGATGAGGGAAAATTGTTGGCTCACAAGGCTTTTTGGAATATAAAAAATGTAAAAAATGTAAATGAAGATGCTCGTTTTGAAGCCACAATTACCGAGTTAATATATGTTTCAAATGAAATTGAAGATGGAAGTTATTTATTAAATTTACAAATAGCTTCTTTTGAAAATGATGCAAGTCCAAGCAAACCAGTTTTATATAAAACAGAATCAGTATAATAAAAAAATTGTATTTTTACATTTCAAACCAAAAGATGAAATCAAAAGCCACCTTAAAACAAATCGCTAAGGAACTAAATGTTTCTGTTTCAACAGTTTCTAAAGCTTTAAACAACAGTCCAGAAATTAGTGAACCTACAAAATTAAGAGTTCAAGAATATGCAAAATTAAAAAATTACAAACCCAATGTAATTGGATTAAATTTAAAAAACCGATCAACTAAAACTATCGGGGTTATTTTACCAAACATTTTAAACTCCTTTTTCGCAAAAGTTTTTAGCGGCATTGAAAAAGTTGCCGATGAAAAAGGTTACAATTTAATTACGTGCATTTCAAATGAAACCATCGAAAAAGAAGTCAAAGCCTTAGAGTTATTAAGTAATGGAACTATTGATGGTTTTATCGTTTCAATTTCTGACGAGGCTCAAAAATTACAACAATTTGGTCATTTTAAATCTATTTTAAACGAGGGAACACCGATAGTTTTATTTGATAGAACAGCCGATGAATTAAGATGTGATAAAGTGATTGTTGACGATTTAGAATCGGCAATTAATGCAACCGAACATTTATTAAAAACAGGTTGTAAAAAAATAGCTTTGTTTTCGTCTATTCAAAATTTAAGCGTTGGTAAACTTAGAGCACAAGGTTTTTATCAAGCCATTGAAAAAAGTGGCTTTGTAGTCGACGAAAGTTTGATAGTTCTATCGGATAGTGAACCTGATTTTGACGAAAAAGTAGCTTCTTTTTTTGATAAAAATAAAGTGGATGCCGTTTTTGCACTTGATGAACATGCAGCAGTAACCGCAATGAAATTAGGCATAAAAAAAGGATTTAAAATACCTGATGAGCTTTCCATAATTGGTTTTGCAGATGGCGTTTGGTCGCGCCGAATGACACCAAGTATGTCAACCGTAAGCCAACACGGACCCGAAATAGGCGAAGTAGCGACAAGAATTTTAATTGAAAAACTAGAAGATAAAAGTGAAGAGTACAGCTATAAAACAACCATTATAAAAACAGAATTACGACAACGCGATTCAACTAGGAATATTTAACAGTATACTAACATTTTTTGATTAATATTTAGTAAAAAATAATTATATTTGTGAATAACTTAACGTATATGCTGTTTTAATGAAAATAAGATGTATTCCTTTTGTGTTTTTGTTGGTAATTTCACTTGGATATTCACAAGATAAGATGGATATTTTTGATGTTGCCCGAAAGGGAACCGTAGCACAAGCCAAAGAAATTTTTAAAACAAACCCAAATGCAGTAGTTGCGTTAAATGCAGATGGAAACTCGGCATTGCTTTTGGCTGTTTACAAAAACAACAATCAAGTAGCTCAATTTTTAATTGATAACGGAGCCGAAATAAACGGAAATACCAAAATGGGAACGCCTTTAATGGCAGCAGTTGTTAAAGGAAATATTACAGCGGCAAAAATGTTATTAGAAAAAAAAGCAGACGTAAATGCTACTGATTCCAATGGAGTGACGGCATTAATTTACGCTGTACAATTTGCCAACCTTGAAATGGTTCAATTACTTTTAAATTACAAAGCAGATAAATTACATATTGATAAACAAAGCAAAACCGCATTTGAATACGCTGTTTTTGCAGGAAACGAACAAATTATTAATCAACTTAAATAAAAAAACCAAAATGAAAAAGAAATTACTCACATTATTAGTATTTGCAATCGGAATGTTTTCGTTTGCGCAAACAAAGAGTACAGGAGTTTTAACCCTTCAAAACGATATGACAGTTAACCTAACACTAGATAATTCTACTTCAAAAGTTACTGTCGTTTTAACTGGTCCTTCTGATCGTTGGTTTGGCTTTGGAATAGGGGTTTCACCAGGTTTTGGTATGAGTGCAGGAGATGTTTTGGTATACACTACTGCAACCTCACCAGCTTTGAAAGACAGGAATTATATTGGAACAGGGAATCCTGCTCAAGACGTATCTCAAGATTGGACAATTATGAGTGATTTAGTAACTGGAACTGTTAGAACTTTAACTTTAACTAGAGATTTGACAAATTCAGATACAGCAGGTCAAGATTTTCAAATGCCCTACGCCACTACAAGTTCTTTCAGTGTAGTTGGTGTTCGAGCTGGTTCAGCTACTTTTGCTGTGGGTAGTCACGGAGGTTCAGGTTCAGCAGGTTATGCAACTGCTGCTTTTACAATTTTGAGTACTGAAGATTTTTCATTAAACGCATCATCGCTTTACCCAAATCCAAGTAATGGTACTTTTACTATTACTACCAAAACAGCTTTAAGTGAAATTAATATTTATTCCCAAACTGGTTCATTTGTAAAAACAATTAAAGTAGATAAAACGGAATCAACAGAGGTTTCGGTTGCTGGCTTGCAAACAGGTGTTTACTTGATGGAATTGAAAAATGATACTGAAAAATCGTGGAAAAAAGTAGTGGTGGAGTAACTTACCGATTTTATAAAATTAAAAAACCGAATTTTTAAATTCGGTTTTTTTTAGGCTTATATTTTTAAATTGTCTTGATTTTTTCGATCATCATTCCAAGTAATATAACCCAAAATGGCATTTATAAAATAGAACAAATATTTACCAACATTGGCAATGTTGCCTTGCATTAAATTTTGAATCACCTTAAAAACATTATACGATTGCCAAGTAAACCAATTATCAGGATAAAGTAATGCAGTATTAAAGGTAGCTCCAAAACTAATACCTGCAGGAATAGCAATGGCAAAAAACAATTTCCAGTTAATGGCATTATCAGATAAAAAATGAAATGCAATAAAATTCAATACAAAAGAAAGTATAAAACCTAAAATCATATTTCTATAAAACCTAAAGTCAATAGCATTTAAAACCGTCGATTTTTTCCAAGATTTAAAAACAAAATAATTACCAAAAAACGATATTGGATACGTTAAAATAGCACCAACGTTTCCCAATATATAGTCAATTGCTCCCGAAAGAAAAGTATTTAACGTTCCAATAAAATTGCCAAAATTCACTTTTTTAGTTACCAATCGTGTTGCAATCATCGATAAACTGGTGTTGATAATTGATACAATTCCCAATAAAAAAACATAACTTTTACCTTGAAATGTAAACGGAATTTCAGTTTTATGATAGCCCAACGAAATGGATGCTGTAATAACAATTACTAATCCAATAATGTCCAAATAAGTACTATTGGTTATTGACTTTACAATTTTAAGTAATGGATTTTTTTTCAATTTATTGTATGTTTATTAGAACGAAAATCTAAAATCGGAACTCTAAAATCTAAAATTTCTCAATGTGCTTCCAACCAGTTTTTCCCCAATCCAATTTCCACTTCTAACGGAACATCCATTTTAAAGGCGTTTTCCATTTCATGTTTAATCATCGGCTGAATTTTTTCTAATTCGGAATTATGCACATCAAAAACCAATTCATCGTGTACTTGCAATAACATTTTCGATTTCCAAGCCATGCCATTGGCATCTTTTTCAGATAACTTTTTATGAATATTAATCATTGCAATTTTGATAATATCGGCAGCCGAGCCTTGAATTGGGGCATTAACCGCATTTCGTTCGGCACCGCTTCGTACCATTCCGTTGGCTGAATTGATATCTTTTAAATACCGTCTTCGACCTAAAACCGTTTGTACATAACCATTTTCACGAGCAAAATCAACTTGTTCGCTCATATACGCCTTCAATTTTGGATAGGTCGCATAATAGGCATCAATCAATTCGGCACTTTCTTTTCGAGAGAGCGATGTTTGATTACTCAACCCAAAAGCAGAAACACCATATATTATCCCGAAATTCACGGTTTTAGCATTGCTACGTTGTTCTTTAGTAACTTCATTTAACGGAACATTGAATACTTTTGCGGCGGTACTTTTATGAATATCTTCATTGTTTTGAAAGGCTTTTATCATATTTTCTTCGCCCGAAACTGCGGCAATAATTCGCAATTCTATTTGAGAATAATCGGCAGAAAGTAAAGTATAATTTTCATCACGAGCAATAAATGCTTTTCTTATTAACCGACCTTTTTCTGTACGTATAGGAATGTTTTGCAAGTTCGGGTTGGTGGAACTCAATCGACCAGTTGCTGCTACGGTTTGCATATAATCGGTATGAACGCGACCGGTTTTTTTATCTACTTGGTTTGGTAAAGCATCAATGTAGGTGCTTTGTAATTTTACCATTTGACGCCAATCTTGAATGTCTTTAACAATCGGATTGTCATTGGCTAAATACGATAAAATTTCTTCACCTGTTGCATACTGACCTGTTTTGGTTTTTTTTTGTTTTACTCCACCAATTTTTAATTTATCAAATAAAATAGCACCTAATTGTTTTGGCGAAGCTAAATTGAACTTTTCGCCAGCGGTTTCGTATATTTTTTGTTCCAAAGCATCACTCTCTTTAGCCATTTCAACCGACATTGCTTTCAAAAATGGAACATCCAAATTAATTCCCTCACTTTCCATTGCTGCCAAAACTGGAATTAACGGAATTTCAATGTCTTCAAATAATTTTTTGGTTTCAGCTTTGTCTAAAATTGGACTAAAAATATCCATCAATTGATAGGTTACATCAGCATCCTCAGCGGCATACTCTTTAATATCTTCTAAAGAAATATCACGCATTGATTGTTGTCCTTTTCCTTTTTTACCAATTAAATCGGTGATTGATTTTGGAGAATATTTCAAATAAGTTTCACTCAAAACATCCATATTATGACGCATATCTGGATTTATTAAATAATGCGCAATCATTGTATCGAATAATTTTCCTTTTACAACAACTCCGTAATTGGCTAAAATTTTCAAATCGTATTTAATGTTTTGACCAATTTTTTCAACGGATTCGTTTTCAAAAAACATATTGAATTTTTGCGCTAAAACCTTCGCTTCCTCTTGATTTTCCGGAAACGGAACGTAAAATGCTTTTCCTTTCTCGAATGCAAACGACATTCCTACCAATTCGGAATTCAAAGCATCAAGCCCAGTAGTTTCGGTGTCAAAACAAACCGATTTTTGTTTCATTAAATTCTGAATCAATAATTTAACAGGCAAATCACCTTGGATTATTTGATAGAAATGTTCGGTGTTTTCGAGTGTAGTATAATGCGAATTTGAATTTTCGATTAAATCTTCTCCATCAGAAAACCCAAATAAATCGAATTGCTCGTCGTTGGTTTTTTTGGAAGGAGTTTTTTTAGTTTTTATTTCCTCGTTACTATTGCCATTGAGGTTGTCATTGACATTGGAATTGTAAAGTTTATCAAACTGCGCCTTCATCTGACGAAACTCCAATTCTTGAAACAGCGCATCTGTTTTTTCAATATCTGGCGTAGATAACTCGTAATCGACTTCGTTAAATGTTACTGGACAATCCAATAATATGGTTGCTAGTTTTTTAGATAAAATTCCTTTTTCTTTGTTGGCTTCAATTTTATCTTTTAGTGCACCTTTTAATTGATGCGTGTTGGCCAACAAATTTTCTATTGAACCGTATTCTGCTAAGAATTTTTTTGCTGTTTTCTCACCAACTCCCGGTAATCCTGGAATATTATCGGCAGCATCGCCCATCATTGCTAGAAAATCAATAACTTGTTCAGGACGTTCAATTTCAAATTTAGCCAACACTTCTGGAATTCCCCAAATTTCTATGTCGTTGCCCATTCGTGCTGGCTTGTACATAAAAATATTTTCGGAAACCAACTGCGCAAAATCCTTATCGGGAGTAACCATAAAAACCTTATAATTCTCTTTTTCGGCCTGCTTTGCGATGGTTCCTATTAAATCATCGGCTTCAAAGCCAGCAACTTCAATTATTGGAATATGCATTGCCTTTAATAATTCTTGAATGTAAGGCACAGCAATTTTTATGGCTTCAGGCGTTTCATCACGATGGGCTTTGTATTCTTGATACATTTCGTATCTGTAAGTACTTCCGCCTTTATCAAATGCAACCGCCAAATGATCAGGCTTTTCACGTTTTATAACATCCATTAAAGCATTCATAAATCCCATAATGGCCGATGTATCCATTCCTTTGGAGTTGATTCGAGGGTTTTTTATAAAAGCAAAATAACCACGAAATATTAAAGCGTAGGCATCAAGAAGGTATAAGCGTTTTTGAGTTGACATAATTTTTTATTAAAATGTAATTGAAACCCCAACACCATTTGCATTTGCAATAATTGATGTTGCTTCAATTGAAGTAGTTTTTGGTTTTGAATTATCTTCGTTTAGCATTTCAACTGCTTTTTTTATTTTTTTGGAAAAACCTATTTTTATTGGAATGGCAAGAACTAGCGATGGAATTCCAATATAAGTTAGGGTAGTTGGGTATACTTTATCTTTAGTTAGTCCTAGTGCTAAATCCCCAACAATACATCCTGAACCAACTATTAATAAAATATTACCAAAATTTTTTTTGTTTCTACCAATTTCATACAATTCTAAAGCTGGTTGATTGTTTACTAATAAATTTCTCACCTCGTTAGGAGAAATTTTTTCATTTTTAGAATTAAATACTCTTCCACCGCTTTTAAAGCTATAAATTTCTTGTGAAAAACAAGTTATAGAAATTAAGAAAACTAAAAGGCAAACAATCTTTTTCAAAGTATGAATTTTTGCTCAAAAATAATACTTTCAATTCAAATTTAACGTAAAACATTAACTAAAATTTAAGCACTACATTTAAGATTCCTTTTTACTTTTGTTAAAAAAATAATGTTTCCCCGAATAACTTTCCTTTTGGTACTTTTAGCTGTATTAGTTTTCTTTGAATTTTATGGTTATCAAGCAATTAAAACGCTTTTTAAATCGAAATTACTTTTAAATGGCTACAAAATTTTTAGTTTTATTTGGATTTTAATCGTACTGTATGGTTTTTTTCAGTTTGACAGGTCTAAAGGGCAAACCATAGGAAATATGTATACCGTTGGTGTATTATTGGTTTTTTTAGTTCCCAAAATGGTGTTGACTTTTACAATGTTTAGCGAAGATATTTTTAGAGTTTTCGCAGGCGTTTTTAATAAACTTAGTTCCACCCAAGAGAATGATAGTTTTTTTGCGTCACGGCGCAAATTTGTTAGTCAAATAGGTTTAGGTATTGCAGCAGTGCCTTTTTTAGGAATGCTTTATGGAGTTTTTGTTGGGCGATACAACTACAAAGTAATTCATCAAACCTTATTTTTTGACGATTTGCCTATTAATTTTGACGGATTTAAAATTACTCAAATATCTGATGTCCATTCGGGTAGCTTTGACAATCCAGCTAAAATTAATTATGCCATAGATTTAATTAATGAGCAAGAAGCCGATTTGATTTTATTTACAGGCGATATTGTTAATAATGTTGCTGAAGAAATGCACCCGTGGATTGAAACTTTTAAGAAAATTAAAAACTATGAATTCGGTAAATATTCAGTTTTAGGAAATCACGATTATGGTGAATATTTAGATTGGGATTCCCATCCGAAAGGTGCTAAAGAGAAAAATTTTCAAGAAATTAAAAATTTATATGGCAACATAAATTTTAAATTATTATTAAACGAAAACATCAAACTTAAAAAAGGAAATGATGAAATTGCTATTGTTGGTGTTGAAAATTGGGGAAAAGGTTTCAAGCAAGCTGGCGATTTAAATAAGGCATCTGAAAATTTGCAAAAATCGGATTTTAAAATTTTAATGAGCCACGATCCAAGCCATTGGGAACTAGAAGTGAAACATCATCCAAAACATTTTCACCTAACTTTATCAGGTCACACGCACGGAATGCAGTTTGGAATTGAGATTCCGGGTTGGATAAAATGGAATTTAGCACAAATTGTTTACAAGCAATCGGCTGGTTTGTATGAAAATGCTAAGAAATATATTTATGTAAATCGAGGTTTTGGATACCATGCTTTTCCAGGAAGAGTGGGCATTATGCCGGAAATAACTGTTATTACATTAAAAAAAGGTAAAATTGTAGCGTAATTAGTTAAAAATGCTACATTTGTATAAATGAATTGATTTCATTCAAACTACTATAAATTAAATATTTTTGAATTTATGTCAAAATTCGGAGAATTAATAAGCGCACGAGTACCAGTTTTAATTGATTTTTATACCGATTGGAACGAAGCCTCAGTAGCAATGGATCCAGTAATTCGAGATGTTGCTGCAGCACTTGGAGACAAAGCTAAAGTGATAAAGATTGATGTTGATAAAAACCAAGAGTTAACCGATGCCTTGCGAATTAAAGGGTTGCCTACTTTAATGATTTATAAAGATGGTCAAATGGTTTGGAGACAATCAGGTGAAATGGATGCCAATTCATTGATTTCTATTGTTCAGGAGCAGGCTTAAGGTTTAAATTGCCTTACAAGTAAATCCATTTTCAAGTAAAAACTGTAAGGTTTTGGGTAAAACATATTCCAAGTTTGCAAACGCTTTTACGCTATCGTGAAAAGCAATTATACTGCCCGATTTTACATTTTTTAGCACATTTTGCAAGCATTGCTCTTTTGATATGGTTTTGTCAAAATCATAACTAATTACATCCCACATAATTATTTTGTAACCCAATTTTCGTAACAACTTGCTTTGCGAAGGTTTGATTTTGCCATAAGGCGGACGAAATAGTTTGCGGTTTTCAGTTTTCAGTTTGTACATTTCTATTTCGCATAAATCGAAATTGTTTAAATATTCTGAATTTTTTGTTTTCCAACCGTTTAAATGATTAAAAGTATGGTTACCAATGGAATGATTTTCGGAAACTAGTTGCTCAAAAATTTCTGGGTATTTACGAATGTTGTCACCAATGCAAAAAAAAGTGGCATTGGCGTTGTATTTTTTTAATTCAGATAAAACCCAGTTGGTTATTTCGGGCGTTGGTCCATCATCAAAAGTTAAATATACTTTTTTATCGTTATTTGGTATGTCCCAAACTTGATTTGAGAATATTTTTTTTAGTAGATAGTTTGTTTTTATCCAACGCATTTTTATTTTATATTAACTATTGGATTTCGTATAAATTGGCTTTAGAATAGATTTTTCAAAGTCGGGAGACTTTGAAGAGCAGAGACTTTGATGATTGGAGTTATTCTTTTTCATTTATTCTTTTCAACAAATATTTAGTCATTCCTTTTGCAAAATACGCTACTAAAAAAGCATCACTTTTATTTTGTTCACATTCTACAATAGTACTTATGTATTCTATTTGTTCTTCTGTTGTTGTAATTTCAGGGAAAATTGGTGGACAGTTATTTCTCATTAATAATGCACCTATAATTATTCTACAAACCCTGCCATTTCCGTCTGCAAATGGATGAATTTCATTCAGAAATTTATTATGAAAATAGGCAATTCTTGTAAGTAAGTGTTCTTCGGCATTTTGATTATTAATACAATCCATTCTTGAATTAAACATATCAACATAAGATGCCATTATTACGTCTAAATTATAATGAGGTGCATATTCTTTGTTTTCAAAAAAAGGTTCTCTTGAACCAACAGTTGGTATATTTCTATAATTCCCAACTAATTCAGGTCTAAATTCAGTTTCCCACGTCAATGGATTATCCATTAAACTTCTGTGAATACTTTTTATAAATTCTTCCGTAAGTTCAAAATTATATAAATTGTCTAAAACTTTTTTTAATACGCTTTGATGTTCAGAAACACTCATTAAAGAGTTAAAATTAATTCCTCTTACAGTTTCATTATTTAGAAATCGAATTGTATCGCCATATTGAAGTTTTGGGTCTTCAACCTTGGCTGAGTAAAATGAATAGTCATTTATTAATGAAAGACTAAAGTTTTCACTCCACTGTAACCTTGGAAATTTAACTTGAAATAATAAAAGTGCCTCATTAAATCTTAATAAGTAATTAGGAAGCATTGAATTTATCCATTATACTTATTAAACATAAACCGAACCCATATTTTAATATCGTGTGGATATGCAAAAAGTAAATCATCCTTTTTCATAAAAGTTTTACCAAAAAAGTATAATTTAAAATCTTTTACAAAAGCATTCGGAATAGTATCAACAGCGACTAATTCTGTAGTTGTTGATAAATTACCTAAAAATAATATGTCTTTTCTAGTAACTAACATAGTACAAATGTATAATAATTTTGTTTACGTTTTCTTTTTTTTGATTTATTTGTGTTTTCCACTATGCGTTTTGTTATAATCACACATATCTAAATATTTGAAGCGATAAAATTTCAAATCTTCTTAATCTTAAATTTTTAACCTACAAGTTTAAAAAAAAACCTCTCAAAAATACTACAAATCACTACCAAACCCATCAAATCGCTTTGCATATTTAAAAAACTCTACTTTATTTTTATCGTAAAATTCTTTGTCTTTTGCCGTTTTCATTATGGTAATTAAATTTTTAAATCGGTACAAATCGGTTTGAATGTCCGAGGCTAAAAAGTACTTTTCTGATGTTGTCATTCCTGCAAAATAGCGCAATTCTTCTTTATATTTATCCATTAATTTGGTCAATAAATTACGTGCTTTTTGGGTTTCGCCCAATTCGTAATAGCCTTCTACAAATGGGTCAACCGTAGCGTAATACGTGTAATATTCAAACGGAACTTTTGCCATTGCCAAGTCGATTATTTTTTTAGCTTTGTCTTTTTTACCTTCGTTAATTAACTGCTCCATTAAACGAGCCATATTGGTTCTGTAAGTAATTCCGTTTCGTCGGGTTTCTGGGTCGTGATAAATTTTGCCACTTTCCCCATTGCCCCAATCCCATTTGGTTACAATATTGTACATTCTGTCCGAATCAACTTGTCCCATATCCAAACTTTTTTCTTCATCGAATTTAGTTTTTATCGGAACCAATTTATAAACACAACCGTCCAATTGCAAATAATCTTTCATCCATAAATAATCATCATCGGCAAAACTTCCTCCTGAAAAATAAGTCGGGCGTTTCCAGTTGTTGTTTGCCATAATATCCAACATTATTAAACGGTTTTTATACAAAGCTCCACCTTTAATGTCAATATCCATAAACGGAACTATGGAATCGTTGTATTTCGGGTTGACAGCTTTATTGGCAATTACCGCATTTTTATCAACTGTAAAACGAACTTTGCTTGTTGGCAAATAATTCAATCGTTGTCCGTTTTGCATTTCAATTTGCGCTACCGTGTCTTCTACTTTTGCAAACCTTAAAAAATCTTTTAATTCCCAGCGATTCTCGGTTTGTTTTTTCAAAATTATACCGTCACGAGTACCATCAACATATTGCTTGTGTGTAAATGAAATAGGCAATCCAGCGGCATCATACGTTTTATTTTTCATCTGGTCAATGTACCAATCGGTCATTAACAAACTGGTACAACACACTTTTACATCGGTTCGATAACCCTCAACTTCTTGCGCATACCACAACGGAAACGTGTCATTATCGCCAATAGTGTATAAAATTGCATTTGGTTCGCACGAATCCAAGTACGATTTGGCACTCGACAAGGCTGTATATCTATCCGAACGATCGTGATCGTCCCAGTTTTGAGATGCCATCAATATTGGTGCAGCCAACAAACTCGCTCCAATAACCACTGGACCCGCAATGTTGCCACTAACTTTATCGCGAAGCATTTCATAAATGGCATAAACGCCAAAACCTATCCACATTGCAAAAATATAAAACGAACCTACTACGGCATAATCCCGCTCACGAACTTCAAAAGGACTTTCATTTAAATAAATTTTTAATGCAATTCCGGTAAATAAAAACAAGGCTAAAACGACATAAAAACTTTTTAAATTGCGTTGAGCGTGATACATTAATCCGATTAGTCCCAATAAAAACGGCAGAAAAAAATACGTATTTCGTCCTTTATTATTTTTTGCGTCCGATGGTAAATTATCTTGAGTGCCCAAATGAAGTTGGTCAATAAAGCCTATTCCACTCAACCAATTACCGTCTTGGTTGTCGTATTTTCCTTGGTTGTCGTTTTGTTTTCCTACGAAATTCCACAATAAATACCGACCATACATATATCCAAATTGGTATTCAAACATAAACGAAATATTTTGCCAAGTACTTGGTTTTTCTACGTTCAAATAATCACCATATGATTTTAAAAATTCAACGTAACCGTCTTTATCAATTTTTTTAGTGGCAAATGCTTGACGGAATTCAGCAACAATATCGGTTAATTCTTTAGTATCGGCGTACTCGTCTTTCACAGTAAATTTGGGAACATCGGTTAAATTAATGTAGTTGTCAATTCGTTGCGTGTTCCACATTCTTGGTAAAAAACTTTTGTGTTTATCGTCTGTATTTTGTTTGGAATTTTTAAAATTGTTTACAATAATATATTTTCCTGATGCATCGTCTTTTTCGTAATTCGGAACGCCATCTAAATAAGGATTGGCTTCATCTAAACCCGCAAACTCATCGGTATATTGTGGCCCAAAAAGCAACGGATTTGAACCGTACTGCTCTCTATTGTAATAATCCAAAACATCGGCAGCGTTTGATGGTTTGTTTTCGTTAATTACGATGCTTGAATTTGACCGAATAGGTAACATCAACCAATTTGAAAATCCGACTAATACGAATAAATTGGCTAAAATTATAGTATTAAATTGGGTCAACCCTTTCTTTTTTGTGTACGACAATCCGAAATAAAACAAACCAATTATTAAAGCGCAAGCCACAATTGTTCCTGAATTAAAAGGCAACCCGAAGTTGTTTACCAAATAAATTTCGGTAGTTCCAACAAAAATAATCACGTAAGGAATTAAGAATTTGAATACAAAAAACAAAACCGCTACAACAACCAAGTTGGCAATAATGAAATTTTTAGCCGTAACTTTTTCATATTTTTTAAAAAAGTATAAAAAACCTATAGAAGGAATGGTTAACAAAGCCATAAAATGCACACCAAACGATAATCCAACAACCAAACTGATTAACAACAACCAACGATTTCCTTTGGGTTTGTCCATATCGGCTTCCCAACGCAAACCAAGCCAAAAAAGCAAGGCTATCATAAAAGTTGCCATTGCATAAACTTCGGCTTCAACGGCATTAAACCAAAAAGTATCTGAAAAACAAAATGCTAATGAGCCAACAAAAGCACTTCCTAAAACGGCAATTTCATTGTCTTTATTCAATTCAGAATACGAACCAACTACTTTTTTTAAAATCATTGTGGACGACCAAAACAAAAACAATATGGTAAAGGCACTTGATAGTACCGAAATCATATTGACCATTAAAGCAATTTTAGTTTTACTAATGGCAAATAGCGACAAAAATGCACCAATCATTTGAAACAATGGTGCTCCAGGCGGATGCCCAACCTGCAATTTTGTTGCCGTTGCAATGTATTCGCCACAATCCCAAAAACTCATTGTAGGTTCAACCGTTAAAATATAAGTTAGTAAAGCAACTCCAAAGGCCGACCAACCTAAAATGGTGTTCCACTTTTTGTAATTAAATGGTATCATATATAATGCTGTATATTTAGTTTTTTTAATTACTTGCAAAGAAACTATTTTTTTGTGAAAATGGGTTGCTGTTAACAAAAAATTCTAAAAAAGGAGATAACTTATTTTTTATAAACCCTTTATTAATTGATACTTTAGCATTAAAAAAATAAAAGATGAAAAAATAATTAATTAAAAAGTGGCTTTTTATTTGCTTAAATTAAAATATGTATTAAATTTGCACCCGCATTGAAGCACTTATTGGTCTATGGTGTAATGGTAACACAACTGTTTTTGGTGCAGTCTTTCTAGGTTCGAGTCCTAGTAGACCAACAAAAAAATCCTCTCATAATTTTGAGAGGATTTTTTGTTGATATTCATTTAAACTTTATATTTTAAAAGTAACTACAGGGCGATGCGCATGATTAACTAAATCTTCGCTAATACTTCCATTAAAAAAATGCGACAAGCCTTTTCTTCCGTGGGTACTCATTCCAATTAAATCAGCGTTGATACTTTTTGCAAATCTCAAAATACCTTTTTCTACATTATTTTCGTTATAGATATGTAATTGGTGTTTTTTTATATCAAAATTTTGCATAAAATTTTTCATTGTTTTTTCGGAGGTTGCGGTAGATCTAAAATTATTTGGAGTATTGATGGTAACCAAATGTAAAGTAGCATCAAATTTATTGGCAAATTCAACCACTTTTGCAAATGGTTTTTTGATTTCATCAGAAAAATCAGAAGCGAATACAAAATCTTTTACATTAAAATCATCATCTTCTTGCTTAATTATTAAAACAGGTACCTCTGAGTTGCGAACTACTTTTTCCGCATTTGAGCCTATGAACATTTCTTTAAATCCATTGGCACCATGAGAACCCATTACAATTAAATCAATATTATTTAATTTACTTATTTTTAAAATACCATCAAAGGCTAATTCAAATTGAACTATTTCAGAGACTTTTAAACCATCTAAATACGGTTCATCCATTAAATCTTCTAAACGCTGCATTGCTGCATTTTTAAAAAACATAATTTCAGGAATATCGTGACCCGATCCAACAGCATCGCTACCTTGATGAGGCAATTCAAGCATGTGTAGCAAAATAATTTCACCACCATTTTTTCGAGCAATTTGTGCGGCAACTTTCAAAGCATATTCGGCGTGTTTTGAAAAATCGGTTGGAATTAAAATTTTTTTCATAAATAACATTTTTAGCGTTAATAGATTATTTTTGATTATGATATAAAGTTACGAAAAAATATCAAAGCATAATATTTTTTTTAATTATAAAAAAACCTTACATTTGCATCGTTATTTTTTAATCACGGATAATGAGGCACGCACTGCGTGCCTCTTTTTATAAGTTATGACGTTTAAAGAGCAAGTTTTAGAGTTAATAAATCAAGCGTTGGTTGATAAACCTAGTGTTTTTTTAATCGATTTATTAATTTCAGATTCCAATAAAATCACAGTTTTAATTGATGGTGATACAGGAGTAATTCTTCAAGATTGCATTGATATTAGTCGATCAATAGAAAACAATTTAGATAGAGAAGAGCAAGATTTTTCTCTAGAAGTAGCATCAGTTGGTGTTGGTTCTGTTTTAAAATTGCACCGTCAGTATCAAAAAAATGTGGGTAGAACCCTGATAGTAAAAACATTAAATCAAACAATTGAGGCAGAATTGATTCAAGTTACCGAAAATTTTATAATTTTGTCTTGGTTGGCTCGCGAGCCTAAAAAAATTGGTAAGGGGAAAGAAACTGTTCATAAACGACAAGAAATTCCTTTTACAGAAATAAAAGAAGCAGTTGTTACAGTAAATTTTAATTAATATAGAATAATGGAAAATATTGCATTAATCGACTCGTTCTCAGAGTTTAAAGACGATAAACTTATTGATAGAGTAACGCTTATGGCGATTTTGGAAGATGTGTTTAGAAATGCATTAAAGAAAAAATACGGATCTGATGATAATTTTGATATCATCATTAATCCGGATAAAGGGGATATGGAAATTTGGCAAAGAAGAGTAATCGTTGCTGATGATGATCTTGATTTAGATCATTTAGAAATTACCTTAACAGATGCTCGTAAAATTGAGTCAGATTTTGAAATTGGTGAAGAAGTTTCGGAAGAGGTCAAGTTAATTGACTTAGGGCGTAGAGCAATTTTAGCTTTGCGTCAAAATTTGATTTCTAAAATTCACGAACACGATAACACCAACTTATATAAACAATTTAAAGACATTGTTGGCGAAATTTATAGTGCAGAAGTGCATCACGTGAGACCAAGAGTAGTGATTTTAGTTGATGATGATGGAAATGAAATTATACTTCCTAAAGAAAAACAAATCCCTTCAGACTTTTTCCGTAAAGGCGATAATGTTAAAGGAATTATTGAAAGTGTGGAGTTAAAAGGCAATAAACCTCAAATTGTGATGTCACGGACTTCGGAAATTTTTCTTGAAAAATTATTCGAGCAAGAAATTCCAGAGGTTGCCGACGGATTAATTATGATTAAAAAGGTAGTTCGTATTCCTGGTGATAAAGCTAAAGTTGCCGTTGATTCTTATGATGATAGAATTGATCCAGTTGGTGCTTGTGTTGGTATGAAAGGATCACGAATTCACGGAATTGTACGCGAGTTAGGAAACGAAAATATTGATGTAATAAATTTCACAACAAATGCCTCTTTGTTAATAACAAGAGCATTAAGTCCTGCAAAAGTTTCATCAGTAAAAATTGATGAAGTCAATAAGCGTGCCGAGGTATTTTTGAAATTAGATGAAGTTTCAAAAGCAATAGGTCGTGGTGGTCAAAATATTAAACTAGCAGGTCAATTAACTGGTTATGAATTAGATGTTATTCGTGAAGGTTCACCTGTAGAAGAAGATGATGTTGAATTAAGTGAATTTACGGATGTTATTGAAGAATGGGTTATTGCTGAATTTGCCAAAATTGGTTTGGATACTGCCAGAAGCATCTTGAAACAAGATGTTGCCGATTTAGCAAGAAGAACCGATTTAGAAGAAGAAACAATACAAGAAGTTATGAATATCTTGAAAGATGAGTTTGAAGAATAACTCATTTTCAAAAAAGCAATACAATACAACAAGAGATTATATAAAAAGATTTTATGTCTGAAGAAAGAGTAATTAGAATAAACAAGGTTTTAAGGGAATTAAATATTTCGTTAGAAAGAGCGGTAGATTATCTAAAAGATAAAGGAATTGTCGTAGAGTCAAATCCGAATGCCAAAATTTCTGATAGCGAATTTAATATCCTACAAAATCAATTTGCTGGCGACAAGGGTAATAAAGAAGCTTCCAAAGGAGTTGGAGAAGAAATTAAAAAGGAAAAAGAAGCCCTTCGTGTTGAACGTGAAAAGGAAGTAGAAGATAAAAAACGTCAAGACGACGAAGAGCGCCAGCGTCAAGAGGTTATCAAAGCCAAAGCAATTGTAACAGGCCCAAAACAGGTGGGTACAATTGATTTGAATCCAAAAGCAAAAACTGTTATTGAAAAACCAATTGAAAAAATTACTACTGAAAAACCATTAGAAGTAAAAGCTGTTGAAACTAAGCCTAAAACTGAAACTATTGTAAATGTAGAAAAACCAGTCGTTAAAAATGACAAACCTGCATTTAAAAAACCAGTAGAAGTTGTTGCAGTGAATAAAGTAGAAATTAAAAAAGCTGATGTAGTTGTTCCAGATTCAGAGGCAACTGCTGAAGAGTTCACTACACAATATCAAAAATTATCGGGAGCAACTCTAACTGGTCAAGTAATTGATTTAACACAATTCAATAAACCCAAAAAGAAAATTGAAGCTCCAAAAATAAATGTTGGAAGTAAAGCCAACGACCTAAATAAAAACAAACGTAAAAGAATTCCACCAAAACCTGGTGAAACTAAACCGGGAACTCAAGGAGTTGGAGGTGTTCGACCACAAGGAACTGGCGGTAATGGAGCAAATAAATTTGGTCCAAATAAGCCAGGAACTGGAGGGTTTCAACGAGGAGCAAGACCAGCAATTGCCCAAAAAGTTGAGCCTACTGAAGAGGAAGTTAAAAACCAAATCAAAGAAACTTTAGAACGTTTGCAAGGAAAAGGTTCTAAATCTAAAGCTGCGAAATATCGTAGAGATAAAAGAGACACTCACCGTCAACGATCAGACGATGAACAACGCGCCATTGATGAAGGAAGCAAAACCATTAAAGTTACTGAATTTGTAACAGTTGGTGAAGTTGCAACTATGATGGATGTGCCCATTACTAAAGTAATCGGAACTTGTATGTCATTAGGCATAATGGTTACTATGAACCAACGTTTGGATGCGGAGACTTTAACAATTGTTGCTGATGAGTTTGGCTATGAAGTGGAATTTATTACCACTGATATTGAAGATAATATTGAGATTATTGAAGATAAAGAAGAAGATTTAACACCTCGTGCGCCAATTGTTACCGTTATGGGTCACGTGGATCACGGTAAAACATCACTTCTTGATTATATAAGAAAAGAAAACGTAATTGCTGGAGAATCTGGAGGAATTACTCAACATATTGGAGCTTACGGAGTTACTTTGGATGGAGGTCAAAAAATTACATTTCTAGATACACCTGGTCACGAAGCCTTTACAGCAATGCGTGCTCGTGGCGCTCAAGTTACTGATATTGCAATTATTGTAATTGCTGCCGATGACGAAATTATGCCACAAACAAAAGAGGCAATTAGTCACGCTCAAGCGGCAAATGTACCAATGATTTTTGCCATTAATAAGGTTGATAAACAAGGTGCGAATCCTGAAAAAATTAAAGAACGTTTAGCTTCCATGAATTTATTGGTGGAAGATTGGGGTGGAAAATATCAATCTCACGATATTTCAGCTAAATTGGGTACAGGGGTAAAAGAATTACTTGAAAAAGTTTTGCTTGAAGCCGAAATATTAGACCTAAAAGCTAACGCAGACAAACCAGCCGTTGGTACTGTAGTAGAAGCACAGTTAGATAAAGGTCGTGGATATGTTTCAACGATACTAGTACAATCTGGTACTTTAAAAATTGGAGACTACGTTTTAGCGGGTAAAAACCACGGTAAAATTAAAGCAATGCAAGACGAACGTGGAAACACAGTTTTGGAAGCAGGACCTTCAATGCCAGTGTCTATTTTAGGACTAGACGGAGCTTCAACTGCTGGTGATAAGTTTAATGTTTTTGCAGACGAGCGTGAAGCAAAACAAATTGCATCAAAACGTGCGCAATTAATGCGTGAGCAATCTGTAAGAACTCAACGTCATATCACTTTAGCTGAAATTGGTCGTCGTATTGCATTGGGACAATTCAAAGAGTTGAACATTATCTTGAAAGGTGACGTTGATGGTTCCGTTGAGGCACTTTCTAACTCATTTTCTAAATTATCTACTGAAGAAATACAAATTAATATTATTCACAAAGGGGTGGGAGCAATTACCGAAACTGATGTTATGTTGGCTTCTGCATCGGATGCGATTATTATCGGATTTAATGTGCGTCCTGCTGGAAATGCACGTCAATTAGCAGATAAAGAAGAAATTGATATCCGTAATTATTCTATTATTTACGATGCTATTGATGATTTGAAGGATGCAATGGAAGGTATGTTGTCACCAGAAGTGAAAGAAGAAATTACGGGTACAGCTGAAATTCGTGAAATATTCAAAATATCTAAAGTAGGCTCTATTGCAGGTTGTATGGTTACTGACGGTAAGATATTCCGTAACTCAAAAGTGCGTTTAATTCGTGAAGGAGTAGTTATTTTTACTGGAGAGTTAACAGCTTTAAAACGATTTAAGGATGATGTTAAAGATGTTTCAAAAGGGTACGATTGTGGTATTCAGTTGAAAGGTTTCAATGAAATTGAAGCACTAGATATAATCGAAGCGTTTCAGCAAGTTGAGGTTAAGAAAAAATTAAAATAATTGTTTGCCATAAATGCTAAAATCCCGATTCATCGGGATTTTAGCATTTAAAAAACATTCCGTTTAAAGCTTTTTTCGAAATATTTTTAATTCTTCCGTAATAATAGTAACTTTTTATTTTTATAAAATTTAAAATGAAAACTTTAAACTAGATAATATCTATTTAGAACTTATTACCAATCCTTTTACAAAATATAAAATTGGAACACAATTTATTTAGTAGGCTTTATTAAAATAGCGTTTGGATACTTCTTTCTAATTAAATTAATATTTTTTTCAGATTCAATCCGTGTTTTGAAATTGCCAACAATAACTTTATAGTTTGGAGTGTTAAATATAATGGTGCTATCAAAATTTTTGAACTCTTTCTTGAATACTATTAAATTGTTTTTTGATTCTTCACTTGCACCGCTAAAAATTTGAATTTTATAGGTGTTAGTTTGTAAAATTCCTGAATTATATTTTCGCTTTTCGTTTAACAATTGTTCGAATTTGGGGTCTTGCACTACTGTTGTACTTTGAGAGTACGTACGATTTAACATTGACAATAATACAGTAATAAACAAGGCTTTTAACAGATTATTGACAGTTGGTTTTTTCATAACAATTTGGTTTTAATGCAAATATAATATAATAGGTCATAAACAAAAATACAATAATTGAATTATTTTATTTAGAATGACTATAAATTAATAATTAACCACCAAATACGTTTTTAGGAATAGTTTCTATATCGTATTTTTGTCCAGGATTTTAAAATAATTCCTTTATTTATAAGGAGTTTATAATCCAATTAAGTAGAAGATAATTACATTATACTATGAAAAACGTGGGTAACCATTATAGAATTTCCAGAAAATCAGTAGTTAGTATTGTTGCAATACTATTTTTATTCACCTTTTCATTCGCTCAAACTGAAGTTGCACCGCCGCCAGTTAAGGCAACTGCAAGCGCGGCATCAGCAGCAGCATCTCCAGTTGTGGCAGCAGCAGGCGCAGGAGACGCTACCAAAGGAAAAGAATTATTTAATGCCAATTGTGCAGCTTGTCATAAGTTAGATGCGAAAATGACTGGTCCAATGTTGCGAGGCGTAAGTGCAAAACACGATAAAGAGTGGTTGTA
The DNA here is from genome assembly GCA_038204955.1 of Flavobacteriales bacterium. GTDB lineage: Bacteria > Bacteroidota > Bacteroidia > Flavobacteriales > Flavobacteriaceae > Flavobacterium. The sequence goes on from JBBRCJ010000011.1 coordinate 22,616, forward strand.
CAAATGGATTCACAACAGCCAGGCGTTAATAAAATCTGGTGATGCTGATGCAAATAAACTTTGGGAAGAATATAAGCCAACTTTAATGACTGCGTTTCCTCAGTTATCAACTGGTGATATTGATAATATTATTGCTTATACTGATACTCCGAAAGAAGTAGCTCCTGCTCCGGTACCTGTACCTGGTCCAGGTGATGGAAACTCAGTTTCTTCAGAAACAGGAGGAACTTCAAATAATTTAGTATTGGGAGCATTAGTGCTTGTAATGGGAATTTTATTAGTAATGTTATTTTTAGTTAACAAAATACTGAATAAAGTAGCATTAGCAAACGGTTTAGAAATTGCAGAACGAGAAAAAATTGATTACCTTAATATACCTCGAGCATTTGTAAAAAATCAATTCTTATTATTAGTAACCGCTATATTTTTATTACTGGCAAGTGCTTATTTTGTGTATGGGTTTTTAATGCAAGTGGGAGTTGACCAAGATTATTCTCCGATTCAACCAATTCACTATTCACACCGAATTCATGCTGGAAGTAACAAAATTGAGTGTAAATACTGTCACTCATCTGCAAGAGTTTCAAAACACGCAGGTATTCCTTCATTAAATGTATGTATGAATTGCCACAAACAAATTGCTGAAGTTTCAGATACAACAGCCACACCAGAATACTCTAAAGCATTCTATGATGCTCAAATTAAAAAATTATACAAAGCAGTGGGCTGGGATCCTGCAACTCAAAAATATTCAGGTGTTACGCAACCAGTAAAATGGGTTCGTATTCATAATTTACCTGATTTTGTTTATTTCAATCACTCACAACACGTTGCTGTTGCAAAAATTGAATGTCAAAAATGTCACGGACCTGTCCAAACCTACGAAATTCAAAAGCAATTTGCTCCTTTAACTATGGGTTGGTGTATTAATTGTCACCGTGTTACAGAAGTTAAAATGGAAGGTAATGCCTACTACGATAAGATTCACGCCGAGCTTTCAAAAAAATATGGTGTTGACAAGTTAACAGCCGCTCAAATGGGAGGTTTAGAATGTGGTAAATGCCATTACTAAATAAGTTTAATAGGTTCTTTTTTGAAGTATATTATTTTACAGAAAACTATTGGCTTATTAAACGCATAAATTAAATAATTAATTAAGAAGTAAATATTTATATTCAATGTCATCAAACAAAAAATACTGGAAAAGTGTTGAAGAGCTAAACGAAAATAGTTCTATTGTTGCTGCGTTAAGAAATAACGAATTCGTCGAGCAAATTCCTACAGAGGATTTCCTTTCCGATAAAGATTCGCTATCTTCTTCGTTAACAACACGACGTGATTTTTTAAAGTATGTTGGATTTACAACTGCGGCGGCTTCATTGGCGGCTTGTGAAGGTCCAGTGCACAAATCCATACCTTATGTAGTGCAACCAGAATCAATTATTCCAGGAGTTTCTGATTTTTATGCTACAACAATGTTCGACGGTTATGATTTTGCTAACTTATTGGTTAAATCTCGTGAAGGTCGTCCTATCAAGATTGAAAATAACAAAGAAGCGGGAGCTAAATTCAATGCAAACGCAAGAGTTCACGCATCTATATTATCTCTGTATGATAATATGCGAATCAAATCGCCAAAAATTGCAGCAAAAAATGTTTCTTGGAGTGAGGTAGATACAAAATTAAAATCAAGTTTAACCGAGGCAAAGACTTCTGGTAAACAAGTAGTTTTACTCACAAGTACTTTAGCAAGTCCATCAACCGAATTGTTAATTGCTGATTTTATTTCAAAAAATCCAAATTCAAAACATATTATTTATGACGCTGTTTCTGAGTCGGCCTCATTAGATGCTTTTCAAACAGTTTATGGTGAAAGAGGTTTAGTTGATTATGATTTTTCAAAAGCAAGTGCTGTCATTGTTAGCGTTGATGCTGACTTTTTAGGAGACTGGCAAGGTGGCGGATTCGATACGGGTTATGCTAAAGTTAAAGTTCCTAATCAAGGAAAAATGACCAAACATATTCAATTTGAAGCCAATATGACATTATCTGGAGCAGCCGCTGACAAGCGAATTCCAATGAATTCATATGCTCAAAAACAAGCGTTAGTTAAAATATTCAATATAGTTACTGGAAGTTCAATAGCTACAACTTTATCTAAAGAAGACGAAGTTAATGTAACCAAAGCGGCACAACAGTTAAAAAGTGCAGGAAGCAAAGGGTTACTAGTCTCGGGTATTCAAGATAAAAATGCACAATTACTAGTAATTGCAATCAATCAAGTTTTAGGAAGTGAAGCTTTATTAACTGCTGGAACACGTCTAATTCGAAAAGGTTCAAATGAAAGTGTAACTCAATTAGTTAAGGATATGAATGCTGGTAATGTGCACACTCTTTTAATGAGTGGTGTAAATCCTGTTTACACTTTAGCAAATTCTAGTGCATTTGTTTCTGGATTAAAAAAAGTAAAAACTTCGGTAGCTTTTTCTTTAAAAGAAGATGAAACTGCTGAATTGACTACTATTGCTGCTCCAGTTCCTCATTATTTAGAGGCTTGGAACGATAATATTTTAGTAAAAGGAAGTTATTCAATTACCCAACCTTTAATCCGTCCTTTATTCAATACCAAACAATTTCAAGAAGTTTTAATGACTTTAAATGGAGTTGTAGGTTCTTATGTCGATTTCATTCGTTCAAGTTCTGCTTCTATTTTAGCGGCAACTACTTGGAACAAAGTACTTCACGATGGTATTTTTGTTTACGGTACTTCTGTTATTGCAGGAGGAACAGCTGATTATGCAAGTGCAGCAGCTGCTTTAGCAAAAACTAAACCAACTAATGATTTTGAATTAGTTTTGTATACCAAAACGGGTTTAGGTGATGGTCAACAAGCAGGAAATCCTTGGTTACAAGAATTCCCTGATCCAATTACTAGAGTTTCTTGGGACAATTATATTACAGTTTCAGCTGTTGATGCCAAAAAATTAGAGTTTATGAACGAAATCGTTGCAAACGGAGGTTTGAACGGTAGCGTAGCTAATTTAGAAGTAAACGGAGTAAAACTAGAAAATGTTCCAGTAATTGTGCAACCAGGCCAAGCAGTTGGTACAATTGGTTTGGCACTGGGTTACGGAAGAAAAGCATCTTTAAAAGAAGAAATGCAAGTAGGTTTAAACGCTTACGCTCTATATAATAATTTCAATAACATTCAATCGGTTAAAGTTACCAAAGCAGATGTTGATGACCACGAGTTTGCTTGCGTTCAAGGGCAAAAAACCCTAATGGGTCGTGGCGATATTGTTAAAGAAACTACCTTAGAAATATTTGCATCAGATATCCCCGCTTCAGAATGGAACAAACAACCAATGGTTTCGTTGGATCACAAAGAAGTAGAAGCTGTTAAAGTGGATTTATGGGAATCGTTTGACCGTTCAGTTGGGCATCATTTCAATTTATCAATCGACTTGAATGCTTGTACAGGCTGTGGTGCTTGCGTTATTGCTTGTCACGCCGAAAATAACGTTCCTGTTGTTGGAAAAGCAGAAATTAGAAGAAGTAGAGATATGCACTGGTTGCGTATTGACAGATATTACTCATCAGAAGAAACTTTTATTGACGACAGTGAACGTAAAGAAAATTTTGACGGATTAACTGGTGATAAAGGTTCATTAGGCGGATTTTTAGAAATGGAAGTTCCGGCTCAAAACCCTCAAGTTGTTTTTCAACCAGTTATGTGTCAACATTGTAATCACGCTCCGTGTGAAACGGTATGCCCAGTGGCTGCAACTTCACATTCCCGTCAAGGTCAAAATCACATGGCATATAACAGATGTGTAGGTACTCGTTATTGTGCCAATAACTGTCCGTACAAGGTGCGTCGTTTCAACTGGTTCTTGTACAACAAAAACTCTGAATTTGATTATTTTATGAACGACGATTTAGGTCGTATGGTAATCAATCCGGATGTGAATGTTCGTTCTCGTGGGGTTATGGAAAAATGCTCTATGTGTATTCAAAAAACACAATTGACTATTTTAACTGCAAAACGTGAAGGTTATTACCCTAAAGATGGCGATTTCCAAACGGCTTGTTCTAGTGCTTGTTCAACAAATGCAATGGTCTTTGGCGATGTGAATGACAAGGAAGCAAAAATTACCGAGTTAGCTAAAAGTGATAGAATGTACCATCTGTTGGAGCACGTAGGTACTAAACCAAACGTTTTTTATCACGTTAAAGTTAGAAATACATAATTCAAAAGTTATTAGTTATAAGATAATAAATCATAATATCTATTATCTAAAATCAAAATCTAAAATAAAAATATGTCGTCTCATCATTACGATTCATCCATTAGAAAACCATTAGTTATAGGTGATAAAAGTTATCACGATATAACCGTTGATGTTGCCGCGCCTGTTGAAGGAAGAGCAAATAAACAATGGTGGACTGTTTTTTCAATAGCACTTGCCGCATTTATTTGGGGGTTAAGTTGTATTATTTATACCATCTCTACTGGAATTGGTTCTTGGGGACTAAATAAAACCGTTGGTTGGGCTTGGGATATTACCAACTTTGTTTGGTGGGTTGGTATTGGTCACGCTGGGACTTTAATTTCTGCGGTACTTTTGCTTTTCCGTCAACGATGGAGAATGGCAATTAACCGCTCTGCCGAGGCTATGACAATTTTCTCAGTAATTCAAGCTGGTTTATTTCCAATTATTCACATGGGTCGTCCTTGGCTAGCGTATTGGGTACTTCCTATTCCAAATCAATTTGGTTCACTTTGGGTAAATTTCAACTCACCTTTACTTTGGGATGTATTTGCAATATCAACGTATCTTTCAGTATCATTGGTTTTTTGGTGGACTGGTTTATTGCCCGATTTTGCAATGCTTAGAGATAGAGCCGTGACTCCATTTACCAAACAAATTTATTCTATCTTAAGTTTTGGATGGAGTGGTAGAGCCAAAGATTGGCAGCGTTTTGAAGAAGTATCTCTTGTTTTAGCTGGATTAGCTACTCCACTTGTACTGTCGGTACACACCATTGTATCTATGGACTTTGCTACTTCGGTAATTCCTGGATGGCATACTACTATTTTCCCTCCTTACTTTGTAGCAGGAGCAGTTTTCTCAGGCTTTGCAATGGTAAATACTTTACTTATTATTATGAGAAAAGTGTCTAACTTAGAAGCCTATATTACTCTACAACACATTGAATTGATGAACATAGTAATTATGATTACAGGTTCTATTGTTGGTGTTGCCTACATAACTGAATTGTTCATTGCTTGGTATTCAGGAGTAGAATACGAACAATATGCCTTTTTAAATAGAGCAACAGGACCATATTGGTGGGCATATTGGTCTATGATGACTTGTAACGTATTTTCACCTCAATTTATGTGGTCTAAAAAATTGAGAACTAGTATAATGTTCTCATTTATAATTTCGATAGTAGTAAATATTGGAATGTGGTTCGAGCGATTCGTAATTATTGTAACCTCGTTACACAGAGATTATTTGCCTTCTTCATGGACAATGTTCTCACCGACATTTGTAGATATTGGAATTTTTATCGGCACAATTGGTTTTTTCTTTGTATTATTTTTGTTATATGCTAGAACATTCCCAGTAATAGCTCAAGCAGAGGTAAAAACAATTTTGAAAGCAACAGGAGAAAAATATATTAAATTAAGAGCAGAAAATAAAGAATCACATCATGAGTAACAAAGTAGTTTACGCATTATACAACGATGACGATGTTTTAATGGATGCGGTTAAAAAAACCCGTTCAGCACATCATCATATTGAAGAAATTTTTTGCCCATTTCCAGTTCACGGATTGGATAAAGCAATGGGTTTGGCACCTACTCGAATAGCAATTTGTTCGTTTATTTATGGTTGTATCGGGATTACCGTGGCAACAGTAATGATGAATTTTATTATGATTCAAGATTGGCCACAAGATATAGGCGGAAAGCCAAGTATGAGTTATATTCAAAACATGCCTGCTTTTGTGCCAATTATGTTTGAAATGACCGTATTTTTTGCCGCTCACTTAATGGTTATTACTTTTTATATGAGAAGTAGATTATGGCCATTTAAAAAAGCTGAAAATCCAGATGTTCGAACTACAGACGATCATTTTTTAATGGAAGTTGCCGTAAACAATAATGAAGAATCATTAGTTTCGTTTTTGCAAACTACCGGAGCCGTTGAAGTTAAAGTAATTGAAAAGGAAGAATAAGTTATGAAGAATATTTTAAAAATAACATTCGTTTTGGGTTTATTTCTTTCTATTGTTTCTTGTAAAAATAGCAAGTCGCCTAATTATCAGTATTTTCCAAATATGTATGAGTCAGTTGCTTATGAAACTTATTCGGAATCCTCTGCTTTTAAATCTCCAAATGGGATTAAAGGTAAAGAAGGTCAATTACCTCCTGCAGGTTCTTTAAAAAGAGGAGCTACACGTTATGAATTTCCAAATTCTAACGAAGGATATGAAGCAGCTAAATTAAATTCTAAATCACCTTTAGACCCCGCTTCGGTTGATTATGTTAAAGGGCAAGAGTTATTTGAGATTTATTGTGGAATTTGTCACGGAAATAAAGGTAACGGAAAAGGTTGGCTAGTAACACAAGAAAAAATCCTAGGAGTACCCAGTTATGCTGACAGAGTAATTACAGAAGGAAGTATTAATCATGTATTAAATTACGGAATTAATTCAATGGGAGCCTATTCCAATCAGTTAGATCAAACAGAACGTTGGCAAGTTGCCGCGTATGTTATGAAATTAAAAGGCGAACTATAAAATTGTAGAACAAACAGATTCATAAAAATATGTACACATTCTCAAGTAAATTAAAAATGCTTTCGTTTATCTTAATGATTCTTGGAATCTTAGGGATAGGATATGGCTTTTTAACTGCACCCAAAACTATTCAAGACGTTGAAAAAATTCTTGCTTCTGAACATCATGAAGGTGTGCACCAAGAATCAAAGAGTGAAATAACGGTTGATATTGAAAATAAATTTGATGGTCATAACAAAGTAGTAACTAAAGTTGAAAAGGTTTCTGAAAAAGAAGCTAAAGAAACTAAAGCTGTTGTCACCGAAATTAATAATGTTGTAAAGGATTCTTTAGTATCTTCAAATGCTTCTGAAATTACTAGAACTGATGTTGCCATTGCCAAAGAAACCGTTGATAAAGATGCAAAATCTGAGGTATCAGAAAAATTAATGGAAGAAAAGGAACATCAAAATCATTTAGCTCACGTTTTAAATCAATTACAAAATAAACCTTGGGCTGCTTTATACATAGCTTGTATCTTTTTTATGTTAATTTCTCTAGGTGTCTTGGCGTTTTATGCTATTCAACAAGTTGCACAAGCAGGTTGGTCACCAATATTGTTTAGAGTTATGCAAGGTATTACGGCTTATCTACCAATTGGTTCTATTATTTTCTTTGTGATTCTAATACTTTGCGGAATGCATGTTAATCACCTATTTCCTTGGTTGAACGAAGGTGTTACCGATCCTAAAAGTGCAAACTTTGATGAAATTATAACTGGTAAAGCTGGTTACTTAAATTTTCCTTTTTGGATTATCCGCGCTGCTATATTTTTAATTGGTTGGAATTTATACCGTTATTTTTCACGTAAAAATTGTTTGGCCCAAGACGAGTCTGACAATAATGACAATTACAAAAAGAATTTTAAGTTATCTGCTGGATTTTTAGTTTTCTTTATTGTAACAGAATCAATCATGTCATGGGATTGGATTATGTCAATTGATCCACACTGGTCAAGTACTTTATTTGGTTGGTATGTTTTTGCTAGCTTTTTTGTAAGTGCTATTACTGTTATTTCAATGACTACGATGTATTTAAAATCAAAAGGTTATTTAGAATACGTAAATACAAGTCATATTCATGATTTGTCTAAATTCATGTTTGGTTTCAGTGTTTTTTGGACTTACTTATGGTTTTCACAGTTTATGTTGATTTGGTATTCTAATATTCCAGAAGAAGTTACTTATTATGTAACTCGAATCAATGTTTACAAACTTCCGTTTTTTGGAGCCGTTGTTATGAACTTTGTGTTCCCACTATTAGTTTTAATCAATACTGATTTCAAACGAGTATTTCCAATTGTTGCTGGTGCTGGAGTAATTATACTTTGTGGACATTATATTGATTTTTTCAATATGATTATGCCATCCTCCGTAGGTGAGAATTGGTTTATTGGAATTTCAGAAATTGCTTCCGTTTTATTTTTTCTAGGTTTATTTATTTTCGTTGTCTTTACAGCTTTGACTAAAGTTCCATTGCTTGCCAAACGAAATCCTTTGATTGAAGAAAGTAAACATTTTCATTATTAATATTTAAAAAAAAACAAATGACAGGTTTATTGATATTTCTTGTTTTAGTTTTGTTAACAGTTGCTATTTGGCAATTAACTAAAATTTTTCATTTAACACAATCACGCAAAACTGATGACGACAAGTCACCAGTAGCAACAGATAAAGATAATAAAACAAACGGTTATATGATGTTTGTGTTTTTAGGCATCATTTATTTAGTTACTATACTTTCTTTTATTTATTGTGGAGATTTTCCACTAGTTAGTAATTCTGCGTCTGCTCACGGTAAAGAAGTTGACAGACTGATGATTATTTCTATGGCAATGATTTTTGTGGTGCAAACTATTACTCAAGCATTATTACATTATTTTGCATTCAAATATCGAGGCAAAAAAGGAAACGTAGCTACTTATTTTGCTGATAATAATAAGTTAGAATTTATTTGGAGTTCTATTCCAGCTGTTGTATTAGCAGTTTTAATTTTTTATGGTTTGTATGCTTGGAACGACATTATGTTTGTTGATAAAGACGATAAGGATATAATGGTGGTTGAAGTGTATGCTCAACAGTTTAAATGGACTGTTAGGTATTCCGGTAAAGACAATGTCTTAGGTAAAGCCAACGTTAGATATATTGAAGGGGTAAATGTTTTAGGGGTCGATTTATCTGATCCAAATGCTCAAGATGATATTGTTACAGACGAGTTGCATTTGCCAAAAGGTAAAAAAGTAGTTTTCAAAATTCGTTCACAAGATGTTTTGCATTCAATGTATATGCCACATTTTAGAGCACAAATGAATGCGGTACCTGGAATGGTTACTCAGTTTGCATTTACTCCAATTATCACTACAGACGATATGAGAGAGACGCCAGAAATGGTTGAGAAAGTAGATAATATAAATAAAATTAGAAATGAAAAAAGTAAAGATTTAGTTGCAGCTGGACAAACCGCTTTAGATCCTTATGAATTCAATTTCTTATTATTATGTAATAAAATATGTGGCGCTTCACACTACAATATGCAAATGAAAATTGTAGTTGACACACCATCGGATTACAAAAAATGGATTGCTTCCAAAGAAAAATTAGTTGCTGCTGTAAAAACTGCTGCCCTTGCGGATGCTGCTTCAAAAACAGATGCTACTTCAAATGTTGTTAAAAAAGATTCATTAATGGCAAAGCCTGATACTACGGTAGTTGCCAAAAATGAAGTTAAATAATCTTAAAATAATAGTATTATGAGTCAAGCACAAGTTATTCACGCACACGATAATCACATAGATGATCATCACGAACACCATCACAAAGATACTTTTATAACAAAATACATCTTTAGTATTGACCACAAAATGATTGCCAAACAATACCTTTTAACAGGTATTATTATGGGAGTTCTTGGAGTAGGTATGTCTTTACTTTTTAGAATGCAATTGGCTTGGCCAGAGCAATCATTTAAAATTTTTAGTTTCTTTTTGGGTGAAAAACACGCTCCAGGAGGAGTAATGACTAATGAAACTTATTTATCATTAATCACAATACACGGAACTATAATGGTGTTCTTTGTACTAACCGCTGCCTTGAGCGGTACGTTTAGTAATTTATTGATACCGCTTCAATTGGGTGCACGAGATATGGCATCAGGGTTTATGAATATGTTATCGTATTGGTTGTTCTTTACCTCTAGTTGTATAATGGTATCTTCATTATTTATTGAAACAGGTCCTGCAAATGGTGGTTGGACGATTTATCCTCCATTAAGTGCATTGCCTCAAGCAGTCTCGGGTTCTGGCCTCGGTATGACACTTTGGTTGGTATCAATGGCAATATTCATAGCCTCATCGTTGATGGGTTCATTGAATTATATTGTTACTGTAATTAACTTACGAACGAAAGGAATGTCAATGACAAGAATGCCATTAACTATTTGGGCATTCTTTATTACAGCTGTAATTGGTGTTATTTCATTTCCAGTATTATTATCAGCTGCGTTGTTGTTAATTATGGATAGGAGTTTTGGCACTTCATTCTTCCTTTCTGATATTTATATCGCTGGTGAAGTATTGAATTATCAAGGAGGTTCCCCAGTATTATTTGAACACTTATTTTGGTTTTTAGGTCACCCAGAAGTGTATATTATTTTGTTGCCTGCCTTAGGAATTACTTCTGAAGTAATTGCAACTAATTCGCGTAAACCAATTTTTGGTTACCGAGCGATGATTATGTCAATTTTGGCAATTGCTTTTTTATCAACAATCGTTTGGGGTCACCACATGTTTATTTCAGGTATGAATCCTTTTCTTGGTTCGGTATTTACCTTTACAACTTTATTAATTGCAATTCCATCGGCCGTAAAAGCATTTAATTATATTACCACTTTATGGAAAGGTAATTTGCAATTAAATCCTGCAATGTTGTTTTCTATTGGTTTAGTTTCAACATTTATTACAGGTGGTTTAACAGGAATCATTTTAGGAGATTCTACTTTGGATATTAACGTTCACGATACTTATTTTGTAGTTGCTCACTTCCATTTAGTAATGGGAATCTCAGCTCTTTATGGTATGTTTGCAGGAATATACCATTGGTTTCCAAAAATGTACGGTAGAATGATGAATAAAAATTTAGGATACATTCACTTTTGGGTAACCGCAATATGTGCTTACGGAGTTTTCTTCCCAATGCACTTTATAGGAATGGCTGGTTTACCGCGTCGTTATTATACAAATACTAACTTTCCATTATTTGACGATTTACAAAATGTTAATGTTGTAATTACAATGTTTGCCTTGTTTGGCGGTGCGTTCCAATTAGTGTTTTTATACAATTTTTTCAGCAGTATTTTTTACGGAAAACGTACCGTTCAAAATCCTTGGAAATCAAATACATTAGAATGGACGGCACCAATTAAACATATTCACGGAAACTGGGAAGGTGCTATTCCTGAAGTACACCGTTGGCCTTACGACTACAGTAAACCAGGTCACGAAGATGATTTTGTACCTCAAAATGTACCAATGATGGCAGGCGAAGAAGTTTTGCATCATTAAAATAATAACTAAAGCCTTTTGAAAATTTTCAAGAGGCTTTTTTCAATTAGGACGCGACCCTACCAGTTCCTTTGTTGCGTCACGCTTCAGGCAATCCGTTAGAACTATTTGTCAGGTTTTCATTATCTTTCTATTAAGATTATGTGGTTTTCACTTCTTTCTCTCAAGCAAAGTAAAAATAATTAATACCTTTTTTTAATGCAATCAACTTTGCTTATATTTGTAAAATGAACGAACATTTAGACCCAACAAGTGCCAATTATAATCCAGAAGAATTAGATGTAGAAAAAAAATTACGTCCTCTATCTTTTGACGATTTTGCTGGTCAAGACCAAGTTTTAGAAAATCTAAAAGTTTTTGTTCAAGCTGCAAACTTACGAGATGAAGCATTAGACCATACACTATTTCACGGGCCACCTGGATTAGGCAAAACTACTTTGGCCAATATTTTAGCCAATGAATTAAATGTTGGAATAAAAATAACATCAGGACCTGTTTTAGACAAACCTGGAGATTTGGCTGGTTTACTTACAGGGTTAGACGAGCGAGATGTTTTATTTATAGACGAAATTCATCGTTTAAGTCCTATTGTTGAAGAATATTTATATTCCGCAATGGAAGATTTCAAAATCGATATAATGATTGAATCTGGACCTAATGCGCGTACTGTTCAATTAAATCTTAACCCATTTACTTTGGTTGGTGCAACAACACGTTCAGGACTGTTAACTGCACCAATGCGAGCAAGATTTGGTATTCAAAGCCGATTACAATACTACAATACCGAACTTTTAACCACTATTGTACAAAGAAGTTCTTCTATTTTAAAAATGCCAATTTCAATGGAGGCTGCAATTGAAATTGCGGGTAGGAGTAGAGGTACACCTAGAATTGCCAATGCTCTTTTACGTCGCGTTCGTGATTTTGCTCAAATAAAAGGTAATGGAAAAATTGATATTGAAATTGCACAATTTTCTCTAAAAGCACTAAATGTTGATGCATACGGTTTAGATGAAATGGATAATAAAATTTTAAATACAATAATTGATAAGTTTAAAGGTGGTCCAGTAGGGCTCTCAACTTTAGCAACAGCGGTATCCGAAAGTGCAGAAACAATTGAAGAAGTTTATGAACCCTTTTTAATCCAACAAGGATTTATTATGCGTACACCGCGTGGGCGTGAAGTAACAGAATTGGCCTATAAACATTTAGGTAAAATTAAATTGAACATTCAACAAGGTTTGTTCTAATAAATAACGTTTTTGCTTAATAGTAAAGATTTAATTTCACAATATACCCTTCAAAAGTGCGAACATTAAAAACCGTTCCGTCTTCAAACAGTAAATATTGCCCTTTAATTCCAATTAATTTCCCAGCATAATTAGGTGCTTTGTCTAAGTTTAAACTATTTACTTTTTTTGGATATTCCAAAACTGGAAAATACATTTCATATAATTTCTCTTCGGTTGAATAAAAATACTCTTGCACTTCTGACGGAATTAAAAGCTCTGTCTTTTTACGTTCGGCAATTAAATCAATAGGTTCAAAATCATTTTTTAACATTTTTTGCCAGTTGGTTTTGTCTGCATAGAAATTTTTCAAAGCCACTTCTGTAATTCCTGCCAAATATCTATTTGGTACTTCAACTACAGCAATTGCTTGGCTAGCTCCTTGGTCAATCCATCGGGTGGGAACTTGTGTGTTTCTAGTAACACCAACTTTAACCTCGCTTGATAGTGCTAAATATACTATATGAGGTTGTAATTGTACTTTTTTTTCATATACTAAATCACGGTCTTCAATTTCTAAATGAGCGGTACTTAGTTCGGGTTTCATTATCCAATCGCCTGCCGATGCGGAACTTGTAAAACAATCATAGCAAAATCCTTGACGAAAAATTTTTTTCTTTTTATTACAATTCAAACATTGATATCCAATAAAATTAATTTCTAACGATTTATTTAGCAATTGATTCATATGTAAAAAACTATTTTCAAATACTAAATAATACTGAATTGGATTACCAAATTCGGTTTGCATTTTGGTTAGAACGCCTTCGTAAGTCATTTATTTTAGATTTTAGATTTTAGATTTCAGATTTTTAACTATTTTAGCGTAAAGTTACTATTCCTAAATTGTAAATCAAAAAACCTAAATCAAAAAAATGCCATTTCCAATTTTAAACACTTTTGCTACTTGGTTTTTAAAACAACGTATTCATCAGATGGAGTTATTTTTAAAATATCCAAATGAAGTGCAAGAAGAATTGTTGATGAATTTACTTCGTTCGGCTCAAGGCACAGAAATTGGAAAAAAATATGATTTTGAAGGTATTAATTCGTATAAAAATTTTACAGAAAAAGTACCAATTTCTTCTTATGAAGAATTAGAACCATTAATTGAGCGCACTCGAAAAGGAGAGCAAAATGTGTTTTGGAATACTCCTATAAAATGGTTTGCTAAATCGAGTGGTACAACAAATGCTAAAAGTAAATTCATTCCTGTAAGTGCAGAAGCTTTAGAGAATTGTCATTATAAAGGAAGCAAAGATTTATTGTGTTTATACTTAAATAACAATCCTGATTCGGAAATGTTTATTGGTAAAAGTTTGCGATTAGGTGGAAGTTCTCAAATTCACGAAAGTAACACTTCTTGTTCAGGCGACTTATCAGCAATTTTAATTGAAAATATGCCAATGTGGGCAGAGTTTAGTAGTACACCAAGCCATAAAATATCATTGATAAGCGATTGGGAAATTAAACTTCCAGCTATTATTAAAGAAACTATTTCAGAAAATGTCACAAGTTTTGCTGGTGTACCATCTTGGATTTTAGTGCTATTAAATAGGATTTTAGAAGAAACTGAAAATAAAAATTTATTCGATTTATGGCCTAATTTAGAAGTCTATTTTCACGGAGGCGTAAATTTTGAACCTTATCGAGAACAATATCAAAATATCCTACCAAGAAAAGATTTTAAATATTATGAAATTTACAACGCTTCGGAAGGTTTTTTTGCAATTCAAGATTTGAATTATTCTAACGATTTATTGTTAATGTTGGATTATGGTATTTTTTATGAATTCATTCCAATGGATATTTTTGGAACTTCAACTGAAAAGGCAATTCCATTATCGGAAGTAGATTTATTTAAAAATTACGCTGTTGTAATCACGACCAATTCAGGATTATGGCGATACTTAATTGGTGACACCATTCGTTTTACAAGTCTAAAACCCTATCGAATTCGAGTTTCTGGGCGTACAAAGCATCATATAAATGTTTTTGGAGAAGAATTAATGGTTGAAAATACTGATGTTGCCATTGCTAAAACCTGTGTGATTTTGAATTGTGAAGTTATTGATTATTCAGTAGCACCAATTTTTATGAATGGGAATAAAAAAGGGGCGCACGAATGGATAATTGAGTTTAAAAAATATCCTGAAAACATTGAAATTTTTCAAAAAAAACTTGATGAAACTATTCAAAGTTTGAACTCTGATTACGAAGCAAAACGATACAACAATATGACTTTGAATGAATTAAAAGTTAATGTTGCTCGTAAAAATTTATTTTATGATTGGTTGAAAGAAAACAATAAATTAGGTGGTCAACACAAAATTCCAAGGTTGTCTAATTGCCGTGATTACTTAGAAAAATTATTGAATATGAATTATAAACTATAAAAGTATGAAAGTAAGAGTAACAATTTTAGTGGCATTAATTTTAATCGTATCCTGTTCTCGAAGAGCTTGCGGTGGTTTATCTGGAAAAAGATGTGTTAATTTAGAGTTGAAAAATGAAAATAACTTTATTAAAAATAAATTAATCGTTTAAACTATATTTTATAACTTTGTTAAATGAGACAGTTGACCGTAAACATTGAGGACGATAAATATTCTTTCTTTTTAGGATTAATGAAAAGTATCGATTTTGTTAGTGTTGATGACGAATTGGATTGGTATGATGATTTATTTGAAGCCGATAAAAATCATATTCAAGAAGGAGTTGACGATATAAACCCAGGAAGAGTTGTTTATAATGAAAAGGCAAAAGAACGTTCAAGAAAGAAAATTTTTTCCTTCAAATCTTAAATATGAAGGCAATCTGGTCTTATAAATCGTTAAGATTTTACGATTTAATCTTAGAACAATTAATTGAACGTTGGAATATTAAAATTGTTAACGATTTTGAATTTGATGTTTTTAAATTAATTCATCTAATTGAAGATTATAATCATATTTGTCCAAATTCAAAAATTATAGGATATTATAAATGTGCTATAAACAAACATACTTCAAAAGTCTATAAGATTGAAAATAACAAAGACTTTTATTCACATTTCTATACAATAAATCACAATATTTCTATTGATTAATTCAATAAAAAAAAACATTAATCAGTTGAAAACCAAACTCTACATTGCTCTTTTTTGTGTCGCTTTTTTTTGGGGAACTACTTTTTTAGGAATCCGAATTGCAATTGAAACGATACCACCTTTTTTTGTTGCAGGAATTCGTAATTTACTTTCTGGAACTTTAATTTTGCTGTATTTGTTTTACCGAGGCAAAATTGAAATGATGACTAAAACGCAATTGTTTCGTGCCTTAATTTTAGCTATAATGATGATTGTTTTGGCAAATGGACTAACCACTTTTGCCGAAAAATATATTTCTAGCGGATTAGCATCATTAATATCTACTTTATCGCCATTTTTTGTTTTAGTTCTAAACTTAAGTTTAGGCAACGAAAAATTATCTTTAAAAACTACTTTAGGCATTGTACTTGGAATGTGCGGTATTTTTTTAATTTATCAAAATAGTCTTTCCGATTTGCTAAATCCTGAGTATCGATTGGGGATTTTTGCCATTTTAACCGCAGTTTTAATGTGGGCAATTGGAACAGTTATTACCAAAAAAGGACTTCGAAATCCTGCAAATATGCTTTTAAGCGTTTCGGTTCAAATGATAATGGCAGGTTTTATTTTGCTCGCAATTCAATATGTACAATCTCCAACTATTAATTTCGAAACTTTTTCAATCCGAAGTAGTTTTGCTGTTTTGTATTTAGCAGTTTTTGGATCAGTGGTGGGTTATGTTGCTTATAGTTACTTGATTTCTCAATTACCTTCAACAAAAGTTTCAGTTTTATCGTATGTAAATGTTGTGGTTGCTTTGTTTTTAGGGTGGTTAGTTTTAGACGAAGTGGTAACCGATAAAATGATTTATGCTACTTTTATAATCATTTCAGGAGTTGTAATTGTTAATTATAAAAAGCCTTCAAAAAATATATAATTTCTTTTGTAACATTTTTCACTAAAAAAAGTCTTATTTAAAACAAGGTCTCAAATTATCATTTGAAGCGAATCAACTTGTGGCATACTATAATTTTATCATCAATTAATTTCCTAATCAGAACCTGTCTTTAATGGCAGAAAAAATCAATCAAATGAAAAAAATACTTTTCACTTTCGCTATTTTTGCGTTTTTAAACTCGAAGGCACAAGAAAATCCCAAGTCAGAAAATCCAACTTCAATTTCTGACACTATTAAAAAACCAAAACTAAATACACTTGATGAAGTTACCGTTTACGGAAAAAGACGTCAATACATTAAAGTAGAATCAGACAAAACAACGATTAACATTAAAGACAATGCTATGCTAAACAGCGGTAGCAGTATGGATGCCGTGAAACGAATTCCAGGAGTAATTACTGCTCCAACTGGTGGTTTATCGCTTAACGGAAAGGGAGTGAAAATTTATATTGATGGTTCACCAAGTTCACTATCGGGTAATGATTTACAAAATTATTTGAATTCATTACCTGCTGCAGCAATTGAAAAGGTAGAGCTTATTTATAACCCAGGGGCTTCGTATGATGCTAATGCAAGTGGATCAGTGATTAATATCGTCACCAGTACAAAACGTATGAAAGGAATCAACGCCAGCTTTAATATAAATTACAATTTTAATAAATATCAAAAACCAAGCCCGCAAATTTTACTTAATGGTAAAGAAAAAAACTTAAGTTGGCAAACTATGCTTGGTTACAATTATATCGATTCGGAAACTTTATCTATAAATGACAAAACGTTTACAGCGGCAAATCCAATTGTGAAACTGACTGATAAAAATTTCACCTTTGCTACCAATCGTAATTTATATTTTCGTGTTGGAACAAATTATAAATTGACTTCAAAATCAAATTTATTGTTTAATTACAACGGAAATTACGCCAATGATAGAAACGATTTTGATGCAACATCTACTGGAAATGGAATTAATTATGCTAACAGTGGTGGAAACAAAAATAAAAATAATAACCACGAATTGAGTTTACAATTTAAAACAAAGTTAGACACTATCGGTCGCACTTTGGATGTTGTGGCTTTTAGCAATTTTTTCGATAAAAAACCAATTACAAACTCGTTTGACAACAATAATAATGAAAATAATGGTTCGGGAAATTTTAAATTAAACAGTAATTATTTGAAATTTGATTTTGAAATTCCTTTTAAAAAACTTGGTTTTTCATTAAGTACTGGTGCAAAATATAACACTATAAAAGTAGATAATTCAGGTGTTTATAATTCAAATGGAACAGTTAGAACAATAACATTTGATTACAACGAAGACAATTTAGCTTTTTATGCAGAAGCTAGAAAGAAAATTAAAAAATTCAGTATTACAGCGGGTTTACGTTTTGAAGATTATACTATTAAACGAGTTACAAATACGCTCTCAGAACCTATAAAGTTTAGAAACACCAATTTTTTTCCTAATGTAAGTGCTATTTATGAATTTACGAATGATATCAATGTCTCCGTTTCTTATTCTAAAAAAATAAACCAACCTAGTTATGATAATTTAGACCCAAACAATAACGCAGGATTTGATCAATACAATACTTCACAAGGAAATCCGTTTTTGAAACCTACGTTTAATGACAATTATGAATTTAAAATTTCTGCTTTTCAATTTGTCAATTTAGGAGTGAATTATGTAGCATCAAAAGACAATAATTTATTTGTTTTTAATGCTCCTGCCAATGGACAAATTATTAGTAATCAAACTTCGCAACAGTTTGAACGATTTAACACATTGAGTGCTTATTTCTCGTTTCCTATTCCATTAGATTATTTTTTTAAAGGCAAAGACGAGTTTAATAAACGAATGCAAGATATGGATAAAATGAACTATATTTTTTTAAATATTTTTTATGCAAAATCGGATATTAAAGGATTTCAATTTCCGTTCGAAAGCAAACCCATTGCTAACTATTCGGCACAAGCGCAAATTTTGTTACCTTTAGGAATTAAATCGACTTTTAATTATTCATTTCTACAACGCGGAACTTGGCAAATTTATAAAATTAACGAACCAATTCAACAATTTGACATTTCCTTAAATCGTGATTTTTTAAACAAAAAGTTAAAAATTGGATTACACGCTTTTGATGTGTTCAATGTAAATAAAGTAGATGCCTTGATTGCTGGCGATAATTTGAATACTAATTTTTATAAAAAAGAAGATTCAAGAGTATTTAGAGTTTCATTAACTTACAATTTTGGAAACTTAAAATTAGCCAAAGAAAACACGAATATTGAAACTGAAAAAGTAAAAACTGGTGGTGGATTGGTGAAGTAAAGTTTTCATCAATTAAAAAAACCCCTTTTGAGTTTTAACTTAAAAGGGCATTTTTGATTTGTTATTTTTTGTAAATTTGTTTTATTAAAATTAAAAACAATGAATACACGTTTCGATTTTCCAAGATATACCTATAACGATTACAAAAACTGGAAAGAAGATTGGGAATTAATCGATGGGTATCCGTTGCAATTTTTGCCATCTGCAACTGCTAATCATAATACTGTGCAGTTAAATTTTGTATTACAAATTAAATTAAACTTAAAAAAAAATAATTTAGGATGCAATTGTGCTGTTTTTTCAGAATTAGATTGGAAAATTAATGAAGAAACTGTTGTTAGACCAGATACAATGGTTGTTTGCGGTAAAACAAACACAGATTTTTTAGAAATGCCACCCGTTTTAATTGTAGAAGTAATTTCGCCAAGTTCCTTAAAAAAAGATAGAAACATAAAATTTGAATTGTATAGAGAACAAGGTGTAAAATATTATATTTTAGCAGATTACACTAAAAAAACAATTGAAATTTTTCAATTAATTGATAATTTATATAAGCAAGTTGAAATTAACAATTTTAAGATTGATAAAGATTGTGAAGTAGAATTGGACTATGATGATATTTGGGAATAGTTTAAAAAAACCCAATTTTTCCCAATTCATTTTGATAAAAAAAACGTCTTTTTAGGAATATTATTCTTAAAAAGACGTTTTTTTTAATTTTATATTGGTTAAGATGCTATTTCCAATCGCTTCAATAAATTACGATTCAAGGTTTCCATAGCATAATCCAAATCAATTTCTAACATTTTTTCATCCGAGCTTGGTAATTCATACATTGCATCGGTTAAAATGGCTTCGCACAAGGAACGCAATCCACGAGCACCTAATTTATATTCTAATGCTTTGTCTACTATAAAATCAAGTGCCTCATTAGTAATAGTAAATTTCACGCCGTCCATATCGAATAATTTCGAATACTGTTTAATTAACGCATTTTTAGGTTGCGTTAAAATGGCTCGCAAAGTTTCTCTATCCAACGGATCCATATGAGTTAGTACTGGCAAACGTCCAATAATTTCAGGAATTAACCCAAAATCTTTAACATCTTTCGGGATTAAATATTGTAGCAAATTGTCTTTATCAATAGCATCGGCATTTTTAGCATTGCTGTAACCAATGGCTTGACGGTTCATTCGCTTTGAAATTATTCTATCAATTCCGTCAAAAGCACCGCCAGCAATAAACAAGATATTTTGAGTGTCAACTTCAACAAATTTTTGGTCTGGGTGTTTTCTTCCGCCTTTTGGTGGAACGTTTACAACTGTTCCTTCTAAAAGTTTTAAAAGTGCTTGTTGAACACCTTCACCCGAAACATCACGAGTTATTGATGGATTATCACTTTTACGGGCAATCTTGTCAATTTCATCAATAAAAACAATTCCCCGCTCCGCTTTTGAAACATCGTAATCGGCAGCTTGAAGCAAACGTGTTAAAATACTTTCCACATCTTCACCTACATAACCTGCTTCGGTTAAAACAGTTGCGTCAACAATTGCTAAAGGAACATCCAACATTTTAGCGATAGTTTTGGCTACCAATGTTTTACCAGTTCCGGTTTGGCCCACCATAATGATGTTGCTTTTTTCAATTTCAACTTCGTCGGAATCTTTTTGTTGCATCAATCGTTTGTAATGGTTGTATACGGCAACCGACATTACTTTTTTGGTTTGATCTTGCCCAATAACATATTCGTCCAAAAAGGCTCGAATTTCTTTTGGCTTTCGCAAAATTAAATCAGACACTTTTTTGTTTACAACACCGCTTGATTTTGTTTCTTCAATAACAATTCCGTGGGCTTGCTCAATACAGCGGTCGCATATGTGCGAATCAATACCTGCAATAAGCAAGTTAGTTTCGGGTTTTTTTCGTCCGCAGAACGAGCATTCTAATTTTTCTTTTGCCATTATTTAGTGATTAGTGAAAAGTGACTAGTAATTAGCTCTTCACTATTTACTAATCACTAATTACTTAAATTTATCTTCTCAACACTTCATCAATCATTCCGTACTCTTTTGCTTCGTCGGCTATCATCCAATAATCGCGTTCGGAATCTTTGTGAACACGGTCGAATGTTTGCCCTGAGTGTGATGAAATTATTTTATATAATTCGTCTTTTAATTTCAACATTTCACGCAAGTTGATTTCCATATCGGTCGCAACTCCTTGTGCTCCGCCAGATGGTTGGTGAATCATAACTCGTGAATGTGGTAATGCAGATCGTTTACCTTTGGCTCCAGCACACAACAAAACAGCTCCCATTGAAGCTGCCATTCCGGTGCAAATTGTAGCAACATCGGGTTTAATATATTGCATAGTGTCATAAATTCCTAAACCTGCATAAACGCTTCCGCCTGGTGAGTTTAGGTAAATTTGAATGTCTTTAGTGGCATCAGCACTTTCTAAAAATAATAGTTGTGCTTGTACGATGTTGGCTATTTGATCGTCAATTCCGGTGCCCAAAAAGATAATTCTGTCCATCATTAATCGCGAAAAAACGTCGAGTTGCGATACATTTAATTGACGCTCTTCAATGATGTAAGGTGTCATATTGGTTGGTGTCATTGCGCCAACTATTTTGTCATAATACATTGCGTTTACACCTTGGTGTTTTGTAGCAAATTTTTTGAATTCTTTTCCGTAGTTCATTAAAAAAAGTTTAAAAGTTAAAAGTTTAAAGGTTTAATTACTGACCTTGAAACATTGTTGTTTTTTTAGCCCAGATAGTAGTGGAAATTTTTTTTAGGAAACGACTATTTTTTGTGGTTTAAAAATTGCAACCAACGGAAGCACATTTTTAAAGCAACAAAAAAAGGAGTTTTCAAAAAAAATTGGAACGGATAGCTGGATTGGCTTCTGAAAAAAAATCAGATTTAATTAAATAATTAAGCGTCAAAAATACGAATTTCTGACGCTCAAATATACAAAATTTTATTAAAATTATACTGCTAATTCGCCATACATTGCTTTCACAAATTCATCGTAATTGACTTCTTTTGTTGTTGGGTTGGCTTTTTCGATGAATACTTGCAATAATTTTTCAGCAACTACTTGCTCTGACATACGTTTCACTTCATCTTGGTTTGATAAAACTCGGGCTACAATTTTCTCTACTTCTTCGTCAGATGGATTCATTTGACCAAATTGCATCATTTGTTGGCGAATTGATTTTGCGGTGAACGATTTTAAATCTTCAAAATTTAATGGTATGTTGTTTTGCGACATCGCTTTGCCTTCAATCATTTGAAAACGCAATCCTTTTTCAGACCGGTTGTATTCTACTTCGGCTTCAGCTGGTGTTAATGTTTTTTCGCCTGCAGTTTGCAACCATTTAATTAAAAATTCTTTTGGCAAATCAAATTTGGTGTTTTCTACTAAAAAGTCTTGTACATCTGCCAATAATTTTTGATCGGCTTGTTGTGACAATTGTGCCTCGGCATCGGCTTTAATTTTTGCTTTTAACTCCTCAACAGAATTTACAACGCCTTCTCCAAACAATTTGTCAAACAATTCTTGGTTTAATTCGGCTGGTTCGTGAGCTACAACTTCGTCGATTGTAAAGGTTACTTCTACATCCAAATTGTGGACGTCATCATGACCAATGTTCATATAATCCATTAATTTATGGTCGTCAATGAATAATCCTTTTGTGTTCAAGGTAACTACATCACCTACTTTTTTACCAATAAAATTTTGTGCAATTGTTTTATCAGCAAATTCTTCTAAATCAATAGTGGTACGGTTGTTAATTCCTGCTTTTTCATTAGTAAAAGTTCCTGAAACATCGTTTCCTTCTGCTACTTGATTTTGCGAAATTATTTTTCCGTATTGTTTTTGAATTCGGGCTACTTGACCGTTCAACATGGTTTCATCGGCAACGATTACGTATTTAACAATGTTATTTTTCGCTTCTAAATCCAATTCAAACTCAGGTGCTAAACCAATTTCAAACTCAAAAACCAATTCTTCATTACTCCACGAAAAGGCTTCGTTTGTTTTTGGTAAAGGTGTTCCTAAAAGGTTTAATCTTTCGGTTTGGATGTAACGAGTTAGGGCTAAATCGACTACTTTTTTAACTTCTTCTTGCTTAATCGCTTTTCCGTATTGTTTTTCAACCAAATCTTTTGGCACTGCTCCTTTTCGGAAACCTTTAACGGTTGCCAAGGGCATTTTTTCGTTGATTCGTTTTGCAACTTGACCTTTATAATCCATTTGTGGAACGGTCATTACTATTACTTCGTTTACAGCGTCAATCGCTACTCTTTTTATGTCCATTTTGGTGGGATTTTATATACTAAATTTGGGTTGCAAAAGTATAAAATTTTTGCAACCCAAACAAGATTTTTATTTGGTAAACTGAATTTTAGATTAATTCTTTTTTTCGTCGGTAAATTTATAAGCAATTGATTGACTAATTGATAAAATAATGCTAAAAAGCAAGGCATTTAAAAATGTATCTATTTTGAATCCGTTAAGAAAATGATCACACAACATAATAATTAAAGCATTGATTACCAATAAAAATAAGCCAAGTGTAAATAAAGTGATTGGAAAGGTAAAAAACACTAAAATTGGTTTTACAAATATGTTGAGTAAACTTAAAACTACGGCTACTTTAATGCTGGTTAAAACGCCGTCAACGCTTACACCAGATATTATATAAGGAATTAGCATTACGATGGCTGCGGTTACTAAAAGTCGGGTGATTAGTTTCATATTTTAATTTTTTAAATTTGGATGTTTATTAATTATAATTCAATGATTTTTTGGGTAATTGTTTTAACATTCAACGATGAAACTACTTTTTTGCCAGTTTTTGCCTCCAATTCTTTCATAGCGACTTTGGCAACATTGCCACCTTGTTTTGCTACTTTTTTGCTTTCTTCAAAACTTTCAGGATTAATTGCTTGCGAAATATCTTTGGTAGATGCTTCGGCTAACATATTCAATATTAATTCAGTATTTGTCATATTATCTCGAAGATTTTCTTTTTTTAAACCTTTTAAGATTTTATATTCTTTCGTGGTTTTTCCCGACCACGATTTCGAAATAATATCGGTTAAAGTGGCAAATTGTTGTCCTTCTTTCAAGCCTTTGCTTTTCCATTCATCAGTAAGTTCTTTTCGAATTTCAATACTCTTTAATCGTTGATTTATCCAGTTTTCGGAATATCCTAATTGTAAATATTGTTCTAATGCTCTATCGATAGTCAATTCAGGATCTTGCATTTCGTCCAATTTTTCTGAGGCAATTTGTGCCAACCAAATTTTAAATGGTTCCGCTTTTGGCGATGGAATCGATTGAATTAATCGGAATAATTGTTCTGTATCGGCAACATCTGTTAAACGCATTTTTCCATCTGGTGCTTGCATTTTTAAACCGTGACAATTCGTCACGGTTTCATTTCCTTCTGCTTTTAATCGTTGTTTCAATTTCCGCCAATAAGCATTTGCATCTACACTTTCTGTTAATGCTTTTACAACATCAATAATAGAAATGTACCATTTTTCTTGCTCGGAATCCCAAAGTGTACGAACTTTTTTATTTTCAAATAATTGAATTGCGTTTTCCTGTTTCATTTTATGATATTTTTTAAATCAAGGTGTAGAACTTGAAACCTGCAAAAATTTCCCATTGTAATATTTGTTTCCTGTAATAGCAAAATTAAAGATATAATCTGCCATTTCTGTTGCCGAAAGCGGTGCTTCATAACCTGGGAATGCTTCTTGTAACATCTCGGTATTTACTGATCCTAGAGCCAAAACATTAAAGGCAATTCCTCGTTCTTTATATTCTTCTGCCAATAATTCGGAAAGTGTGATCACTGCACCTTTACTTGATGAATAGGCCGAAAGTCCAGCAAATTTCATGCTGCCTTGAATACCGCCCATTGAACTTATAGTAACCACGTGACTTCCTTTTTGTAAAAAAGGCAAACAAATTCGAGTTAAATTCGCAACTCCAAAAACGTTTACTTTATAAATGTTTTCAAAATCTGTATGTGTGGTTTCTGAAAAAGGTTTTAACAATAATGCTCCAGCATTGTGAATAATTATATCTACTTTTTTCCAACTTTGAGATAAAAAATTGCTAACTTTTTCCAAATCCTCATCAATTGATAAATCGACCGAAAGGCAAGTTATATTTGGATTTTCAATTAATTCTTGTGGAGTTTTGCGAGAAATAGCCAAAACGTTGTGTCCTGCTTTTGCAAATTGAAGTGCCAATTCGTAGCCAATGCCACGCGATGTTCCTGTAATTATGATATTTTTTGACATTAGTTTTCGTTTAATTGATTGGAATCAAAACTATGATTGTTGGATATATGTTTTATTAAATAATTAGTTTCCTTTTTGAGAAAAATTATACCAAGTTGTTCGAGAATTTGAATTGTAAAAAATATAAAAATCGCCAAATTTGGAAAGCTATTTTGGAGTTTTTTTTTGCGGAAAATTTTCAATGTTTTGATTTATATAAAAAACTAATTTTTCAACATAATCAATCGCATTTTCTTGATAAATAAAGTATTTTTCGTTAAAAAGTGCAATAATTAATTCATCAAAATAGATTTGAACTGATTTTGAGTAAGAAACAATTATTTTTTCCAAGGTAATTGCTTTATGTTTACTATCGCTTTTTTCAAAAAATCTTCCGACGAAACAGCATTTTCCCATTCCAAATCGAAAGAGTCTTTTTCAAGTTCAATTCCGATTTTTTTTAGAAAAGGTTTTAATTGATCTCCGTATTTTTCCAAATCGATTTTAATAAATTGACGGTTGCCGTTGGCGTCATTTTCAAACTGAATTCCTTGAATTGTGTCCATAACATTTTTGATTTATTCAAAGATAGTATTATTTTTTAAACGAATCAAAGTAATATCTTCGGTAAAATTTAATCATTTGAAAGACTGCTAATCCAAAAAAAACTATTGGAAATGCAACAGAAGTAAGGTTTCGTGATATAAAAGAATTGTTTTTTGAAAAATAGTGTAAACCTAAAATTAAAAATAACATTCCTAAAAAAGTACCAATTAATGTTCCGAACAGGTAAAAATATTTAGCACTTTTTTCAATGGTAATGTAGTTGTTGTTAATTAAATAGATATTCCAACCTGTCCAAAACGGAATTTGAATAAAATTTAAAGCACTCAAAATTAATCCTGTAAAAAAAGGTAAATAAATGGTATATACATTTGTAGAATTGGGTTCCGAATTTTTTATTAAAAATGAAAATCCTAAAACCAACAAAAATAAAATTGTAAAAATTTCTATTCGTTTGAGCCAATTTGTTTTTCGCGTTAAAAAATTCGCAAAAATTAAAGTAGAGTATATTACAATTGCTTCAATTAAAACTACTCCAGTTAAATATTCAATAGTATTTTGAAGTCCTTTTTTAGAGTAAATTTCAAAACCAATTATATTTAAATAACCAAGTGGAATTGAACCCACGAAACTTATTAAAAATCCAACAATTATATTTTTAACTTTTTGCATTATACTTTAAAAACTAACAATTTTAGTTGATTGCGCTATATGCTCACTATATTCTTTCATTCCTTCTTTTCGTGAAAGATACGAAAATCCGTTTTTATGATTAATTGCACTTATTTCATACATATAAGTTATGTGGCGAGCCAGTTCTTTCCAAGCATAAAAGATGGAATGTTTTGGGTCGTAAATATGCGTTGGTTCGCTTGCTGCACCATTTAACTCTACTATTGAAAAGTTTTTTCCATTTTCAAGTTCTTCAAAGGTATTGTACATTACATCCAAACGGCCAAAATAAAATTCAGGAATTTGAAGGCACATTTCATTAATAACCTTAGTCAGTTTGTCAGAAATTAAATTGCTAGCATCAATAAATTTTGCTCCTCGAGCGTGATTACCGTAGGGAACTAAATTTAATTTTTCGTCAAGAGGTAAAATTTCTTTTAACTTTAAACCATATTCGCTTTTTAAAGTACTCAATTGAAATTCAAATCGTGGATTTTGTTTCAACAATTCTTCAATTGTATTTTTCCCATTTCCTTCAACAATTAAAAATTCTTTAGCTACGATTCCAGTTATTTTTCCTATTTTTTCATTTGGATATCGGACATAAAAAATACCAACCTCGTTTTCAAACGGAATTAAATTTTGCAGTAAATAATTAAAATTAGCTTTTAAATGATAGTTTTTTAAATCGGTAATAGAATTTATTTTTTGCACTGCCGAACCTCGCAAACCAATATCGGGTTTACAAATAAAAGGAAAATCAATACAAGATTCTTTAAGAATTGAAATCACATTTTCAAACGGAATTTGCTCAAGAATTAATTCGGTTTTTGGGTAAAATTGTTGTGGAATTAAGGTATAAATTTCCTTTTTTGATTCGTTAAAAAAACCTCCATTTTTAATAGTTGGATTACAAGCGTTAAAAAAGAAAACCGTACGCGCTTTGAAACTATAAAACGACCAAAGAAAATATATTGGAATGTAAACAATTTGAAAAGGCCAGTATTCCCAATGGGTTAGTTTGTGTATAAAAAGTTTCAAGTTTGATTTAAAAGTTTTAATTGTTTAAAAAGTGCAATGTGTTTGCTTTTAAGATTACTTCAATCCCAATCTTCTTAATCGAAGTTGGGCGAATTTAGTTTAAAGCGAGATTTTTTTTAATTTTGAAGTTATTAAAATACAATAAAGGGCATAAAAAATAGTGTAAAATATTCTGATTCAGAGTTTTTTAAGTATTGGCTCATTCAAATTAAATTATTATAAATGTAGTTGAAAAATCAGTTTGTTGTATTAAATCATGGTGTAAAACAGTTATTTTATTGCTCTCTATTACAGATTGGGTAATGCTTAACGTTTTCATTTCATTATTTCGGTTAATTACCAAGCCGTTTTGTGCGTTCTCAGTTTCGGTATTTCTATGAAAATCATACATTTCGTTTTCGGAAATAGTATTGTTTTTATTCAGGAATTCTTTAAACCAATTGGCTCTTTTAGCTCTAATTTCTTTTGGGTATAATGTTGATGATGACCATATGTGTGGTTTTGAAATGGCTAAATCGATTGTTTCTTTTTCGCTTCCATTCCATCGAAATTGTGATAATTGATTGGCTTCAAAAAAAACTAATGTAAATGGTTCAATAGTGTCAAGATTTATTTCATTCCAAGCTTTATATACCGATTCGGAACTTATTAAGTCTAAAACTATTAAACCTCTACTACGACCATAAGTTGTTTTTAGCTCATGTTTTTCTGCAGCTCCATTTAATAAAACTAAAATGCTTCCAGTTTCTGATACAGCATACCAAGTTCCGCCAGCTTTTGGATCTTTAGGAAAAATGATGTTTTTATTATTAATTAAATAATTTTTAGGTTCAATTGCGGGGCGAATTATTTTTTCGTCTCGGTTTGAAGTAATAATTATTTTATTTACTGAGGCTACAACGGTTACTGTGCACATTGTTTTCGGTATTCAATTGTGGAACGTGCAACGCCAAAATTTTCATCAATAGCTATGTTTTCATTTTGTAAAACTGCTACTTTAATTAATGCTTGGTGATGAATGCAATGTTCTAAATTGTACAATAACTCACGAAAATAATTACTTTCAATTCGTAATTCCTCGCCGTCAACTAATTGCTGAAGAATGATATTTTTATTTTGTTTATCTAACTGTTCTATTACTAAACTTATAGTTTTATTTGCAAAAGCAGGATCGGTTTGAATTAAATAATCTCTTTTTCGGGCGTCATAATTTACAATTCCTGATTCATATTGATTCTCTAAACACTGAAACATTTCTATAATATGCCGAGTATGTTCACCAATTGTTGCATTACTTAATCCATAACAAGGAGAAATATAATCGATTACCGAAAGTTGCTTTAGCAAATCGGATAATTCTGTCAAAGTGTTTTTTATGGATGGTAATAACATTGGTAATGATTGTAACTTTATATATACGCTGTTTTGCAAATTTAGGTTTTAAATTTTAATTTTTTTATATTAAATTTTAAAATGTAATAAATCTGTAATTTTATTTTTTCGTTGGTAAATTAATATCAAACAGCAAATTAAGGTAACAATTGCTAAAATAAATAATTCACCACCATCATTTTTAACTACTATTCCTAATACTAGTATATGGGAAAAAAGCGCTCCAAGCATAGTGCCAAAGGCTAAAAGTGCGCCTAAAAGTGTAGTTCGAGGTATTAAAATTAAAATGGATGCAATTAATTCAACAATGCCCGATCCGATGCGTCCAAAAGGTTCAATCCCTAACTTAGTAAAAATAAATATAGATTCTTCGGCTCCTGTAAACTTGAAATATAAAGTTTGAAGTAAAATTATGACTGCAATAAGTTTTATTATCCAAGTAAAAATTGAGTTTTTCATTTTGTTTTATTAATTCGATTATTTAATTTTTTTTGTACCAGTTAATTCTTGTTCTTTTTATGTTATTTAATTAATGATTTTTTTCCAATTTAAATCTGCTTTTTTATTCAAACTTGCTTGGTCTTTATTCCAACTTTTTAATGTATTGTTAAAATAAGCATTGTAAAACAAGTACAATTTGTTATCTACTATTTTAAATGTCGCTGGGTCAATTTCGACTTTTTCTCCAGCACTACCCATTGCATAAGCACACCAACCACCATACTCAGGCTCATACGTTGAAGGCGATTTTAAAAATAAATCTTTATCACCTAGAGATGCAAAGTTATATACTACACCTTCATAAGTTGTTGAAAATTCCTTTTTGCCTTTAATAGCTTTATTTTGTTTAAAATACGAAACTGGATCGTAACCTTGAAGGGCAACTTTGTTTTCTAAATTGAATTCTTTAATTCTTTTGGCAGCTTGGCTAAACGATGTAATACTTACAATTACTAATGCGAAGGTTAAAATTGATTTTTTCATTATTTACTGTTTTTTGGTTTTAAAATGAGTAATTATATTGAAGGCCAACAACAAATTTACGAGTAAGCCCATCGGGGCGAATTTCTCGAACTAAAAAAGGTGTTGCTACTGATAGTTCAATACTATTTTGTTTATTGATGGAGTAGGAGCTTATTAAATTTCCGTTAATGGTAAGTCCACTTGAACCTGAGATTTGTTCACGTTTACCAAAGATGTTTTCAAAACTGTCTTCGCCTAAATGGTAAATAAAAAGAACATTTGGTTTAAAAGTAAATTTTTTGTTAGTGGTTTTAGTTGTATAAGTCCCTCGTAATAAAGCATCTGGTTTTCTTTCAAATAAATTAGTGGACGGAAAAATAAGTGTGCCAGAATATTCTTTAAAGTAAGAGTTTTTATTGTTATTAATTATCGGAATTTGAACAGCAGTATTAAAATCCCATTTATTATATTTAAAATTTGTGCCTATAAATAAATCAAAAGTGCCTAAACTAGGTTGATAATCTTCAGGAATTGAAAATCCATTTATTTTTAAGTTTGAACTTGTAAACGGAAATTTGAAACCAATAAGTGTGCTCCATTGGGTTTTATTTACTTCTTTAAAAGTATAATTACCTATCAAATAAGCATCTCCAAATTGTCCACGAGTTCCAAATGAACCCTTCGCTGACGAAAAAGTCGCTTTTCCAGACAATGAAAAACGATCACTAAAACGTCGTGTGTAGTTTATAAATGGTGAGAAATAGGTTATATTATCTTCTCCAACGCTATAAATGGAAGCTATTTCTAAACTGTTTTTAAAAACTTTTTCAGATATTTCAAATTGATGTGAAATAGAACATATTCCTGCATCACTGCAGCCTTGTGCATTCAATTTAAAAATATAAAAAAGGATGCAAAAAGTTAAAATTATTTTTTTCATTTTGATTAGTTCTCGATTAATGCTGCAACAGCAAACAAGTGATTGTATTGTTGGCAGTGAATTAGCACATATTTGTAAACAGATAAATTTATTTGTTGTGGTATGGTGTAAACCGTGTTGGAATTTACGTTGCCTAAATTTACGAACTCTGTAGTGGGTGTAGTTGTTTTTGAAACGTAAACTTTTAAATCTGGACCGTTTTCAATAGTGTAATTTTCCAAACTAAGTTTATAAATTCCATTATCTAAACTAATTTTAACGCTGCCTGAACCTGAAATTCCTGCTGTTGGACTAAACAAACCACTATATTTTAAAACCGCATCTGATGAAATTTTGTTACTAGTTGTTTTGGTTAATTCGCCTTCATTTTCGCAAGATGCTAAGCTTATTAAAGTAATAAAGATGGATAATAAAAAAATTATTTTTTTCATTTTTTCAAATATTTAAACAAATTTACAACATCCAATTTCTTTTAAATGTCGGATACTTTACAAAACGAGTTTATTTTAGTTTTTTAAATTAATTCTTAGCATTCGCCTTTAATAATTCAGGAAAATTTTTAATAGCTTGTTCATATCTTGGAATTGAAACCGATTGAACATATCCTTCTCCAGGATTAAGATTCACATAATTTTGATGGTATTTTTCGGCAGAATAAAATTTAGTAAAAGGAACAATTTCAACTGCAATTTTGCTTGAATACGTATTAGATTTATTTAATTTTTCAATATAATTTTCGGCTTCTTTTTTTTGAGAGTCATTATTGTAAAAAATGATTGATCGGTATTGTTTTCCAATATCATTTCCTTGGCCATCTACTTGGGTAATATCGCCAGAATTGAAGTATACTTTTAATAGTTGATTGTAAGAAATTTGATTTGGATTATAAATAACCTCTATTGATTCTGCATGCTCCGTAGTCCCGCTACCAACTTCTTGATAGGTTGGATTTTTTTGGGTACCACCAGCGTAGCCAGATATAACTTCTTTTACTCCAATTACCGATTCAAAAATATGCTCAGTGCACCAAAAGCAACCTTGAGCAAAAACTACTTTTTCTAATTTTTGTTCAGGTATAAATTTTAAAGCTACACCATCAATACAATATCGTAAGCCTGTAGGTTGTGGACCATCATTAAATACGTGCCCTAAATGAGCATCGCATTTTGAACATGATACTTCATCTCGGCTCATTCCTAACGAAGTGTCCGAATTGACCGTAACACTTTTTTTAGAGAATGGTTTAAAAAAGCTAGGCCAGCCTGTTCCAGAATCAAACTTTGTTGATTTACTAAAAAGTGGATTTGAGCAAGAAACACATATAAAAATGCCTTTTTCTTTTACATCATGAAATTCATGTGTAAACGGCGATTCTGTTCCTTGTTCACGAGTTATTTCGTACTGTTCTGGTGTTAAAATTGCTTTCCATTCGTCCTTTGTTTTTATTACTTTATCAGTCCAAATAGTATCCATAGATACACTAAAACTAGCTGTTTTTTCAGCTAATAATTCATTATTGTTTTTTTTGGAATTTTGAGCACAACTTTGTATAAACAAAGTTGTAAATAAGAACAGGAATATTTTTAATAGCGTTTTCATAACAAGTATTTTTTATTTTATTAATAATTTGTTTTCATAATCTTAGAACAAAAGTAGTACGGATATAGTGTGCGATATGTAAAGTAGATTACAATTGCATTTTAATTACACAAAAATTAACTTTTAATGGCTTGAGGTATTAAATTTTGTAATATCGTCTATCATAATTTCTTTACGATTATAGTAAATTAACCCTTTTTCTTCCAGTTCATTCATTAACTGGGTTGCTGTTTGGCGAGAAGTACAGATAATTTGAGCAATGTCGGTTTGGGTCAAATAATTTTCAAATCGTACCGTGTTGCCATTAAAAACACCCTCTTTTTCAGCCCATTCTTTTAAAAAAGTTAACAAACGATTTTTTGCATCTTTAGATACTAAATTAGAATAATTATTTTTAAAATGTTTCATTCGCAACCCTACAAATTTAGTATAAGATAAAGCTAAAGCAGGATTTCGTAATAATAAATCCTCAAAATCGGACATTAAAAAACTACAAATAGAAACTTCATCAGTTAAAACTTTTGCGTATTCATTGACTTCTAAATCATTCTCTAACGATAATTCACCAAACAAATCGCCTTTTTGCAAAATTTCTTTTATAGTTTCATTTCCTTGATCATCAACAGAAACAATTTTGATGTTCCCTTTTTTAAGTAAAAAAATACGTGGCACATCAGATGTTGAAAAATATATAGTTTCGCCCTTTTTACCTTTTTTAAAACCGGTGATAATACATAATTGTCTAATTTGACTAAAACTCAAGGTTCTAAACAATTTATGATCTCGTAAATGCCAATACTTTAATTCTTCGTACATAAATTTTCAAGGATTGTTGAAGTAAATATAGTAATTGTTTTTTTAAACTAAAAACCCTTTCAGTTTTAAATTGAAAGGGTTTTTAGTAATTTAACAAACATATTTATTACATAGTTAGTAGTCCTCTTGAAATTACAATACGTTGAATTTCGGAAGTTCCTTCATAGATTTGAGTTATTTTTGAATCTCGCATCATTCGCTCCACATGATATTCTGCAACGTAACCATTTCCGCCATGAATTTGAACCGCTTCATTGGCTACTTCTAACGCAATTTCGGAGGCGTATAATTTTGCCATTGCTCCAGAGTGTGCTATATCTTTACCTTCATCTTTTTCGCAGGCGGCTTTAAAAATCAATAATTTTGCAGCAGTAATTTTAACGTACATATCTGCCAATTTAAAGGCTATTGCTTGGTGTTTAAAGATTTCTTTACCAAAGGCTTTACGTTCTTGAGAATATTTTAATGCCAACTCATAAGCTCCAGTTGCAATTCCTAATGCTTGTGATGCAATTCCAATTCGTCCACCATTTAATACATTCATAGCAAAACTAAAACCAAATCCGTCTTCACCAATTCTATTTTCTTTTGGCACTTTCACATCAGTAAACATTAATGAATGTGTATCACTACCTCGAATTCCCATTTTCTTTTCTTTCAAACCAATTTCAAAACCTGCCCATCCTTTTTCAACTATAAAAGCATTGATTCCTTTGTGTGCTTTTTCAACATCAGTTTGTGCAATTACAAGATAGGTTGATGCTGTAGAGCCATTGGTTATCCAATTTTTAGTTCCGTTTAATAAATAATGGTCGCCCATATCTATTGCTGTGGTTTTTTGCGATGTTGCATCGCTACCAGCTTCTGGTTCAGAGAGACAAAAAGCACCAATTTTTTCTCCTTTAGCCAGCGGGACTAAGTATTTCATTTTTTGTTCTTCATTACAATATCTTTCCAGACCAGCACAAACTAGGGAGTTATTCACTGACATTATCACTGCTGACGAAGCGTCAACTTTAGCAATTTCGGTTAAAGCTAAAACATACGAAACACTATCTAAACCAGATCCTCCGTATTTGGGGTCTACCATCATTCCCATAAAACCTAAATCGGCCATCATTTTGACTTGTTCAGTAGGAAATTTAGAGTGTTCGTCACGCTCAATTACGCCTGGTAAAAGTTCTGCTTTAGCAAAATCTTTAGCAGCTTGTTGAATCATTAAATGTTCTTCGCTTAAATGGAAATTCATAATAAATAAAGTTAATTTTAATAGCAATTTTTAAGAATTCAAAAGTATGATAATATTCTTAATTTTTCAACTGAAAATCAAAATTTTAGGTTTTGTTTACTTTTTACTATATCGATTTAGTGAAATGCTATTTTATTTTATCTAACATTGCAATAATTTTATCTAATTTTTCGGTTTCGATTGAATTTAATTTTGTTGACAATGCTTCAATTTCTAGTTTTGCGTCAATATTAGTCTGATAATCGGCTTGTGCCTGAATTCGATCACGTTCACTTTGACGGTTTTGCGACATCATAATAATAGGAGCAGCGTAAGCAGCTTGCGTTGAAAAAAGTAAATTCAATAAGATAAATGGGTAAGGATCCCAATGATTAATAAAAGCAATTAAATTTAAAAACATCCAAATAATAACAAATATGGTTTGGATAATTATAAATTTCCAAGAGCCCATATTTTTTGCAACTTTATCTGCCAAGCGACTTCCGAAACTTGAACTTTCTTTATGTACTTGATGCCAATTTTTTTTCGATTTCATTTCAATTTATTTTAATGCTAAAGTATAAAATAAAAGTGTGCAGAATTTTATTTATTTTTAATCAATTTTTTTACTATTTCATTCAAATAAACTTGATTTTGATTAATGTAAGATAGTCCGGCTTGTATTAAATTAAAAACATTTTCTTTTGAAGTTTCATCCATCTCTGGAGATGCTTTTTTTAAATCGGGCATTAAACGATGATAGTTTTGAGCATTTGTTTTTCCTAAAGTTTCATACATTTTTTGAATTTGATAATCGACAGTTTCTACATTTGAAGAGAGTAAGATGTCAATTAATGGTGAAATCCATTTTAATTTTCCAGCATTGTCAAAATCTTCAAAAAAGTAAGGCTTTAAAACGGTTCCAGTACCTATCGATACAATTATCATATCTTTAATTGTTGGAAAATCGGGTTTTTCAATATCTTTAAGAATGGTCGAAAAACTTATTTTTCTTGCCTCGGCATAGGCGCAAAGGGTTGGATTATTGGCATATACTCCACCATCAACTAGCGTAAATTGTTGTCCGTAAAGTGAATTAATTAGTGCTGGTTCAAAAAAAGTAGGTGCTGCGGCTGTGGCTCGGCAAACGTCTTTAACTAAAAAATTTTTAATTGGATTTTCTGCATTATGGCTGGTAAAAAATTGAGCTTTTCGCGCCGTAATATCATAAGAAGTTATTAAACAAGGTTTTGTTAAATTTTTAAGTTGTAAGGTTCCAAAAACTTCCTCTAATTGTGCTTCGAGGTTTTTATCGGATATTTTTTCTTTTAACAAACCAAATGGATTCAATACGTGTTGAAAAAACGGAACATTAAAAATTTCTTCTCCTTTTTTTGCATACAGGTTTAATGCTTCTTCAACGGAATATTTTGCTTTTTGATTTGCATCAGGAAATAAGAGTATTGCGGCAATTAATCCGCCTGTACTAGTGCCAGCAATTAAATCAAAATAATCACCAATTTTTGCATTAGGATTGTCTTGAAGTTGCAATTGTTCCTCAATATATTTTAAAATTACGCAGGAAATTATGCCACGAATTCCGCCACCATCAAGTGAAAGGATTCTTATTTTTTTTGCCATTTATAGAAATGTTTATAATCCTTTAATGAGTGCGTTAATTGTGGTTTCAACAACAGTTTTAATGATTGCTTTTTTAATGGCATTCAACTTTATTTTTGAAACTCCAGCAGTTTGCAAAGCTTGTAAAATAATTACATCTTGTTGGCTTTTCAATAACCATTCGAATTCATCTTGCTTTATTGAACCATCGGTAAGTAATAAAAGCCATCGTTCAAGAGTTGTTTTGGAATTATTTAAAAATGTTTCTGCATCGGATTGTAATGATGAACCAAATTCGGCAAACTTGTTTTTAAAAAGTAAAGCCAATTGTGCTTTTAAACTAGCAATTAATTGATCTATATCCATAATTATTTAGTTTTAGAAATTAATTCTTGTAAAATAGCGGTCGATTGCTTGTCTTTTTTAACTTCGTACTGAATTAAAACGTCAAATGCATTTGAAACTTGTTTTTTTGCTTCGTCAACAAAAACTGTTGAAAACGAACTTTTTTCGCTCCATCGTTTTATAAAACCACCCAATAGGTTTTTTTCACCGTCACGAATAATTTGCCACATAGCATACGAAATTTCATTGTTGGGTTTGTTTTTTTCATATTCTATCTGCTTGTCCATTTCAAGCAGTAGTTTATCTGCATCAATTTTATGTAAATTGTAAGCTGTTGTTGCATTACTCATTAGTTGCAACGAAGTCACTTTTAATTCGGTAGTTTTTTGATACGAATATTGATCGTATAGAGCTGTTTTGGTAGCTGTGCAAGAAATCAACAAAAAAAGGGACAGTAGACCGAGGAATTTTTTTACTATTTTCATGTGTAGTTATTTATAAAATTACGTAACCCTCATTATCTTTTTTCAATTTCGATAGTTTTCTCCAATTACTGAATCCTTTTTTGTCAAAATGAGGTAAATCTTTAAAAGTTTTCCAGTTTCCGCCCCAGTTCCAACCGTTTTTGGCAAATTGTTTTACGCACTCGTACCAGTCGGCTACTCGGTCGTTGTCCCAATCTTTGGCAGTGTCGAACGAGGCAATTTTACCGTCGATTAACAGGCAAATATCTACTGCAAAACCATAATTATGAGTCGATTGTCCCTCTTTTGCATTGGTTACTTTTTTGCCTGGTTTTGTTCTTCCTTCTTGGTACAATGCGTCTTGTTCTTGAGATGTTCGCAAGCCTTGGGTAATTCTTATTTTGACTCTTCCCGTCAAGGCTACATCGCATTCTTGAATAATTTTTGTTACTTCTGCCCTTATAGATGGATGCAATTTTGCAATGCGGTCTTGGGTTGGCTTGTCCATTAAAATTGATTTGTTTTTTGTTGTATAAAAGTACTAAAAAGGATATTTGGATTTAATTTTTTAATTTTTTTTTATGATATTGTTGATAGTTTTTATTTTCATTCATCATAATTCAAATAATTCACTACTAAAGTGCTCTGCGATGGTCTCCTGACCTCGCAGCATAACATTTTAAATAATTTTGAATTCTTCTTATGTATTTACGTTCTTTCAAATATAATAAATTTTGTATTGATTTTTATGCTGTTTTTATGTTCTGAAAAGTCTTCCGACTTTGTAATTTATTTTTTTTATATTGTTGTGCTGCTAGGTCGGGAGACCATCGCAGAGCTTTAGTAGATTTTAAGAACACTTCGTTGAGCGGGAAAATCAACTGATAACCCATTTTTACTTTTAGGGAGCTTAATTCCTAGCTCTTTTAAAGTCGGTTTTTCTGGATTAAATGCTAATCTTTTATTTTTAGAAAGATCTTTTACAATAATTTCTAATTTTTTTTGAGATTCTAAAGCTGAATAAGGATTCTTAGGTAAATCTTCTATTGAAATCCCTATTTTTTCTAAAGCATCATCAATGACCCTTTCAGTTAATTTTTCACGATTAAACAATTCCTCCAACCATTTAAAAATATCCTCAACAAACCCTTTAAAATCTTCAAACAATTTTACGGCACCGTTTTTGAGTTTACTGGCAAGTTGGGCAATTAAATCTATTACGGCTTCAATAGTTGCAACAGTTTTTCTGCCTGCTGTTTTTAAAATATCTTTTAAAACTGTGCCTGGTTTGCTTAAAAATTGTGCTATGGCTTCGGTAATGTCTTCTACTGCTTTATCACTAAAACCCCTTTTCTTTTTTAAGTTTATCTACATATTTATTAAATTCTGATTCTGAAACTTCTTCTGTATCATCCATATAAGGTCCGGAAAATATTCTCTTGTAATAAGCGAAATCTTCAACAAATTCTCCATTATGCCAATCATATACAAAAACGAATGATTCATCATTTATTTCTTTATAATAAACAGGTCTTAATCCTACTTTAAAATACTTATTTTTCATTTTCATTTTATTTTATTTTTGATAATTTTATCCCAAGCTTCTTCGTATAATTTGTTTTGTTTTGAAATTAGTTCCTTATATAAGTTTTTTTCAGTTCTGGTTAAAGACCTCTTTAATAAAATAGCATCTAAACTTCTTTGTTGTTCATATAATTTATGACCAATACCATTTGCTACCTCATCCATTTCTCTTAAATGTAGACGAAACTCGACAATATGTCCATTTTTCATTTCAATATTCATTAGAATATCTCTGTAACCATTTAAAGGTTTTTGTATTCTATTCTTAATTTTAAGGATTTTATATTCTTTAATAAATTCATTTAAAGCTATATATAAATCTTCAACGGTTTCATAAACTACTTTACTCCCTGCAATATCTACTAATTTAGAAGCATCGCCAGCATAATCACTTTCAATTTTTTCCAAAGCTCTTTCTTTACTTTTCAATCCATCTCTAAATCCTGCCTCGCCTTTAGTTTCTGTTGCAAAATTTGTTGTAATAACTTTAAGTTCTTTATCTGCGACTGTTGCTGCACTATAAAGTTCATCTAAATTATTAGAGTTTTGTATAAGAATTTTGCTTTTGGTAGCCTGAACTAATTCTTCACTTAATTTTATGTAATCTAAAATCTCATCAGCACTTTTTCTTGCAGTCCCAAAAAACTCCTCCAACCATTTAAAAATATCATCAACTAGACCTTTAAAATCTTCAAACAATTTTACGGCTCCGTTTTTAAGTTTACTGGCAAGTTGGGCAATTAAATCTATTACGGCTTCAATAGTTGCAACAGTTTT
>JBBRCJ010000012.1:0-54470 GCA_038204955.1 Flavobacteriales bacterium
TCCCGAAGGGCGATTTTTTCCATCTCATTTATATGCGAAACAAACTTTCGTATAGCAACCCAGTTTTAGGTAGATTGGCGAAGGTTTGTTTCGCTTATTTTATTTTCAAATGTAGTAAATATTCTTTATAAATCATCAAATGGACTTTTAATTTGTTGAATATTTTTGGTACTTACGTGAGTATATATTTCGGTTGTTTTGCTGCTATTGTGTCCCAACAACTCTTGTATATACCTTAAATCGGTACCACTTTCGAGTAAATGGGTGGCATAACTATGACGTAACCAATGTAAAGTTACTGGTTTTGTAATTTTAGTTTTAACTAAAGCTTGTTTTAAAATTAATTGTAAACTTCTTGCATCATAAGGTTTGCCTTCTACTTGTCCTTCAAATAAATATATTTTGGGTTTAAATATTTTATAATAGTCTCTAAGCAATAGTAATATTTTAGGACTCAGGGGTACAATTCTGTCTTTTTTTCCTTTGGCATTTTTAAGTAATACTATGTTTCTTTGTGAGTCTATATGAACGGGTTGCAACGCCAATAATTCGCCACACCGTAAACCACAACTGTAAATTAAACTTAACATAGTTTTATGTTTTACGTTACTGTGGGCATCCAAAATAAGTTTTATTTCGGCTTTGCTTAAAACATTGGGCAATAATTTTTCGCGTCTCGGACGGTGTATTTTATCAATTTCAATGTTTGTTTCTCTAATTGTTGCAAAAAACAGTTTTATGGCATTTACAATTTGGTTCTGGTAGGATGCCGATAAATTATTGTTGATAATATATTGATTGTGGTATAAAATAACATCATCATTAGTTATATCAACAACCATTTTTTGATTAAAAAACTTTAAAAATGATTTTAATGCTTCGCTATAAGTTTTAATAGAGTTGGGACTATACCTTTTTGCTTGTAGCCAAAGTTTAAATTTTTCAATTTGTTCCATTCCTTCGGCTGATGGTAAGTTTGTTGATATTCCAAATTGCTCTCTATTTTCAATAGTATTGGGCAAGTGCCAAACGTTTAGTGTTTTACTCCATCTTGAACCTTGCAGTTTTTTAATACGATTAATAAGTTCAATACTTTTTTCAAATTGAACTGATATTCGTTTTTCACCACGATGGCTTATAATTTTTGCTTCCCAATTCATAGTTTATTTTTATTTTCAATAAAGTTCTAGCCAATGAAATAATTGCGTTTATTAAATAAAAATAGTAGTGCGTTTCAACATAATTTTTAAGAAACAAAATTACTTTATATAATTTGGATGGCTTAACTCTATAAATAAGAGCATTCTTTATTTTAAGAGACTTCACTTTAGTGTTTGTCCTTGCGTTAGGGACTGCAACGGAGCTCTTTTTTTAGTTGTCGATTTTTTTCGACAACTAAAAAAAAGCGGGAGTGGAATACCCGATTCGCCGCGGCGAAAACGCCCAAATTAAAATGGATTTTGTTGTAGAATTAAGTGACTTAAATCAATCTAAATTCTCAATACTTTTATATGCCTCAATTACTTTTTTAACCAATCGGTGGCGTACAATGTCTTTATCATCAAGGTAAATGATTCCGATACCTTCAATGTCTTTTAAAACCAGCAAGGCTTCTTTTAAACCTGAAATAGTTCGTCGTGGTAAATCAACTTGTCCAGGATCGCCCGTAATAATGAATTTAGCACTTTTTCCCATACGAGTCAAAAACATTTTCATTTGTGAATGGGTCGTGTTTTGGGCTTCGTCTAAAATTACAAAGGCGTTGTCCAAAGTTCGTCCACGCATAAAAGCCAAAGGTGCAATTTGAATTATGCCTTTTAAAATGTAATCTTCTAAGGTTTGTGGGGGCAACATATCTCGCAATGCGTCGTACAAGGGTTGCATATACGGATCGAGCTTGTCTTTCATATCGCCCGGTAAAAAACCTAAATTTTCGCCTGCCTCAACGGCTGGTCGGGTCAATACAATTTTTTTTACTTGTTTTTCTTTCAAGGCTTTAACCGCCAAGGCAACTCCAGTATAGGTTTTTCCTGTTCCTGCAGGACCAACGGCAAAAACCATATCGTTTTTTAAAACCGATTCTACTAATTTTTGTTGGTTGGGTGTCATTGCTTTTATCAACTTTCCGCCAATTCCGTGCACCAAAATTTTATCTTGGTCGGGCATTCGTTGTTCAGTTTGCAAATCACTTTGAATCACTCTTTCAATTACATTGGTATCAATAGTATTGTATCTGGTAAAATGTAACATCAATCGATTAAATCTTTTTTCAAATTCATCTAAAACTTCTTTTTCTCCAAAAGCCTTTATGGTTGTGCCTCGGGCAACAATTTTCAATTTCGGATAATACTTTTTAATAGTTTCAAGATGAGCATCTTGTGCGCCCCAAAATTCTTTAGGAGCAATGTCGTGTAATTCGATGGTGCGTTCGTTCAAGTGTTGGTTTTTTTATTTGATTAATACATTTTTTAAAAAGTTAAAAATAAAGTAACTTTGCACTCAAATTTAATCAATTTTATGATTGAATTGAATTTAGTTATAAACAATTTTATGTCAATAATTACGCTTACTTCGGATTATGGACTCAAAGACCATTTTGTTGGGGCTTTGAAAGGAAAAATTTATTCCGCTTATCCAGAAGTCGTTTTGGTTGATCTTTCGCATCAAATTGATCCCTTTAATATTTCGGAAACGAGTTATATTTTAAATGCTGCAAGTGCAAATTTCCCCATCGGAACGGTACATATAATAGGAGTTGATTGTGAACGAAATCGTGAAAACGAGCATATTGCTATAAAATGGAACGACCAATATTTTATTGCTGCCGATAACGGTATCTTGAGTTTATTAACGCAAGTAGTAGCGGCTCAAAAAATGGTGAAAATTAACATTCATGATTTTATGTTAAACGGTTCAAGTGATATGGATGTTTTTATAAAAGTTGGAATTCATTTGGCCAAAGGAGGAATGCTGCACGAGGTTGGTGATGAAATTACATTGTTAAAAGAAGTTACAGAGATGCAACCTTTTGCTTCATCGGATTTAAAAACGATAAAAGGAAATGTAGTGTATATTGATAATTTTGGAAATGTTGTAACCAATATTTCTAAAAAACTATTTACCCAAATTGCTAGGAATCGAAGTTTTGAAATTAGCACTAAAAACGTAAAATTAAAAACTATTTTAGAACATTATTCCGATTTAGGAGCTAAAGAAAATGCACCAATTAAAAATCAAGAAGCAAAAAGTTTGGCATTATTTAATGAAAATGGTTTGCTAGAAATTGCAGTTTATAAAAGTAATCCAGATAAGTTTGGATCGGCGCACAGTTTACTTGCTTTAAATTATCGCGATGTGGTAACAATAGAGTTTAATAACTAAACTGTTTAAAAACAAAAGATAAATAATAAATAATAATTCCCAAATCAAAAATCAAAAATTTTAAATCGTAAATCAAAAAAAATCAAAAATCTGAACACTAAAAACTAAAATATTGTGCTAATAAGAATAGTAAAATTAACATTTCATCAAGAAAATATTCCAGCATTTTTGGAAAATTTTAATTTAATGAAATTAAAAATACGAAATGCGCCAGGAAATCGTTTTCTGGAGTTGTATCAAGATAAAAACGATAAATCGATATTTTTTACTTATAGTTATTGGGAGACCGAAGCCGATTTAGAAAATTACCGAAATTCCGAACTTTTTTACGATGTTTGGTCTTTTACAAAAAAATTATTCAGCCAAAAAGCAGAGGCTTGGAGTGTGGATAAGTTAGAATCGTTAGTTTAAAAGTTTATGATTGTTTGAAAAATTAGTTTAAAAATAGTTTAAGAAATTGGTTTAAGATAGTTTAATGCTGTTTAAACCTTGAAACAATATTAAACTATCTTAAACCATTGAACAACCTTAAACTTTTAAACAACTTTAAACTTTTTAAACAATATTAAATTTTTTTAAATATGAAATCAATAATATTTCGAGAAATAAAATCCTTTTTTGGTTCGCCCATTGGCTATTTAGTAATTGCCTTGTTTTTACTTTTAAACGGTTTATTTTTATGGGTATTTTCTGGAGAATATAATATTTTAGATAGTGGTTTTGCCGATTTAAGTCCGTTTTTTACCCTTTCGCC
This sequence comes from Flavobacteriales bacterium, assembly GCA_038204955.1. Classification (GTDB taxonomy): domain Bacteria; phylum Bacteroidota; class Bacteroidia; order Flavobacteriales; family Flavobacteriaceae; genus Flavobacterium. Next base: position 4,136 of record JBBRCJ010000012.1, read on the forward strand.
TTGGATATTACTTTTTTTAATTCCAGCCGTTACAATGAAAAGCTTTTCGGATGAAAAAAAACAAGGTACTATTGAATTGCTTTTAACCAAACCTTTATCGGTTTGGCAAATTGTAAATGGTAAGTTTTTTGGAGCCTTTTTGCTAATTATAATAGCCCTTATTCCTACCTTTTTGTACGTATTCATTATTTCAATGTATCGAATTCCAACTTCAAGTATCGATTTTGGTAGTACAATGGGAAGTTATTTTGGATTACTTTTTTTAATTTCAGGATACACTGCAATTGGTATTTTTACTTCAACAGTATCCGAAAATCAAATAGTTGCTTTTTTAATAGCTGTTTTTTTATGTTTTGTTTTTTATTTTGGGTTTGAAGGTATTTCTCAAATAGTTACATCATCCGAAGATTTAATCGCTTCATTTGGAATGAATTACCATTTTAAAAGCATCAGTCGTGGCGTAATTGATACTCGTGATGTAATTTATTTTTTAAGTATTACATTGTCCTTTTTATCGCTTACTGTTTACAAATTAAAATCATACCAAGACTAATGAAAACTAATCATCTAAATTTAAAAAAGGTTTTAATTACCCTTGGAATTTTAATAGTTCTTAATTTTCTTAGTCATTTCTTATTTCATCGTTTTGATTTAACTGCCGACAAACGCTATACTTTGTCTCAACCTTCATTAAACATAATTAAAGAGGTTAAAGAACCAATTATTGTAGATGTTTTTTTAAAAGGAAATTTTCCGGGAGAATTCAAAAAATTACAAATTGAAACACAACAATTACTCGAAGAGTATAAAGCCTACAATCCAAACATAAGTTACCAATTTATAAATCCGCTTGAAAACGAAAAAGAACGCGATACTATTTTGCAATCATTTATTTCACGTGGCTTAACTCCAGTAAATGTAACTCTTGACGATAAAGGTAAGCAAACTCAAGAACTTGTTTTTCCGTGGGCAGTTGTAACTTGTGGTGAACGGAGTACAAAAGTTTCATTACTAAAAAATACAATGGGTGCATCAACTTCTGAAAAAGTTGTAAGTTCCGTGCAACATTTAGAATATGCCTTTGCCAATTCGTTCAATATTGTATCAAAAAAGAAATCGAAAAAAGTAGCAATATTAAAAGGAAACGGCGAACTGCAAGATGTTTTAATGGGTGATTTCATTCTTTCTGTTAGAGATAATTACGGTATTGGACCTTTTTCTTTAGATTCGGTCACAAAAAATCCAAATAAGACATTAGATATATTAAAAAAATATGATTTGGTAGTTATTGCAAAACCTACCGAAACTTTTTCGGACTCAGAAAAACAAGTACTAGATCAATATATTGTTAATGGCGGAAAAACGTTGTGGTTACTAGATCAAGTTGCAGTTGAAATGGCTGATTTATATAACGAAAACGGCGAAACTTTAGCCATTCCACGTGATTTGAATTTGAACGATTTATTTTTTAAATACGGCATTCGTTTCAATCCTCTTTTAATTAAAGATATTATGGCAACGCCAATTGCTTTGGCATCAGGCAAACAAGGAAGTCAAACTCAATATACACAATATCCTTGGTTTTTTTCGCCAATGGTGTATCCGTTAGAACCAAAAGACAGGACCAAACAAAACCCAATTGTTAGCAATTTAGATGCTGTAAAATTTGAATTTGTAAGTCCAATTGAAGGCCTGAAAAACAATATTAATAAAACTATTTTATTACAAACTTCACTTTATTCAAAACCTGTTGGGGTTCCATCAATTATAAGTTTAAAAATGGTTGGCGATAGACCTAATCAAGAGGAGTTTAAAGGTGGCGGAAACATTCCAGTAGCCGTTTTATTAGAGGGAAAATTCAATTCAGTATATCAAAATAGAGTGCTCGCTTTTAAAGATTCGGCTTTTAAAAATGAAGGGAAAGCAACCAAAATGATTGTAATTTCGGATGGCGATGTAATTAAAAATCAAATTGATAAAAACGGTCAAGCAATGGAGTTGGGGTTTGATAAATGGACCAATAAACAGTATGCTAATAAAGAATTTTTAATGAATTGTGTCAATTACTTGCTCGATGATAATGGATTAATCAATATAAGAAATAAACAAGTTAATTTACCTGTTTTGGATAAAGAAAAAGTGTATGCTGATTATCATTTTATAGGTATTTTAACTTTAGGTATTCCATTATTTTTATTGTTGCTTTTCGGATTAATCTTCACTTATTTACGAAAAAGAAAATACAGTAAATAATGTTTTAAAAATTAACAACTTTACAATATATTTGTAAAAAATTAATTCTTCTATAAAACCGAAGAAACAACAGCATTAAACAAAAACAAAATGAAATTTATAGTATCAAGTTCGTACTTATTAAAACAATTACAAGTATTAGGAAGCGTTATTAACAGTAGTAATACATTGCCAATTTTAGACAATTTTTTGTTTGAATTGAATAAAAAAGCGTTAACAGTTTCTGCTTCTGATTTAGAAACTACAATGTCGGCCACTTTAGAAATAGAATCAACTGATAACGGAAGCGTTGCAGTGCCAGCAAAATTATTGTTGGATATTTTAAAAACGTTTCCCGAGCAACCTTTAACTTTTACAGTTGAAGAAAACAGTACTATTGAAATTAGTTCCAATTCGGGTAAATACGCAATTGCATATGCGCCTGGAGATGAATTTCCTAAATCAATTTCATTAGAAGACCCATCAACTACATTAATTCACGCCGAAGTTTTAGCAACCGCAATAAGTAAAACTATTTTTGCAGCTGGTAATGATGATTTACGTCCGGTAATGTCAGGTGTTTTCTTTCAATTTTCGCCTGAAGGATTAGTTTTTGTTGCGACCGATGCACATAAATTAGTAAAATATGCTCGTTCAGATGTGAAAGCATCTCAGGTGGCTGATTTTATTATGCCTAAAAAACCATTAACTATTTTAAAAAGTATTTTAGGAGGTTCTGATTCGGAAATTAAAATTGATTATAATGATGCTAACGCTACGTTTTCATTCGATAATTATATTTTAATGTGTCGATTGATTGATGGCAAATATCCAAATTATGAAGCGGTAATTCCGAAAGAAAATCCAAATAAATTATTAATTGATCGTACTTTATTTTTAAGTTCTGTGCGTCGTGTTGCTATTTTTTCTAATAAAACAACACACCAAATTCGCTTAAAAATTGCAGGAGCCGAGTTAAATATTTCTGCTGAAGACGTTGATTATTCTAACAAAGCCGAAGAGCGGTTGACTTGTGATTATCAAGGTGATGATATGCAAATAGGGTTCAATTCACGTTTTTTATTAGAAATGTTGAACAACCTGCAATCAGACGAAATTCAATTGGAAATGTCGTTACCAAATCGTGCCGGAATTTTAACTCCAGTTGACGGTTTAGATGAAGGCGAAAGTGTTACAATGTTGGTTATGCCAGTTATGATAAATAATTAAAGACTTCTTTTTATAAAAAAAATCCGTTTAGTTTTTAAGCTAAACGGATTTTTATGTTTTAATAAAAAAATTAAATACTCATTCGAAATTCTTCAATAATTGGATTGGCTTTATTAAAATCTTTTTCTTGTATAAACACTTCTACGGCCAAATCAGAATTACCAAAACCACCCAAACGAGCCGATTGTAAATTGTCCTTTTTTACGGTATCGATTCCTGCTTCTTCAATTTTGGTTTGTAAAGCTGTCGCCAAAATTTCGCTTCCTGAAAATATTTTTATTAATCCCATTATTTAGGTTGTTTAAAAAGTTTAAAATTACTTAGGTTGTTTAAAATGTTTAAAATTGTTTAAGGTTGTTTAACTGAAAACTGCGACTGAAAACTGCGACCCGCGACTGAAATCCGAAAACTGTGACTGAAAACTGAGACCTATTCCATTTCAAAAAAAATGGGTTCAATCATAATTTTTTCGGCTAAAATTTCCACTCTTTCCGTAACATCTGTTGTAAAAAATATTCGTTGGGTTTTTTCTACACTAGCTGATAGTCGCATTATTACAGCATCTAATCGGGTACGAAATAAATCGTCAGCATCATCAACTACAAACATTTTTATAGTATTAATATTAAAGCCTGCAGAAGCAAACATTGCATTAATTTTAGATGTTGTGCCAACAATAATGTCATTTCCGAGAGAAATGTGGTTTTTATCAAAATCAATATCTCCTTTGTCGTGCACCCCAATAATACGTAAGTCGGTATAATTTGCTAATTTTTTAAACAATTCTACCATTTCCAACACCTTGTCTTTATCATTTACAAATACTAAAGCACGTGAACTTTCTCCTTGCGCTTTTTCCATTCGTTGAATAACGTTCACAACAATTGCTGTTGATTTTCCTGTACCATTTGGCGATTGAATTACAGCATCAACACCACTTTTTATTGTTGAAAAGGTTTCAAGTTGCATTTCATTGGCTTCAAGAAAATCGTTTTCAATTAAGGCTTTTTGCAGGTTTGGATTTATTTTTTTTAATTGCATATTTTTTGTGATTAATACTAAGTGATTAGTAAATAGCCTAATTACTATTTACTAATCACTGAGTACTTTAATTTATTTACTGGCAAACAAGGTTACATCGTTTTCTGAAATTTCGTGATCGCCCAAAATTATTAAGCGCTCTACCACATTTCGCAATTCTCTAATGTTTCCAGTCCAATCATATTCTTGTAACAATTTTATGGCTTGTGGCGAAAATATTTTTTGTGCATTGCCTTGTTCTTCTGCAATTTTAATTGTAAAATGTTCAATTAAAAGCGGAATGTCATCACGACGATCATTTAATGAAGGAACTTTTATTAAAATCACAGCCAACCGATGGTATAAATCTTCTCGAAAACGGCCTTCGGCAATTTCGGTTTTTAAATCTTTATTGGTAGCGGCAACTACTCTAACGTTTACTTTTATGTCTTTGTCTGCACCAACGCGTTGAATTAAATTTTCTTGTAAAGCACGCAATACCTTGGCTTGGGCGGCCAAACTCATATCACCAATTTCATCTAAAAAAATAGTACCTCCGTCGGCAGCTTCAAATTTTCCGGCTCTATCTTTTATGGCAGATGTAAAAGCGCCTTTTACATGACCAAATAATTCACTTTCAATAAGTTCTGATGGAATTGCAGCACAATTAACTTCAATTAGCGGAAAATCGGCACGAGTACTCTTTTCGTGTAATTGATGGGCAACCAACTCTTTACCTGTTCCGTTTGGTCCAGTAATTAGCACTCGAACATCTTTAATCGCTACTTTGTCAATCATTTCTTTTATGATATTGATTGGTTCTGAATTGCCAATCATTTCATAGTTTTTACTGACTTTTTTCTTTAAAATTTTGTTTTCAACTACTAGCTGTTTTTTGTCTAATGCGTTGCGAACGGTATTTAATAAACGGTTCAAGTCGGGTGGTTTTGAAATGTAATCAAATGCGCCTAATCGCATTGTATTAATTGCAGTTTCCATGTCACCGTGACCAGAAATCATTACCATTGGTATTTCGGGTTTGATTTTTTTTACGGCTTCAAGTAATTCAACACCATCCATTTTTGGCATTTTAATGTCGCATAAAACCAAATCATAGTCGTTATTTTTTATTTTTTCGAAGCCCGAAATTCCGTCTTCTGCTTCTTCCACTGCGTAGAATTGATTCTCTTCTGATAAGATTTTGGTTAAAACTCTGCGAATTGCTGGTTCGTCTTCTATGATTAGTATTTTTGGCATACGGTTTTACTTTAAGAGTGCAAAGTTAGTTTTATAAATTAAAATTGGGTTGAGATTTGAAAAATTTTAATGATTAGAACTAAACTTTTTCATCTAGCACCGATTGGCTCGGAAATGCATTGCTTTTTTGCAATTGATTGCAGGGAAAGCGGGAACTATGTTAATCATCAAACCCCAATTTGCTGTTGCAAAAAAACATCGTAATTTTCATTACGATGTTTTAACAAAAGAAATCAAAAAATATTATTGTTTATAGATGCTTCCACCAGAATCTTCGGTTTTATTGATGGATTTTGGTTCTGTTTTGTAAATTATATTAGCACCACTATTGGCATCAGCTTTTAAACTTACTTTTGGGTTTACTTTGGTTTCACTACCACTGTCGGCGCTTGAAATTACTTCGTTGGCAGTTAGTCTTTCAGCATTTAAATCACTACCACTATCGGAACTGGTTTCTAGTTTTAAAGCGATTCCTTCAATGTTTAATTCACTTCCGCTGCTTGAACTGGCTTCAACTAAATCGTACGAAACATTGGCGTTTAAATTGCTTCCGCTTGACGATTCTAATTGAATTTTAGCTCCTTTAATAGTGTTTATTGTTTTTAAACTTGAACCACTTTCGCTTGTTAAGGCTTCAATAACTGGCATTTTTATTATAACATTTAGTTTTTCGTAATTTCCAATTTGTTTTTTGGTAGATAGAATTAAAACTCCGTTTTCAACTTTTGTTTCAATTAATTGTATCAAGTTTTCATCAGCTTCAACTATAATTCCGGTACTATTTGATTGTTCAACAGTTACGTTTAAACCTTCATTGGCTTCAATTTTTGTAAACTTTTCATTTAGGTTTCTGGTTTCCGATTTTACATTTCCGTTGCCTTGAACTCCTAAATTAAAGTTTCCATTGCATGAAGAAAATAATAGGGCAACTACTGCAATTACTATTGCTTTAGTGCATAAAATGATGAGCTTTATCATAATTATTTGGTTTTAATGGTTATTCCGTCTTTGTTAATTTTTACGCTTTCTATTTCTTTATCACCAGATTTTTTTCCAGTCTTTTTAATCACAATTCCATCTTTATCAATTTGTAAAGTAGAAGTTGAATCAACTATGTTATTTGAATCATCACTAGAATTTTTATTTAAAGTAGTATTTTCAACATCATTGTAATCTGCATTTTCGTCATCAGGACAATTTAAACACTTAATTTGTTTTTCGCCCACTTTATAGGTGTAGGTATCGCTAAAATGTAAATTGAAATACTCATCATCCGATTCATCATAATTTTCTACAGAAGAATCAGGTTTTAATAGAGTTCCTTTTGGGAGATACAAATAAATTTCAACTCGTTGATCACTATATTTACTAGCCAAATCACTTAATAAATAATTATCAAAAATTAAATGATTGCCATCAATTTTATAATCAAAAGAAATTTTTTCAGATTGATTTTTTGCATCCATTGAAGATTTTCCTTTAGAAAATTTCACAATTTGAAAGTACGGAAATGATTCGTCGGTTTTTAAAATTTCAATGGATACATTGTTGGAATATATAATGTCTTTACCGTTTTCGTTAGAAACAATTTTGTAATCATTACGGCTTGAAATGTTTTTTGAATAAAAATCGTTATTTTTAAATTTTACATACAATGTGTCTGTTGGATTTAAATTTACCAATTCTTTTTTAATTGATTTACCATCAAATGCATACTGTGTAGCATTTTTTATTGCAACGGTTACTAAAATGCAAAGTGCAGTAATCCATACTACCAATAAGGTATATTTTAAAGTTGAACTTGTAGCTTTTAAGTTAGTAGTTAGTAACTTTAAACCTAAAATTAGAAGAAAAAACATTGGAATTCCGACTACAAAAAAATATAAAATTCCTTGCATCCAAAGCGGAGTTTCCGTACCTAAAGGAGTGCTAAAATGATTGAATAAAGTATTTTTAGGTAAGTCGGTTGAAAATATCATTATAACTCCAAAAATAAAAAAAGTAATAACTCCTGTTGCTCCAGTAATTACTGTAATACCTCCTATAACTTTTGAAAAAGCTTTGAAAATACTTATTAATCCGTCACCTAAACTGCTTCCTACTCGTTCAGCACCATTTTTAATTTTATTGCCTAATTCGTCGTAATTACCATTTTTAAACTTATTGGTTACGCTGTCAAACTCTTCACGAACTTTCTTTTCGATGTTTGAAATATTTACTGGATTACCCGTCATTTCAATTTTTTCAGAAGTTGTTTTAGCTTCAGGCATCACTATCCAAAGTATAAAATAGGCCAAAAATCCAGTTCCATAAAAGGATACTAATACTAATAAACCTAAACGAATCCAATTTTTATCGATTCCAAAATAATGTCCTAAACCAGCACAAACACCGCCTAAAACACCTGTATCTTTATCACGATATAATTTTCGTACCGTGTTATTACTAGTTGAAAAGTTAGATTTTTGATTTTCATTTTCTTCGTCAATTCTATAATCTTCTGGTTGACCCATTACGGCTACAACTGCATCAACATCTTGCAAATTAACAACGTGTTTGTCTGATTTTTGATGTTCTTCTAAAAGTTCTGCAACTCTCATTTCAATATCTTTCATAATTTCGTCTTGCCCTGATGAGTTGGATAACGAACGTTTTATAGCATCAAAATAACGAGATAGTTTTTGGAAGGCATTTTCATCTACATTGAAAAATATTCCACCTATATTAATATTTACTGTTTTGTTCATAATTGCTAGTTTTGATTGGTTATTATTGTTACTGCATCGGACAATTCCGTCCAAGTTGTGTTTAATTCGTTTAAAAATGTTTTACCTAATTCGGTCAATTCGTAATACTTTCTTGGTGGTCCAGATGTGGATTCTTCCCAACGATAATTGAGTAAACCATCATTTTTTAGTCGGGTTAAAAGCGGATAAACGGTGCCTTCAACAACCAATAATTTGGCATTTTTTAGTGTGTCTAAAATTTCTGAAGTGTACGCCTCTTTTTCTTTAAGGACAGACAAGATACAAAATTCTAAAACACCTTTTCGCATTTGCGCTTTTGTGTTTTCTATGTTCATAATTTGATTTTTTTTAATCTGAATTTATTTCAGATTTGATTACTTTTCATTTTTTTTGATTTGATTGATGATGAAACTCGGGTTTGATTTATTTTATAAATTTAATTGTTAATGGATAATCGTATTCTTCGCCATTAGAAGCCTTTACAGCTCCAAGGATAATTAAGATAAATTCAGCGAATTTTAAAATTCCAAAAAGTAAAATCGCAATAACAAATACGATTAAAAAATTTGAAGCCTTTTGAATATCAATGGCATTAAAATTATGATTTCCATTGATCCATTCTTCAAAATTACCTTGATTAAAAATACCGTAAATTAATGTTGGTATAGCAATTAGTAAAAGTATGATGGAGTATAAAAAAGTGCTTAATTGAAAATTTAAAACACTTTTTCCGTGGTTGTCAATAAAATTAGAGTGTTCTTTTTTTGAACTCCAAATAATTGTTGGAAAAATATAGTTTCCAAACGGAATAATATATTGACTTAAAGAACTGATGTGAATTAATGCGCTGGTGTTTTTTTCGTTTGATGTCATTTTGATTTTTTTTTGATTTTTTTGATTTAATTATGATCTAAGATGAACTGCAGTGCACCTTACTAGTTATTGTTAATCGACTCACTACTTTAGTTAGTCTATTAATTTCTTATACAAAGATACAACCAAAAAAAGGTATTATGTATTGCAAAGTACTATTATTTAACTTTAATTTAACATTTATACTATTTGTTAGGCTTGCATATTATTTTTTGTATCTTTACATTTTAATTAAAATTGTAGTATTTATGGGACTTTCGCCATCAAAATTAAATTCGTTTTTGTTTTTTAAATTACCATCGGCTTTTTGGTGTGGTGTTAGGGTAAAAAGTATTACAACAGGTACCTGTGTTGTTTCAGTAAAGCATCGTTGGGTAAATCAAAATCCGTTTAATTCAATGTACTTTGCCGTACAAGCAATGGCGGCCGAGTTAGCTACAGGCGCATTGTTGATAAGCCAAATTAAAGAAAGTAGTAAAAATATTTCAATGTTGGTTGCCAACAACAAAAGTAGTTTTACTAAAAAGGCTACGGGAAGAATTAATTTCACTTGTAAAGATGGATTCATTTTGGCAGATGCAATTCAAAAAACTATTGCTACTGGCGAAGGACAAACTTTTTGGATGAAATCTATCGGGTTAAATGAAAAAGGAGAACAAGTATCAGAATTTGATTTTGAATGGAGCGTTCGATTAAAATCATAGAACAAACGTTAAACCAATTACAATTAACATTTTGAACTTTACTTTTTGTTTTAATTTTGATAAAAATGATTAGAAATGAAAATTTTAGTTACCGGTGCAACAGGTTTAATAGGTTCTGAATTAGTGTCCTTACTTTTAAAAAATAATCATACAGTAAATTATTTAACCACTTCTAGTAAAAAAATCGAAAATAAAGACCATTATAATGGTTTTTATTGGAATCCATCCGAAGGAAAAATTGATGAAAATTGCTTGTTAAATGTAGATGTAATTATTCATCTTGCAGGAGCTTCAATATCGGAACGATGGACAAAATCATACAAACAGGAATTAATTGATAGTCGTGTTTTCTCGTCAAACTTGTTGTATAATTTGTTAAAAAGGCATCCTCATCAAGTAAAGCATTTTGTTTCTGCATCAGGAACAGCTATTTATCCAAACAGTTACACTGCAATTTATGATGAAGACTCTACCGATATTGAAGATTCATTTTTGGCAAATGTGGTTGTAAAATGGGAAAAAAGTGTTGATCAATTCAATTTATTGAACATTAAAACCACTAAACTCCGAACGGGAGTTGTTTTTTCAAATAAAGGTGGCGCTTTAGTTGAAATGGTACGTCCAATAAAAATGTGTGTAGGTTCAGGTTTTGGCTCTGGCAAGCAACAGCAATCTTGGATTCATCTTTCTGATATTGCCAAATTATATTTGTTTGTGATCGAAAATCAAATAGAAGGAATTTTAAATGCAGTAGCACCCGAAATAATTTCCAATCAAAAATTGACATTATTAATTGCTAAAATTATTAAAAAACCTCTTTTTCTCCCTAATTTACCTGAGTGGTTTATGAAATTAATTTTGGGTGAAATGAGTTCACTATTATTTACTAATAAAAATATAAAACCCAAAAAGACTTTAGAATCAGGTTTTCATTTTGATTTTGATACTACCGAAAAAGCATTAAAAAATATTCTAAATTAAAAAAAAGTCCTGCATATTGCGGGACTTTTTAAATATACTTATCGAATTAATAAAACTTTTTAAAACATTATAATAACCTTAAAATTATAATGTTAAACAAATGTAGGAACTTCCCTTGAATTGATTTCATAAAATTATATTAAACTTTTCATAATACTGTTAACCTAAAAAATTGGAATAAAAATAATGATGACAATTTGACATTTATAAAGATTTGGCAGTACTTTTGCAAAACAATTAAAAAGATTATGAATATCAAAAATATGTTTACCAACAATAAAAATAAAGCAAAAATGAGTACTGAAAATTTAGAAAACGAAGTAATCACAAACGATACAATTTTAGATACATCTGCAGATGAAGCATCAGCAAACGTTGAAGAAATTGCAATTGAAATTCCTTTAGAAGAGCAATTGCAACTTGATTTAGCTGCCGAAAAAGACAAGTATTTACGTCTTTTTGCTGAATTTGAAAATTACAAACGACGCACTTCAAAAGAGCGGATTGATTTATTTAAAACTGCCAATCAAGAAGTTTTACAAGCAATGTTGCCGGTTATGGACGATTTTGACAGAGCTATGACTGAAATTAAAAAAACAGACGACAATGTTTTAATAGTTGGTGTTGAGTTAATACAAGAAAAATTTAGAAGCACTTTGGTTGCAAAAGGATTAGAAGAAGTAGAAATAAAAGTGGGCGATATTTTTAACGCCGATTTTGCGGAAGCAATTACTCAAATTCCTGCACCAAGCAATGATTTAAAAGGGAAAATTGTTGATGTAATTGAAAAAGGTTATAAATTAGGTGATAAGATTATACGTTTTCCAAAAGTTGTAATCGGAAATTAATCACCAATTTTTAATTACTAATTCTAAATCAAATAATGAAAAAAGATTTTTACGATATTTTAGGAATTTCAAAAGGGGCAACGGAAGCAGAAATCAAAAAAGCTTACCGAAAAAAAGCCATTGAGTTTCATCCAGATAAAAACCCAGGTAACAAGCAGGCCGAAGATAAGTTTAAAGAATGTGCGGAAGCCTATGAAATTTTAAGTGATCCTCAAAAAAAATCGCAATATGATTCATATGGTCATCAAGCTTTTGAAAATGGGGGAGGTCGCTATGGAGGTGGTGGAATGAATATGGATGATATTTTTAGTCAGTTTGGTGATATTTTTGGCGGCGGCGGCGGATTTGGTGGTGGTAGTGGACAACGTAGAACTAAAGGAAGCAATCTTCGTATAAAAGTTAAATTAACTTTAGAAGAAATTGCTAACGGCGTTGAGAAAAAAGTTAAAGTAAAACGAAAAATTCAAGCTCCAGGAGTACGTTACAAAACGTGTTCGACTTGCAACGGGCAAGGTCAAGTATTGAGAGTAACTAATACCATTTTAGGTCGTATGCAATCCGCTTCAACTTGCCCAAATTGTGGTGGTGCGGGGCAAATGATTGAAAGCAAGCCTAACGATGCCGATTCACAAGGAATGATTTTAGAGGATGAAACTGTATCTGTAAAAATACCAGCAGGAGTAGTTGACGGAATGCAACTTAAAGTTTCAAGCAAAGGAAACGATGCTCCTGGGAACGGAATTCCGGGAGATTTAATTGTTGCAATTGAAGAAGTGGAACATGAATTTTTAAAACGTGAAGGTGAAAACCTACATTATGATTTATACATCAGTTATCCTGAAGCGGCACTTGGCGTTTCAAAAGATATTAATGCAATAAACGGAAAAGTTAGAATTAAGCTTGAAGAAGGAATTCAATCAGGTAAAATTTTACGTTTAAAAGGTAAAGGAATTCCAAGTATAAATAGTTACGGCAGTGGAGATTTATTAGTTCACGTAAATGTTTGGACTCCAAAAACATTAAATAAAGAACAACGTCAATTTTTTGAAAAATCATTAGAAGACGACAATTTTTTACCAAATCCTGAAAAAACAGATAAATCTTTTTTTGAAAAAGTAAAAGATATGTTTTCATAATTATTAAAAATTTATTATATTTACGACTTACTAGGTAACTAGTAATCTTTTTCATAGCAATTTTTCCCATCCTAGCGTAATAACTTGGGTGGGTTTTTTTATACTTTAAACTATTCTTGCAGCTACAGTTTTGTTTTTATTTTTCACATCGTTCCAGCCATCCTCCCAAAAACCTCGCAAAAAAGCGAGGTGTTTTTCCTTCCTGTCTGGGCTATTGATTAAAGTTTTTTTTGATCGATAAAAAAATCAAAAACTAACTTTTTTTAATATCTTTGACAATAAATCAAACCTTATAATATGAAACACGTTTTACTATTAACTGCATTTTTCTTGTTAACCACTGCAACAATTGCACAAAAAAAAGAAAAAATTAAAGGTTCAAAATTAGTTACAGTAGAAATAAAATCAGTCTCCTCATTTGAAAGTTTAGAAATTGCTGATAATCTTGAAATATTTCTTGTGAAAGGAAAAGAAGCAAGTGTTGAAATAGATGCCGATGATAATTTACACGAAAACGTTTCAATAATTACTAATGGTACTACTTTAAAGCTAGGTATCTATAAAACTGTAGTTGGAGCAAAAAAATTCTTATTAAGAGTGACCTATACTGATGAATTTAAAATGTTAATTTCCAAATCGGATGCTAAAGTAAGTACCTTAACCGACTTAGATTTAGAAACAATTACTTTTAAGGCTTACGATAATTCTAACTTATTTTTAAATTCTCGTTCTAAAAGTTTTTCCTTATTTTTAGATGATAATGCTAAAGCAGAAGTAAATGTTAAAGGACTAAACACAATTTTAAATCTAAGCAAAAATAGCAATTTAAAGGCTTTACTAGTTTCTAATACAATAGTTTGTGATATTTATCAAAAAGCTGAGGCAAAAATTGAAGGTGATTGCGATGAATTAAAACTTAGACTAGATAATAATGCAGCTGTAAACGGGAAAAATTTAACTGCGAAAATTGCTGAAATAACAACTGAATTAAATTCGGTAGCAAGTGTACAAGTTAAAACCAGTGCCTCAATTTCAATGTCTGGAAAATGTGAAATTGAATTATATGGTGAGCCAAAAATAGAACTTAAAAAGTTTACAGATAATGCCATTTTAAAGAAAAAACCTCTAAAATAGTTACTTTATTTAAATAAAAAAACGCCTTGTAAATTTACAAGACGTTTTTTTTACGTTTTAGAACACATTATTCTTTAGCTGCCAAAAACCTCTCTGCATCAAGAGCAGCCATACAACCTGTTCCCGCAGCGGTAATAGCTTGACGATAAACATGATCCGCAGCATCGCCAGAAACAAAAACTCCTGCCACGTTGGTTTTTGACGAACCTGGAGTATTTACAATATATCCAGTTTCATCTAATGTTAAAAAATCTTTGAAAATATCAGTGTTAGGTTTGTGACCAATTGCTACAAAAAATCCTGTTGCAGGAATCACTTTTGTTTCGCCAGTTGCTCTGTGAACAGCTCTGACTCCTGTAACTACTTGTCCGTCTCCTAAAACTTCTTCAGTTTCAGTATGCATAAATATTTCAATGTTTTCTGTTTTTTTAACTCGCGCTTCCATAATTTTAGAGGCTCTAAATTTTTCACTTCGCACCAACATTGTAACTTTTTTGCACAATTTTGATAAATAATGAGCTTCTTCACATGCAGAGTCACCCGCTCCAACAATTACTACTTCTTGATTTCTATAAAAAAAACCGTCGCAAATTGCACAAGCAGAAACGCCACCACCAGTTTTTAAATAGTGTTGTTCTGATTCTAAACCTAAATATTTTGCAGATGCACCAGTGGAGATTATTACAGTTTCGCAGTGAATTTCTTTTGTATCATTGATCCAAACTTTATGAATATCACCCGAAAAATCTACTTTTGTAGCCCAGCCATCACGAATATTAGTGCCAAAACGTTGCGCTTGTTCTTGAATTTGAACCATCATTTCTGGTCCAGTTATACCTTCTGGGTTTCCTGGCCAATTTTCAACTTCGTTGGTTGTAGTTAATTGACCACCAGGTTGAGTTCCTTGATATAAAACAGGAAACATATTTGCTCTAGCTGCATAAATAGCTGCAGTATACCCTGCAGGACCGGAACCTATAATTAAACATTTTACTTTTTCAATAGTATCTGACATATTTTTTTTACTAAAAATTTAGATTACAAATATAGTTTTAAAAATTATAAATTCATTTTCATTTATATCATAAATTACTCTTTAAAAATAAATTTTATTTATTATAAAAAACACTTTGTAAAACAAATTTTAAGTCTATATTTGCACTCGCATTCGGGGTGTAGCGTAGCTCGGTTATCGCGCCTGCTTTGGGAGCAGGAGGTCGCAGGTTCGAATCCTGCCACCCCGACAAAAGAGTATCAGAGATGGTACTCTTTTTTAGTTTAGACAGTTTTGTTTTAGGACATTTAAAGTTCGGTTATCACGTCACTAAAGGCAATAATGCCGTAGACTGGAATTAAACTAATCTGACTAAGAGCATCAGAAAGAATATTCCTTTTTATTTAAAGCTTTATTTTTCGTAAAAAAAGTATTTCAACCTTCTTTCGGTAAAAATGAAATGTCTACATAATATTTTTTATAATTGTTAGCATCAACAAATACATTTATAGTCTTGTTATTTTGGATATACGATTTAGGATCGTACCAAATATCTTCACTCTTAAAATTATAAACTTTATTATTTAATATATCTAAAAATTGAGCAGTTATAATGTAAGGACTCTTTCGGTTAACTTGATATACTTTTTTTAAAATTACTCCTTCAAAATGCGCTTGTATTTTTCGACCATTTTGTCTTAACCATACATTTTTTTCTTGTTTTCTTTTCTGAAGATACAAAGGAATTATTCCAAACAATATATACAGTAATCCTAAACCACCAGTAAATAAGATACCTGAATAGGAAGACAATCCTTCAAGTTCTACATTTCTTATATTTTTAGGATCGTAATAAACAATTATTTTTTTCCCAACTTTATAAAGTGGATTTGAAGTTGATGTTTTTGAAAGATAAAAATATTGTTTACTAGCAATATAATAACACACTTTTGGTGCAAATAATCTTTTTTTATTTGTTGATGATTTATGATTAACTAATTCAACAATCAAACCAGTTGTTTTAAAAGCATTTTTTTTAAACTCGACCGATTTAAAATATAAATAACCTGCAATCAGTAACATAATTATTCCTAAATTACTTAATGTTTTAAAAATTAAAGTTGCAGTTTTTGTCATTAGAGTTAAATTTGTTTTTCAAATATAAAAAAAGTCCTCAAGTAAATAATTAATTGAGGACTTATCTTTTTATAAATTAGTAAGTTACAAATGTATCACTTCATCATAAGCAGCAGCAACTGCCTCCATAACCGCCTCACTCATAGTAGGGTGGGGATGAATTGTTTTTAAAATCTCGTGACCAGTAGTTTCTAATTTTCGAGCTACAACTGCTTCGGCAATCATATCGGTTACTCCAGCACCAATCATATGGCAACCTAACCATTCTCCATATTTAGCATCAAAAATTACTTTTACAAAACCATCTGGTGTTCCTGATGCTTTTGCTTTTCCTGACGCTGAAAATGGAAACTTACCAATTTTTAATTCGTACCCTTTTTCTTTTGCCTGTTTTTCTGTCAGTCCAACAGAAGCGATTTCTGGTGTTGCATAAGTACAACCCGGAACGTTTCCATAATCAATTGGTTCTACGTGTAAACCTGCAATTTTTTCTACACAATTTATTCCTTCAGCCGATGCTACGTGAGCCAAGGCTTGACCCGGAGTAACATCGCCAATTGCATAATATCCTGGAATATTAGTTTGCGAAAATGCATTAACTAAAATTTTATCTTTATCAGTCGAAATTCCAACATCCTCTAAACCTATATTTTCAATATTTGTTTTAATCCCAACTGCCGAAAGTAAAATTTCGGCTTCTAAAACCTCTTCACCTTTTGCGGTTTTTACAAATGCTTTAACTCCGTTTCCAGAAGTATCAATGCGCTCAACAGAAGAAGAAGTCATAATTTTAACTCCTGCTTTTTTCATTGATTTTTCCATTTGTTTAGAAATATCTTCGTCTTCAACTGGAACTATATTAGGCATAAATTCAACAACTGTTACCTCGGTTCCCATTGCATTATAAAAATGAGCAAACTCAACACCAATAGCTCCTGAACCAACAATAATAATAGATTTTGGCTGACTTGGCAACGTCATTGCTTGTCGGTAGCCAATAACTTTTATACCATCTTGTGGTAAATTTGGCAATTCACGCGAACGAGCTCCTGTTGCAATTATGATATGATCGGCACTATATTCAGTAACTTTTCCATCGGCAGCGGTTACATCCAATTTTTTCCCTGGTTTTAATTTTCCAAAGCCATCAATAACCTCAATTTTATTTTTTTTCATCAAAAATTGAACCCCTTTACTCATATCGCCCGCTACGTTTCTAGAACGATTTACTACAGCATTAAAGTCTTTATCATATTCTTTTACAATCAATCCGTAATCAGAAGCGTGTTTTAAATAATCAAATACTTGAGCCGATTTTAAAAGTGCTTTAGTTGGAATACATCCCCAATTTAAACATACGCCACCTAAGCTTTCTTTTTCAATTACGGCAACTTTAAAACCTAATTGTGAGGCACGAATTGCTGTTACATATCCACCAGGACCACTTCCTAAAACTATAATGTCGTATTTCATTGTGTTATTTTTTGTTTTCTAAATGCAAATTTAAGATTTTTGATTAACGATTTATAATTTTAGAAGTAAATTTTAGTAAAATCTAAAAATAGGCATTTATTTTAGTCCAATATAAAAGCTAAAATCGTTAATTTTCATTCATAATTTTTTAACTTAAACTTGCAATTAACGATTCAACTTCTCGTTTTTGGGTATAATATTTTAATTGCAAATCGGAATTTTCACCCATTCGATTGAAATATTCTAAAGCTTTGTTTGCAAAAAACTTTTTGTGAAAATTAGAAATTTCTGGTAGATTTGGAAACTTTTTATGGAACAACATTTCACAATAGGCTTGCCATTCGCGCTCATTTTTATCTAATACAAAAGGTTTTATAGTTTTTTGACCCACGTGAACGAGTTCATGAGCCAATAAAGTTAGCATTAATTCTATTGGAAATTCAAAGGTATTTTCAGGAATTCGGATGGTTTGTGGTTCGCCAAAATTACCTTCTGTAGTAAACAAAACAAATTCGGGTTTTGCAATTTCCCTAAACGTAAAACCTTTTAAATTTTTAGTATTTAAATTGTATTTATGTAGTAACCAATAAACAGCATTTAAGGTTTGACCCTTTTTATGGAATTCGTTTACTTTTAATTTTATGTTTTCTAAAGTCATTTTTTTTACATTAAACCGCTACATTAAATTGCGAATCATAGAGTTTTTTGTAATAACCATTATTTTTAGTAATCAATTCAAAATGAGTACCTTGTTCAATAATAGAGCCTTTATCCATAACAATAATTTTATCAGCATTAACTATAGTTGCTAAGCGATGTGCAATAACAATTGAGGTTCTATCTTTGGTTATTGTTTCGGTAGCATTTTGAATCAATTCTTCACTATAAGAATCAATTGATGAAGTAGCTTCATCCAAAATTAAAATACTCGGGTTGCTAATATAGGCTCGTAAAAATGCAATTAATTGTCGTTGCCCCGATGATAACATTACGCCACGTTCTTTTACATCAAAATCATATCCATCAGGCAAACTTAGTATAAAGTTATGTACGCCAATTTTTTTAGCTGCATCCGAAACTTTTTCACGACTAATTTTTGGGTCATTTAAAGTAATATTATTAAAAATTGTATCGGCAAACAAAAAAACATCTTGTAAAACAATCGCAATTTGTTTTCGTAAACTCTTTAATATAAAATCATTAATATTTTGATTGTCAATTAGGATTTCGCCCGAATTAATTTCATAAAATCGATTCAACAAATTAATTATGGTCGATTTTCCTGCTCCTGTAGCTCCAACAATTGCAATAGTTTCTCCAGCATTTATTTTTAAATTGATACCTTTTAAAACTTCTTCGTTTTCTACATATCCAAAACGAACATTTTTAAAATTAATATTACCTTTAAAATGAAAAGCTTTGATTTGACCGTTTTTTTGAACTTCGTTTTCAGTGTCTATAATGTCAAATACTCGGTTGGCAGCAATCATTCCCATTTGCATTTCATTAAATTTATCTGCAATTTGCCGTAATGGATTGAACAGCATCGTAATGAACATTGTATAAGAAAATAAATCACCAAAAGTGGTAAAGGTGTCCCCATCAATAATATGAAAACCTCCGTAAAGAACAACAAAGCCTAAAGTTAATGATGAAATTATATCGGCAATTGGAAAAAAAATTGAATTATAAAGAATTGTTTTTATCCAAGCAACATTGTGTTTTTGGTTAATTTCTTTAAATTTTTCAAACTCAATAGCCTCTCTATTAAATAGTTGTACAATTTTCATTCCAGTAACTCGTTCTTGTACAAATGTGTTTAAATTAGCAACTTGTAGTCTAACTTCTTCAAATGCAACTTGCATTTTTCGTTGAAATATTCTGGTAATGTACACTAATATCGGCATTGCCAAAATTACAATCCAAGTCAATTTCCAGTTCATATAAAACATAAAAATTAAAACTACAACCATTTTCATCAAATCGCTCATTATCATAAACAATCCTTGACTAAAAATTCGTGCAATTTGTTCAATATCCGATACGGAACGAGTAACTAATTGACCCACTGGTGAATTATCGTAATATTTCATACGAAAAGTAAGCATATGCTTAAATAATTTTACTCGAATGTCTTTTACAATATCTTGGCCTAACCAATTGGCCCAATAAACAAAATAAAATTGTGATAATCCTTCTAATATTAATACAATTCCCATTAGCGAAACGTATAATAAAAGTCCGTGTTCGTCTTTTGGTTTTATATAACTATCAACAGTTTGCTTGAGTAAATATGGGCGTAGTGCTGCAAAAAAAGATAACGATATTGCAAAAACAATTACACCATAAAACCGTTTTTTATAGGGTTTTGTGTATTTCAAGATACGTTTAAAAAGTCGGGTATCGAATGCGGTTGCTTTCATTTTAATTTTAGATTTTAGATTTTAGATTTCAGATTCTGTTCTAAAATCTTTTATCTTTTCTCTATTTTCTTTTCTCTTTTCTAAATAATCATATTCCACTTTAGTGAGATACAAACCGTGAGCGGGAACTGAAAAACCTGCTTTTTTACGGTCTTTGCTCTCGATTATTTCGATGAATTGATGCAAAGATACTTTTTCTAACCCAATATTTATCATTGTTCCTACAATTGCTCGCACCATATTTCGCAAAAATCTATCGGCTGAAATAGTGAACACTATTTTGTTGTCAGTTTTTAACCAAACGGCATTTTCAATTTTACAATTAAAAGTATTTACATCGGTATGTACTTTTGAAAAGCATTCAAAATCGTTATGCTTTTTTAAAATTTCGCACGCTTGATTCATTAAATTTATATTTAATTCATTTTTAAAATAATAAGAATCATCGCTATCAAAAGCATTTTTTTGGGTATGAATGTGGTATTCGTAAGTTCTTTTTTTAGCGTCAAATCGTGCGTGAGCCTCGTTTGAAACGTCATAAAAGCCTAAAACGGCAATGTCTTTTGGCAGATACGAATTGAGTTTGTGCGTTACAAAGTCATGGGCTATATAACCGTCAAAATCAAAATGAGCAAACATTTGTTTGGCGTGAACGCCACTATCCGTTCGACCTGCACCAACTAAATTAATTTCGGATTTTAAAATTATTGATAACGCTTGCGCCAAAACTTGTTGTACCGAAATGGCGTTGGGTTGCATTTGCCAACCGTGATAATTTGTTCCTTTATAGGCGAATTCAATGAAATATCTCAAGTTTTTTTAAAGTTTCTTAGTTTCTAAGACGCAAAGATACTAAGATTTTAAGGTTAAAATATTGAAAAATTTATTGCTCTTACATTATATTTGCACCTCAGTAAATCAATAATTTAGCCTTTTAGAAACTTTTTTTAAAAAAATGACAAAAATTCTTTTACTATCTGACACACACAGTTGTATTGATGAAAAAATTATTAAATATGCAAAATTAGCTGATGAAGTTTGGCACGCTGGTGATATTGGCGATTTAAAAGTAACCGATGAATTGAAGAAATTAAAACCTTTAAGAGCAGTTTTTGGCAATATTGATAATGCAGAAGCTAGAATGGAGTTTCCTTTAAACAATCGTTTTATGTGCGAAGGTGTAG
Source organism: Flavobacteriales bacterium (assembly GCA_038204955.1). Classification (GTDB taxonomy): domain Bacteria; phylum Bacteroidota; class Bacteroidia; order Flavobacteriales; family Flavobacteriaceae; genus Flavobacterium. The sequence continues at coordinate 25,509 of JBBRCJ010000012.1, forward strand.
ATGTTTGGATTACTCACATTGGTGGTTATCCAGGAAAATACAATCATTTGATTCGAGAAGAAATTCGATTGAATCCGCCAAAATTGTTTATTTGTGGGCATTCGCATATTTTAAAAGTGCAGTTTGATAAAACTTTGAATTTGTTGCATATGAATCCGGGCGCTTGCGGAATTTCGGGGTTTCACCAAATAAGAACTATGTTACGATTTGAAATTGAGGGCGATAAAATTCAGAATTTGGAGATTGTGGAGTTGGGGAAAAGATAGTTTTTAGTTTTCAGTTTCAGTTTTCAGTAGCAGTTGACATTAAGTAACAACTTTTCAATTGTATATATTTATTTGAAATTTTATTAGATTAAAAAAAACCTTCTGAAAACTGTGAATGAAACTGAGACTGAAATCTGCAACTCAAAACTGAGACTGAAAACTGCTTCAAATAAAAAAAATCCGAAACAATTAAGTCTCGGATTTTCACGCACTAATAAACATAAGTTTATAGGTTTACCTCAATCGGTCTACAGATTTTACGAGATCTTCGTCCTTTTTGATAGCTTTGTTGGCCAAAACTAACAGCACGATAGAAATGATAGGAAGAAACATCCCAATACCTTTCTCAGAAACTACTTGAGCTTCTCCAGATAAATTTAGTGATCGATAAACAAATAATCCTAATAAAATTAAATTTAATATGATATTCAACCGTCCTAAGACAAATTGAAGTTGTCTTTTTTTAAATGAAATGATACTAATTAACGATAACATTGTCGATAAACCGAACAAAATCACATAAGTCATATCGCCCATAAAAAAGAAGTTTTTACCTGTTTTTAATATCCAAAGCGGAAATAAATAAGGAAAAACAGCATCTATTAATAACGCTATAGTTAAGTATATGGTTTGAATTCGTTGTAACATTTTTTTATTTGTTTGCACAAAAATAGTATTTCTTTTTAAAAAAAACTTGTTGTTATTAAAATTATTTGTATTATTGCATAGACAAAAGCCGTAAATACTTCAAAAACACGGATGTACTTTTAAAATTATTTTGCTATTTTTTACCTTTATTTATATTAAATTAAACTATTCTAAACATTTATGTTTGACATTACAGCATTAAAAACTATGAAGTTGACCGAACTTCAAGAAATCGCCAAGTTGGCTAAAACAATAAAATTTGCAGGCGTAAAAAAAGATGCTTTGATTGATTCTATTATTGAAAGTCAAGCAAAGTCTGAAATGGTTATATCCGAAAAAGTGATTGACGAAAAGCCAAAGCGTGCCCGAATAAAGCCAGAAACTATCAAAACTGTCACTAAAGTTGAGCCAGATTTATTTGCAGTTGAAAAAGAGCAAAAAGAAGGAATTGTAGCATTTAAAGAAGTTGAAACTATTGAGAAAGTCAATAAATTTCAAAAAAAACCAAAATTCACTAAATCAAATACTACCGAAGTACTCATTGAAAACACTTCGGAAATTATTGAAAAGACCGAAGAAAAGCCGGTCTCTGATATAGTTGAAAATTTGGATAAAGAAACTATCAAATCCCAAAATCCAAATCAAGCCAAGCAAAAAGTTCCTAATGTTAATGCTAATTTGAAAAATCCAAATCAAATTAACAAAAATCAAAATAACCCGAACCAAAACGGGAATCAAAATAACAATCCAAACCAAAATCAAAACGGAAATCAAAATCCAAATTTTAAACCTAAAAAAACACCTAATTTTAGAGATTCTGATTATGAATTTGATGGAATTATTGAAAGTGAAGGTGTTTTAGAAATGATGCCCGACGGTTATGGTTTTCTGCGTTCGTCAGATTATAACTATTTAGCTTCGCCCGATGACATTTATTTATCAACATCGCAAGTACGTTTGTTTGGTTTAAAAACTGGTGATACTGTTAAAGGGGTAGTTCGCCCACCCAAAGAAGGAGAGAAATTTTTTCCATTAATTCGAGTTTTAAAAATTAACGGACACGATCCTCAAGTAGTTCGCGATCGTGTTTCTTTTGAACATTTAACACCAATTTTTCCTAAAGAAAAATTTAATATTGCTGATAAAGGAGCATCGGTTTCCACCCGAATTATCGATTTGTTTTCACCAATAGGTAAAGGACAGCGTGGTATGATTGTGGCGCAACCAAAAACTGGTAAAACAATGTTGTTAAAAGACATTGCCAATGCCATTGCCGCCAATCATCCCGAAGTATATTTAATAGTTTTATTGATTGATGAACGCCCCGAGGAGGTTACCGATATGCAACGAAGCGTTCGAGGCGAAGTAATTGCATCAACGTTCGACAGAGAACCGCAAGAACACGTCAAAATTGCCAATATTGTTTTAGAAAAGGCAAAACGCTTGGTTGAATGTGGTCACGATGTAGTAATTTTATTGGATTCAATAACACGTTTAGCACGAGCCTACAATACGGTTCAGCCCGCATCAGGTAAGGTATTGAGCGGTGGAGTAGATGCTAATGCGTTGCAAAAACCAAAACGTTTTTTTGGTGCTGCACGTAATGTTGAAAATGGTGGTTCATTGAGTATAATAGCCACTGCACTGACTGAAACAGGTTCTAAAATGGATGAGGTTATTTTTGAAGAATTTAAAGGAACAGGAAATATGGAATTGCAATTAGATCGAAAAATTGCCAACCGTAGAATTTTCCCAGCTATAGATTTGACATCATCAAGCACGCGCCGTGACGATCTTCTTTTAGACACTCAAACCCTTAAACGCATGTGGATTATGCGAAAATTCCTTGCCGATATGAATCCAGTCGAAGCAATGGATACAATAAACGAAAAAATAAAACAAACACGAAATAATGAGGAGTTTTTAACTTCGATGAATGATTAAGTAGATTTTTTTCAAATTAAATACTAATAGCCAAACAATTTTGTTTGGCTATTAGTATTTAATTAACGTCTTATATTATTTGGAGTTACCGCGACAGTTCCCAAGTGTCGTGCTATACATTGTGTCCTCGCTTCAAAAAATGGGGAATGTCGTTTTAACATAAATACAAAACTAAGTTGAGCAATATAAATCTTTAGGTGAGTGTTAGTCTAATTGTACTTTTTGTTTATCATTTATAAAAAATTGTTAAACAAAAATTATTTTTTTTAAATCTTTATTCTAATTTTGCAAAAAAAATAAATACAACATTAAAATGAAAATAATAGCAAAATCTATTCTTATAATTTTACTTTCCACGTTTATAGTAAAGGCACAAAATCGGGGTAAAATTTCAGGTACTATTTTAGATATTGCCACTCAAAAACCAGTTATAAATGCAAAAATTGTATTGTCTGATTCGTTTTATTCTACAAATTCAGACAGACAAGGAAATTTTACATTATTAGACGTTGAATATAAAACCTATACAATTGAAATTTCTGCCGATGGGTACAAACTTAAAAACCTTAATAATATATCAGTAACTGCTGGAAACGAATTCAACTTGAACATCGAATTAGAATCTACCACAACATCATTATCCGAAGTTGTAGTTGCTTCAAACAAGCGTTCGGCTAAGGTAGCTTCATTGGAAACACCTTTGAGTGTTCAAAGATTAACATCCGAGGAAATAAAATCTAATCCTGGCGGAAATTTTGACATTAGCAAAGTGATACAAACCCTTCCTGGTGTTGGTGGTGGCGTTTCCAATTTTAGAAATGATATCATTATTCGCGGTGGCGCACCAAACGAAAATGTTTTTTATTTAGACGGAATTGAAATTCCAGTAATCAATCATTTTCAAACCCAAGGAAGTTCTGGTGGACCGCAAGGAATGTTAAATGTTTCTTTTATTGAAGATGTAAAATTGTCATCATCAGCATTTGATGCAAAATATGATAATGCTATGAGTTCGGTTTTCCAGTTCAAACAACGCAACGGAAACCCAAATAAATTACAAGGAAATTTTCGACTAAGTGCAACTGAAGTGGCAGCAACGCTTGAAGGACCAATGTCTAGAGATAAAAAAACTACTTTTTTGGCTTCGGCACGACGATCGTATCTACAATTTCTTTTCTCGGCCTTAGATTTACCTATTCGACCAAGTTTTTGGGATTTTCAAACCAAAATATCCCATAAATTGGATGAAAAAAACACGTTATCTTTTATTGGAATTGGTGCTATTGACGATTTTAGATTTGCACCAATAAAAAAAGCAACCCCCGAAAAATTATATTTAATTAATGCCAATGCACTAATTTCTCAATGGAATTATACCTTCGGATTTACATTTAAACATTTATTGAACAACGGATTTATGAATATTTCGTTAAGCCGAAATAGTTTTGACAATGCAATTACGCAATTTGAAGACAATGAAACCAAAATTCCATCACAACAAATTTTAGACTTCAAATCACGTGAAACGGAAAATAAATTAAGATTTGATATCAATACAACTTCAAATGGTTGGAAAACTTCTTATGGATTTGTTGCTCAATTGGCAGAGTACAACACAGCTGCAAACAATGTGATTCGCAAACAGTTTGTAGATAATTCAGGAAACATAATTCAACCCGAAGTTCGTGTTAGTTTTACTAGTCCGTTAAAAAATTTCGTAAGGCTTGGTGCTTTTGCTCAAATAAGTAGACGCTTTTTAGAAGATAGATTGGGTTTAAGTGCTGGTATAAGAACTGATATAAATACTTTTACTAAAACTGGAAACAACGGCACTGAAACCTTATCTCCAAGAATTTCTGCAAGTTATACATTGTCAGAAAAATGGACTTTGAATGCTTCTTTAGGACGATATTATAAAATTGCACCTTACACAATTCTAGGTTTTGCCGATAATACAGGAACACTTGTAAATAAAGATTCAAAATATCTACAAAGTGATCATTATGTAACGGGTTTAGAGTTTTTACCAAATTCAGGGTTACGATTTACCGCTGAGGTTTTTTATAAAAACTACAATAATGTGCCAATTTCAGTTCGCAACGGAATTTCATTATCGAATTTAGGAACTAATTTTGAGGTTTTGGGTAATGAAGCAGTTACTACTAATGGTACCGGAAATGTGTATGGATTTGAATTTTTTGCACAAAAAAAATTAACTGAACGCTTTTTTGGAATATTTTCTTATACATTTTATAAAAGTCAATATGCAGGATCGAATGGAACTTTAGTAGCCAGTTCTTGGGATAACCGCCATTTAGTGAGTATTACAGCAGGTTATAAATTTGCAAATAATTGGGAATTAGGTACCAAATTAAGACTTCAAGGAGGAGCACCTTTTACACCTTATGATGAAAATGCTTCAAGAGCTAATTATTTATCACTAGGAAAAGGTGTTTTAGATTACAATCAATTGAATACGCAACGATTGCAAACCTTTATTTCAAGCGACGTGCGAATAGATAAAAAATGGAATTTTAAGAAAACATCTTTAGACTTATTTTTAGATGTAACCAACTGGACTGTAGCAAAATCAATTGCAGTGCCTAGTTATACTTTTAAACGAAATGATGCAAATACGGCATTTTTAACTACTGATAATTTACCTATTCAACCCGATGGAAGTAATGGAATTCCGGTTCAATTAAAAAATGATGAACCACGTGTTACGCCATCAATTGGTTTTATTTATGAGTTTTAATTTAGTATTAAATATCTTTTAAAGCAGTAATTAACGCATCAATATCAGCTTTTGAGTTTGTATGTCCAAATGATATTCGCAAACTTGGTTTTGCCAAATCATCTTCATTTAAAAATTCAGCTAAAACGTGAGACGGCTTTGGACTTCCCGATTGGCAAGCACTACCACGAGAAACCGCAATGCCTTTTATATCTAAATTGAATAAAATTAACGATGCTTTTTCTGGAGAAAATGGTAAACAAACATTTAAAATATTATAAAACGTATTTTCACCATTAATTTTAAAATCAGGGAAAGTTTCGGAAAGTTTTTCAATGCAATACTGTTTTAAATCCGTAATAAAAATCCTTTCAGCTTCTAAATTTTGATGTGAAAGTTCCAATGCTTTTGACATTCCAGCAACTTGATGCAAGGCTTCAGTTCCTGCTCGCAATCCTTTTTCTTGTTCGCCACCATATACAAAAGGCAAAATGTGAACTCCTTTTTTAATGTAAGCAAACCCAATTCCTTTAGGTCCGTGAAACTTATGCGCACTAGCTACGATAAAATCAATTTCAATTTCTTGTAAATTAAATTTAGTCTTCCCTATTGATTGTACCGTATCACAATGAAAAAGTGTGTTATGTTGCTTGCAAATTCGAGCTACTTTTTCGATATCTAAAACAGTCCCTATTTCATTATTTACGTGCATTAATGTTACTAAGGTTTTTGTGTTTTGCCCAAGTAAAATAACTAAATGATTCACATCAACAGTACCATTTGGCAATATATTTACATAATCAACTTGAATATTATGTTCTTTTTGCAATTGCAAAACAGTGTATAAAGTGGCGTGATGCTCAATTTTACTCGTAATAATTCGAGTAACTTTTAAATTTTCAACAGCATTTTTCAAAATCCAATTTGAGGCTTCGGTGGCATTGGTTGTAAAAATAATTTCTTGAGCCAAACATCCTAATTCTTTAGCGATGCTTTTTCGCGAAGTTTCTATAATTGATTTGGCACTTCGACCAAAACTGTGCGATGACGAAGCATTTCCAAAATCGTTTTGCATAACTTGAATCATCTCGGCAATTACCTCGGAACGAATTGCTGTAGTTGCTGCATTATCTAAATAAATATTTTTCATTATGCTGATGGACTATTTTTGGTATTAAAAAGTAATTTTTTGTTAAAAACAACTATCGATATTAAAATTAAAAAGTAAGAGAACATTTGTACACTAGTAACCTGTTCGTGATAATAAAACACGGCAATTATAAAATTCAGTATAGGATTGATATAAATCAAAATGCCTACTGTGGCTGAACTTAAACCTTGTAAGGCGTACAAATTTAAGAATAAAGGTGTAATTGTAAAGAAAATTACAATAATAATTATATAAAAATAAAATAGTGCTTCGGTTGGAATTGCACCACTAAAACTGGGGTAAAACGGAAGTACTACAACAGTTGCAATTAACAACTGAATGTTAAGTGAAACCAGTTTATCAAAACCATAATTTTTTCGTTGGCTAATCAAATAAAAGGCATAAGTTGATGCCACTATTAAACTATAAACTAAATTAGAAATATCATGAAAAGATAAAATAGCGCACGAAATTATACTTATTAAAACAGCAGTCCATTGCCACGAATTTAGTTTTTCTTTTAAAATAAAAAATGCTAAAACGGTAGTTAATATTGGGCAAATTAAATAAGCAAATGAAGCCGTCTTAATTCCAATATGATTCACTACAAAAATAAAAACAAACCAATTTAGTATCAAAATGAGTCCTCCTAAAACAATTTGAAAAATAATTTTTGGCTTTTTTTGAGATGGATTTGAAGTAAAAAGATGCCAGTTTTTTGCAATTATGGAACGACGAAAAGTTAAATTTACAAAGGATAAAAGCAAAACACTTCCAAATAATCTGTAAAATAAAATATCTAAAGAAGCATAATTTTGAATTGGTTTTAAGGCTAAACTAAAAAATCCCCATATAAAAAATGCTGAAAATGCAGCGATAAAATATTTGTATTTTGTCATTAAAATAGATTTTATTTTGGATTTTGTTTGAAATATATTTCTGTAGCTCCGAGCCCATATTTTTGATAATTGCCCTCTTTAAAAGTTAAATTATCATAGCGACCTAACATAAAATCCAACTCGGCTTTTAAGATTCCTTCGCCTACACCGTGAATAAAAACTATCTTCGGAATTCGATTTTTAATGGCAAACTCAATATGTCGTTTTGCCGTTTCCGACTGCAAAGTTAGAATATCATAATTAGTCATTCCAGCTTTATTTTTTACTAATTTTTCAATGTGTAAATCAAACTCAGGAACACCAAAATCTTGTTTTGGAACCTTTATTTTCTCCGTATTTTGTTTCTTGGGTGGATTCAAGTCAACCAATTTTTTACTTATACCAAAACTTTTAATATCGGACTCTAAAGTGTTGGAATCGTTAATTTTAATTAATTCTTTGACAAAAAATGTCATCAAAAAACCATCTGTAGTTTCTACTGAAATCTCGTCGTTTTTGACTCCAACCACTACACCATCAATAGCTTCATCAAGTACTGAAACTTTGTCATTTATTTTAAAGTATTCCATTTTTATCTTCAGGTTTTTTACTTGGCACTTTTGCCATTAATCTCATCATTCCAAACATAAAAACTACCACTGCCCCAGCGGTTATATAAATGTTGGGTTGAGGTTTATTTTGCTCTTGATAAGCAAAATAAAAAGCGATTATTAAAACTGGAATTAGCAACTTTTTCATTATTCTAAATTTTTGTCAAAAATAGAAAACTTAAATTTGATAAGCGGTATTTAAAAAAATATTTGTAGTATTGTGTAATAAAAAAATGTGATGGAAGAATTTATGATTCCGTGTTTGAGTAAAAAATTATTCGGAATTGAGTGTTTGGGATGTGGCACGCAACGTTCTTTGCTATTAATTTTTAAAGGTCAATTTGTAAATGCTTTTTTTATGTTTCCTGCAATTTATACTACTATACTTTTATTTATTATTTTAGGATTGCATATTTTTGATAAGTCTAGAAGTTATTCTAAATATGTAAAAAGTCTTGCCATTATAAATGCAACAATAATGATTATTAGTTACGCATATAAAATGACTTTTTTATAACAACTAAACCCTTAACAAATTTAACTTATGGAAAAACAAAAATTACCCAATGCAACTCTTGTTCTAGTGCTCGGAATCTTATCAATTTTAACTTGCTGTTGTTGGGGAGTTATTGGTTTGGTTTTAGGAATTGTAGCCTTGAATTTAGCAAAAAAAGATAGTGCACTCTATAATGCTAATCCAGAAGAATATTCCAACTATTCTAATTTAAGTATTGGTCGTGTTTTAGCTATTATAGGTATTGTTCTTGGATCTATTTATTTAGTGTTCACTATTTACTTATATTCTACAATGGGATCAGAAGGAATGCAACGATTCCAAAAAGAGTTAATCGAAAAAATGCAACATCAAAACAGATAGTAAATTTTTATTTAAACTAAAAAAATCCGGCTAGTTTATTATCTAGACGGATTTTTTAATTATTTCTCAAATTGTTTTAATGTCGAAATAATAATCGAAATACAATCTAAAAGTTGTTCTTCGTTCATTACTAATGGCGGAGCAAAACGTATTATGTTACCGTGAGTGGGCTTCGCTAGTAGGCCATTATCTCGCAAAGCCATACAAATATTCCAAGCAGTATCACTTTGTTCGGTATCGTTAATTACAATGGCATTTAACAAACCGCGTCCACGAACCAAAGTTGCAATATTACTGGTTTTAACAAATTCGCTAATTTTTTCTCTAAAAATTTTACCTAATCGTCTTGCATTTTGAGCCAAATTTTCTTCTGAAACTACTTCTAATGCAGCAATAGCAACAGCTGCTGCCACAGGGTTTCCTCCAAAAGTAGAGCCGTGTTGACCGGGTTTAATAACGTTCATTATTTCATTATTTGCCAAAACTGCAGAAACTGGATATGCGCCGCCCGAAAGTGCTTTTCCTAAAATCAATATATCAGGAGTTGCATAGGTTTCTTGACGCTCACAATCATTTTCGCAAGTACAATTTCCGCAAACTGATAATAATGATCCTGTTCTTGCTATACCGGTTTGAATTTCGTCGGCAATAAACAAAACATTGTTTTCGTTACACAATGTTTTTGCTCGCATCATATAATCGTCTGCCGGAGTATAAACACCCGCTTCGCCTTGAATTGGCTCTACTAAGAATCCCGCAATATTTTTATTTGATTTTAAAATTGCTTCTAATGCAGTTATATCATCATAAGGAATTTTAATAAAACCTGCTGTGTAAGGACCAAAGTTTTTACGTGCATTTTCATCATTTGAAAATGAAATTATTGTAGTAGTTCGACCATGAAAATTATTATCACAAACAATAATTTGTGCTTCATTTTCGCTTATCCCTTTTTTTTCATAAGCCCATTTTCTACAAATTTTTAAAGCAGTTTCAACTGCTTCGGCACCAGTATTCATTGGCAAAACCTTATCAAAACCAAAGTAGTTAGTTACAAATTCTTCATAAATACCTAACTTGTCATTATAAAACGCTCTTGAAGTTAAAGTTAAAGTTTGCGCTTGATTAATCATTGCTCCAACAATTTTAGGATGACAATGACCTTGATTTACAGCTGAGTATGCGGATAAAAAATCATAATATTTTTTTCCATCTACATCCCAAACGTAAACACCTTCTCCGCGATTTAAAACCACAGGCAATGGATGGTAATTGTGGGCACCGTGCTTTTCTTCTAATGAAATAAAACTTTCAACACTACTTTTTTCTAAAACTGACATTATAATTTCTTTTTAATTTCTTGAAAATTAATTCATCTTTCAATGAATAAAATTCCTTCTTTCGGAGAGAAATCATCCGTTTATTGTTGCAAAATTAGTAATATAAATCAAATTTTTTATCAATTTCGCAATTTAAAATTATTTTAATTGTTTTTTGTATTTTAAATTTAAAAAGTAATTATTAAAAATGTCGTATTTGTTGGAAAATTATTTAGTTATAAAAAATAAATATCGATTTAGATTCTAAAATTACTTTTTTATAAATAAAACTTACGATTTCACTTTTTTAATAAATTACATCTTAAGATTGCATTAGTTCAATATCAAAAATAATTCTGTATTTTTGTTTTAAATCTTATCGTTGTTAGTTAAAAAGTTAGTTTTGATTATCTTTAATAATTTAGATTAGTTACAATATTTAGAAATTTTACTAACTATTTTTGAATGATTATATGACTTGTTAAACACAACGTGTTAAGTTGTAAAATTTAACTAAGATTTTTAAAATTTTACAAACATTATCAAAAAATTAATTTTAACTTTTTTGTTGTTCACAATTTGTCAAAATAGTTTGGCACAAGACACCGTATTTAAATCCAAGCCACAAGAATCGAAAATTTTTAATAAGATTGAAAAATATTCTAAAAAAAGAAAATTTACCGCTTTTTTTCATCGTTTGCTTTTTCGAGATTATGATCCCAATGAATTGGAGGCTGTTGCTATCAATAAACCATCTAAGGCTAAAAAGCAGAAAAGTTTTGAAGGTAAAATAATTAGAAATATCGAAATTGAAACTCTTGATCCATTTGGATTTTCAATAGAAAACCAAAAAGATAAACCTTCTCATTTTTTTGAAAAATTAGGAAATTCAGTTCATCGTAAAACTAGAGATATTACTGTGAAAAACTTTTTACTTTTTAAAAAATTTGATAAACTTGATGGTTTAAAAATTAAAGAGTCTGAACGTATTATTAGAAGTCAGCGTTTTGCAAGAAGCGTTACTGTGGTTCCAAAATTTATTCCAAACTGTAAAGATTCTGTTGACGTTTATATTCGAGTTTTAGATTCTTGGTCGTTGATTCCGACAGGAGCTTTTTCTAGTTCAAAAGCAAATTTAGACTTAAATGAGCGAAATTTTTTAGGTTTAGGTCACGAGTTTGAAATTGATGCTTCCCGTCGTTTTTCTGACAATTCAAATGGTTATAATGCAAGGTATTCTATCAATAATTTTAAAAATTCGTTTGTAAATACTTCATTTGGTTCTTCTACAGATTTAAATAGTAATAATTCTAAATTTGTTTCTATTTCACGTCCTTTTTACTCTGTTTTTGCGGATTGGGCAGGTGGTGCAGCTTATCAATACCGTTCTTACACGGACAGTTTTAGTGACAATTTTAATGTATTTCAACCGCAAAGTATTAAACTCAATGTGTATGATTTTTGGTTGGGGCGTTCCATTCAATTATATGAAGGAAGAACAGAAAATGCTAGAACAACTAATTTAATTGTTTCTGGAGGTTTTAAAAATTTAAATTATTTAGATAAACCTTCGTTAATTTATGATGCAAATGGGTTTTATGGATCTGAAAAATTATTTTTAGCAACTGTTGGAATTGCAACACAAAAATTTAATCAAGATAAATATTTATTCAATTTTGGAATTGTTGAAGATGTTCCTTATGGCAAAGTAATTTCTATAACTAGCGGAATTCAAAGTAAAAATGATAGTAAACGAGCCTATTTTGGGGGTAGATTTGCTTATGGACAATATTACGATTTGGGTTATTTTAGTTTTAATACTGAATTAGGAACTTTTATCGATAATGGAATAAATCAAGAAACTACTTTTAAAATTGAAGCTAATTATTTTACCCATTTAATTCCGTTTGGTGCAATGAAAATTAGGCAATTTATAAACCCTTATTTAATTTTGGGTTACAATAGAAATCCAATTTCAAAAGATCGAATAAATGTAACTGATTATAAAGGAATTCCAGGTTTAAACGCCACAATTACTGGAACTAAAAAAGTTTCTATAGCGATGCAAACGCAATTGTATATTCCAAAAAATTGGTACGGATTTAATTTTAGCCCTTTTGTTAATTGTAGTTTAGGATTTTTAGGAGATACTTCAAACGCTATTTTTAACAAACGATTGTATTCGTCTTTTGGAATTGGTGCCGTTATTAGCAATAATTACTTGATTTTTAATAATTTTCAAATTTCATTTTCCTACATACCGTCGATTCCAGATGCAGGAAGCAATATTGTTAAAACCAATTCATTTCAAAATTCAGATTTACAATTCTCAAATTTTCAAATAAATCAACCAGGAATAGTACCTTTTCGATGAGTTTTATTTTGTTTTAAGAAATTTTTTTTAGATGCTAAGAATTTTTGTGAACTAATAAATTCTTTATATGTTGAACGACATTTTATAATTTTTTTGCTTCATTCCAAAATACATCCATTTCAGTCAAGGTCATATCGGATAAATTTTTACCTAAATCTTTGGTTTTACTTTCTAAATATTGAAATCGTTTGATGAATTTTTTATTAGTTCGTTCTAAAGCATCCTCTGGATTAATATTTAAAAATCTAGCGTAGTTTATCATCGAAAATAATACATCACCAAACTCGGCTTCCATTTTTTCTTGGTTGTTATCAGCTACTTCAACTTGAAATTCTTGTAACTCCTCAAGAACTTTTTCCCAAACTTGCTCTGGTTTTTCCCAATCAAATCCTACTCCTTTTGCTTTGTCTTGAATTCGTGAGGCTTTTACCAATGCTGGTAAACTTTTTGGAACACCTTCTAATACTGAAGTTTTACCTTCTTTTAATTTTAATTTTTCCCAATTTTGTTTTACTTCTTCTTCATCAGCAACAACAACGTCACCGTAAATATGCGGATGACGATGAACTAATTTGTCGCAAATTTCGTTACACACATCGGCAATGTCAAAGGCGTTAGTTTCGCTACCTATTTTAGCATAAAAAACTATATGAAGTAATACATCACCCAATTCCTTTTTAATCTCGGTCATATTATTATCTAAAATGGCATCACCCAACTCATAGGTTTCTTCAATGGTTAAATGACGTAAACTTTGTAAGGTTTGTTTTTTATCCCACGGACATTTTTCACGCAATTCGTCCATAATATCTAATAATCTAGAAAAAGCATCAAGTTGGTTTTGGCGTGAATTCATTTTTTTATTTTGTTTGTGTTGTAAAAATAAGAAATCCTGTCAAGAAATGATCTCAACAGGATTAAAATTATTCAATTAAAAATTATTTTTTTTCTTTTTTTGGAGTTGTCTTTTTTGTTTCGGTTTTAACTTTTACTTCTGCAACAACCTCTTCTTTAATTTCTTCTATGTTTTCAACTTTTGGTTCTTCTTTGCTTATTAAGCCCTTAACTTGCAGAATATTATACCAATTTAAAACCTTTTTAATGTCCGATGGATACACTCTATCTTGATCATAATCGGGTACAATTTGAATAAAATAAGCTAATAATTTATCATTATCTTCTTTATGAGAAATTGCTGGGCCTTCGTTTTCTTTTACTGCGATTGCTCGTAAAATTTCAGCCAAAGGTTTTTCTTCAGTACTGGTGTACATTGAAATTTCAGACAATAAACTAACATTACTTTTCATTCCTACAGTAATTCTTTTTCCATCTTGCATAGACTCAGCAACAAATCCAGATCGTGTTTGAACTTTTAATTCGTATAAACCTGGCTTGCCTGAAATGGCTAATATTTTTTCTACATTCATTTTTTAATCGTTATATTTTAAATTAGTTTTTATCTTTTTTTAACAAATTTCATCCGGTAATCTGGTCTGGCTTTGCCTTCCATTATATTTTGCAATTTCTTTTTAAGTAACGTTTTTTTTAGGGTAGATATTTTGTCTGTAAATAAAATCCCTTCAATATGATCGTATTCGTGTTGAATAACTCTAGCTATCAAGCCATCATAGGATTCTTTTTTGGGAACAAAATTTTCATCTAAATATTCAATTGTAATTTTTTCATTTCTAATTACATCTTCTCTAACATCTGGTATACTCAAACAACCTTCGTTAAATGCCCATTCTTCACCTTCTTCCGTTATCATTTTGGCGTTGATAAAAGTTTGTTTAAACACTTTTAAGTCTTTTTGCTCTTCAGAGGTTAAATCATCACTATCGCTAAAAGGTTCGGTATCTATAATAAACATTCTTATTGGCAAGCCTATTTGAGGTGCTGCTAAACCAACGCCGCAAGCATTATACATAGTTTCATACATATCAAAAACTAATTCTTTAAAATTAGGATAATCTGCCGAAATTTCTTCGCCAATTTTTCGTAAAACTGGGTCGCCGTAGCCAACAATTGGTAGTATCATTTTAAATTTAGATTTCAGATATTAGTTTTTAGATTATTGAACTATTCTAAAAAACCGCATCTATAATTTTTGCAAAAGTAAACATTTCAATTAAATAAAAGAATTACGTTAATTCAATTTTAAGATTTTACTACAATTTCGTCTTACAGCTTTGCATAGTTCTGGATTTTCATTCAAATTTTGTCCAAATGACGGAATCATTTCTTTGAGTTTGTTTTTCCAATCATCAGTTTCCATTTCATCAATAAAACAGCGTTCCATTAAATCAATCATCGCATAAACCGCAGTTGATGCTCCAGGCGATGCACCTAATAATGCTGCCATTGTTCCATCTTGAGTGGTAATAACTTCGGTTCCAAATTCTAAAACACCACCTTCTTTTTCGTCTTTTTTAATTACTTGCACTCGTTGCCCTGCTTGTAAAAGCTCCCAATCTTCGCTTTTAGCATTTGGGAAATACTCTTTCAAAGCATCTATTCTATCATTTTGTGATTGCAAAACTTGTTGAATTAAATACTTTGTTAAAGTAATATTATGAATACCTGCCGAAATCATCGGTAAAATATTATCCAATTCAATAGATTTTATTAAATCAAGATACGAACCATTTTTTAAAAACTTAGTTGAAAATCCTGCAAAAGGGCCAAAAAGCAGTTCTTTTTTTCCATCAATTATTCTGGTATCTAAATGCGGAACTGACATTGGGGGAGCTCCAACGCTAGCTTTACCATAAACCTTTACATTATGCTGTGCTATTATTTCTGGATTATTACATTTTAACCACTGACCAGAAACTGGAAAACCTCCGTATCCTTCACCTTCTTTTACATTGGCTTTTTCTAATAACAATAAAGAACCTCCGCCTGCACCAATAAAAATAAAATCGGCAGAAGTTTTTATTTTTTCATTAAATGCTTTGTCTTTAATTTTAATGCTCCAAGTTTTATTTTCACGTTGTTTTAATTTTTTAACTTCATGAGAGTAATTAATTGTTACTCCATTTTGATGCGATAAATAATCTAACATTGAGCGTGTTAATTCGCCAAAATTGACATCGGTTCCTAAAGGCATAAAAGTACCAGCAACTTTTTCAGTTACATCACGGTTTGTCATTACTAATGGCATCCAAGAGATAAGTTTTTTAAAATCGGAGGTGAATTCCATTTCTGAAAAAAGTGGATTCTTCTGTAAAGCTTCAAATCGATTTTTTAGGTAAGTTACATTTTCATTGCCCCAAACAAAACTTAAATGAGGAATGGAATGTATAAAATTTTCGGGTGATTCAATATGCTTTTCGGACACTAAATAACTCCAAAATTGTCGAGACAACTCAAATTGCTCGGCTATTTTTATGGCTTTTTTAGCATCTACTGAGCCGTCTTCTGCCTGAGGTGTGTAATTTAATTCACAAAATGCAGAGTGTCCTGTACCAGCATTATTCCAAGCATCAGAACTTTCGGCAGCTGGTTGATCTAGTCTTTCGTAAATTTCAATTTCAATTTTTGGATTCAATTGTTTTAATAAAACTCCAAGTGTGGCACTCATTATTCCTGCGCCAATTAAAACTACTTTTTTATCTTTTATTTGCATTGTATACATTAAAAATTAAAATTCTTTATTTAGGATTTTATATTGATTTTCGCAATAAAAAATCTTGTAACATAATAGTAGCTGCTATTTCGTCAATTAAGGCTTTGTTTTTACGTTGACTTTTTTTTAATCCAGAGGCAATCATTGTTTGTACTGCCATTTTAGAAGTAAATCGTTCATCAACTCGAATAACTTGTATGTTTGGAAATTTCACTTTAAATTTTGTTACAAATGCTTCAATAATTTCGGTACTTTGAGAGGGTTCGCCATTCATTTGTTTAGGTTCGCCAATTAAAACTTTTGAAACATTTTCGGTATTAAAATAGTTTTCTAGAAACTCAATTGCAGTATTCGATTCAATTGTTGTTAAGCCGGATGCGATAATTTGAAGTTCATCGGTAATGGCTATTCCTGTTCGTTTTTTTCCGTAATCGATGGCTACTATCCTTGACATTTATTTTTTATTTTAAAATTGTAAATATAACCATTTTTTAAATATATTTTTACGAAAATATTGGTAAATTAAGAGACTTAATCCAATCGCTAGCCCCGATGGGAACGGCATCCCTCGCTTTTTTCAAGCGAGGATAGAGTGGACAGCGGGACACAGGTTAATAAAAAAGCCCAAAAGTATGTGCTTCTAAAAATAAAAAGCGTAATTTTGCACTCCTAAAAATTGATAATTCAATGAGAACCAAATCGTTAAAGAAAAATAAAATTAATGTGATTACATTGGGTTGTTCCAAAAACGTTTACGATAGTGAAGTGCTTATGGGACAGTTACGTGCAAGCGGAAAAGACGTGGAGCACGAGGCACCTGCCGAAACAGAAGGTAACATTATTGTAATTAATACGTGCGGTTTTATTGATAATGCAAAAGCAGAATCGGTAAATATGATTTTGGAATATGCTGATAAAAAGGAGCGAGGTTTGGTTGATAAAGTTTTTGTAACGGGTTGTTTAAGTGAGCGTTACAGACCCGATTTGGAGAAAGAGATTCCGAATGTAGATCAATTTTTTGGCACAACTGAATTACCTCAGTTGTTAAAGGCTTTAGGTGCCGATTACAAACATGAATTGTTGGGCGAACGTTTAACAACTACGCCAAAAAATTATGCATATTTAAAAATAGCCGAAGGTTGTGACCGACCATGTAGTTTTTGTGCAATTCCAATAATGCGAGGCAAACACGTTTCACAAACTATTGAAAAATTGGTTAAAGAGGCGGAAGGTTTGGCAAAAAATGGAGTTAAAGAATTGATTTTGATTGCTCAAGATTTAACGTATTACGGTTTAGATATTTACAAAAAACGAAATTTAGGCGAATTACTTGAAAATTTGGTTAAAGTAGAAGGTATTGAATGGATTCGATTGCATTATGCTTTCCCAACTGGTTTTCCTATGGATGTTTTGGAGATTATGAAAAGAGAACCAAAGATTTGTAATTATATTGACATTCCTTTGCAGCATATTTCTGATTCTATTTTGAAATCAATGCGAAGAGGAACAACTCGTGAAAAAACTACTAAATTATTGAAAGATTTTAGAGCGGCTGTTCCAGGAATGGCTATAAGAACGACTTTAATTGTTGGATATCCTGGCGAAACGCAAGAAGATTTTGAAATTTTAAAAGATTTTGTTCAAGAAATGAAATTTGATAGAATGGGTTGTTTTGCTTATTCACACGAAGAAAATACGCATGCTTATTTACTTGAAGATGATGTACCCGCCGAGGTAAAACAAGCACGAGCCAATGAAATAATGGAGCTGCAATCGCAAATTTCGTGGGATATGAACCAAGAAAAAGTAGGTAAAACTTTTAAATGTATTATTGACCGCAAAGAAGGTGGTTATTTTGTAGGTAGAACTGAATACGATAGTCCAGATGTGGATAATGAAGTGTTGATTGATGCTACGAAACAGTATTTAAAAACTGGAGAATTTGTTACGGTGAAAATTACCGAAGCAACCGAATTTGACTTATACGGAGAAGCAATTGTTTAAAATTAATTGATAAAAAGATGAAAAAAAGTAGTATTTATTTTTTAATTGTAGTGATTTTATTTTCTTTTAAAATGCAGTCACAGTATGGTAACGGTGGTTATGGTGGAGGTTATGGTAACGGTGGATATGGTGGCAATAGAAATGGAAGCCAATTTGATAGGAATAATGCATCACAACAAAATCAAGAAAGGCAAAAACCTAAGTTGGAAGATGTTGCAAAGCGAGTTGATGCCATTGTTGAAAAATTAAAAAAAGAGTTAACATTAGATGATTTACAAGTTTTTGCAGTTAATAAATATATGACTACAAATGTAAACGATTCTGATAAAGTGATTTTAAAAGAATCTACTTCACAAGATGAGAAAATTACTGAAATTATGAAAATTAGCGACACGTCCGATTTTAATATTATTTCTATTTTAAATAAGGACCAAAAAGTAAAATACAAAGTTATGGTGGATGAGCGAAAAGCAAAATTTCAAGCCTACCAAGATAGAAAATAAAGTAAAAACTCCAATTGCAGGTTTTTTATAGAATACCATTTTTTCATTCCACCAATTCCAAAGCGTGTTTAGCAACAATTCCAAAATTGTAACCTTGCGCTTCATCATATCCAGCATAATTAATAGCAATTAGTTGTCCGCATTGGTTAAAAACGGGCGAACCACTGGCTCCGTGAGTGGATGTTATGTTATATTGAATACGAATTCCGTCCGATTCTTTGTTGATTTGACCTTCATAAACTTGTACTTTAATGCCTTTATTTGTATTAGCTAGAGTCATTCCCATCGGATAACCAATTAATATGGCGTTGGATCCTGGTTTTAAAGCTTCATCATCTGCGAAAGCGGTATTTAAATCAATAACATTGGTTACTGAACTTGGTAAAGTTTTATCTAATAATTGCAAAACGGCTACATCGACTTCTTCGTTTTCGGCAATCTTAATTACTTCGCAATCCAACCAAGCATCTATTGAACCGTGAAGTGCAATGCGAATACTTGTAGATTTTGGGGTAAGTGAAATTTGGTCGATAGAAACTTTTTTAAACTCTTTAACTCCAACATCGGTGGCAACAACAGCAGTACTGTCTTTTTTTAAACTGTCATTTGCAACTAGTTGATTAGTTTCATTGTCATAATCTTCACCATCACGACCATAATACTCCGAAATGTGTTTTTCAAGATAACTTTTATACTGATTTTCTGGAATCGAATCAGGTAAAATACTAGCAATCATTTCTTTTACTGAATTTTCGGTATTTTTGTGCTCTTCAACTGTATTCCAAGGTTCTGCAACGTGATGATTGGTTACAATTTTTCCATCTTGTGAAACAAAAAATCCAGTTCCGTAAACGCCTTTTTCATTTAAAAAATCTTCATCTGAATCAATTTGAAAAGGTTTTGAGCCTTTTATTGAAATTTCGTAAACATAATGATGCTCTACTAAAACAACGGCATCCTTGTACTTTTGATATATTTCGGTTTGTCCGTTTAAACAAACTACTTCTTTTTTATCGAATGATTTTAAAAATTTAGGTATAAAAATAATTCCCAAAATTACAATTGCGACTATCACAGCAATAATAATTTTTTTATTTTTAGTCGAATTAGAGGCTTTATTTTCAAAATCTTCTTTGTTGATTTTTTCAATTTTCATAGTTATCTCTTTAAACTAAAATGGCCTTTAGCACTTCGACCGTCTTCAAATTTAACACTATACCAGTAATCTTCCGATGGTAAATTTATTCCATTGTATGTTCCGTCCCAACCTATACCTAAAGGTGAAATTTGTTTGATTAATTTTCCATATCGGTCAAAAATTTGAACCACTGAATTTGAATTTTTAAGAGGATCGATTCCTTTAATATTCCAAAAATCATTTGTTCCATCACCGTTTGGAGTAAAATATTTAGGTGCTCCAAGAATATAAAATTGTTGGGATGTTATGCCACAACCGTTTAAATCTTTTACAAAAATAGTATGAACTCCAATACTTAAATCTGTAAAGTAAGAAGAAGTTTGATAAGGTCCGTACGATTCGTCTAAACTGAAAACATAATTTCCTATACCATTTTGTGCTACTAAAACATTTACTGAATTCAAATCGGTCAATTCAACAATTTGAAACGATTGAATGGTAGCAATATCAGAAAGTGTCACAACAATAGTTCGTGTTTTTGCACAATTATTAGGCGCATTAAATGCAACATCGACAGTATAAGTACCAGGTGTTGAAACACTTAAAGTGTAATTGGTAGCTCCAGCAATCGCAACTCCATTTAAAAACCATTGATAAGTATAATTAGAAAGTGCTGAACCATCTGTTAAACCAGCATCTAAAAGTACACTTGAGGAAGGAACATTGCACAAAAATTGGTTTGCTGTTCCGCTTGTGTTTAAATCAATTTTTGGAGTAGGTTTTACTACGAATGGAATAACAATACTAACTGGACAGCTTGTATTTATTGGATTGATAACAGTAGCAGTAACATTCTGGGTACTAGAAGTAAACGGATTAGGTAATGGTGAAGATAAAACTATACCAGTTCCATCTGTGTAAACAACATTTAACCCTGTTTGTCCATTTAAAATAGTGTTTTGAAATGAAGAAGTATTGAAATCAAAAGTTCCATTTTGTGTAGCTGGATCAATTTCATCATCACAAACTGTGGTCAATGATGATGGAATTAAAGCAGGATTTGGTAAAACGTCTACAATAAACTGAAACGTTTTTTCGTCATAACAAGGTGTGTATGGAATTTCAGAAGCTAGTGTAGCATTATTTGTAATTCGAACCCTAATAGTTTCTGAAGTGGTTACATTATACGGATTTGGTAGCGGACTTGATAATGCAGTTCCTGCAGCATTGAAATAACTAACAGTAACATTTGTTTGACCATTTAAAACCGCTGATTGAATAGCGGCAGAATCTGTAAAAGCATAAAAACCATTAGTTCCACAATTACGAATTATGTTGGCAGCATTTACTGGATAAACGGTAGGCAATTTATCAACTTTTAAAGTTATAAATGGTCCCAAACCATAACAAGCATTTGAAACAGTGCTGTCCACTCGTACCCAAATAGATTGTATGTTAGGATATCCAATATTTCGATAATTACTGATATCTGGAATCTCCAATGAAACGCCTGCTGCATCGGTTTCGGCCAAAGCATCGGCTTGGTTTCTATAATATTTGATATTGGTTCCTGCTGGAAGAATGCCTATAATTGCTGCATTCGCAGAGCTAAAATCGAAAGTTGAAATACCATCTCTATTGTTATTTATTGGGTCAACATAATCGTCACATTTTGAATATGTTTTATTAAATGTTGCAGGAATAGTGGTAACAGATACAATTAAGTTTAATTGTGCTACTCTAAAGCATCCATTTGCATTTTGAACTCTCACATGAACTGTTCCATTGGATGAAGTATAAGTTAAGGGATTTGGAATTGCTCCCATTCCACTCATTGCTGCTGTTGGATCTGTATAATAAGTAAACGTTTCGTTAGCAGAATTGGAAGAAATAAAATTATTTTTTTGTGTAAGATTAAAATTTGTAATTCCATCAGTATCATCATCACATTGCACCAAAGTAACTGGTGAAGTAATTACAGGTAGAGCATTTACATTTAAGGTTGCCAACCCGTCTGAATATAACCCGCAAGAATTACCATTTAAGTTAAGTAATACTCTATACTTTCTGCCTGAAAAGGAAGTTGGTATGTTTGATAACGTTAAAGAAACTGTTGTTGCATTGGAATACGCAGGACTTACACCTCCGTTAGTAATAGTAGTCCAAAGAATACCGTTTATAGACTCTTGCCATTGATACGTAGTAGCTGTAGTTGCCGTTAAAGTAAAGGTGGCATTTTGAAATTCACAAGCGGTTTGATTTATAGGCTGGGCTGTAATTGAAATAGGTGCGCTAATAAAATAATCACTTGTTGCAGATGGAGTTATATAACCAGCTCCACTGGTTACAATTCCATTTGAATTTACTGTTGGTGGAGCAATTGTACCCAACAATCCATCATTGTTACTATCAGTAAAACCTGCTTCAATAACATCGTTACATAAATCATTATCACTGTCAAGGTCAATATAACTATTTTTTGAGTCGCCATCAGGATTCGCTACAACATAATTTAAAACTCCGTTGTCTATTCCTGTTTCCAAACTATTAGCCAAACCATTTGTACCAAAACTTGAAGGTAATCCATCAATAATTCCATTTAAGTTAGCATCTGTTGCAGTACTGCCAGATTCTACTAAATCATAAATTCCGTCATTATCGGAATCTAGATCTAAATAATCAGGAATTCCGTCTGTATCGGTATCAACTGGTGTAACTCCATTTCCATACGAATTGTCAATACCATCACTATTTGTATCAACCGCAGCATATGGAACAAAAGCTGCTCCTTGAGCTTCAATAGCATCTGGAATTCCGTCATTATCAGTATCCAAGTCTAAATTATCAGTAACACCATCGCCATCACTATCTTTAGGAACACAAACCGCATAAAATTTAAAAGTAGCTCGATTCAAAGCGGAATCTAATAAGTTTTTTTGAGTTATGCTTATTGATGTTGCTAAATTAGTTATGAATTTAAAAGTTCCTGTACCGGCGGCCAAAGGAGTAGTACTGTTTAATCGGAAACGAATTTCAAAAGAAGAAAACTGTGTAACACCACTTTCATATATTCCATCATAATTGGTATCTATTAATAATTGGTTGGTTGGATTTAATACAGATACCGTTTGATTAATTGGTGAATTTATAATAAATTCTGCATTTGAATTTAATAAATCGCTTGCAAGTGCTGTTGATACATATTCAATACCAAGTGTTATTGGTTGCGCAAAAGTCATTTTATATGAGACTGAATTTACTTTACCTGCAGGCACTTCCATTACAAAATTTCCATTGGAGTTGCCTACAAAAGGGGTAGCACTAGCCACCACCGATGTTGCAATTACACCAGAAAATGAGTCGGAAAAAGTTCCTACCGTAACAGTTCCTGATGCAGGATTTGAAGTATCAATAAGTACATTTCCATACGATTCTGTACAATTCGTAATCCCATCATTATCTGAATCTAAATCTACATTATCATTTGCAGCATCATTATCTAAATTTGTTGCACAATTACTCACTGGTATAACATCGGATGTCAGTGTGCTTCCGCAAGTTGTTAAAGTTGCTTTTACATAATAGTAACCAGGAGCTGTTGGCGTATATGAAATTCCAGAACCTATTGAAGTTGACGGATTGTTGGCATTATACCATTCAAAAACATCATATCCAAAAAGAGCGTTAACTTTTAATTCTACATTCGGAATACAATTTGATTGAGTAACATTTATAGTTTGTAGAGTAATTTCGGGCTTGTATATAAATCCCGAATAATACCCACCATAGGTTGCAGCACCACTAGAACCAAAACACGATAAATAAACAGGTTTAGTAGAATAAACCGAGATGTTACCCGTTACATTTTCAATTTTGTAAGTTTCGTAACCCGCATTTCCAACAACTGGTAATGGACCTGTTTTTATTAATGTTGCTGGTAAAGTTGCATAAGTGTAATTAGTTCCATTAATAGTAAATGTTAAAGCGCCTCCAGTTTCTGTAACTAAATTCACTGTGGCTATATAACTATTATCGGCTCCAACTTCGTTAATTAAAGGTATGTTGTTGATTGTTTTAGGCGTTTCACAACTTAAAGGTGGTAAAAAATGCAAGTTTAGATTGAACTGATTTATTGTTCCTCCAATACCCTGATAGGCAAATACATTTTGCGATGTTTTAACATACAAATTACCATTAGCCGAAAATTGTGAACCACTTAAAGCTAAATATTGACCTGCATTTAAAGTAGCAAATGGTGTTGCAGAACCATTTAAAAAAACATCGGTATTATTTACATCGGCAACAATTAAAGGTTTTTCGTTATTGTCTAAACCATTTCCTTTTATAAATATGTATTCTTTACCCGTTCTTTCTACAGACACGATCTGATCGGTACCAATATCAATATTTCCAGTTGTTGCGTTTGAACCTATAAATGAACCACAATTTACTGCAATTGGCTTGTCGGATGTTATTTTTGCTCCAATTAAACCATCACGACTTGCTACATTCAAGCAGTTTGTTGCAATTACAAAACTTTCTCCAGCGTTTAAAACTACATTTGAAGGAGTATTTCCGGCAGCGGCATTATTAAACAAAACTGTACCTGTTTTAATATCGCTAAATGAAATTGTGGTATTGTTTTCGGTTGCTAAAATGGCTGCAAAAGTGTAATAAAATCCATTTGACGTTGATGGTGGATCTACATTAGTAAAAGCTCCAATTCGAAATTGAGTTCCTAATGCTGCCAATCCTTTTGAAACTATTCCTCCTGCTTGGTTTTGACTCCCAGAAGTTAACCGAACTGAAACATAAATCAAATCATCGGCTTCAACAATGTACCCTTTATTATTTTTAATTGTATTTACATCAGTCGAATCAAACAATAATTGGGTTCCATTTCCGCTACCTATTGAATAAACATAAGGCGTATCTCGGGCAACCGTGCCTAAAATATCACTACCTCCAATTTGTTTTATTTTAAAATTTATAGGGGTTATGCTCGGGCAAGATATGTATATATATTGTTCTTCGGCAGTTTGTGCAACATTCGGCGTGTTTGATAATGGCGGAATGTAATGCGTTTTACTGAATTGTGAAAAGCAACTAATTGAAAATAAGGTAATTAAAAATCGAGATAGGAACTGTTTTTTCATTCGCTAAAAATAAATAAAAAAATAGAAATAAATATGGTTTACTACTGTTTTTTTTATTAATTTACGCCAAGGTTTTTTCTTACAAATCTCGTTTCTTAAGAATTTTATAAGATAAAAATATAAATATGGAAGTCCAAACTAAAACTATACAAATAGATGAAAAATGAATACTGTAATCTTTAACACCATTTACGCCTATTTGTGAACCAATTGTTTTTACTACGGAAGTTCTTGAAACTGGCTCAACAATTAAATTTGATAATGCTGTTAAAGGGAAAAATTGTCTGACGTTAGAACTTATTTCACTAGAATCGAATGTGTACCATAATATCAATCTTAAAATCCAAAATTCAAAAACATATCCAAGCAACAAAAACCCTAAAGCAAAAGCAGAGCGTTTTACAAAAATACCTAGAAACAAACAAATTGTAAAAAACCCAAGTAATTTAACAAAAAAAGCAATCAAGTACTGCATATCTTTAAAAACAATACTAACATCTGTATAAGACGAGTAACTATAGCCCAAAATTAAACTCATTATAAATACAAAAACGGTTGATGCTAAGGCAAAAACAAAAACGGTTAAAAATTTAGAAGTTATAAATTCTTGTTTGCTCATTCCGTCAATCAAGTTTTGTTTTAAAGTACCGTAACTGTATTCGTTTGCCATCATTGATACAATTACAATGGCTAAAAAAAATGAGAAAAAATCAGCAAAATAGGTATTAAAATGCCAAATATATGGAAAATTAAAAATCCCCATTTCTGCAGGACTAATTTTAAATGAACCAATATCAAACTTGATTGCAGCAATTAAAGCAATAAATGACAACAAGATAAAATAAGTTAAAGTAAGCACTTTACTGGCTTTATTCTTCCAGATTTTTTGTAATTCTATAGATAATAATCGTTTCATTTTGTTTTAGGAATTTGGTTCGCCGTAGCGAATGATTTTTTTTGATTTTCAATTAAATTTTTGGTACCGTTTAAACTTTTAAACAATCTTAAACTCTTAAATTTTCTTCTCGGTAAGTTCTAAAAATTGTTCTTCTAAACTGTGTTTGCGTTTTACTAAATGGGTTAAATAAATATTTTTATCTGCCAAAAATTTATTGATTTCGTTAGGTTTTAAATTTTCTTTAGAAAAAACCAATAACCTTCCATTTTCTTCTTTTATAGATTCAATGTTTGAAAATTGAAGCAAAGCCTTTTTTAAACTTTCAGTATCTTCGGATTGAAGTTCTAAAAAGTCATTTTTATTACTCATTCCATCTACTAAACCCGAATATAAAACAGTTCCTTTTTGTAAAACTAAAACGTGTGTACACACTTTTTCAACTTCATCAAGTAAATGTGAAGCCAATAAAATGGTAGTTCCTTGTGATGCAATTAGTTTTATAATATCTCTAATTTGATGAATTCCTTGTGGATCTAAACCATTAGTAGGCTCATCCAAAATTAAAATTTCAGGATCGTTCAATAGGGCAGAGGCTATTGCCAAACGTTGTTTCATTCCCAACGAAAAAGTACTGAACTTACTGTCTTTTCGTTCCATTAAGCCAACTAAATCCAATTTTTCTTGCACTTTTTCGAACTTGATGTCTTTAATTTTGCATACCAATTCCAAATTTTCTTGCGCTGTCATATAGGGATAAAAATTCGGACGCTCAATAATTGCTCCTACTTTTTTCAAGGCGTCGTGAGTTTGCATTTTACCTCCAAACCAAGCGTAATCGCCCGATGTTTTATTGACAACATTTAATACAATGCCTAAAGTGGTTGATTTTCCAGAACCATTTGGTCCTAAAATTCCATACACATTGCCTTTTTGAATTTCAAGCGAAACATTTTTTACAGCCTTTACAGCGCCATAATTTTTATTTAAATTTTTAATTGATAAAATGGTTTCCATTTAAGTTGATTGGTTTAATTTTTAATAAGACGAGCCTAGCAATAATTTGTTACTAAAATATAAAAAGATGTCATAATATTTTTTTAAAAAGTTAACAAACCTAAAATACAAGATTATCAAATCAATATATAAATGCGATTTAATTTTTTTATTGGCTTAATTTTTTTAATTTTGATTAAAAATCAATAATAATTCTTTTATGACCAAGGCAACTATTAAATTATTAGATACCGACAATTGTATTCGCTTTGATTTTAAAGAATTTAAACAAAATTACGATGTTGAATTAACTATTAATGATGGTCAAGATATTCAAGTTGTTTCTTATAAAACTAGTGTTCATTATACCAAAACATTCGATCTTTCGAATTATTTAGTTGAAGTAGTAAAAACCGATTTTTTAGTAAACTTTAATGATCCCGATGGCGTTTTTGAAATCTTTTTTTTACAATGTGGCGAGGCACTTTCCCGATGCGTTTTTGAAGTTTCGGTTCACAATGAAATTTTAGAATTGAACAATCACGACGAAATTTTAAAAAAATGGGGCGCAATTAAAGAAAAAATAGTTGAAGAAAATACTGGCGAACTACTTGAAAATGAGATATTAAAATTTGAACATAAAATTAGCAACAGCCGTTTATTATTGTCCAAATTAAAAAAGGACTCGTTTTTACATCATTATTTTTTTCCAGTTTTTGAAATACCTTTTCACGGTTTTGAGTTGAAAGGAAAAGAAAATTTTTCATTTTTTAATGTTGATTATGAAGAGAAAGTAGTTTTAAATGTTGAAAATGAAGGTAAATTTAACAAAGAAAAACAGGCAATAATTACAAAAAAAATAAATACTAGTGAAATAAATGATTTACTTTTGCCAGTTGATCTTTATGAAACCGAATATGTTTTTAATGAATTTGTAAAAATTGAAAAAATCATTAGTAAATTCGGAAACAATGGACGAGAATATGGGTTTGTTCTCACCCCAACCCTCTCCAAAGGAAAGGAAGCCGAGACTGGAGCATAAAATTATAGTAAGGTTTAAATTTTAAACAATTTTAAACTTTTTAAACAAAATAAACTTTAAAAAAATGGCAGGCAAACACATTGTAGTTCAAGGAGCAACCGTTAAATGTAAATTTAGCGTGGCACCGCAAACCGATACTTTAAAAGTATTGTCGCAAAGTAAAGATTATGCCAACGATATAGACGGTAGTAAAAAGTTAATTGCTACCGACAAAGAAATTGGACAAACGCTTGAAAAAAACACTTTTGGCAACTGTAAAATGCAACCCACGGGCAACAGTTACTTCCCTTGCCAAGCCGTTATAACTAAATGGAGCGGCATGTACGAAAAAGTAACGTTAAGCAATAAAGGCAAAGCACTACTTGAAGATAGTAAAGCAACTTGCCCTATTGGTGGCCCAGATTGTATTGAAATTACCAAACACGGGCAACAAGGCAGTGCCAGCCAACAAAATGCTAAAAATGCCAAGCCTGCGGTAGTAGCCGCATTAAACCCATTGGCAGATATGGAAGAACTAACCGAAGATTATACCGTTTTGCAATAATGAAAGGAATAGCAAAAATAAAAGGACCATTACATCCAAGAGTTGGACACGACGAAGTGTACGAAGTAGCAGAATTTCATAAAAGTGAAACTAACGCTATAGCCCACCCGCAACTCATAAAATGGAAAATGTTCTATGACCACGATGGACTTGGCGAATGGAAAGAAGTAACAATACCTGTAAAAACAGGTAGAAAGGTAACCTTTAATTTTCCGCAAAAATGGTATGCCAAGCGAATACTTATTGAGGCTT
>JBBRCJ010000013.1:0-52982 GCA_038204955.1 Flavobacteriales bacterium
AACGTTTTTAATAAACGACTGTTTTTTGTAGCTTTAAAATTGCGACCAACAAAAGCGCATTTTAAGACCAACAAAAAAAGAGGTTTGAAAAAAATTTTGAAATGGAATCCTGGAAATAGCTTCAAATAAAATTACTTTATAATTGCGTCTTGAATTATTTTTTGAATGTCTTCTCGAATGTGTTCTTTTGAGAGTTTGTTGGGTGCATTTCCGTCGGGATAGGTTCGATTGGAGACAAAAACATAGACGATTTCACTTTCGGGATCTGCCCAAGTCATTATACCGGTAAAGCCTGTGTGCCCAAAACTTGAAGGTGAAACACACTCGCAGGTTGGACCATCTTTACCTAATTGTTTGTCAAAACCTAAACCCCGACGGTTGCCTTCGGAACAAAAATAACAGGTATTAAAGGTATCAAATGCGGCTTCGGAAAAATATTGAATACCGCCATAGTTGCCTTTTTGGAGGTACATTTGCATCATTTTTGCTATGTCGATTGTGTTTGAAAATACACCTGCGTGGCCTGCAATTCCGCCTTCCATTGCGGCTGCCATATCATGAACATAGCCTTGAATTAATGAATGTCGAAAATAAGTATCAATTTCGGTGGGTGGAATTCGGTTTTTATCGATTTTATTTAACGGATTGTACATGGTATTGTTCATTCCTAATGTTTTGTAAAAATTGTTGAAACTTAAACTATCTAAGGTTTTACCAGTTTGTTTTTCGAGATATTCTTTTAAAATCATAAAAGTAAAATCGCTGTAGCGGTATTCTTTTTTTTCAGATAATTTACTATCCGCAATTATTTTGATTATGGTGTCGTGATAATCATTCCGAATAAACAAACTGTCCGAAACTTTTTTGGTAAAATTGGGGTTTGGAACTTTACTATAATATTTTGCCAATGGTTTTTTTAAACTGTCTAGAGTTGCGGTGTAAAAAGGAATCCAAGCCTTTAAACCTGCATAATGGGAAAGTAATTTTCTGAAATCGATGTGTTCTTTGTTGGTGTTTTTGAAAATGGGAAGCACTTCGCCTAATTCGGTTTCTAATTTGAATTGATTTTTATCGAATTGTTGCATTACATTGGGCAAAGTGGAAATGATTTTACTTACAGAAGCTACATCGTAAATATCAGTATTTTTAACTTTGGTTTGGTTGTCATAAGTATGAAATCCGAATGATTTTTGATAAATGACTTTGCCTTTTCGTGCAACTAAAATTTGCATCCCGGGTGCGCATTTTAAATCGATTGCTTTTTTTGCTACGGCTTCAATTTTTGATAATACTTTCGCATTCATTCCGACATTTTCGGGTGATGTAAAGCCTAATCGGTTTAATTTTTTTGTTTCTAAACCACTATTTAATTTGAATTCATCATTAATAGTGACGGGTAATTTTCCCTTGGAATCAATGGCTCCGAACAACAATTCGGCAGAAACTTCTTGGGCAATATCAGAATTTTGATAGGAAACTATTAACCCTTTAATATTACTAAAATCGGTTATTGCTGAAAGTGAATAGGGTTTTGCGAAAACATCTAAAATTACATTATTTGATTTAGATATTTCTTGTAACCAAAGTAGCTCTTTGTCTTCAAATTCGTGCTTTTTTAAAGCTTTGTCAGTTTTATGAAATCCGACAATAACGATGTTGAATTTTTTTAATTTTACGTTTAACGAATCAATGTTTGTATCGGAAACTTCCGTTATTTCAGTATATTTTTTTAAAGTGGAAACGAAAGTGGAATTCGAATCGTCTCCCAATTTAACATAAGCAATTTTTTGATCTAAATTTTTAATTGGGATTATTTCGTCTTGGTTTTTTAAAACTGTTATTGCATTTTCATACAATTGATACTGTAAAGCGTTGGTGCTTTCTGGATTTAAATCGTTGGATAAATTTTTAATTTCAATGGGATTGTACTTATTTAAACCTGCTTTGAATTTATATTTTAATATTTTTTTGACAGATTTTGCCAAACGTTCCTCGGTAATTGTTGAATCTTGATACGCCAAACAAATTTTATCATACGCTAAAGCAACATTTTCTGGAAACAAAAGAATATCATTTCCTGCTTTAAAAGTTTCTAAATCTAAATCGCCTGATTTTTTAAAATTACTAGCGCCTTTCATATTCAAGGCATCTGTAAAAATTAAACCTTCAAATCCCAACTGGTTTTGCAACAAATTAGTAACTACTTCATACGATGCTGAACTTGGATATTCTGGTCGAAACTCTAAACTCGGAATTTTTAAATGTGCTACCATAACCGATTCTAAACCTTCATCAAACATTCGTTTGTAAGGATATAATTCAACTTGATTGATACGTTCACGAGAAAAATTTACGGTTGGTAAGGTAAAATGTGAATCGGTTGCAGTATCTCCGTGACCCGGAAAATGCTTGCCCGTGGCAAAAACACCTTGATTTTGAATTCCATTCATTAAAGCGATAGCTCGGTCGGTTACTTCTTTTTTATCTTCGCCAAAAGATCGATTGCCAATTATAGGGTTTTTGGGATTGGTATTAATGTCGATTACGGGCGCAAAATTGAAATGAATTCCCATTCGTTTGCATTCGGCACCCATTTTTTCGCCCATTTTTTCAATTAATTTCAAATCACGAATGGCTCCCAAAGTCATATTGTACGGATATTTGAAGGTAGAATCCAATCGCATACTTAATCCCCATTCGGCATCGTTACCTATAAATAAAGGAACTTTTGATTTTTTTTGAAATCTATTGGTCAATTTGGCTTGACGGTTTGGACTTCCTTGAAAAAAAATTAATCCGCCAATTTTATTTTCTTGAATTAGTTTGTCGATATCTTTAAAATGCGATTCGTCACGGTTGGAATAAGCAGAAACCATAAACAATTGCCCCAATTTTTCGTCGAACGACATTATATTGTAAATACTATCCACCCATTTGGTTTGCAAATCAGAATCTTTAAAAAAAGTTTTTCTTTCGGATTTTGAATGTGGAATATAAACTAAAGTATCTTCTAGAATTTTAGGTTTTTCAATCACTATTTTTTCAGAAACTAATGATGGTTCTGGAATTTGAGTTTTTTTTACAGCACATTGGGTTATAAAAAAAACAATAAATAGAAAAAAAGAAAATTTGAATAAGTATTTCATTAAAATTTGGTCGTTAAAAAAACCTTCCATGCCAACTATCACTTGCTGGAGTTTCCCAATTTTCATTCATTTCTTCAATAGTGTTTACTAAATTGTTAAACACAATGGTGTTTTCTGAAACCGATTTGTCTTTGGCTAACTTTTTAAATTCTAATAAAGTTTTGTGGGTAATAAATTCGCCTTGTTTAAAACTTACATTCATTTTGTCAAGCAAATCTACACTGTATTTTTGTTCCAGTTTTTGAATAAATTGCACAGAAGCATCAATTGAACAGCCTGAAGCATTTTGCACTTCTTGATTAACTGCGATGATAATGAACCGATTGTAACGAATTTGAAATGAGGCATCTAACAGAGTTCCATGAGCTGACCAATTTTCTATAAACAATTTTAAATCGGTAGTAATTTCAGCAACTTCTTCATCAGAAAATTTTCGGTTGCTTTGGTAAATCCAAACTTTGGATTCTTCGGGAAGATTTTCAAATGGTATCATTGATATTTTTGATTTTAGATTGTTAAATTAAAATGTTGAGACTAGTCCGAAACCAGTATTTTTTCCGTCATAATAAGGTAAAAATGCTGTTTTTATTTTAGAATTTACCTCTTTTTTGGTAAAAATTTTATTTACAACTGGAAATAACCAATAAGCTGTTTTGGCACTTAAAATTCCAATACCTGCACCAGCAGCAATATCTGTAAGCCAATGACGATTGTTTTGAATTCGTAAAACACCAGTGGTTGCAGCTACAACATAACCCGAAATTCCGTACCAGGGCGAAACATCTTTGTATTCTTGATACAACAATTCGGCTCCCATAAACGCATTTGCAGTATGACCGGAAGGAAATGAATTGGCTGTTGAACCGTCTGGGCGAACTTCTTTTACAGTATATTTTGTAGCAGTTACCACAGTTCCCATTATTAATGCTGCTGTTGCTGTAATTATTAATTTATCTTTAAAATTGTGCTTCCCTTCTATTCCAACGGCTGATAACCCAAAATTGGTTGCAGCTGGTAAATATTGTATGTAATCGTCAATTCCGATAGGGTTTGGATTTGCTAAAACTTGACTTCGAATGTTGAAATTCAAATCACGAATTGAATTGTTTCCTTGACCTATAACTCCGTAAGCTACTAAAACCGTTGGAATAATTAATTGCTTGTAATGGAATTTAAGAGGTTTTGTAAAATCGACTTTAAGGTTGATTACGGAATCATTTTTACTTTGTGAAAATGAAATTATATTCACAAAAAACAAAGCTAAAAAAAATCTTACTTTTAGATTTTTCATGTTTTTATTTTACAAATCTTGAGCATTTGCAATTAACTCGGCAATATCCATAACTTTTACTGTTGCTTCTTTTTCTTGATGTTTTACACCATCGGTCAACATTGTATTGCAAAATGGACAACCAGCCGCAATAATTTCTGGATTTAAACCTAATGCTTCTTCGGTTCGTTCAATATTTATTTCCTTATCTCCTTTTTCGGCATCTTTAAACATTTGTGCTCCGCCTGCTCCACAACACAATCCAT
The DNA here is from genome assembly GCA_038204955.1 of Flavobacteriales bacterium. Classification (GTDB taxonomy): domain Bacteria; phylum Bacteroidota; class Bacteroidia; order Flavobacteriales; family Flavobacteriaceae; genus Flavobacterium. Next base: position 4,683 of record JBBRCJ010000013.1, read on the forward strand.
TGGCTTTACTGCGTTTCATTTCGACTAATTCGGCATCTAATTTTTCAATTAATGCTCTTGGTGCTTCATATACATTATTGGCACGACCTAAATAACACGGATCGTGAAAAGTAATGCGTTTTCCTTTAAATTGACCGCCTTCAATGGTTAAACGACCATCATCTAATAATGATTTTAAAAATTCAGTATGATGAATTACTTCATATTTTCCGCCCAATTCTGGATATTCATTTTTGAGCGTATTGAAGCAATGTGGACAAGCCGTTACGATTTTTTTGGCTTCGTAAGCATTCAAAACTTCTATGTTCATCATGGCTTGCATTTGAAACAAAAATTCGTTACCCGCTCGTTTTGCAGGATCTCCAGTGCAACTTTCTTCAGTTCCTAAAACGGCAAATTCTACTTTGGCTCGGTTTAAAATTTTAACAAAGGCTTTGGTGATTTTTTTGGCTCTATCATCAAAACTACCCGCGCAACCTACCCAAAATAAAACTTCTGGTTGTTTTCCTTCTGCTAACATTTGAGCCATTGTTGGCACTACTAAATTTTCTGACATTATAAAAATGTTTAAAAGTTAAGGGTTTGAAAGTTTAAGCGTTTAAAGTTCAATCCTAAATCAAAAATCGTAAATCCTAAATATTATTCGTGTTGTCCATCATCAAAAACTTCGATGGTTACTTCTTTCTCGATTAAATCGGTAAATTTGCCTCGGTAACGAGTTGCTTTAACTAAATGATTGTCAATCCAATGGTAATTTCCTCCACGTGGTTTTCCCATCACCATTCCGTGGTATTTAAATCCGTATTGTTTTAACCAACGCTCGGTATATTCTCTGTGCGCTTCGGTTCGTGATGTAAAAAAGAAAATAATATGACCTTCATCGTACCATTTATTCAATGTTTTTAAAGCATCTGGATAGACTTCGGCGGTTAACATTCTTTCAGGTTCTTCATTTGGAATGTCATCACAAATAGTTCCGTCAATGTCAATTAAATAATTTTTTATTCCTTCGGCTAAAATTGGGCTTACTAATTGTCCGTTTTCGGATAGCGTTTGGAGGTTTTTTTCAATGTCTTCGGTCTTCATTTTTTTGATTTTTTATATAATTTATTGAATACATCGTTCTAACCTCACTTATAGAACTTTGTTTTTTTTTCATTTACTCATTCGCCCAATTCAAGCGATCTTGCTGATTGTATTGCCAAGGCGCTCCATTGTTTTCAATGTTACTCATCATTGCATTTAACGATTGTGGTGCTGCACTTTGCTCCATTACCAAAAAGCGTCGCATATCTGTAATGATTGATAATGGGCTAATGTTAACTGGACATTCTTCTACACAAGCGTTGCAACTGGTACACGCCCACAACTCTTCGGCGGTTATGTAATTGTTTAATAATGAAACATTATCGGGTACAAAAACGCCTTTGTTTTTATCAATATTCTTTCCAACTTCTTCTAATCGGTCACGAGTTTTCATCATAATGCTTCGTGGTGATAATTTTTTTCCTGTCATATTTGCAGGACAAGCATCGGTACAACGACCACATTCGGTACAAGTGTATGCATTTAATAATTGCACCCAATTCAAATCTTGCACATCCGACGCACCAAATTTTGATGGAACTGCATTTTCATCAACTGGTGCTGCGGCAAATGGATCAGCATTAGGATCCATCATTAATTTTACTTCTTTAGTAACGCTTTCTAAATTATCAAATTGTCCTTTGGCATTCAAATCGGCAAAATAGGTATTTGGGAAAGCTAATAAAATGTGCAAATGTTTTGAAAAATACAAGTAATTGGCAAAGCATAAAATTCCTGTTATGTGCAACCACCAGAAGGTTCTTTCGAGCATCATTACCGAACTTTCATTCATTCCGTTAAAAATTGGCGTAATAAAATGACTTATCGGAAACGAACCTGCTTGAATATAATGATGTGAACCTGCAAGTTGCAACCAATAATCGGATGCATTCATTAGTAGAAACAACGACATTAAAACTACTTCGAAATACAAAATATAATTTGCATCTGATTTAGGCCAGCCAGTTAAATCCGAACTAACGAAACGTTTCAATTTGATACCATTTCTTCTCGTCCAAAATAAAATCACAGCAACCAAAACTAAAAATGCTAAAACTTCAAACGTTCCAATTAAAAAATCATAAACAATTCCTAAACTTGAAAAAACACGATGAGTTCCGAATAATCCGTCAATTACAATTTCTAAAAGTTCAATATTTATTATAATAAAACCAACATAAACAATAATATGAAGGATAGCCATTATTGGTTTTTTAACCATTTTTTGTTGTCCCAAGGCAATCATAGCCATATTTTTCCAACGAGCAGATGAATTGTCGGAACGATTGACTTTTTGTCCTAATTTTATGTTTCGAAGAATTTTTTTAGCATTAACAGCAAAAAATCCGAAACCTAAAATAAGCAGAATTGCAAAAAATATGTTATCTAAATAAGACATAAAATAATTATTTATTTTTTAATAGAATCTTTAATTGGCGCAACATAGGGTTTGTTTTTCTTTCCAAAAAGGGAAACATTTACGTAGCGAGTTGGGTTCAATCTTACATCTTGCAACAGCAATTCTAATTCTTTAGATGTTTTGTTAAAATTGTTGTACAAAGCATCGTCTTTCAACAATTTACCCATTGTTCCTTTACCCGATTGCAAACCGAACATAATTTTATCGACTGAAGCCAATGTTTTTTCTAAATTTTTAACCGTTTTTCCAATGTTTGCTTTTGATAATGAATCAGACATTTTAGCAAAATTTGCCGCAGCCTTATCAATATTTGACATTGTGCTTCCTATTTTAGCTTTATTATCTGCCATCAATCCATTTACTTGAGTTGCTGTGTTTTTAAATTCTAAAATTGTTTCGTTTAAACTTTCTAAACTGGCTCGTAAATTGGCTTTCGTTTTTTCGTCAAGCACTTGGTTTACATTGGTTAGCATTACGTTTGCATTTTCCAGTACTTTTTCTAATTTATCTTTTACTGGCATAACTTGACCCACTAATGCATCTGTTAAGCCTAATTTTTCTGTAGCTTTTAAAAAATCACCCGATTCAGTCGATGAATTGTCTTTTAAATTTGGTAAAATAGCGATCTGTTTTCCACCTAATGCCGATGGTGAATACATTTGCGCAATACTACTTTTTGAAATTGGAAAATCGGACTTTATTTGTATTTGAACCACTAATTTACCAGATTCGGGTTGTAATGTTATTTTTTTAACGCTCCCAACTGGCAATCCGCTTATTGTAACGGGTGCTCCAACTGCTAAACCATCAACATTATCGTAGTTAACATAAAGCATTTTATAATTAGAAAGTAAATCGTGTCCTTTTAAAAAACCGTACCCCCAAATGAATAGTAAAATAGAACAAATTACAAGTATAGCGGTTTTTATTTCTTTAGTTAATTTCAAAATTAATTGGTTTTAGATTACAAAAATACTGAAAAATTTGGTTTTATTGGTTGATTGCTAAATTTAGATCAACACTTTTTCCGTTTTTAAAAGCTACCAAAAAAGCAGTTTTAAAACCTTTTTCTTTTGCTGTTTTTAAATTCTCTTTTGCAATTTGATAATCCGATGTTTCGCCAAAAGTATATTTGTAGTTTTTATTATCTTTAAGACTTTCAACGTTTTTCAATCCTTTAAAATTAGATGAATTAGTAGCTATTTTTTTAGAACTTACCGAAATTTGAACTTTAAAAATGGTTCCAAGATTATTGGGCTTTATGGCATCAATTCTTTTCGGTTCTGGAGTATTTTCAATAGAATGTTTTACTGGCTCTGGTTCAATATCATTTGAATCTGAATCAAAATAATCTTTTTTATAATCTAAAATAGCTGCAACCACGGATTCGGCAATATCATCTTGACCTTGTTCAGAATTTAAACGTGCACCTTCATCTTCGTTAGAAATGAACCCAGTTTCAATTAAAACTCTAGGCATATAGGCCTTGTGCAAAACCATATAAGGTGCTTGAGAAACTCCTCGGCTTTTTACATTTAAAGTGTTTTTAAATTTTTCTTGAATTTTTCCAGCAAGCGCAATACTGTTAGATTCAAACTCTTCTTGCATTAAAGTTAAACCAATCATTGTTTCAGGATTGTTCACATCATACCCTTTATATTTTTTTTGATAATCTTTTTCAAGTGTTATAACCGAGTTTTCACGTTTAGCAGCATCTAAATTAGATTTATTTTTATTCATACCCATTACGAATGTTTCTGAACCAAAAGCGGCTAAATTTCTGTTAGCATTGCAATGAATGGAAACAAAAATATTGGCATCAATACGATTTGCAATATCGGCACGTTCAATTAATCCGATAAAAACATCCGTTTTACGGGTATAATTTACCGAAATACCTTGTTTAGTTTCAAGCAACTTACCTATTTTAAGTACAATTGCTAAATTTATATCCTTTTCGGTAAATCCGTGATAAGCAGCACCATGGTCTTGGTCACCGTGACCTGCATCAAGCGTTACTTTGAATTTTTGAGCAGAAAGTGAACAAAAACTAATTAAAAAAAGTACTAAAAAAATCATTTTTAGTTTATATAAAGTATTCATAATTAATGTAAAAGTTAATATTTATAAAAACCTTGCAGTTATAATTGCAATATTTATTTATTTTTGGCAAAATAATATGTAATTTTGATGCTTCAAATACCAAGCCATAATTTTACAAAAATAGTATTTAAACCTTTGCGTACCAACTTATTTTTCAACGTTTTTTTTGCTTTTTTCCTTTTCTTTACAAATACTAAAATTTGTGCACAAGAATTAGGCAAAGGCAAAAAGGGTTTTACACCTAAAAAGGAAATTAAAAACACTATAAAATCAGATGCTAAAGAACAAAAAACAATTGTAAAAACAGATACAATTCATTTAGACTCTATAAAAAAACCAAAAGCTTTTTTAGAAAGTAAAGTGAAATATAAAGCTAAATTATCAGCACAATTTGATCAAAAAAAGCGACTTTTAACTTTAACTGATGAAGCGGAATTGTATTTTCAAGATTATGAATTGAAAGCAGGAAAAATCGTTATGGATTATACCAAAAACGAAGTTTATGCGGGACGATTAAAAGATACTGCCGGAAATTATATTCAACTTCCATACTTTAAGCAAGGTACTAATATCATTGAGCCCGACTCCATTCGTTTTAACTTTAATACTAAAAAAGCATTGGTTTTTAATTCTAGAACCAACCAAGGAGAGTTGAATATTAAAGCCTATATTTCTAAAAAAGAAAGTGATTCGGTTTATTATATGAAAAATGCCCGTATAACTACTGCTAAAGACCTAGACGACCCTGAATATTATTTTTTAGCCCGAAAAGCGAAATTTGTAACTGGTAAAAATAAAAAAGTAGTGGTTGGGTTTACTAATATGTTTATTGCAGATGTTCCAACACCATTAGCCTTACCGTTTGCCTTTTTTCCGATGACAACAAATAACCAATCGGGAATAATTATACCTAGTTATGGGCAAAGTGTACAGAGAGGCTACTCCTTACAAAACGGTGGGTATTATTTTGCATTAAGCGACAAATACAATTTGGCAATTCTAGGAGATTATTATACTAACGGAAGTTATTCGTTGAGAGGTGAATCGAGTTATGCTTTAAAATATAAATTTTCAGGAAATGTTAATATTAGATATGAAAATTTAATAAATAGTGAACGGGGTTATCCTGATTATTCAAAATCAAGCTTGTATAATATTCAATGGTCTCATAGCAAAGATGCCAAATCTAATCCAACCTCCCGATTTTCGGCATCGGTAAACTTAGGAAGCAGCAAATTTTTTCAAAATTCAATTAATCCTCAAAATACGGGCTCAAGATTAAATAACACTTTGAGTTCATCCGTATCTTACAATAAAACTTTTCAAACCGTACCACAAGTTAACATTGGGCTAACGGCTAATCATACTCAAAATTCGCAGACACAAAAAATTAGTATGACTTTACCCAATTTAACAGCAAGTGTTGACAGAATCTTTCCCTTTGCAATGGGTGGAGGAACAAAAAAAGGGTTTATTAAAAATATCAATTTACAATACAGTTTGTCTGGAAGAAATTCTATAGAAACGGTTGACAGTTTATTTTTAACCAAAAAAATGTTTGATGATTCAAAAACAAGTTTTTCTCACGATATTCCAATAAGTACTAATTTTAAAATATTTAAATACTTTAGTGTGACTTCTGGTGCAGCTTTTAAAGAATTTTGGACATTACAAACTATCAAAAAAACTTCTGATTTTACTACAGGAGCCGATGTAAATACTAGAGTGAATGGTTTTGATGCTTTTAGAACCTACTCTTTTTCTAACTCGGTAAGTACAACTATTTACGGCACTTATAATTTTAAAGGCAAAGGCAAATTAAAATCTATTCGACACACTATGAGTCCGTCTGCATCTTATAATTATGCCCCAAGTTTTAGTAAATACTTTCAAAAGTATGAAACCGCCAGTGGCTTTAAAGAATATACACGTTTTGAAGGTGGCGATGCTCCTAACAATATTTATTCAAGTAGTGTTGGTTTTAGTTTAAGTAATACTTTTGAAGCTAAAGTAACTGATAAAGATTCTACAAAAACGGAACTAAAAAAAATAAAATTATTAAATAGTTTGAATTTCAATACCAGTTATGATATTCCGTCCGGACGATGGTCGGACATTAGAATGACTGGTGGAACATTGTTGTTTAATCAAAAAATGAATGTTAATTTTGGCGCTACCTTCAATCCATATCGAAAAATAATTGATCAATTTACAACAGTTAACCCATTTGCAATGACGCAGGCCAATTTAACATTGAGTTACGCCGTAGCCAGCTCGGCCGAAAAAGAAAAAAAGAAAAACGAACAAAGTGAACGAAATGGTGGTCGAAATGATGATTTATATGGTACTAATACCGATTTAGCCAATCGAAATCAAGATCAATTTGATAAAAAAGACGAAGATAAAGAAGACGATTTTAAAGGTTTTTATAATGTAACTATACCTTGGGATTTGAATTTGGCTTATTCTCTTACCTACTCCAATATGAGTAATGAAAAAAAAATCACAAACAGCTCAGTACAAATATCTGCCAATACCGATTTAACTCCAAAATGGAAATTAGGGGTTTCAACAGGTTACGATATGGTAAACAAAGGGATAACTTTTACTCAAATACGAATTCAACGTGACTTGTTGAGTTGGAAAATGGATGTAAACTGGCAACCTTTTGGACCTTATGCAAACTGGGGATTTTTTATAGGAATAAAATCTAGCATTTTAAGTGATATTAAATACGATAAACGGACCCAGCCTGATAGAATTTTAAGATAGACTTTATAGATTACAAATTAGTGATTACGAATTGAAAAATAGACAATGAAAAAAATAATATATACCCAAAATGCTCCAGCCCCAATCGGTCCATACAGCCAAGCTGTATTGTTTTTAAATACGCTTTATACTTCTGGTCAAATTGCTTTAAATCCTTCTACAATGGAATTGGTATTAGAAGATATTACTAAGGAAACCAAACAAGTAATGGAAAACTTAAAATCGGTTTTAGAGGCTGCCGATATGAATTTTGAAAATGTTGTAAAAACGACTATTTTTATTATGGATATGAATGATTTTGCCGCAATTAATGCCGTTTACGGAAGTTATTTTGATGAAAATTCAGCTCCAGCTCGTGAAACAGTTCAAGTTGCGGCTTTGCCAAAAGGTGTTAATGTTGAAATTTCTATGATTGCAAAGAAGTAGATATATAAAATAAACGGGCTGCTAATGGCAGCCCGTTTAATAAAAAAATTTACTCAACAATTAGTTTTTCTTTAAAAACTTGACCATCCGAAGACAAAGCGTGGACGAAATAGTTTCCTTTTACTAAATTTAAATTTGATAATTCATTACTTTCAGAATTATATTTGCCAGAATATATTAATTTTGCTTGCAAATTATAAATTTCTATAGTTTTAATTTCAGTTTTCGTAATACGATTTAATTCACAACCAGGAATTGGTACTGGTTGAGCAATATTTAAGATTAAACCACCATTATTACTTTTTAAAGGATTCGGCGATAAAACGATTCTTGATAGACAAGGATTTGAAGCTGAAAAATCTGAAACAGTTACTACTTTATCATCATAAAATACAGTTTGTGAACAAGCGGTTTGCACCCTACAACGTAATCTATAATTACCAGTGCATCGACCCCAATTAACTAGAACTTCCTTTGAAGTTCCACCAGATGTTATAAACGGCAAAATCGAGCCCGGTGTTCCTAAACCAGTTGTAGCATTGATACAACTGGAATTATCTGCAACAATACTCCAACTATAACTTGGACTAGTTGCAGTATTGATTGGTGCATTAACCGAATAAAAACTTGAATTACCAATGGAGACCGAATTGATTCCTTGAATAGTGTAAGCAGTTATAATGGGACTTCCCACAAAAATATTAAAATTTTTAGTTGTAGTTTGTCCACAAGGATTGGTAATAGTTGCAGTTAAAGTTGCTAGCCCATCGTTGATTGATGTTACAGTAACTTGACTTTGAGTAGCTGCACTTAAAGTTGCCAAACTAGTGTTAGATACATTCCAAGTAACCAAATTACCAACACCCAACGATGTTAAATTATAAATGTTACTAGTTCCTAAACAACTTGAATTTAAACCCGAAATAGTAGCAGGACTTATAAAAGCGTCAGGATTAACTGTACATGTTTGAATAGATTGCCCAACATTATTTAAAAAAACTTGAACGGAAACACTCGATGGTAAAATTGTTGGTGAAAAACCTTCAAGTGTTATAGTTGGACTTGAAGTTGTAAAAGGAGCAGTAACCAAAATACCATCTCTTTTCCAACCGTTACCAACATTCCATCGATAATTAATAGCACAATTGGTGCCACTCAAAATATTGGCAGTAAATGTAGTAGGAATGGTATTAGTCCCACAAGATACTGATAATGATGTAGGACTAATTGAAACTGTGGGCACACTTCTATTAACATTTAAATATTTGATGTCACCTTTAAAAAAAGCATTCCCACAATCACCTAGTGCTCGATATTGTATTGTTCCATTCGAATTTGCGTCTGCTGTAATTGAAACGGTACCGTTAGCTTGAATCCAATTATTACCAGTTGAAATCGTCGAGTTTAGATACCAACCAGCTGGTAAAATGTATTCATAATTTGAAATAGTACCAAAATAAGAATACGGATTGGTGTATCTATTTATATATTTCCCTGTAAGAGTTAATGAAAATGGTGTAGTTTGACATACAGGAATCGTAATGCTTGATGGGTGATTACTGGAATAACCATTTGTTAAAGTTTTGATTTTCTTAAATTCAAATGTTTTTTCAACTGGGTAAGAACTACCGTTTGAATAAACTGTACTTCTAATAACAAAGCTTGGAAGATTAGTTATTTCTGAAAATTTCGCAATAAAAGCAATACTAGAACCGCCTCCTGATGGATACTAAACTATGTTTGCACTTCCAGCTGCAGTCATACTTTGATAACTCCCTTGTATAGAAGCGTATAAATAATAATTTTGATTAGGACAAAATTCTGAATTTTCGTCAGGAGATATACCCTGTGAATAAGAGCTGATTCCTAACATTAATAGTAGTAAATTTAATAATTTTTTCATGATTTAAGTTTAATTTTTTTGTAAATGTATTTGAATTCCAATTGCAAATTGTAAATTTTTAGTTTGAACGCTAGAATAAATCTTATTTTCATAGGTATCATTATAAAGTTTATAACCAAATAAAAATTCAATACCTACGGACGAGTTAAAAAAAATTTCAGGACCCGCAAGAATAGAAAAACTGTTGATATTGGCTTTTTCTTTTCCATAAGTCCTAAAATCCTGCCGACCCAACAGATAATTTGCTTCTACCAAAATATTGTAGGGTTTGTTCACTTTTAAAAAATAATATCTTATAAATGGACCTGCTGCAAATTGAAATGTACTATTTGGTTCCGCACCAACTGAAGAACCAGTAATTATGGAGCTTTCAATTTTTGTTCCTCCAGTTAAAAATGACAATCCAAAAGCCAGTTTATCAATGGGGAAATATCCTATTTTTGTTGTTAGGGTATATCCTACTGTTTCGTATCTAATTATTTGAAGTTCGTTATTACTACTTGGTATAGTAAAACTAACATCATCTGTATTTGATGAAATTGATCCCGAACCACCAACTAACCAATTTTTCTTTGTAATTTGAGCGGAGAAAAATGTACTATACAATAAAGTAATCGTAACAATTGTTTTAAATGTTTTCATAATTAATTTGAATTTATTTCTAATTTTAAAAAAAATTAATTTTTGGTGGGCTATTAAGCCTCAAAATAGAGTTATTTAAAAGTTTCATCGTTGAATATTCTTTAATTTTTAAACAAAACAGCGCAGGCTAATTCCAATTAAACTCGTTCTCAGGGAGTCGAAGCCCACGCACAAAGCAAAAAGGAACGCCTGCGCATACCGCAGACGTTTCTACTTTTCACCTCCCTGTGCATTTTTTTCGACTTTTGAGAACAGGAAATTAAAGCAAAACGCTATTTTATTTTATTTTATTTTTGAATTATTTCATATTAGTAATTATTTTTCAAAAATACTATTTTTTTTTAATTCAAGGGTTATTCTTACCCAAGTATTTTAAAAATATAAAGATTAATTAACAAGTAACGTTTAAAAATAAAGATTCAATGTTAGTAAATGGTAAATGGTAAAAATTTTTAAAAATTCAAAAATAAACTACAAAAAAAAGTCCCGCTCAACTAAATGAGCGGGACTTAAAATAATTATAAATTCAGAAAATTACTTCCCTCCTTTTTCCATTTTTTCTTTTAATGCTGCAAGAATATCATTATTGTCACCTAATGATGAAGTTGAAGGGGCAGTTGATGTTGAAACACCTGAATTTGAATCGGATGATTTTACATTTTTCTCCTCTTCTTCACGGAAAATTGCAGTGTGCGACGCCACTACTCGTTTGAATTCTTTATTAAATTCAATAACTTTGAAATCGGCAGTATCACCTTTTTTCAATTTTTTACCGTCTTCTTTTTCTAAGTGACGTGTTGGTATAAATGCAACTACATCGTCACCAAAATCAACTGTTGCTCCTTTATCGACAGTTTCAGAAATGGTTCCGTTGTGAATTGTTCCAACAGCGAAAGCAGCTTCATGCTTGTCCCAAGGGTTTGCAGTAGTTTGTTTGTGACCTAAAGATAGTTTACGAGAATCTACATCAAGTTCTAAAACTACAACATCTAATTTGTCACCTACGTTAACAAATTCTGATGGATGTTTGATTTTTTTAGTCCAAGATAAATCGGAAATGTATACTAAACCATCGATACCTTCTTCTAATTCTACGAAAATTCCAAAGTTTGTGAAGTTTCTAACGATTCCTGTATGTTTCGATCCTACAGGGAATTTACCGGTAATATCAGTCCAAGGATCTTGAGATAATTGTTTGATACCTAATGACATTTTACGGTCTTCACGGTCTAAAGTTAAGATTTGTGCTTCGATTACATCACCTACTTTTACAAAATCTTGAGCTGAACGCAAGTGTGTAGACCAAGACATTTCTGAAACGTGAATTAAACCTTCAACACCTTCTGCAACTTCAATGAAAGCTCCGTAATCAGCAATAACAACTACTTTTCCTTTAACTTTATCACCTACTTTTACATCAGCACCAAGTGCATCCCAAGGGTGAGCATTTAATTGTTTTAAACCTAATTGAATACGAGTTTTCTCGTCATCGAAATCTAAGATTACTACGTTCAATTTTTGGTCTAATTCCAATACTTCACTTGGGTGATTGATTCTTGACCAAGAAAGGTCAGTTATGTGAATTAATCCGTCAACTCCACCTAAATCGATGAAAACTCCGTAAGAAGTAATATTTTTAACAACACCTTCTAATACTTGTCCTTTTTGTAATTGACCTATGATTTCTTTTTTCTGTACTTCGATATCTGCTTCAATAAGCGCTTTGTGCGAAACTACAACGTTTTTAAATTCGTGATTAATTTTCACAACTTTAAATTCCATCATTTTATTTACGTATACATCGTAATCGCGAATTGGTTTCACATCGATTTGTGAACCAGGTAAGAACGCTTCGATTCCGAAAACGTCAACAATCATTCCACCTTTAGTTCTACATTTAACAAAACCTGTAACAATTTCGCCAGTTTCGTTAGCCGAAATAACTCTGTCCCAAGATTTGATTGTACGTGCTTTTCTATGTGATAAAACTAGTTGCCCAGTTTTGTCTTCACGAATATCGATAAGTACTTCTACTTTATCACCCACTTTTAAGTTTGGGTTGTAACGGAATTCGTTTAATGAAATTACACCTTCTGATTTTGCGTTGATGTCAACGATAGCATCGCGGTCAGTAATTCTTACAACTGTACCTTCAACAACTTCTTCTTGATCTGTAGAAATAAAGGTTTTAGTAACCATTTCTTCAAACTCTTGTAAGTGTTTTTGATCTACTTCGTCAATTCCTTCTGAATAGTTATGCCAGTTGAAACCTGCTAAAAATTCTTCTTGTGTTTTTAATAATTCAGACATTTGCTGATAAAAATTTGTATTTTGTTTTTCGTGAGTTTCTTTAAGCGATAGAAAAACAAAAGTGTTTTACGTAAATAATTGATTTCCAAACGAAACTCTAATCTGCATTTTGGATTGCAAAAGTACTCTTTATTGTTTGATATACAAAATTTACAATTAAATATTTACATCGATTTGAAAAAATATAACTCTTTTATAAAAGTAATGTTGTTATTTATAAAAAGTATAGTCCGAATGCTATTTAACACTATAAGTTTAAAAATAAGTGTTATTTTAGCCTTTCAAAATTTTATTTATGATTTCTGAAATTGAATTCCAAAATGAGCTTAATTTAATAATAAAAAACGCTATCCGTGAAGATGTAGGCGATGGCGATCATAGTTCTTTAGCGTGCATCCCAAAAGAAGCTTCAGGAAAAGCTAAGTTATTAGTAAAAGACAGCGGAATTATTGCAGGAGTAGCATTTGCAAAAATGATTTTTAATTATGTTGACGCTAATTTAAAAGTTGAAATTTTAATTAACGATGGGTCGGAAGTGAAATTTGGGGACATCATATTATACGTTTCTGGAAGTTCGCAGTCAATATTAAAAGCCGAAAGATTGGTTTTAAATTCAATGCAACGCATGAGTGCAATAGCTACTAAAACAAAGAAATATGTTGATTTATTAAAAGGTACTAATACCAAAATATTAGATACCCGAAAAACAACTCCAGGTTTTAGAGCCTGTGAAAAATGGGCTGTGAAAATTGGTGGTGGTGAAAACCATCGTTTTGCTTTGTATGATATGATAATGTTGAAAGACAATCACAACGATTTTGCAGGAGGAATTACTAAAGCTATTGAAAAAACGAAAAGTTATCTGAAAGAAAATAATAAAGATTTGAAAATAGTTGTTGAAGCAAGAAATTTAGAGGAAATAAAAGAAATTTTACAATCAGAAGGAGTTTATAGAATTTTAATAGATAATTTTAATTTTGAAGATACTAAAAAAGCAGTTGCATTAATTGGTAATAAATGTTTAACAGAATCTTCCGGAAATATTAATGAAAACACAATTCGTGAGTATGCCAATTGTGGTGTAAATTATATTTCTGCTGGAGCATTAACCCATTCGGTTTATAATATGGATTTAAGTTTAAAAGCGGTTTTTTAATTTTCAGAGGGGTAAGTAGTTTTAAAATAATAAAGGGAAATAAAAAATTTGAAATCTTACATTTGAACCTGAAAACTGTAATCTACTAAATGCTATCTAAAATTTGTAATTTAAAAAAGTGAAAAGTAAAATACTACATAAAACTAAAACCTTACCTGTTATCCGTCATTTAATTGATTTATTAAAATGGATAAAACTTCCGTTATTAAAAGGACTATCGCTTTACGATTTGCTTAAATTGTATGGAAACGGAATTATTCAAGGTGATTTATCGTACCGTGCATCATCGATTGCTTTTAGTTTTTTTATGGCGTTATTTCCTTTTATGCTTTTTATTTTAAACCTCATTCCATTTATACCTATTCAAGGTTTTCAAGATGATTTTATGCAGTTTGTAGCTCAAGGAGTTCCTCCTAGAACTTATCAAGCTATTGCTACTATAATTAATGACATTCTTCACAACAGCCATTCGGGGTTACTATCAACTGGTTTTATACTTTCTATTTTTTTAAGTGCTAATGGTATTAATGCCGTTTTAAGTGGTTTTGAAAATTCAAAAAATATAAGTGTAAAAAGAGCCTATTTTCGGCAGTATTTGGTTTCTTTATTAATGTCGTTAGGACTTTCCGTTTTATTGATTGTTACTATTTCGGCTATTGTATTCTTTGAAGTTTTAATTCAAAAAACAATTCTACAAGACGTTTTAAGCGATCAAATTTCCTTAATTGTAATTGGAAGATATGCTTTTGTAATTTTAATGATTTTAATGGCTACTTCGGTACTTTTTAAATTCGGAATTAAACGTGATAAAAATCGTGCTTTTATAACAGTCGGTTCTATTTTTACTACAATTTTAATTATTTTAACTTCCTACGGATTTGGTATTTGGGTAGTAAAATTTTCAAAATATAACGAACTTTATGGCTCAATAGGTACATTATTGATAATGATGTTTTATATTTGGATAAATTGTATGATTTTATTACTAGGATTTGAATTAAATGCCATAATTAACAAACACAACAATGATAGAATTCAATAACAAAAATCAAAATACTATGAAAAAACTATTCTTACTTGTTTGTTTTTTTGCAATTCAAACTATTTTTTCTCAATCGGTTATTGGAAAATGGAAAACCATTGACGATGAAACTGGAGTTGAAAAATCAATTGTTGAAGTGTATGAAGTTAAAAATAAAATTTATGGTAAAATTATAGAAATATTTGAAGCTAAAAATAAAAATAGAAAATGCGATTTATGTGATGGTGATGATAAAGGCAAACCTATTTTAGGCATGGTGATTATTAAAGGATTATCAAAAGATGGTGATGAATTTAATGGCGGAAAAATTATTGATCCTAAAAACGGAAAAGCCTACAAATGTTATATTGCATTGGAAGAAAAAGACAAATTAAAAATTAGAGGTTACGTTGGTTTTTCTTTACTGGGTAGAACACAATATTGGGTTAGAGTAAAATAAATTACAAATTTTAAGTCCATAGTAATTAGTCTTTAATGACTAGTTAAAGTTTTGGGTTTAACTTTTTAACCCTTAAACTTTTTAACTATTAACAAAACAATGCATTTCATTGAAGTAATAATTCCACTGTCGTTACCCAAAACCTTTACTTATTTGGTTTCTGAGGCAGAGTTTCACTATATTCAAATAGGTATGCGAGTTGCTGTACCATTTGGCAAAAGCAAAATATACACCAGTTTAGCAATTGAGAAACATCAAAATGCTCCAACTTTATATGATGCCAAAGAAATTCATCAAATTTTAGACGAAAAACCAGTTGTTAACCAACTTCAAATTAATCATTGGTTTTGGATTGCCGATTATTACATGTGTAGCATAGGCGATGTTTTTAAAACCGCTTTACCAAGCGCTTTATTACTTGAAAGTGAGACCATTTTGTCATTTAAAAATGAAAACTTTTTAGACGAAAGTCAACTAACCGACGATGAATATTTAATTTACGAAGCGCTACAAAGTCAAAGTTCAATAAAAATTGATGATGTTATTAAAATTTTGAATAAAAAAAATGTTTTTCCTACCATTCAAAAATTAATAGCTAAAAATGTGCTTTCGCTAAATGAAGAAATGATTGAAGAGTATAAACCAAAACTTATTCGATACCTTCAATTACACCAAAATTATTGGGGCGAAAACGGATTGGCTTTACTATTAGAAGTTGTTTCCAAAGCCAAAAAACAAAAAGAAATAATATTAAGTTTTTTTCAATTGCAGGCTCAAGAAAAAAAGCCCGTTTCTGTAAAACAATTAATTAATAAAGCCAATACAACATCGGCAATAATAAAAGTGCTAATTGATAAAAAGATATTTGAAGAATACCATATCCAACAAGATAGAATTGATTTTGGTAAAAATAAAAATACGCCAAATTTAATTTTAAGTGTTCCTCAAAAAAAAGCATTTGATCAAATAGAAGCTGTTTTTAAAATCAAAGAAGTATGCTTGCTTCACGGAGTAACTTCCTCTGGAAAAACCGAAATTTACACTAAACTTATTGAAGAATATTTAAATCAAGGTAAACAAGTTCTTTATTTATTACCCGAAATTGCCTTGACCACACAACTAGTTTCTCGATTAACGCAACATTTTGGTAATCAAGTGGCCGTTTTTCATTCTAAATATAGTAATAACGAGCGAGTTGAAGTTTGGAATCAAGTATTAAATCAGTCCGAAAAGGCTAAAATAGTTATCGGAGCTCGATCGGCTTTGTTTTTACCCTTTAGTGATTTAGGACTCATTATTGTTGATGAAGAGCACGAAAATACCTTTAAACAAGAAAATCCAGCACCGCGTTATCACGCTCGCGATGCCGCAATTGTATTGGCAAATGCGCACAAATCAAAAGTAATTTTAGGTTCGGCAACGCCCAGCTTAGAAACTTATTATAATGCCCAATCTGGAAAATTCGGATTAGTACAACTTTTTGAACGCTTTGGAAAAGCCCAGTTACCTAAAGTAACTTTGATTGATTTAAAGGATGCTTATTTTAGAAAGCAAATGAACGGTCATTTTAGTTTGCCTTTAATCGAGTCCATAACTACAGCTTTAAGTTTAGGCGAACAAGTTATTTTATTCCAAAATCGACGTGGTTTTTCGCCTGTTTTAGAGTGTTTGACCTGCGGACATGTGCCTCAATGTACCAGTTGCAGTGTAAGTTTAACTTATCACAAATTTAAAAACCAATTACGCTGTCATTATTGCGGTTATTCGATTGCTAAACCTACTCATTGTCACGCTTGTTCAAGTATTGATATTAACACCAAAGGATTTGGAACCGAGCAAATTGAGTTGGAACTAGCCGCATTATTTCCAACAAAAAACATCAAGAGAATGGATCAGGATACTACTCGAGGCAAATATGCATTTGAAAAATTAATTGATAGTTTCAAGAACCGTGAAATTGATATTTTGGTAGGAACCCAAATGTTAGCCAAAGGTTTAGACTTTGACAATGTAAGCTTGGTGGGTATTTTAAATGCCGATAATTTATTGTATCAACCTGATTTTAGAGCATTTGAACGAAGTTTTCAATTAATGACCCAAGTTGCAGGTCGAGCAGGTCGAGCCGACAAAGTAGGAGCTGTAATTATTCAAACCTATAATCCGCTACACAATGTAATACAGCAAGTTACCAATAATAATTATTTAGCAATGTATGAGGAACAATTGCACGACCGAAAAATATACTTTTATCCACCTTATTTTAGGTTGATAAAATTAACATTAAAAAATCGAGATTTTGACAAATTAAAACAAGCTTCCTTTTGGCTTTATGACGTTTTAAAACAAAGTTTACCAATGCCAGTTTTAGGACCAGAAGAACCCGGAATTAATAGAATTAGAAATGAATATATACGGCACATAGTAATTAAAATACCAAATGTAAAGAGTATCGTTCAAACTAAAAAAGTGATTTTAAAAATGTTAAATAGTTTTGAAGCCATTTCACAATATCGTGGCATTAAAGTGGGCATTAATGTTGATTTTTAGTAGTTACTTCTTATTTTTACAGTATAGTAATAAACTTTAAAACTCTAATTATAAATCTTAAGAAAGATTCATATATTGTTGTTATTTCACTTTATTATTATAATTCACAAATTATAACAAATTATGAATTATAAATTAAAAATAGATTAAATTCTACTATTTATAAATTTAATAGAGATACTATTATTTTAAGTGAAATAAATCACAATAAAATAAACATTAAAAAATCATTTTTAAATATATATTTAGTAATTTTAATTAAATAAATAAAAGTATAACTATGAAAACAAGAAATAGAATATTATTTTTAGCCATAATTCTGATGCTTTCAGTTGTTAATTATTCTAGAATAAAAGGTGTTGAAACTTTAAGAACAATTGAGTTTCTATCGATTTTTACAATTGGAGTGTTTTCAGGGTTATTAATTCGTGAAATTGTATTTGCAATTAAAAACAAATAAATTTAAATTAATGGTGTGTTTAAATTGTAATTTATCTTATGATGGAAACGCTAATTTTTGTCAAAATTGTGGAAATGATTTATCTAAATTTGAGTCATTTTTAGATAATAAACATTCACAATTTAGAGATGATAAATTATTACTTCTATTAATTGGTTTCGAATTTATAATATCTATTATTTGGTTTATTTTTAGTAAACTAATCTCAATATTTCATTCAGATTTCCAAGATGGTTATTTATATATTTCGTGGTCCATTTCTTTTATAACACTAGGAACTTTTTTATTTGTGACCATCAAAGTTAAAAATAACGATACTCGAAAATTTTTAATCGTATTTTTGGTTTTTAAATCACTTTTTGTCCTGTATTATCAAGTTTATAAATTTTTTAAATGAATATTAAACTTTTAACAATCGGTAAAACCGATAATAAAAATTTGCAATCTTTACTTGATGATTATTCCAAACGATTGTCTTTTTACATTAAATTCGATTTAGAAATTATTGCCGATTTAAAAAACGTAAAAAACTTATCCGAAAGTCAACAAAAAGAGAAAGAAGGTGAATTAATATTAAGTAAACTTGTTGCTACTGATCATTTAATTTTGTTAGACGAAAACGGAATTACTTTTTCGAGCATTAGTTTTTCGGCCTATTTGCAAAAAAAAATGAATGCTGGAATCAAAACTTTAGTATTTGTCATTGGCGGTCCTTATGGTTTTTCTGATGAAGTTTATAAAAAGGCTCAAGGCAAAGTTTCGTTATCTCAAATGACATTTTCACATCAAATGGTTCGGCTTTTTGTAATTGAACAACTCTATCGGGGATTTACCATTTTAAAAAATGAACCGTATCATCATCAATAAATTTCAAATATTAGAATTTAAAAAATTCAATAATGTAACGGTTTCAATAGCTTCTTTAACATCATGAACTCGCAAGATAGTTGCTCCTTTTTGTAAAGCAATTGTATTTAAAACTGTCGTTCCATTTAAACTTTCGCTTGATGAAGTTTCTAAAACTTTGTAAATCATTGATTTTCTTGAAACTCCTGCTAAAACTGGTAATCCTAGTATTTTAAAAAGTTCTAATTTATTTAAAACTTCATAGTTTTGTTCTACTTTTTTTGCAAAACCGAAACCTGGATCAATTATTAAATCATTAATTTTAAAACTATGTGCCAAAGCCACTTTTTCCGAAAAATAAAACACCAATTCTTTAACAATATTTTCGTAATTCGTAAGTGATTGCATGGTTTTAGGTGTTCCTCTCAAGTGCATCATAATATAGGGAACTTGCAACTCACCCACTGTTTTCATCATGTTTTGATCTAAACTTCCAGCCGAAATATCGTTAATTAATGCAGCCCCGTTTTCAATTGCTTTTTTGGCCACATTACTTCTAAAAGTATCGATTGAAAGTATCGTTTTTGGAAAATGTTTTAAAATCAAATTTACAACTGGTAAAAGACGGCTCAATTCTTCTTGTTCTGACACAAAATCGGCACCAGGTTTACTCGAATATGCTCCAACATCCACGAAAGTGGCTCCTTCAAAAAGCATTTTATCAACTTGATTTAAAATATCAGTTTCATTTTTAAATTTTCCTCCATCAAAAAAAGAATCTGGTGTGCAATTCAAAATCCCCATTACTTTGGGTGTAGCTAAATCAATTAAAGTTCCTTTGCAGTTTATGGTCATTGAATTTTAGAATTTAGATAAAAATCTGTACTTTTGAAAAATTAGTTACAAATATAAAATTTAATGAACAAAACTTCGCAAGAATATAATAAAGTAATTGGCATTTGTCGAGAATTATTTGTAAAAAAAATGAAAGATTATGGTAGTGCTTGGCGCATTTTACGATTACCTTCATTAACCGATCAAATTTATATCAAAGCACAACGAATAAGAAGTTTGCAAGAAAACGAAATTCGTAAAATAGAAGAAGATGAAACGGGGGAATTTATTGGAATTATCAACTATTCAATAATGGCTTTAATTCAAATCGAAATGGGAATTGCCGATCAACCCGACTTAAATGTAGAAGAAGCAACCCGATTATTTGATGAAAAAATTGCTACAACAAAATCATTAATGGAAAACAAAAATCACGATTATGGCGAGGCTTGGCGCGAAATGAGAGTGAGTTCCTTGACTGATTTGATTCTTCAAAAACTACTTCGAGTAAAACAAATTGAAGACAATAAAGGTAAAACTTTAGTGTCGGAAGGAATTGATGCAAACTATCAAGATATGTTGAATTATTCAGTTTTTGCATTGATTCTTATGAAGTTTCATCAATAACAAATCATTAACAAATAATTACATTTAAAGACTTAAATTTGTTTCAAAACATTAAAAAAACTCTTAAAAGTCAAATATCGTTAAAATAATGAAAAACATCTTAACCCAGTTCTCACGTATTTTTGTTGGAATTTTATTTATCATTTCTGGCTTAATAAAGTTAAATGACCCAATTGGGTTTTCATATAAATTAGTAGAATATTTTAGTGAACCCGTATTTAACATGCCAATTTTTACACCATTCGCTTTAGCTATTGCATTATTTTTAGTAATTTTAGAAGTTGTTTTAGGAGTAGCACTATTAATTGGTTTTAAATCTAAATTAACTATATACAGTCTTTTATTATTGATAGTCTTGTTTACTTTTTTAACATTTTATTCGGCCTATTTTGATGTCGTTAAAGATTGCGGTTGCTTTGGCGATGCACTAAAGTTAACGCCTTGGCAATCATTTACTAAAGATTTAGTATTATTGGTTTTTATTTTAATTATATTTTTCAATAAAAAATTAGTACAACCAGTATTCAACAATAAAATTCAAAATTTAATTGCCATCCTAAGCCTTTTAGCTTCTTGCTTTATGGGATATTGGGTTTTAAATCACAATCCTATCAAAGATTTTCGTCCATTTGCTGTTGGAAAAAATATTTTTGAAGGTATGAAAATTCCAGACAATGCTCCGAAACAAGTAACTCAAATGATTTTTATTTATGAAGTAAATGGTGTCAAAAAAGAATTTACGGACAAGCAATTGAATTTAATTCCGAAAGGAGCAAAATTTATTGATCGTATTGATAAAGTTTTGGTAGAAGGCTATAAACCACCAATTCACGATTTTGCAATGGAATTAGACGGATCAGATTATAAAGATGAATTTCTAAAAGAACCAAAACTACTAATTTTTGTTGCTTATGATTTGTTGAAATCTGATGGAGAAGGTTTGAATAAATTAAATAATTTAGAAAAATTAGCCAAAATAAAAGGCTACAAAGTCATTGCAATGACTGGCTCATCTCCCGAAATAATAGAAACTGTAAAAAAGCAATACAAATTTAATTTTAAGTTTTATTTTTGTGATGCTACCGCCTTAAAAACAATTGAACGTGCCAACCCAAGTATTGTAATACTAAATAATGGAACCGTTATTCAAAAACTACATTATAAAGATATTGATGATTTAAAACTTTAAAAGTTTCGTTAAAATTATAATGTTACTAAAGTTAATTATTAATTTTGAAAAAATAAATTTTAAAAACATGAAAAAAATACTTCTTTTAATATCCATTTTTATTGCAACCGTTTCTTGTTCAAAAGCACAAGAAAAATTCAGCGAAAAAACTTTGACAATGCCATTAAAAAACACTGAAAATCAAGATGTTGTTTTTCAAAACATTCTAAATAAATTTAAAGGTAAAACCATAGTTATAGAAGTTTGGGCCTCGTGGTGTGGCGATTGTGTAAAAGCAATGCCAAAAATGAAAGAATTACAAAAACAAAATCCAGAGGTAGTTTACTTGTTTGTTTCGATGGATAAAGAGTATAATAAATGGATTGAAGGTATAAAAAAACACGATCTATTGGGTGAACATATTTGGGCTAATGACCCTAAAATGATGAAAGGTGATTTTGGTAAATCAATAGACTTAGATTGGATTCCGAGATATATGATTATTGATAAAAAACAAAATATAGTTTTGAAACGAGCCATTGAAACCGATTTTGATAAAATAAATGCCACTTTAAAAGAATTAAAATAATGAGAAATAAAATTGTTGCTGGAAATTGGAAAATGAATAAAAACAGCGAGCAAACCGAAGATTTAATCAACGAATTGATTGCTAAAATTTCTACTAATAGCGAAACAAAAGTAATTATCGCACCTACATATATTAATTTAGCTTCCGCTGTTGATCATTTAGAGTTTACTCCAATTACTGTTGCAGCGCAAAATATGCATCAAAATGAAAACGGAGCGTATACTGGCGAAATATCTGCCGATATGTTAAAAAGTGTTGGTGTAAACACTGTAATTTTAGGACATTCTGAAAGAAGAGCTCTTTTTTACGAAAACGATGCTTTAATTGCCAACAAAGTCACAACCGCTTTAAATCACGAAATGGATGTTATTTTTTGCTTTGGTGAAGAGTTGAAAGACCGTGCTACTAAGCAACATTTTAATGTGGTTGAAAACCAACTTCGTGATGGTTTATTTCATATTTCAAATGAAAACTGGTCAAATATAATTTTGGCTTACGAGCCCGTTTGGGCAATTGGCACCGGAGAAACAGCAAGCCCCGAACAAGCACAAGAAATGCACGCCTTTATTCGTGAAACTGTGCGCCATACTTTTGGAAGTACTATTGCCGAAGAAGTTTCAATATTGTACGGAGGAAGTGTAAAACCTGATAACGCTAAAGAAATTTTTGGAAAACCCGATGTTGATGGTGGATTAATTGGGGGAGCTGCTCTAAAAGCAGATGATTTTGTTGCAATTATTAATGCAATTTAATAGTTCTTCAAAAATAAAGTGAAGATGTAATTTAGTTTTGAAAAAGCTATTTGATGTAATTAACAGATAAATATTTATTTAAGTTTAATTACTTTACAAACTTTTTTCTGATTAATAAAATCAATTTATAAAAAAACCTTTTAGAAAAATTCTAAAAGGTTTTTTTAATTATAAGATAAATATTAATTAGTTTACAATTACTTTTTTAGTTATTGATTGGTTATCGGATGATAGTTTTAAGAAATAAAATCCTTGTTGTAAGTTGTCAATTGAAAATACATGATTATCAAAACTTGGTTTTTTAATTTCCATCATTAACTGTCCATTAATATTTATTAACTCAATATTTTCAACATCAACAGGGCTTTCAATAATAATTCTATGGTCGTTTGTTGGATTTGGATATACTGAAATTGAATTCGCTAAATCGAAAGTATTTGTTGACAAAAACACAGTAGGCCATCTATTTTCTGCTGCTGTTCCACCCCAAATTACAGTAGCTAAATATGGATTGTCGATAAAAGGATTTCGGTTACCTTGAGCAGAGGCGTTAGCCGTATTTCCGTGATAAGTATTTCTATTGTCTTCAAAGGCACTAACAGGGTCTTCTACATTCCATTGTAAAAATAAATTAACCATATTAGCGTCAGATGCAACAGTTGAACCTGTTCCAACATTTAAAGGCAAACATTGATTTCCATATCTTAAATACATATACATCATCATTCTAGCAATATCACCTTTCCATTCATCACCAGGATACCAACCGCCCAAAACTGTTGACGAATTACCAGAACCTGTAGCAAATTTCAAATTTCCTCTTGTTGAATTTCGTTGCACATCAGCTGATCTTAAATGATGTGCATCTTCACCAGCATCGCTTGACGGGTCATTTGCAGTACCACCATCAATTAATGCTGGAGTTCCCAATGATTTAGCATAAACATGCTCTCTATTCCAATTACCTGTATTACCCCCGTTAGCTGTTTTACTTCTAGATCTATCATTTGTAACATCACCATCCGTTCCGTTTTCAAATCCATAAACCAATAAAACATTATTTGAATTAGCCGGATCTAAATCAGTCGCTTGGCAAGCATTCCAAATACCTGGTGTATAAGACAAAAAATTGGTATGAGTAGTGATAATTTTTGTTGCCAAAGCATCTTTTAAAGTACTGCCAGTAAGATTCCAGTTAAAACCGTTATAATAAGGACTTGCTGGCGCTCCACTTTGACTAAATCCATAAGAAACACTCAACAACAACAATAGGTACATTTTTTTCATAATAATTTTTTATAATTTTCGTTCTAATAAAGCCATATAAAATCCGTCGAACCCAGATTGATGTGCTAATAATTTTTTATCGGCAACAAATGTAAAACTTTTTCCGATATCGGTCGTTAAAAAATGTTTAATTTGCAATTCATTTTCCGATGGCAATATGGAGCAAGTTGCATACACTAATTTTCCACCAGGTTTTACTATTTTTGAATAATTCTCAAGAACTTCAGCTTGTATTTTTTTAATATTTTCAATGAATTCAGGTTGTAATTTCCATTTGGCATCAGGGTTTCGTTTTAAAACTCCCAAACCGCTACAAGGCGCGTCAATTAAAACTCTATCGGCTTTTTCGTGTAATTTTTTAATTACTTTGGTAGAATCAATAATACGGTATTCAATGTTAAAAGCACCGTTTCGTTTAGCACGAAGTTTTAATTGTTTCAATTTACTTTCGTACAAATCCATTGCTATTAATTGGCCTTTGTTTTCCATTAAACTTGCCATATGCAACGTTTTTCCGCCTGCACCTGCGCAAGTATCAACAACTCTCATGCCTGGTTTTACATCTAAAAATGCGGCTACAAGTTGTGATGAAGCATCTTGAACTTCGAAAAATCCATCTTTAAAGGCATCATTCATAAAAACATTGGCGCGTTCTTTTAAAACAAGTGCATCGGGTTGATTTGGTAAAAAATCAGTTTCGATGTTTAAATCCATTAATATGTTACGCAAGTTTTCTTTGGTAGTTTTTAAGGTATTGGTTCTTAAAATCACTTTAGCTTGTTGATTTTGTGCTGCAATTTCTTTAGTCCAAACTTCTTCACCTAATTCTTTAACACCTAATTCATCCATCCAATCGGGAATAGATTCGCGCATTACTCGAATTTTGGATAACTCGTCAAATTTACCTTTTATTTTTCTTTCTGGAGTTCCTTCCAATTGTCGCCAATCGGGAATGTCAAAACCTCGCATAACTGCCCAGGATGCAAACATTCTCCAGATTGAATCGCGGTCAAATGGAGCTTTTACATTAGCAATTTCAGCATACAATCTTTTCCAACGTACAATTTCATAAATGGTTTCGGCAACAAATTTTCTGTCGGCACTTCCCCAACGTTTGTCTTTTTTTAGGGCTCTAGCTACTACTTTATCAGCATATTCGCCCTCGTTAAAAATTGCATTTAGCGAATCTATTGTGGTGTAAACTAAGTTTCTGTGTAATCTCATTTTAATTTTTATTCGGTCGGCAAAGGTATTGCTTTTATATACAAACAACTAAATATTATTAAAAACCTTTAAAAAAAGAGATACTTTCACAAAAAACTATCTCAAAGAGTACTGTTTTTGATTTTAAATTAAATTTGAATATAATTTTATATGTTAAGAATTATTTTTTACATAAAGAATAACTTCATTAAACAAAACTAAATTATGTTTTTTAACTGTGCGGATGACACTCAACTCTCTTTATACCAACAATTTCAGGTGGATGTAAAACCATTGGAAATTGTTCCACTTTAACGGATGAACTGTCCAGTCCAAAACTTTTTTCTTCAGAAAAACTAAATTTTTTCATAAAGAAATAAGTGCTCATTACAATGTTTTCAAACCAAGTTAAGTCACTATCGTTTGATAAAAATTTCTCAGAAAGAACAAATTTAAAATCTCCTAAAATATTATTTTTATTTAAAGATTCATAACGACTAGTAATATCAACTTCGCCTTTAGCAACCATATCTTTAATAACTTCTTTAAACATTAAATTAATTTTTGTAGGTTCTCTAAATCCTAAATAAAAATCAACTCTATATAAGTCATCACGAACAATTTCAGTAACTCTATATTCTTTTCTGTACGGTTCGCTTAATATATTTACGTGAATAAACCAATAAATATCTGCTCGTTTAGGTCGCTTTTGTAAAATAGAATACATTACTTTTTCTTCAATTTCATCGGTACGATTAGAGTTGGTCATGTAAACCAAGTGTGTTGCGTATTTAGGAATTGATAAATCTACACTTAACTCGGCAAGTACTTTTTTATACTGGTCAATTTTAACTATTTTAGTGTAAGCTTTACTAATTTTTTTGGCTAAAAACCATGTACTCATAATTCCAACTAAAATTAAAGCAATACTCAAAGTTACATTACCACCGTGAGGAAACTTATCTAAATTGGCTATTAAAAAAGCGACTTCGATAATTAAATATATCGCTATTAAAGGAGCTATAAAATACCATTTCACACGCTTCATTACTAAATAAAAATTTAATAATATGGTGGTCATTATCATACATAAAACAATAGCTAAACCATAGGCAGCTTCCATATTACTTGATTCTTTAAAGTACAAAACAATTCCAACACATCCCACAAAGAGTAACCAATTTATTGACGGAATGTACATCTGCCCTTTCACATCGGTAGGATATTTTATTTTAACTTTAGGCCAAAAATTCAAACGCATTGCCTCATTAATTAATGTAAACGAACCACTTATCAATGCTTGAGATGCTATTACAGCTGCTAAAGTAGCAATTACTACTCCGGCTGGTAAAAACCAACTTGGCATAATTAAATAAAACGGATTTGGATTTGCAGGATTTAAACTACTTAACGTTTTACCTTGATGAAGCAGTAAATAAGCACCTTGACCAAAATAATTTAAAACCAAAGTTGTTTTAACAAAGATCCAACTAATTCTGATATTTTTTCTTCCGCAATGCCCCATATCCGAATATAAGGCTTCCGCTCCGGTGGTACATAAAAAGACAGCTCCAAGAATATAAAACCCTTGTGTGCTAACGTGATTTACCAATAAATTATAAGCATAATATGGATTCAAAGCATTAAATACTTCAATGTTTGTAATCATTTGGGTCAGTCCTAAAACACCCAACATTGAAAACCAAATTAACATCATTGGAGCAAAAAACTTACCTACTAATTTAGTTCCAAACTGTTGAATAATGAACAATCCGAATAAAATACCAAGTACAATTGGAATCGTATGAATTGTAGGATCAAAAATTCGTAATCCCTCAACTGCCGACGATACTGAAATTGGTGGCGTTATAATTCCATCAGCTAAGAGTGCACTTCCACCAATAATTGCAGGCACAATTAACCATTTTATTTTAGTTCGTTTTACTAAAGCATATAGAGCAAAAATTCCACCCTCACCATGATTATCGGCACTTAAAGTTATAATTACGTATTTTATTGTGGTTTGTAAAGTTAAAGTCCAAAAAATACAAGACAATCCTCCTAAAATTAAATCTTTTGAAATTAAATCTTCGCCTAAAATGGCTTTCATTACATATAATGGAGAAGTACCTATGTCGCCGTAAATAATACCTAATGTAACTAATAATCCTGCAATTGATAATTTACTGTGTAATTGTTGATGGTTGTGCGAACTCATAAAAATTTATTAAAAAGAGTACAAATGTATTATTTTTAGATAATTGAAATTAAAAATAAATCAATTATTTTTAATCATTTCTTAATTATTATTTGTTGATTAATTTTCATTTCGTTTTTTATCATATAAATTGTAAATTAGCACTTTAATTTCTTTTTAAAATGAATAAACACTTTAATACAATCCTGTTTTCTGTTTTTTTTTTACTTTTATTTCAATTATTGCAATCTCAATTAAAAAATTACACATTCAGTTCTATAAAAATGGATACTTTGTTAAAAGATAAAATTAGCATTAGAGCCATTTTAGTAACTAACGATAAAATATATTATGCTGCAGATAAAAATAGAGTTGGTTATTTAAATTTCATTGATTTAGAAAAAAAGGAGCAATTCGTTAACAATGACTCGTTAAAAATAGAATTTAGAAGTTGTGCTAAAACAAACAATGCCTTTTTTGTATTATCAATTGCAAATCCAGCTCTTTTGTACAAATTTACAGATGATTTACAATCAAAAAAATTAGTTTATGAAGAACACAACGAGAACGTATTTTATGACAGCATTCAATTTTATGATGATTTAAATGGAATTGCGATTGGAGATCCCATTAATGGACATTTGAGTATAATTACTACTAAAGATGGTGGCGTTACTTGGCA
Organism: Flavobacteriales bacterium; assembly: GCA_038204955.1. Taxonomy (GTDB): domain Bacteria; phylum Bacteroidota; class Bacteroidia; order Flavobacteriales; family Flavobacteriaceae; genus Flavobacterium. The sequence goes on from JBBRCJ010000013.1 coordinate 33,174, forward strand.
AAAAAACAGTATTGAAAATTCACCAAAAATGGTTGAAGGCGAAGCCGCTTTTGCAGCGAGTAATACCAATATTACTATTAAAAATGGAAAAACTTGGATTATTTCTGGAGGCAAAAAATCAAGAGTTTTTTTTTCTAAAGATAAAGGAAAATCGTGGCAAATCTTTGAAACTCCATTGATTCAAGGTCAAGCGATGACAGGTGCTTTTACTGCCGATTTTTATAACGATAAAATAGGTTTAATTGCTGGCGGAAATTATGAAAAGCCCAATCAAAATTTTCAAAACAAAGCCATTACTTTTAATGGTGGAAAAACTTGGAAATTAGTTGGCGATAATAAAGGTTTTGGTTACTCCTCGTGCGTTCAATTTGTTCCATTTAGTTATGGAAAGCAGTTGGTATCCGTAGGTGCAAATGGAATTTTTTATAGTTCAGATTCAGGTAAAAATTGGAAAGAATTTAGTAGTGAATCTTCCTTTTATACACTTCGCTTTTTAAATAAAAATACTGCAATTGCTGCTGGAAAAAACAAAGTTGTAAAAATTACATTTCTGTAATGTTTACAACTTTTGCTTAACCAACCTTTATTTTTTACTATTTATTCTTTTCCTTTACGATATTGTTGCAATAATTTTTTACTAAATTGTTCTTCGGCTTTTTTAAGTTTTAAAATTTTGGTAGCTGGCAAAATTGATTTTAAACTATTTACAAATTTTTTACGCAATTGAAATTGTTCTTCTTCTGAGTTTTCTATTTGTATCATCAGGGTATTAGCCTCTTTCTCGGACAAACTTTCAAGTGTTAAATCATCAAGTTTAAATAAATAATTTTTCACTTTTTGCTGTCTAATTTCTTGTTGCTTGTCTTCAAAAGCATTGAATAAAGGCCAAAATTTTGTAGCCTCTTCACCAGTTAATGATAATTCATTGGTTAAATATCCAATTTTTAATGCCTTGATTTGTTCCTTTTTTTCTTTAAATAATCCGCCACCTTGGGCAAAAGTAAAACTTGAAACCATTAAAAATAAGGTTGTTAATTGTTTGATTTTCATCATTTTAATTGTATTTGATTGTATTTAATTGTATTTAATTTGTAATAATTTGCTCTAAATCAGCATTGTCAATCAACAATTCTTCAATAGCATCATTTTTAAGTTTAGAGTCAATATTAATTTTAGAAATATCTTCTTTATCCAATAAATCAACTAATTCGTCATCTGAAATACAAGAATGATTAGTTAAATAATTTTCAACCTCAGCAGTATATTTTTGCTCCATTTTATCTTTTTCATTTGTATAAAACAGAATTGATACTGTAACTAAAAAAACAGCTGCTATTGCAAAAAACCATTTTTTGTTTTGATTAATGCGATCCGTTAATGATATTACTTTGGGTTGTTCAAAATTCAATTTCAAAAACATTTTTTCTGAAAACGATTCAAAATAATCCTCAGGAGTTTTAAAACCCGAAGTTATTTTAGGTTCTTTATCTAAATTAAAATTTTTCATATTTATAAGACTTTAAAAAAGTTAAAAGGTTTAATCCTTTTTCATAAATTCTTCAATTTTTTTTACTGCGTGATGGTACGATGCTTTTAATGCTCCTACGGAAGTTCCTAAAATTTCCGACATGTCTTCATATTTAGTTTCTTCGTAATATTTCATTTTAAAAACCAATTGTTGCTTTTCGGGTAATAAATTAATCGCTTTTTGCAACTTTATTTGAATTTCATCTCCATCAAAATAGGTATCGGCTTTTAAATTATCAACAATTTTAGTTTGCATAGCTTCGCTAGTTGTACCGTTTCGTTTGGCTTTATTATTTATAAAAGTAATAGCTTCATTAGTCGCTATTCTATATACCCAAGAAAAAAGTTTACTTTCACCTTTGAAATTTTTTAAATTTTGAAAAACTTTTATCAAAGTGTTTTGTAAAACATCATCCGCGTCATCGTGATTTAAAACCATATTACGAATGTGATTGTATAATGGTTTTTGAAAATCGAGCACTAATTTTTTAAACGCTATATTTTGCGTTTTAGGATCTAACAATTCTTTAATAAAATCGTTTTCGTCTAACAAACTTTTAAATTTATTTAATTAGAATCAGTTTTTGTGAAAAGGTTTAATTTGAATATAATATTTTTATAAATCAAATTCTTCTGGAACCTCATTAGTTTTAGTTGGAGCTTTATCACCAGGTTCACGTGTTGTATCACCATCCGGACGAGGAATCCGTTTTATTACTGGTTTTATAGCTATGGGGACATAAATTTCGGTTATCCACTTGGAGTGACTTCTTTCAGATAGGTTGTCAATTTTATAGATTTCAATAATTCGACCTACTTTATTTTTGGTTATTTTATTTTTATTAAAATACTCATCACTAGCAAGTAAAGCTTTTGTTACATGTGAATAATCCCCTTTTAAAGTAGTTTTAACAGCTGTATATTTTTGAAGATAAGCAAAATAAACACCACTTTTAGGTTTTGTCTTTATTGAATCTTTAACAGGAAAAGCAACCGATAAATTTATCAAATCAATTGCTGGATTCTGTTTTTCGTAAATTAAAAAAGGCTTGCCACTTGATGAAATATTATTATCGTCAAAATATTTTTGCAATTGAGTAAACATGATTTTACTGTTTTTTTGCACACTTTTTTCATAACAATTTACTGATTTTTTTAAATAAAAAGTACTATCTTGTTTTACGATTCCATTTACTTTAATATTGAAAAGATTCATTTCAACATGTAATGTTTTACTTAAATTTTCTAAGTCTAGTTCCATTTGATTGCCAACATCAATTGAAACACCACCGCTAAAAAAGGCTGCAACTTTAGATTTAAAATCAACTCTACCCAAGCTTTTTAGTGTTACCTTAGTAAAACCTAGGGTGTCTTTAAATTCCCATTTTATGATTGATTTTGATCCGTTTAAAATTTTAGTTTGATTTATAGAAACATTGTTATAGATAGAATTATTTTTTATTTTTCCAGATTCAGATAGAGAATTCCAGTTTATAATGGCTCCCTTACCTGAAGTAATTGTTGAAAAAATATATTTTTTTGGAGCATTGTTTAAGGCTATAAAACTGTTCCAATTACTAAAGTCGTTAACATAATTAAAAACAGTAACTCTTGGAGATTTAATAATTTTGGTTTTAACTAAATTAAAATCAGCAGATTGTGTCGAAACAAATACTGAAAAGCCAACAAAAAGTAGTAAAAATATTAAAAATAAGTATTTAAGAATTCGCATAAATAAAAAATTAACGAAGTAAAAGTAATACTTTTTTTAGATTTGTTAAAATAATCTTAAAAACTTATTGAAAAATTGATTTTTTAGTGTTTAAAATAAATTTTTATTAAAAACAATAATCCAATAAAAACTAAAAAACCAACTAAAATCCACGAACTACCTTTATAAAATTTTTGATGTAAATTTTTATCTTTTCGATAAGAATAAACCGTTGCAGAGACAAACGTAATTACGAAAAAAGCGGCGAAAATCCATTGACCTTTACTAAACATTTTTTTTTACAAAATTACAAATTTGAAATGAAATTTTGTATTTTGCAATCATTAAAAAAATCATAAAATGCAAAAACAACTTAATGCCGTTAAAGAATTTCATACCATTTACAAACTTGGATATAGCGAAACTATAAAAAATGATTTAGGTGAGACTAGAAATTTACTTCGTTTCAACTTAATGAAAGAAGAAAATGAAGAATATTTAGAAGCCGTTCAAAATAAAGATATAGTTGAAATTGCCGATGCTCTGGGTGATATGCTTTACATTTTATGTGGTACTATAATTGAACACGGTTTACAAGACAAAATAGAACAAGTTTTCGATGAAATTCAACGCTCTAACCTAAGTAAATTGAGTGAAAAAGGAGAACCCTTGTATCGTGAAGATGGAAAAGTAATGAAAGGACCTAATTATTTTAAACCTGATTTTTCAAAAATTTTATAGTGTAATTATTCTGTTACTATAGTATCTTTTTCCATTGTAAAAGGATAATCACCAAACAAAACCGACAAGCGTTTTAATTGATACGTTTTATGAGTAAACTTGTTTGAAAGCGCTATAATTACTGCATTTTCTTTTTTTAAAGTTATGTATGACGATGTGTTACCGTGCCACCAACCGTTGTGGTAATACATTTTTTGACCTGTTTCCCATTCATGCATTCGGATACCTAAACCATAATTTTTTGTACCTTTACTTTCATAACTATAACCCTTGTAAACTTGGGCTAACAAACTTTTATTTAAAAAATTAGGAGCATTTCTAGCCAAGTCAAATTGCATTAAATCACGTGGTGTTGAATAAATGTTTTTATCACCACATATATTGTCTAAATAATCAAAAGCAAATTTTTTATAATTTCCTTTATAAGACGGCGTTGCTAATTTTTTATCGGTAGTTTCATCAACAACAAAAGTATTTTTCATGTTCAAAGGTAAAAAAATCACTTTTTTCATAGCCTCACGGTATTTCATTCCTGTAACTTTTTCAATAATCAATGCCAATAAAACATAATTGGTATTGCAATAACTAAAATGAGTATCGGTTTTATATTCTTGATTTATATTTTTAGTTTCTAAAATTATTAGAATATCTTTATTTGTCAAAGTGTTTTTTCTATTCCAAATACCTTTTAAATCAACAAAATAACCGTATTTTCTAATTCCGCTACGATGATTTAAAAGTGTTTTAACCGTAACATCTTTGTAAGGAAATGCTGGAAAAAACTTTGTAACCAAATCGTTAAGATTCATTTTTTTAGCATTAATTAATCTTAAAATGGCTGTTGCCGTTAGCACTTTACTTACCGATGCAATGTGCAAAGGTGTTTCTGGTGAATTTAAAACATTATTTTCTTTATCAGCGAAACCTTCATATTTTTCAAAAATAATTTGCCCATTTTTAGCAATTAAAAAACTAACATTTTCAAAATCATTGCCCCAATTTTTTACAAAAAAAGAATTTATTGCATTTTGTTTTTGTTTTATATAGGCAGCTGTTAATTTGGGCAAAGAATCTTCACGCGGTAGCATTGCATAAACTAAATCAGATTTGTAATGGTTTGATTTTGATTTTTTTTCGGATTTATTACAACTAAAAAATAGAAATAAAAATAATAAAGTAGGCGTTAAAAACTTGAAGTGCATTTTTGAAATCTTAAAAAAACAAATATAGAAAACTATTTGGGTTGCAAGATGTCAAATTTATAAAAAAAATAAAGTTTTTATTACTCTAAATCATCAGTAAAAAAATCATCAATATTAAACGGAATATCATCATCTGGGTCTTTGTCGTGCGCCGTAACTCCTGGCGGATTGAATAAACCCCAACGATCAATGATGTAATTCCACTGGTCAAAAGCGGCAACCCAATCAATAAAAAGCAATCGAAATTCGTCTATTTCTTTTCGTAACAAATCAATATATTCCACATCTTTTACACCTTGATGGCGCAATGCACCAGCGTGAACATAAATATCACGGGCGGCTTTACGAATAATTGTTGCGTTCTCCATTTTCAAATCGTATAAATCGACTCCCTCGGCACCAACAATTTTGGCGCAAATTACCATTGCATCACTAATCATAAAGCCTTTGGTTGCTTGTAAATACTCGTCATCTTCGGGAATAATATGTAGCAACCCTTCGGTAAGTTTAAATAGTATTTCGGCTTTTTTATAAATAGGTGTGTTTTCGGATTCTCTAAGTGGCATAACTTTTTTATTTATTCAAAAATAATAAAAATATTGAAGTATAAAATTTTACATTAAATTTGTTCAAAAAATATTTTATGCAACTAGTTTTTGCCTCCAACAATGTAAACAAAATTTCGGAAATTCAACTATTACTTCCTGATACCATAAAAATTTTAAGTTTAAAAGATATTGGCTGTTTTGAAGAAATTGAGGAAAACGCTACTACAATTGAAGGAAATTCTATTTTAAAAGCAAATTATATTACTCAAAAATACGGTTACAATTGTTTTGCAGATGATTCGGGCTTAGAAGTTGATTTTTTAGAGGGAAAACCTGGAGTTCATTCTGCAAGATTTGCAGGAGAACAACGCGATGATAACGATAATTTGAACAAATTATTAAATGTTTTAGAAAATCAAATTAACCGAAAAGCAAACTTTAAAACTGTAATTTGCTTGAATTTAGATGGAAAACAAACCCTTTTTACAGGAATTATAGAAGGCGAAATCACAACACAAAAAATTGGTTTACAAGGATTTGGTTACGACCCAATTTTTCGACCTAACGGTTATTCAACTACTTTTGCCGAAATGGATAAATTAGAAAAAACAACAATTAGTCATCGAGGAATTGCTACTCGACAATTGATTGAATTTTTAAAGATTTAGATTTTTACATTAATTTTACCAAAAAATAGAAACCAAATTCTCAAAATTAGTCATTTTTGAATAAATCTAAAATCCAAGATATACAATCTAAAATCTAATTATCTCATTATCAAATAGTAATATAATTGTAATACATTAGCAAGTCACAATTTTTGTTTGTACCTTTGCAAAATATTTAAAATATTATATGAATAAATTTGAACAATTAGGATTGAGTGAATCGTTACTGAAGGCGATTTTAGATCTAGGATTTGAAAATCCGACCGAAGTACAGGAGAAAGCGATTCCCCTATTATTGGAAAAAAACACAGATTTAGTTGCGTTGGCTCAGACAGGGACAGGGAAAACGGCAGCATTTGGTTTTCCGCTAATTCAGTTAATTGATGCCAACAACAGAAATACACAGGCGTTAATTTTATCTCCAACACGTGAACTTTGTTTGCAGATTACCAACGAAATTAAAAACTACTCGAAATACGAAAAAGGTATCAACGTGGTAGCAGTTTACGGTGGAGCTAGCATTACAGAGCAGGCGCGTGACATTAAAAGAGGTGCACAAGTAATTGTAGCCACTCCAGGTAGAATGCAAGACATGATTAATAGAGGATTGGTAAACATTACTCAAATTACACATTGCATCCTTGACGAAGCAGACGAAATGTTAAACATGGGTTTTTACGAAGACATTGTAAACATTTTATCAACGACTCCCGATGACAAAAACACATGGTTGTTCTCTGCAACTATGCCAACCGAAGTAGCACGAATTGCAAAACAATTTATGCACGACCCAATTGAAATAACTGTTGGAGCAAAAAATTCAGGCTCGGCTACAGTATCACACGAGTTTTATTTGGTTAACGCTCGCGATCGTTACGAAGCTTTGAAACGATTGGCAGATTGTAATCCTGATATTTTTTCAGTTGTTTTTTGTAGAACTAAACGAGATACACAACAAGTTGCAGAAAAATTAATTGAAGATGGTTACAGTGCAGCAGCATTGCACGGTGATTTAAGCCAAGCTCAACGTGATTCGGTTATGAAATCATTCCGTGGACGTCAAATACAAATGTTGGTTGCTACCGATGTTGCCGCTCGTGGAATTGATGTGGACAATATTACGCACGTAGTAAACTATCAGTTGCCCGATGAAATTGAAACTTACAATCACCGATCTGGAAGAACTGGTCGTGCCGGAAAATTAGGAACATCAATTGTAATTGTAACTAAAAGTGAGTTGCGAAAAATTTCATCCATTGAACGAATTATTAAGCAAAAATTTGAAGAAAAATCACTTCCATCAGGAATTGAAATTTGCGAAATTCAATTGTTGCATTTAGCAAACAAAATTAAAGATACTGAAGTTGATCACGATATTGACACTTATTTACCTGCAATAAACAGCGTTCTGGCCGATTTATCGAAAGAAGAATTGATTAAGAAAATGGTTTCTGTTGAATTCAATCGTTTCATAACTTATTACAAAAAGACTCGTGATTTATCCAACCAATCTGCTGGAAACAGAGAAGACAGAGAACCTAGAGAATTCAATAATAATGGAGCAACTCGTTATTTTGTCAATATAGGTAGTCGTGATAATTTCGACTGGATGACTTTGAAAGATTATTTAAAAGAAACGTTAGATTTAGGTCGTGACGATGTGTTTAAAGTAGATGTTAAAGAAGGATTCTCTTTTTTTAATACCGATCCAGAACATACGGATAAGGTAATGGAAATATTAAATAATGTTCAGTTAGAGGGAAGACGCATAAACGTTGAAATTTCTAAAAACGACGGTGGCGGACGACGTGATCACAACGGAAGAAGTTCTGGCGGAAGCTTTGGCGGAGGACGTTCAAGTGGCGGAGGTTTCCGTGGTGGCGATAGAAATTCTAGTGGTGGCGGAGGTTTTCGTTCCGACAGAAATTCATCGGCTCCAAGAGAAGGTGGTTTTCGTTCGGATAGAAGTGCAGCTCCAAGAGAAGGTGGCTTCCGTTCCGACAGAAACTCATCGGCTCCAAGAGAAGGTGGCTTTGTTAGAAAAGAACCAGGTGCTGCGCAACGCATTTCACGTCGTGAAGGTACTTCATCTGACGCACCAAGAGAAAAAAGACCAAGAAGAAGTTAAACTTTTTTGTTAATTTTGATATAATACCATCAAAAACTGCAAAATATCTACTAATTTTGAAACATAAATTAGACTATGAGATATTTTGCGGTTTTTTTGTTTTTACTAGTTACTTCGTTTAGCATTGCACAAATTAATGCACCAACTTCAAAAATTTCGGGAACCATTGTTAACGAGAAATTTTTACTTCCAATTTCGGATGTAAATATAATTAACGTAAATAAAGTTCGGGCTACAACCACAAAATCAAATGGCTACTTTGAAATTGAAGCCACTGTTAATGATACACTTCACATTTCATTTATTGGCTTCCAATCTATTAAAGTTCGAGTTACTAATGACTGGGTAAAAAATGGAACGGCAAAAATAAAATTGACTGAAAAATCAATCGCTTTAGAGGAAGTCATTATTAGAAAATTTAATTTAACTGGTTATTTAGAGGTTGATACCAAATTGATTCCTGAACGTCAAAATTACCGTTACAGTATTTCTGGACTTTCTACCGGTTACGAAACTGGCGAATATTCACCCAATGCTTTTTCACGAGTAGTAAACTCAATTTTTAATCCTGCCGATATGCTTTATAATTTTTTTGGTAAAAAGCCGCAAGAATTAAGGCGATTGAGAGAATTTAAAAAAGACGATAAAATGAAAGACATACTCGAAACCAAATTTGATCGAGAAACTGTTTCTATTTTATTGGGGGTCGATAAAAAAGAAATTGCCGAAATTTTACAACATTGTAGCTACTCCGATTCATTTATAGAAACTGCTAATGATTTGCAGGTTTTAGAAGCGATAAGTCAATGTTATGAGCAATACAAGGTTTTGAAGAAAAAATAAAATCATCCTTTTAAAAATATGAAGCAATTAAAATGGCTCTGGCTTTTGTCGTTTTCGTATTTTTTTTATTTGATGCTTCAAATTTCTTAGCATTACATTGCCTTCAATTGAGATTGGTATTTTTTAGAAATTGGAATAAAGACAAGATAAATTGGCTATAATTAGTTAAGTTTTTTTGGTTGTAAATAAAAAAAAAAAACAATTATTAATTCGTAAATAGTAATTTTTAACTATATTTGCACCCAAATTAAACCAACCTCTGGCGAAAATCGTGAATGTTGCTTTATATAAAACCATTATTTTATAATTATTATGGCAGATTTAATGAAATTCGTCCAAGACGAAGTTGCTAACAAAAATGATTTCCCTAAATTTGGTGCAGGAGATACAATCACTGTATACTACGAAATTAAAGAGGGCGAAAAAACAAGAACACAGTTTTTTAAAGGAGTTGTAATTCAACGTAAAGGTTCAGGTAATACTGAAACATTTACAATTCGTAAAATGTCAGGTTCGGTTGGTGTTGAACGTATATTTCCAGTAAATTTACCAGCTTTACAAAAGGTGGAAGTGAACCAAAGAGGTAAAGTTCGTAGAGCAAGAATTTACTACTTTAGAGAACTTACTGGTAAAAAAGCTAAAATTAAAGAAAGAAGAAGATAATTCTAAATTTTTCAAAATAGAAAGTCCCGATTTTAAATCGGGACTTTTTTTATTAGAATATTATGTAGTTAATTGTGGAAAATGACTAGGTAAAATTAGTTGAAAATTCACTTCATAAATTATTTTATACGCATAAATCTAATATTCCCACTGGCGAAGTTTATTCAATTTTTCTTGTTCTTCAATTTCTTCTGCAGGAATTACTTTTAAAAATGAAGGGTGTTGCTCAATAGCATATTCAACTTTTTCAACAATTTCTTCAACCGTATCGTTATCGTAATCAATTATTAAAGGCTCTTTAATTGTAAACGTTTGTAAAATTCCTTTCTTTTTTAATCGAAGTCCTTTTTTATCGAACGAGCGTCTAAAACCGTCAATTACAATAGGAACAACAATTGGTCGGTGTTGTTTTATAATATGAGCCGTTCCTTTACGAACGGGTTTAAACGATTTGGTAGTGCCTTGTGGAAACGTAATAACCCAGCCGTCGTTTAAGGCAATTTTTATGTTTTCAGTGTCATTTGGATTCACTTCTCGTTTAACCTCTTTACCTTTAGCGCGCCAAGTTCTTTCAACAGTAATTGCACCACCGTAAGAAAATATTTTGGGTAACCAGCCTTCACGCATTGTTTCGGCAGCGGCAACGTAATAAATATTTAATTTGGGTTTCCATAAATAACCAATATTCTTTATAGAATCTTCACGACCATTTAAACTTGCATTAAAAACGTGAAACATTGCCACTACATCTGCAAAATAGGTTTGATGATTGGAAATGAATAAAACATTTGTTTGAGGCAGTGTTTTTATAATTTCAGATCCGTCTATTTCAAGTTCGTTAAAACCGCGGTAACGACGATGGCTTAAAATACCAATAATCCATATTAACCAGCGTTTTAAAAAAAGTATATGACCAAAAGGATTTCGTTTGAATAAACCCATACTGTTATGTAATTGTTAAGAAACAAAAATACAAAATTTCTTATGATTAAAGAACCAATTTTAAAGCATCTTTTAATTCGCTCAACATCATTGCAGTAGCCCCCCAAACTAAATGCCCGTTGACTTGAAAAGCAGGAACATCAATAAATTTTGCGTACGAAGTGTCAATTTTTTTAGTAACCAAATTAGCGTCATCCATAAGGACTGATAAAGGCATTTCGACAATTCCAGCTACTTCTTCTGCTTGCAATTCAAAATTTAATTCCGTTTTTGAAATGCCTAAAAAAGGATGCACTTCAAAATTACTAGGCGGAATATACACCTTAGTAAAAGCTTGAATTACATTTATTTTTTCAGGATGGATTCCGATTTCTTCGTGGGTTTCTCGAAGCGCAGTTGCTTTAAAATCAATATCTTCAGTTTCATACTTACCGCCAGGAAACGCAATTTGCGACGAATGTACTCCAAACGAATTACGAACAATTAAAACCAAATGGGTTTCATCATTTTTAGGATAAAACAACATCATTACGGCTGCAATTTTGGGTTGAATAGAATTTAAATCAACATTTTTAAGCATCAAATCACGCTCTAAGGGAGCCATTTTTAAATGTGACGTTACCCCATTCAAATTGTGATTGTTGACGGCATTGACTTTCGATATAAACAAATCAAAATTCATTTTGAATAGTTTTAATTGCACTTAATTATATAAATTTACAGAAAAAAATTTAACATATCATAAAAAAATGTACAGTAAAGAAGAAGCACAGAAAATGAAGCGGGAATTTTGGGTTGCTTTTGCGACCGAATATCCAAGAAAATGGTTACTTTACGATACAAAAATTAAAGATTTTACGTTTAAGTTTTTTGTAGATAATAAAAAAGCGCAAGTTCAACTTGATATTGAACCTAATAGTGAAGAAAAGCGGAAAATTTATTTTGAAAAAATAGAATCTTTAAAAACTATTTTACAAGAAGATTATTTATCGGATGCTATTTTGGAACGAAATTATTATTTAGATACTGGAAAAGTAATTAGTCGTATTTGGGTTGAAAAATTGAATGTTAGCAGTAGTAACCGAGCATCTTGGCAAGATATTTTCGATTTTTTTAATGAAAATATGTCTCAGTTTGAGGCTTTTTTCGTAGAGCATCAAGATTATATTTCTGATTTGGAAATGAATACTTAGGGTTTTAAATTTTACATTTACCTATTAAAAAATTAATTCAAAATCATTCGGGCAACAATTGGGTAATGATCGGAATTTTTAAATTTTGAAAAATTGGTAAAACTTTTGATTTTTAAAGATTTGTCGGTCAAGATATAGTCAATTCGTGCTGGGTAGTATTTAAAATTATAGGTTTCCCCAAAGCCTTTTCCTGCTTCTTCAAAACTATCGTTCAAGTTGCCTTTTATGTTTCGATATACATAAGAAAAGGCGCTGTTGTTCATATCACCGCAGATTAAAATTGGATAATGACATTGTAATTTGTGTGCTTTTATAATTTCGGCTTGCAATTGTTGCTTTTTAAATGCCAAACTAATGCGTTTAAAAATATCTTTTGATTTGTTTTGATCAATTACTTCAACATTCTGCTGAATTTCATTGACATCGGGTGTGATTTTTACAGATCGTAAATGAATGTTGTACACCCGAATCGTGTCGGTATTCTTTATAATGTCTGTAAATATAACAGAGTTATCGGCATCAGGAAAAGCTACTGTGCCTTTGTTTACAATTTTATATTTTGAAAAAATGGCTTGTCCCGACTTGATTTGGTTGCCTTGCATTGAAATAAACTTGTGTTTATAGACTCTTAAATCGACTTTTGCAGTTTCCGAATATTCTTGAATACATAAAATATCCGGGTTTTGTTCGTTAATGAAATTATGAATGTCTTTAGAGACTTCCGCTCTTGGAATCCAATCGAATAAATTAAAGAGGCGTACATTATAACTCATTACCACAAAATCATTTTCTTCGGGAGGTAAATTTAATGCCGTAAATTTATAAAATTTTGTAATAAATGTGATTCCTAACAGCAAAACGATACCTGAGTACATCATAATTCGTTTTAATTGTAACAGCCAATAAATAAAAAATAAGGCATTTAAAATTAAAAAAAGAGGCAAAATTAAAGTTAAAACTGATAAAAGTGGGAAAAAGGTGGGAGCAAGAAAGGGTAAAATATAAGCAAGAAAAGTCAACACAGTCAAAACTATATTTAAAAAGAAAACGACTTTGTTAAAACTTGAAAGTTTTTTCATTAATTAATTCAATACTTTTTAATTTGAAAACGGAGAACCTATTAACTAATTACCGCCAACTTTAAATAAAAATTCTTTTTCAGATTGATTCAAACTATCATAACCCGATTTACTTATCTTATCTAGAATAGTGTCTATTTGTTGCTGATTTTCATCTTTAATTACAATTTTACTTTCGCGATTTTCGATTGGTTTCTTAGCATTAACATGAACCGATTTAAATGGAGTACGTTTTTTGGGTTGCACTAATGTAACAAAAAAATCTAGTATAGAAGACACAATTTTACTTAAATCGGTTCCACTTTGCAGGAGTTTAATAAATACAAAACCAAAAATTGCACCGCCAATATGAGCAATATGTCCGCCTGTGTTGTCAGTTAAAATTTGTAAAAAATCGAGCAAAATTAAAACCGCTGTCAAATACCAAAGTTTGATATTTCCAATCAACAGTAATCTAATTTCCATTAAGGGTTGATAAGTAGTTGTAGCAACTAAAATAGCCATAACTGCTCCAGATGCTCCAACAATATTAGATTGCAATCCTAAAAGATAATAACTAACGGAAAATAACCCACCTGCAAAAATCGCACTTAATAAATACAAACCTAAATATTGTTTTTGGGTAAAATAGGTTAAAAACAACCGGCTCGAAAAATTTAAAATCATCATATTAAACAATAAATGAAAGAAACCTCCGTGCAAAAAGCAATAGGTCAATAATGTCCACGGGTAATATAAAATATCCTTGGGATTGGATGATAACGAAATCCAAACTGGATAATCAAAATTACCTTCTTTAAATTTATAAAAAAATAAAATTGAAAGTATAAAGCAGCCAACATTCCAATAAATAATTTTATTTGAAAATCCACCAATTTTATACTGTAATTTTAAGTCGTCGAGTATATTCATTTTTTAATTTAACTAATACGATTATATTTATTGTTTCTCCAACTCCACATAATTATGAAACCAAAAATTGCACCCCCAATGTGAGCAAAATGCGCAATTCCAGTGCCGCCACCTCCAAAAAGTGACTCTCCTTTTAATCCTAAAAATAAATCAATAAGTAACAATCCTGGTACAAAATATTTAGCTGCAACAGGTACTGGAATAAACATAAGTCCTAATTTTGCTTGCGGAAACATAAAGGCAAAAGCAATTAAAAGTCCGTAAATTGCGCCAGATGCACCAACCATTGAGCCTTTTATTTCTATTGCAGCATTAAATATAGCTTTAAAACTTTCTTTAGTTATTAAATTCCATTTTCCACTTTTTTCTAGTATGGGTTGAATTGCTTTTTGAAGTAATTCTGATGTATAATGATCTCCATCAATAAAATCAACATTTAAAATTTGATGTAAAACATCTTTTGATAAATTCAAATTTGAAGCGTCTGCCAATGTTTGATGCAATTGATAATAATTAACTCCAGTTTGCACCAAAACTGCACCTAACCCGCACGAAATGTAAAAAAATAAAAATCGTTTTCCACCCCAAAAATGTTCTAAGGTTGAACCAAATGAGTACAAAGCAAACATATTAAAAAAAATATGTGCAATTCCGCCATGCATAAACATATGTGTAAGCGGCTGCCAAAATTTAAAATTATCACTTTCAGGATAATGCATTGCAAATATATCGTAAGCATAATTCTCTCCAAATCTAGATCCTAAATACTGTGAACCTATAAAAAATAATATATTAATTATTAAAAGTTGCTTAACAACGGGTGTAATTTGATTCATGATAAAGTAAATTTTTTGTCAATGTCTTCCACACGCATTGTAATGAAAGTTGGTTTTTGAGAGGGTGAAACATTAGGATCCGTACAAGCAAATAGATTGTTTACCAAGTTTTCTTGTGCTGTTTCAGTTAAATATGTCCCAGTTTTTACGGCTAAACTTTTCGCCATTGATTTGGCAATGGTATCGTTTTGACTAAAACTACTGGCAGGGATTCCGTCTTGCAAATCGCTAATTAATTGGTTTAAAACTAAAGTCACTTCACTTTCGGAGGTATTTATGGGTATTCCTGAAATTTGAACAAAATCCGACGCCACAGTTTCAAAAACAAAACCAGTATTTTCTAGTGATTGTTGTAATTCTTTTATTATAACTAAATCATTTTGTGAAAAAAAAAACTGGAACGGAAACAACAATTGCTGACTCGAAGCCTGCTTGACCGTCATATTTCGTAAAAATTTTTCATACAAAACTCGTTGGTGTGCTCTTTGCTGATCAATAATAACCATTCCGGATTTTATTGGGCTTACAATGTATTTTTTGTGAATTTGATAGGTTCTGTTTTTGGTGTTTTCTTCCTCTTTTTCATCAAATAAGGAAGCGGTAACTAGATCATTTTCAAACGAAAAAGTATCCATTTCAAGCGTATCTTGTTTTAAACCAACATATAAACTTTCCCAATTGGCATGGGATTCTTGTTTTTTATAGGACGAATTAAAAGATTCAAATTTAGGTGCCTTTTCTTCTGAAAATGGATTAAAGTTGCTATTAATCTGAATAGTTGGAGAACTACCATTTTTATTTTGAAACGAATACGGCGTGTCTAAATTGGGATCTCGATCAAAATCTAAAACTGGTGCAACATTAAATTGACCCAAACTGTGCTTAATTGTACTTCGTAAAATGGCATACATAGCGTGTTCATCGTCAAATTTAATCTCTGTTTTGGTGGGATGAATGTTGATGTCAATTGTATGGGGCGGTACTTCTAAATAAATAAAATAACTGGGTTGTGCGCCATCTTTAAGCAAACCATCGTAGGCTGACATAACTGCGTGATGCAAATAACCACTTTTAATATATCGATTATTTACAAAAAAGAACTGCTCAGTACGGTTGCGTTTTGAAAATTCGGGCTTGCCAACAAATCCTTCAATTTTTACAATTTCTGTGGCTTCTTTAACAGGAACCAACTTTTCATTAGTTTTTCCAGCAAAAATGGAAACTATACGTTGTCGTAAATTTGAACTTGGCAAATTATACTGTTCACTTCCGTTGTGATACATTGTAAAAGAAATGTTGGGATGTGCCATTGCCACACGCTGAAATTCATCAACAACATAACGCATTTCGACCGTTTCCGATTTTAAAAAATTACGTCGAGCGGGAATATTGAAAAATAAATTTTTCACTGAAAATGAAGTTCCTTTTGGCGAAACGGTAGGTTCTTGAGTGATCAATTTACTACCTTCAATTACAATATGCGTTGCCAATTCGTCTTGGTCTTGCTTGGTTTTCATTTCTACATGAGCGATCGCAGCAATTGACGCTAATGCTTCACCTCGAAATCCTTTTGTTGATAATGAAAATAAATCTTCGGCCAAGCGAATTTTGGAAGTTGCGTGCCGTTCAAAACACAAGCGAGAATCGGTTATGCTCATTCCCAAACCATTATCAATGACTTGCACCAATGATTTTCCTGCATCTTTAATAATCAATTTTATGTCCGTCGCTCTCGCATCAACAGCATTTTCGAGTAATTCTTTCACTACAGATGCTGGTCGTTGTACCACTTCGCCAGCGGCAATTTGGTTGGCAACGTGATCAGGAAGTAATTGAATTATGCTTGACATTTTTTAAATTAAGATTTACGATTATTTGATTTCTAAATTCTAAGTAAAGCAAATTTAAGTAAAAACTATTGTTTTTTAAAGTTAATACCTTCCTAAAAAACAAAAAACCTACTTTTTTGATGAAGTAGGTTTTTAAGATATTTGTTTCTATTTCTATTTAAATCCAATACTTGAACTTCTTGATTCTGCAACTCGTTTTAATTCTGCCATTTTAATTGCAGCAATTGCAGCTTCGGTTCCTTTGTTTCCGTGAATTCCTCCGCTTCGGTCAATAGATTGTTGTTCGGTATTATCAGTCAATACGCAAAAAATTATTGGAATATCAAATTTTACATTCAAATCTTTAATGCCCTGCGTTACGCCATCGCATACAAAATCAAAATGTTGAGTTTCGCCTTTAATAACACTTCCAATGGTAATTACACAATTTAGATTTTGTGTTTCAATCATTTTCTTGGCACCGTACACCAATTCAAAACTTCCTGGAACATTCCATCGCATAATGTTTTCAGGCATAGCGCCACAATCTAAAAGTGCTTCCAATGCCCCATTAAATAACCCTTCGGTAATGTGGTCATTCCATTCAGAAACAACAATCCCAAACCGAAAATTTTTCGCGCTTGGAATGGTATTTTTATCGTAATTAGATAAGTTTTTATTTGCTGTAGCCATTTTTATAGTTTTCAGTTTTCAGTTTTCAGTTTTCAGTTAAATTTAATCTGCCAACTAATAATCGAAAACTACCATTTTTAGTTTTCAGTTTTTTCAGAACTCGGTTGAATTTTAAATTGCCAACTAAAAACTGAGACTGTGAACTAATTTACTGCGCCATTCCAATCAAAGCATCAATAGTTTGTGCTTCGGGTGCCGATTCGTATTTTTCTTTAATTTCGGTGAAATATTTTAAAGCGTCTGCTTTATTTCCTAAAGTTAAAGCGGTTTGTCCTGCTTTTAGTAAAAATCTTGGTGAAGTCAACTCATTGGTTGTTTGTGAAGCTGCTTTTACATAAAACTCTAATGCCTTTTTAGCATCATTTTTCTGTGCCCAAGCGTCACCAATGGCACCAGTTGCTAACGAACCAACTATTACATCACTAGAAGAAAATTTTTCTAAATATTTAATAGCATCATCATATTTTTTTAAATTTAATGAAGCTATACCTGCGTAATAATTGGCTAAATTTCCAGAATCTGTTCCAGAAAATTGTTCGGCAATTGCTGGCATACCTTGTTTTCCCTCTGATCCTTTAAGTACTAAAGTGAATAAAGAATCTTGTGATTTCGGATTTGTACCATCAACAGCCAATTGAAAGTTTTTTTGAGCTACAAACATATCGTCTGTTGCGGTTTGTTGCTTAGGTTCAGCCACAAAACGTTGAAACAATAAATAACCAATTGTTGCCACGGCAACTACACCTAAAACTCCTAAAATATATTTTTGATTACGTAAAACCCAGTCTTCGGTTTTTGAAGCCGTTTCATCAAGCGAATTAAAAACACCTGCAGTTGTGCTGTCTTTCTCATCAACTTTACTAGCTTCTTCAATGAAATTTGCGTCTAATTTTTCAACTTCTTCTTTTTCTTTGGGAGTTCTGTAACCTCTTTTATTATATGTTGCCATTGCAAAAAATTAATTTATTGTTTTAGTGTGCGCAAAAATAAAATTTTATTCCAATTTAAGCGTCATTTTTGTCGATAATTTTCAATAAATTGCACGCTCTTATTAAAATAGTACTAAAAATCTACCTTTTTCAAGTTTCAATCCATGTATTTAAAACAAATTTCTCTTTTTAATTATAAAAATTTTTCAGAAGCCACTTTTGAATTTGATTCTAAAATTAATTGTTTTGTTGGTAAAAATGGTGTAGGAAAGACGAATGTTTTAGATGCGATTTATCAATTGTCGAACGGTAAAAGTTATTTCAATCCTGTAGCTGTTCAAAACATAAAACATGGAGAAGATTTTTTTGTGATTGATGGTGAATTTGATAAAAAAAATCGTAATGAGCAAATTGTATGCAGCATAAAAAAAGGGAATAAAAAAGTGTTGAAGCGCAATGGAAAAGCCTACGAGAAATTTTCGGAACATATAGGATTTATTCCTCTTGTAATTATCTCACCTGCCGATAACGACTTGATTACTGAAGGCAGTGAAACCCGAAGAAAATTTTTAGATAACGTAATAAGTCAACTTGACACAACTTATTTGACGCAATTAATTCAGTATCAAAAAGTAATCGTGCAGCGCAATGCTTTGTTGAAATACTTTGCCTTAAATCACATTTTTGATGCAGATAATTTATTGATTTATAATGAACAACTTCATAATTTAGGTCAAAAAATTTTTGAGAAAAGGACAACTTTTATTGCAGATTTTTTACCAATTTTCAACAAACATCACCAACAAATTACAAATTCAGGCGAAAAAGTACAGTTGGTTTACGAAAGTCATTTGTTCGAGAAAGACACCTTATTATTGTTAACGGAAAATTTGTCAAAAGATAGAGCCTTACAATACACATCAGTTGGCATACATAAAGACGATTTGTTGTTTCAAATTGATTCTTTTCCGATAAAAAAATTTGGTTCGCAAGGGCAACAAAAATCTTTTTTAATTGCTTTAAAATTGGCACAATTTGAATTTGTAAAAAAGCAAAGTGGCGAAAACCCAATTCTTTTATTGGATGATATTTTTGATAAATTGGATGAAACTAGAGTGAGCCAAATTGTGGCTATGGTTAACAATGACGAGTTTGGACAACTTTTTATTTCCGACACCCATCAAGAACGGACAGAGAATATTGTGAAAACTACACATCAGAGTTACAAGATTTTTAATTTATAAAATACTTTTTGTACCACGTATACATTCGCTCCTTAAATTAAAATAAATCAGTTCCAATAAAAAATATAAATTTAATTTGTGATAAAATTTTCAATCACAAAATAAAATCACTAAAGTTGTT
>JBBRCJ010000014.1:0-52882 GCA_038204955.1 Flavobacteriales bacterium
TGCACCAATTTCGGCAAAGGTTCCGTAAATGTGTTCGTTTAAATTTATTCGCAAAGCTTTATCCTTTAATGAAGGAATTTGCTCGATTACTTTATCGCCTTTTAATTTTATGTCTAATTCTAATCCCATAATTGTGTTGAGTTCGATGCAAAGTTACTAAAAATGAAAGTTTGATGCTAACTAATTTTTTTAATTTATAGTATAATTTAATGGTACAACTTTAATATCTTTACAAATAACAAAAACCGTGCTAAATGACTGTATATTTTTTAGGTACTGGTACATCACAAGGAATTCCTGTTATTGGAAGCGATCATCCTGTTTGTTTAAGTAAAAACTTAAAAGACAAGCGTTTACGGGTTTCTGTTTGGATTTATAATAATGACAATTCGTTTGTAATTGACTGCGGTCCAGATTTTAGACAGCAAATGTTGGCCTCGAAATGTGAAAAATTAGATGCTATTTTATTAACCCACGAACATTCTGATCACACCGCTGGATTGGATGATATTCGACCGTTTTCATTAAAAAATGGAGCCGTTCCGGTTTATTGTCACGAACGGGTATTGAATAATTTAAAACGAAGGTTTGATTATATATTTGAAACAGAAAATAAATATCCTGGTGCACCATCGGTTGATGCAATAGAAGTTAAGAATAATAAACCATTTACAATAGGTAATTTTAAAGTGGTTCCAATTAATGGATGGCATGGAAATTTACAGGTTTTTGGGTACCGAATTAATGATTTTGCCTATTTAACGGATATAAAAACAATTGAAAAAATAGAATCGGATAAATTAAAAAGTTTGAAAGTATTGGTTATTAATGCTTTAAAAATTGATTCACATCCATCACATTTTAATTTGAAAGATGCCTTGGATTTTGTAAATTTGGTTCAACCAGAAAAGGCATATATAACCCATATAAGTCATTTAATGGGTTTTCACGATGAAGTTGAAAAAATCTTGCCAAAGAATGTTTTCTTGGCATATGATAATTTAGAGATTACAATTTAGAACTTTAAAATATTTTAGAATTATTTAAGCTCTTAAAATTTAAGAAATCGCAATTCTAATTCATAAAAGCATTAGAATTGATTAGTCCAGTTAGTAGTGGTCACGTTTTTTTAACTTGAAGAATCTAAGGCGGTAATGATACGAACAAAGAATGGAAGTGTTGTGCTTCACAAAAAATAAAAAAATTAATTTTATGAAAAAACAGTTGTTTTTGTATTTGTTTATTTGCGCATTGATGGTAAATTTATTTACTTATATGTATTACTCGAAAGGTTTTTCGTTTTTAGAAAAAAGGTATGATAGAATCAGTAAAAGAGCTACGGTAGAAAAAGATTCCTTATCAAATTTACTTTTAGATGCCAATGAGTTTTCATTAGAAAACAATGACAATGCACAAAACTATTTTAACGGAAAAGACGTTAATAAAATTATTAAAAAATTGAATGAAAATCTTTTAGGCTTTAATGATGCCACTGAAGGAAACAAATACACAGGACAAGTTACTCTTGGTGCACAAAAATTTATTATTAATAAAATAAAAGTTTTAAATCACCGCTGGATAATTGCTAATTACAGTGATGGAACGCTTTGGGGAGAAGTACTTTTAAAATATTTTATAAATAAAGACGATTCATTTTCGTTTGAAATTATAGAAACACAATTGTATCCGAAACAAGAATATTAAACTAAAAAATAATTGATTTAAGACTTAAATAAGTTTTTAGTAAAAATTCTATTTATAAATAAAAATATGATAAAGAAAATAATTTTATGTTTAAGTTTTATATTGGTTTTTTCTTGTAAACGAGATGAAAAACCAGATTTAAAATCGATTAATTCAAAGCCAAAGATGGAAAAAGATTCTACAATTGTTGGTGCAGATAAAGATGAAAATGGTTGTTTGGCATCGGCAGGATACACCTGGAGCAAAGTAAATAAAGAATGTGTTCAAATTTTTAACGGTATCGGACTAGATCCGATTGTAAAAAAAAATGATGATGCAATAAATTCAACTTATGTATTATTTAGTGAAGATGGAAATTTAGCAGAAGTTTTTTTAGCAGGTCAAGATGATTCCATGGTTCTATCAAGAATTGCCAAGCCTAATCCTTGGATTTACAAAGAGTACACTTTGGTTGCTAAAAATGGTTATGTTTTAGAAAAAAACGGTGTTGCAATTTTTGCCGGCGATGGAGAAATTGGCACCAAAGTTATTAATGATGAGCCCCACGAAGAAGGAGAATAACTTTTTTATGATTAATTACAATTTATTATAATTAAAAGTAAATTTCTAAATTCTTATAAAGGTTTATATACCTTGTAGACTTACTTTTAATAACTTGAAGTGCTTACTTATTAAATATTTTTTTTAAATCTAATCTCCTACAACTCATTAAAGAAAAATGAAAATAATCATATTTCTTTGATCATTTTATACGTTTAATCTAATTATATACTTAGTTAATAGTAAAGGCTCAATTATTATACCTTATTAAGTTTACGTAATACTTTAGCATTCTGAACTTTTACTCCTAGCAACTTTATATTAAAGGATAAAAAATATTTAAGTAATATTTTAAATGTTTTAGTGTATTTACAATCTAAAACAAAAAAGAGACCGTTTGCAGTAACAAACGGTCTCTTTTGATTAGTAAACTTTGTAATTATGCTTGACTATGTCGTGATTCAATTTCAGCAATATCAGCTTTTTTCATAGTGTCAACCAATACTGGCGTTGCAATGAATAAAGAAGAATAAGTTCCAACAATAATTCCCACTAACATTGCAAAGATGAAACCTCGAATAGATTCTCCACCAAAGATGAACATAATTAAAAGTACCATAATCATCATTAATGAAGTGTTTAAAGTACGTGATAACGTTGTATTAATCGAAGCATTTACCACTTCTTTATAAGTTCCTTTGGTTTTGCCACCTAAAAATTCTCTGATTCTGTCAAATACAATTACTGTATCGTTCATTGAATATCCAATTACAGTTAATATAGCTGCAATAAAATGTTGGTCCATTTCCATATGGAATGGCATTACTTTGTATAATAAGGAGTAAATACCTAATACAAAAATAACATCATGTGCAACTGCGGCTAATGCACCAAGAGAATATCCTAATTTTCTAAAAGAAATTACCAAATACAATCCAACAATTAACATAGCACCAATAACGGCAAAGAATGAGTTGGTTTTATTATCGGCAGATATTGATGAGCCAATTTTTGAGGCTTGTAAAACTCCAACAGTTTTGGTATCACTTGATTTGATAAAATTATCATAAGTCATATTAGTAAAATACTTTTTCAAACCGTTGTATAATTTTGTATTTACTTCTTCATCAACTTCTGTTCCTTGATCGGCAATTTTATATTTAGTTGTAATACGCAATTGGTCTGCATCTCCAAAAACTTTTGCTTCTACTGACGTTCCAAACACTTTTGAAAGTTCATCAGCAATGACTGTTGATTCAACTGGTTTTTCAAATTTAACTTGAAACGTTCTTCCTCCTACAAAATCAACACCTTCATCTAAACCATTAACAAAGAAAATAGAAACTAAACTTACTACTACTACAATTGAAGAAAACAAATACGTCCATTTTTTTGCTCCTAAAAAGTCGAAATGGAAACCTGTAAACCAGTTTTTAGTAATTGAAGTTGAGAACGCTAAGGTTTTTCCGTTAGCTACATCTCTATCAATAAAAATACGTGCAATAAAAATTGATGTGAATAATGAAGTCAAAATACCAATTAACAATGTAGTTGCAAAACCTTTAATTAATCCGGTTCCGAATATGAATAAAACGGTACCCGTTAAAATGTGAGTAATATTAGCATCGATAATAGAACGCATAGCACCTTTCCAACCAAAGGATGTTTTAATGGCATCTTCTAAAGTTTTACCTGCTCGAAGTTCTTCTTTCGCACGTTCATATATAATAATGTTCGCATCAACGGCTGTACCTAATGTTAAAACGATACCTGCAATACCTGGCAATGTTAATACAGCACCTAAACTTGCTAAAATTCCGAATAAGAAAAGTAAATTTACCAGTAATGCAATATTGGCATACCAACCTGCTTTACCGTAATAAAAAACCATCCATAAACCAACCATTAACAATCCAATCCATGAGGATGTTGTGCCCGCATCAATTGCTTTTTGCCCTAAGGAAGGTCCAACTACTTCTGATTGAATTATTTCTGCTTTTGCGGGCAATTTACCAGCACGTAATACGTTGGCTAAATCTTTAGTTTCTGTTACATCGAATGAACCTGAAATTTCTGAACGTCCGCCAGCAATTGGTCCACTTGAAACGCCTGGAGCAGAATATACCACATCATCTAAAACAATGGCAATATTACTTTTTTGAGAATAAGCTTTACCTGTCATTTCTTCCCAAATTTTAGCACCCTGACCGTCCATTTGCATAGATACAGCTGGTTTTCCACCTTGATCAAATGTATCTCTAGCATCAGTAATTACGCCTCCACTCATTGGAGCAATGCCGTCTCTATTTCCTTTTAAGGCATATAATTCAAAAGTTTCTGAACTTTTTTTAGTTTTTTCGTCAATTACAACATCTGGCTTACCCCAAACAAATTTTGCATATTTTTTATCTGCGGGAAGCAATAAACGAATATCATTTCTACGTAAATATTCTCCAATTTTTGCAGTATCTTTTTTTGCAACAATTCCTAAAACAGGACCGCCACCTTGAGAAACGAATCTGTCAAATAATGGATTTTTACCTTTTGCAGTAGCAGATGAATCTTTAGTAGTATCTGAAATTAAGGAAGCTAAAGTATCTTTAACCACAGTTTTTGTTTCTACAACTGCTTTTTCAGAAGCTTGTAATGCTTTATTAGCATCCATTAAATAATTACCAACCTCATCAATTTTATAAGTTTCCCAAAATTCTAATTGTGCAGTTGAAGATAATAATTTTTTAATTCTATCCACATCTTTAGCGCCAGGTAATTCTACTAAAATTCTACCTGATTCACCAATTTTTTGAATGTTTGGTTGTGATACTCCAAATTTATCGATACGTTTGTTAAGTACTCCAAAAGCACTTTCAACCGATTCATTTACTTTTTGCTTGATTATTTTTTTAACATCTGAATCAGGAGTATTGAACTTTATTCCTGCTTCGCTTAGAGTTCTTGTTGCAAAAACATCTGGTGACGATAATTTTGTTGTTCCACCGGCTGCTTGCGACGCTTTTTCAAAAGCATCAAAAAAAGCATCTAAATAGGTTTGATTACCTACTTGATTTATACTAGCATCTGTCAACGCTTGATTGAAAACAATATTTTTTGATTTATTTGACAATCCTTTCAAAACGTCTTTAACCGAAATTTGAAGAATTACGTTAATTCCTCCTTCAAGGTCAAGCCCTTTGTTGATTTGTTTTTTGCTAACTTCACCATAGGTATAATCGCTAAAACCTAAATTATATACTTTCTCTTTACTAATAGAGTCTAAATATTTAACTTCTTTGTCAGGATTTCCGTTAGCGAATTTTTTGGCATCTTTTTGAACACCACTAGCTACATAAGTAAACGATAGTTGGTAAATGCTTACCAATGCAAACAAAATTGCAAAAAATTTAATAAGTCCTTTATTCTGCATTATATTAAAAATTAATTTATTTTAAGGTTTGTTTTTATTTAAAATGATTAAAAAAACACTAATTAACTGATTTTGAAATAAAATCAAAAAATTTATATGTTGCCACTTTTTTTGAAACGTGCAAATATATAATTAAACGAAAGATTAACAAATTTTTTACGTGTTATTATCAAAAAAAATGAATTAATGTGTTTTTTAAATATTTTTACTTTTGATTAGTAAATTTATTTTTACTTTAAATTTTACTAATGCTAATTTTTATTATTCAAAAGGCTATCAAAAATATAGATAGCCTTTTAAATAATAAAATTGATATCGTTTTACAAGGCGTTATTCATACTGCGAACAGCATCGGCACTTTTTGAAAACAAAGACTTTTCGGCTTCATTTAACTCAATAGTAACAATTTCTTCAACTCCATTTTTTCCGATAATACAGGGTACTCCGATACAAATATCGTTTTGACCATATTCCCCTTCTAAATAAACGGAACACGCAATCATTTTTTGTTGGTTATTCAAAATACTATCAACTAAATAAGCAACTGATGCACCTGGTGCATACCAAGCTGAAGTTCCTAATAAAGCGGTTAATGTGGCTCCACCAACCATAGTATCTGCGGCAACTTTAGCCAATTGTTCTTCTGATAAAAATTGAGATACAGGAATTCCGTTATATGATGCCAAACGAGTTAAAGGTATCATAGTTGTATCACCGTGACCTCCAATAACCATTGCTGAAATATCATTTGCAGGTTTGTTTAATGCTTGTGCTAAATAAGTTTTAAAACGTGAGCTGTCCAAAGTACCACCCATTCCGATAACCTTATTTTTAGGTAAACCTAGTGATTTAAAAGTTAAGTAGGTCATTGTATCCATTGGGTTTGATACAATGATAAAAATAGCATTTGGAGAAAATTTTAATAAATTCTCGGCTACTGTTTTTACAATTCCTGCATTTATACCTATTAATTCTTCACGAGTCATTCCAGGTTTTCTGGGTATGCCAGATGTTATTACTACAACGGCACTATCGGCAGTTTTTGAATAATCATTGGTAACGCCTACAACTTTAGTATTGAATCCTAAGGTAGTTTGTGTTTGCATTATATCTAACGCTTTTCCTTCAGCAAAACCTTCTTTAATATCAAGTAAAACGATTTCACTTGCAATTCTTCTGTAAGCAATGGCATCTGCACAAGTTGCTCCTACATTTCCTGCTCCTACTATGGTAACTTTCATTT
Source organism: Flavobacteriales bacterium (assembly GCA_038204955.1). Lineage (GTDB taxonomy): Bacteria > Bacteroidota > Bacteroidia > Flavobacteriales > Flavobacteriaceae > Flavobacterium. Next base: position 6,912 of record JBBRCJ010000014.1, read on the forward strand.
TAAGATAATTTGTTTAATGTTATAATATCTATTTTTGGATGGTAATTAAGCATCAATATTTGCATAAACTGCATTTTTTTCAATAAATTCTCTACGTGGTGGTACTTCATCACCCATTAACATTGAGAATACCCTGTCGGCTTCGGCCAAATTATCAATGGTTACTTGACGCAAAGTTCTAAAACTTGGATCCATTGTAGTTTCCCACAATTGCTCGGCATTCATTTCGCCCAAACCTTTATAACGTTGAATAGCAGCACTTCCGCCCATTCTTTCATTAGCAATATCACGTTGGTCATTAGTCCAAGCGTATTCTTTTTTATTTCCCTTTTTAACTAAATATAAAGGTGGTGCTGCAATGTAGACATGTCCGCCTTCGATTAATTCTTTCATAAAACGGAAGAAGAACGTTAATATTAAGGTAGCAATGTGGCTTCCATCAATATCGGCATCACACATAATAATTACTTTATGATACCTCAACTTTTCTAAATTTAAGGCTTTACTATCTTCGGCAGTACCAACAGTAACACCCAATGCTGTGAATATATTACGAATTTCTTCATTTTCAAAAACCTTGTGGTGCATTGCTTTTTCTACATTCAAAATTTTACCACGTAAAGGTAAAATGGCCTGAAACATTCTATCTCGACCTTGTTTTGCTGTTCCTCCAGCCGAATCTCCCTCTACAAGATACACTTCACATTTTGCAGGATCTTGTTCTGAACAATCCGATAATTTTCCAGGTAAACCGCCACCACCTAAAACGGTTTTACGCTGCACCATTTCACGGGCTTTTTTGGCAGCATGACGAGCTTGAGCAGCAAGAATTACTTTTTGAACAATAATTCGGGCATCGTTTGGATTTTCTTCTAAATAATTTTCCAACATTTCAGATACTGCCTGAGATACCGGCGAAACGACTTCACGATTTCCTAATTTGGTTTTGGTTTGTCCCTCAAATTGTGGTTCTTGAACTTTTACAGATATAATGGCAGTCAATCCTTCACGGAAATCATCGCCTGAAATTTCAAATTTTAATTTTTCTAATAATCCCGAGGAATCAGCGTATTTTTTTAACGTACGCGTTAATCCCATACGGAAACCTTGCAAGTGTGTTCCTCCTTCGTGAGTGTTGATGTTGTTTACATACGAGAAAATATTTTCTGAATATGAAGTATTGTAAATTAAGGCAACCTCTACAGGAATTTCTCCTTTTTCAAGTTCCATACTAATTACATGCGAAATAATTGGCTCACGACCAGAATCTAAAAACTTAACGAATTCTTTAAGACCTTCTTTAGAATGAAAAATTTCTGATGCAACGTCGCCTTTATCATTTACATCACGCTTATCGGTTAAAGTAATTGTAATTCCTTTGTTAAGGTAAGACAATTCACGCATACGAGCTGCAATGGTATCGTAATTATATTCCGTTGTTTGAGTAAAAATTGTGTTGTCTGGTAAAAAAGTAACCATTGTACCGCGCTTGTCGGTAGTTCCGATTTGTTTTACTGGATACATTGCTTTTCCTTTTTCGTACTCTTGCTCGTACACTTTTCCTTCACGAAAAACTGTTGCTCGTAAGTGATTGGAAAGTGCATTTACACACGAAACACCAACACCGTGCAATCCGCCAGATACTTTATAAGAATCTTTATCGAACTTCCCTCCTGCTCCAATTTTGGTCATTACTACTTCAAGAGCAGAAACACCTTCTTTTTTGTGCATATCAACAGGAATTCCACGACCATTATCTTCTACGGTAACCGAATTGTCTTCATTAATGAAGACTGATATGGTATCACAATGTCCTGCCAAAGCTTCGTCGATAGAGTTATCGACTACTTCATAAACTAAATGGTGTAGGCCTCGAACGCCCGTATCACCGATATACATAGATGGTCGCATTCTTACGTGCTCCATTCCTTCTAATGCTTGAATACTGTCTGCTGAATAATTATTCTTATTTTCTTCGCTCATAATACTGTAAAGTGACTCTAATTGGGTATAACACGCAAATATAGTTAATATAAACGATTTTCAAAACTTGAAGTTACAAATAGGTCTTGAAGTTATTAACATTTGTTGAGTACTTTTTATAAATTCGTATTAAGAATCAAATCCATTTTTTATAGCGTAAATAACTAACCCAACTCTTGATTTTACATCTAATTTTTCGAACAAACTGTCTCTATAACTTTCAACAGTTCGAGGACTGCAAAACATGATTTCTGAAATTTCTTTATAATTCATTTCTGAAATTGCAAGTTTCAAAAACTCTTTTTCACGATTTGTAAATTTTATTGAATTGGTGTCATTATCTTTTAAACTTTCATTCATTTTAGTAAAAACTAATTTTGATGCCCAGTCAGGATACGAATAACCATCTTTAATTAATTTTAATAAAGCCGTATTAAATTCATCAGGACTACTGTTTTTTAAAATATATCCTTGAGCGCCATTTTTAATCATATTAATTACACTTTTATCATCATCTTGCATGCTTAAAGTCATAATTAATATATTTGGATAATTTTCACTTAACCAAGCGGCAGTCTCAAACCCATTCATAATTGGCATACTAATATCTAATAAAACAATATCGGGTATGACATTGTTTGATGCAAATTTATCTTGTAATGATTTTCCGTTTTCGCATTCATACAATACCTCAAAAGTTTCAAAATTTGATATAATAACCTTTAAAGCTTGTGCAATAAGAATATGATCATCAACAATTACTATGGATTTTTTCATTGTAATAAAGGTAAAATTACTTGTAAACTTGTTCCTAAATTAGGTTCGCTTTTTAAAATGAAATTACCACCTAAAATTTCAGTTCGCTTTTTCATATTTGATAGCCCTATCCCTTTGTTTAAAATTTGGTCTAAAACAAAACCAATGCCATCATCTTCAAGGCTCAAATAAATAGATTTTTTATCAACATTAAAATTTACTTTTATTTTTTTGCACTTTGAATGTTTAATACTATTTTGAATAAACTCTTGTGTTACTCTAAGTAAAACATTCTTTTGAATATAGGTTAATAAAACATCATTGTTGGTGTGTGTAAATTTCATGTCATAAATATTTAATTTATTTACTTTTTCACATTCATCATTTATCAATTTTATAATATTTTCATTTTCAATAGAATTATCTGTAAGTGATTTTGACAATTTTCTTAAATCATTAATAGATTGATTAATTATAGTTGTTATATTTTTTAAACTCTCATTACTTTGAGGATATTTATTTTCAAATATAATTTGTTGGGTGTACAAGCTTGCTAAAGTCATTTTTTGACCAATATTGTCGTGAATTTCTTGACCAATACTATTCATTGTTTGTTGTTGTACTTCAATTTGATTTGATAGTAATTGTTTTTGATGTTCTTGGCTTTGAACTTCAACAATTGCGTCGTATTGCTTTCGTTTTAATTTATATTGTTTTACAAAAAGTACTACTGCCAATATAAAAAGTAAAAAAAAAGAATTAAATATAATTACTAAGATTATTATTTCTGTTTTCCCCATAGTAATGAAGTTGCAAATAATAGGTACATCACATTATTAAAAAATAAAAAATAAATGTAATAATAATTCCACATATTCATATCTTTTATAAAGATACCATAAAAAGTGAAAAAAGGGAGCGTTCCGATATAAAATAAAACAACTCCCAAATTTATATAGAACATCTTGTTTTTATTATAATTTAAAATATCATCGGATTTAATTTGGTGATTGAACTCCAAAGCAACTAAAATCATAAGTAAAAAACAACCAAATGTATAGTTAACTGAATAAACGATATCTGTTTTTTCAAAAAATAGTTTATGTGGAATAAATGATAAAAGATAGATAATTGTAAATATAATAAAAAACTCTCTTTTTTTTAACGATTTATAGGCATAAAGCCAAAAAAAGAAAATAAATTCAAATGGAATTACAAAATAGGCATAATAATTCTTTTTAAACGTTGGAAAATTTATTAATAAATTATTGCTTATTAACTCCAATAAAAAAATAGCTATTAAATACAATGAAAACCATTTCCATTGCGAATGTTTTACTCTTTTAAAAGTCCACAAGGCAATAAATGCACTAAAAAATTCAGTCCATATTATGGAATCTCTTAAAAATAATTGAATAGTAATCATATTTTATTTAAAAATCGACTCCGGAACCAGTTGCTGGAGGAATTAAGCAGCCGTGATTTCTAGCCATTAATGGATCGCTTGAAGAACTAGTTGAAATTACACTAAAAGGTGATAATGTCATCATTTGATAGCTTGAATCAAAAGATTGGTTTTCCCTTTCTTTTTTCATTTTTGTGTATCCTTCATATGATGCAATGTCAAGCGGATTAAAATCAGCATCTACATTGTCTGAATTTAAAATTGTAGGTAATATAACCAAAGTATGATGTTTTTCATACTTTTCTGTTATTGGGTTACCTAATAAATCTTGTAATTCTTCGTAACCAGGTGTTCCCCAAGTTGATTTGTCGGTATAGGCAGCATAGTAAATTCGTAATCCTAATTTTGAAGCTACATTGTTCTTTTTAACATTTTTTTCAATATGATAAATGAATTTTTTGATAGTATCAAGATCAAACCAAATTGATTGGGAATCATCACTTATAATACTGTTTGAATTAATAGCTTTTAATTGATTTTCTCGATACTGAACAATCATTTTTTTAACTAATCCTCTGTTTATTGTACTTGGATTAGAACTGCTAAAATCATTACAAATTTCATTTTTTGAAATTTCAGAAATTGTGGGTGGAAAAAAATAAACATAGGTTACAAAAGCCACTACTAATGCTGCAATAAGAAACTTCGATTGGTTACTAGTCATAATATTTTAAGATTAAATTAATACTTAAACAAAGTAAGAAAATAAATTTCATTTATGAAATGTTTAACCCCTCATTTTACACTCCGTTAAACAACGGTAATTATAAATAAGTGTTTTACTAAATAAAAATATTGAAACACCTTAAAAAAAATAGTTATTTAACTTGTTGTTTTTCAGTTTTTTAACTAGCATTCTTTTGTATCAATTTTTACAACTTTGTAATGTGCTTTAAGAACTATTCTAGACACTTCTTAAAATCATAAAAGGCAAAACCCGAAAAGCCATAATAAAGTAGGGATAAAATTTAATAACTATGTCATGAGTTTATATCAACAAGTGTATCAAGGTGAATCTTTTTCAGAACAAGATTATTTAGAAGCCGTTCGATACGTATTAGGACCTGAATATTCATCTCTTCCTGAAAATTTATTAGAGAATGAATTGCTATCTAGAATTAACCAAATGTCTGAAAGTGAAGTAGAAGGCTTTTGGTCAAGCTTAGGCAATGTTGCTAGCAATATTGGATCTGGTGTTTTGCGAGGTGTATCAGCTGTTGCTCCTATTGTAGGTACAGCTGTTGGAACTTACTTTGGTGCACCTCAAATTGGTGGTATGGTAGGTGGATTAGTAAGTAATTTGGCTGGAGCTGGTAGTACTGCTCTTTCAAATTATAATGCTTCAAATCAGCAACAAAGACCTCAACCTCAATACCAACAACCAAGACCGCAACCTCAATATCAAAATCCAGGTCGAAATGCGCAACCGCAACAATACCAAAATCCACAACAGTATCAAAACCCGCAACAAAATCAAAATGGCGGAGGACAATCACTGGGACAAACTTGGCAAAACACAACCAATTATTTAGCAAATGCTGGACGAGCTGTTTTACCTGCCATTCAACAATATGCGCAAAATAATCCTGTTCCACTTAACCAACAAGCTTATCAGGATATTAGTAGAGTTCAAGGCTACTATAATCAATTAGGTGGTGTTATTAACAATCCGCAATTTCAAGCAGGTCGAGTACAGCAATCATTAGGCACTGCTAGTCCAAATGCACCAATTGAAAATGTTTCCTTTGCTGAATTAGTAGAATCGATAAATTATTTAACAGAAAACATTTTGTATGAATATTATAACGAAGGTTATATACCAACAGAAGATTATGCTGTAGATAATTCGGGGCAGTTTTTAGCTTCTTACTCTCCACAACGAATTAATCGATTAGAAGGAGTTTTAGCAACAATTTAAAAATTAAATTATGGAAGCTTATATCAACTTGTTAAAAGAACAAAATCCGGAAATGGCAAAATATTTTGAATTAATGCAGCCATTATTCGACAAAAAAGATCCTGAAATTATAGTACCCGAAATTGATTTTGAGCTTGAAGATAAAATCAAGAGAATTAAAAAGATAAATCAAAAATTATTCACAATAGTTGAGGGTTTAAAGTCACAATTGGAACATGAATTGCTTCAAAATGATAATTTGGCAAAAGCTATTGGCGCTTGTACTGAATGTTTTGGCGAAAATTCAGAGTGTCCAGATTGTTTTGGTGCAGGAAAACCAGGTTCAAACGTTCCAGATTTTATTTTATATAACAAATTTATAAATCCAGCAATAATTAAATACAACAAACATTATTTCAATAAAAATTAATATTAATCAATAAAAAAGAAAATTATGTATTCACTAGAAAATTATTTAAACGAAGATTTATTAAACGAAGATTTGTTAGAAGGACTTGATGAAAGTTTTGACGAAGCAAGAAGAGGTGGCGGTCTAGGACGAATTAGACCTCAAGTAAGACCACAAGTAACGCAACAATCGAATTTTGGAAAAACACTTAGCGGAAATTCTCACGATTATGCTACAAAAAGTGACTTAAAAAAAGCACTTGATGTCATTTCAAATGATGTAAATGAGCTTAAAAAAACCAGTATTTCAACCAACAAAACTTTAATAGTTTTAGACACTAAGCATACTGAATTAGCAAAAATTAGTGCTCAAAAAATTGAGAATCAAACTAAGGTTTTGAAAAACATGCAAATGATGAGCATGATGAGTACATTGTTAATTCAACCAAAATTGAATGTTGATAATCTTGAAATAATTCCAGCAAATGCTGAATTAAAAACATTAGAAAAAATAGCTATTAAATCTGGTAAAAATCCAATCGAAATTGACCAAACGATGTCACTTTTATTGCCTATGATAACCACTATGGGTGACTCAGGGTCTGGTAAATCATCAGATAATTCTTCAATGATGTTGCCGTTAGTTTTAATAATGTCGCAACAAAATAAAGACAATTCAAGTTCAAGCAACAATATGATGCTTCCAATTTTGATGATGACAATGATGAACAAATAGTTTTAAATTAAGGGCAGTAAAACTGTTTTTATTGCCCTTTTTATTATTAAATCTAAAACAATAAAATTATGAACCCATTAAATTTATTACTAAGCCTTGCTATTGCAAAAAATAAAGAAAGTGAATATCATGTGAGTGATTCACAATCTTTACAAAACACTGCTTTGTTATCGGGAGTGATTGCTACAAATCCTATTTTAAGTTATTTTCTTATTGATAATAAAGCTAAAGAACTTCAAACAGTTGTAACTGCTGAAAATTCGGTAGCTGTGGCTGTGGCATTGCCAGCTGCTAGTCAAGTTCCAACAATTCCAATAATAACAGAATCAGATTCAATTGACCTACTAAAAAAACTTGACACTTTAAAATCTGAAATCATTGATACAGTAACTTTAAACTTCGATAAAGCAATTTCTGAAAAAATAGATGCTAAATTTTTAAAATCCGATGATCTTAAAATTAAAAATTTTAACGAGTCGACACAAAAATATGCAATGAAAGAAAACTTAGATTCAGTTAAAAAATTAAAAAGTGACTTTGATTTTATTTCTGATAAAGAAAACGAAAAATATACATCAAAAGAAGATAAAAAAACAATCGATTATCTTAAAGCAACTTATTTTAATGATGAATATTTTACTAATTATATCGAAATTCTAAAAGATGAAAAAAAATTTCCATATGTAATTTTTCAATATATGATTTTTAGCGGTTCTTCATATAAATTATCCAGTATTAGAAGTAATATAGAAAATAAAATAAAAGACAGTCCTGTAACTTACGAAGCAGCTGCAGAAAAAATAGTTGAAACGAGAACCGATGTACCAAAAACTAGTGTCGAAAAAAAAGAACCATTAAAAAAATAAATTATGGATCCTCGACTTAAAATTATACTTCATGGAAATCCTGAAGAGGAATTATCACTGCTTATGCGTTTAAACGATGCTGGAAATTATCCGATGCAAACAAAAATAGTTACCCAATTTGGAGATATAGTTACTTGTCGAATAAAACGAAAAAATATTTTTGAAGTATATAATAGCAAAGAGGTTAAAAGTTTAAAAGCTCCCAATGTTGTTCCGGCAGTTGCTATTTCACAAAATGAAACAGATGTAATTAATAATAAACAGGTAACCAATTCATTACCCATTCAAAAATCAAATGTAGTTTTTGGGATTATTGATTTTGGTTTTGATTTTACTCACGCCGATTTTATTGATGCTGGCGAAACAAGGTTTGAAAAAATTTGGGTGCAATCAGGCAACTATGACACTAATAATTATGGTTATGGGAAAATAATTGATTCCGATGATTTAAATGATGCACTTGAAGATGAATTTCCTTTTAAAAAAGTTGGTTATCATCCAGGAGCATCCGATTTATTTGGAGCTGGAACTCACGGAACTCATGTTTTAGGAATTGCGTGTAGCAACGGAAGTGTTGCCAAAAAAGCATACGCAAGTGAGTCACCAATAATAGCTGTCGATATGGGTTCAAATTTAGTAAATGGATCCAATCTTTCTTTAGGCGATTCGGTTAAACTAGTTGAAGGATTGCATTTTTTACTAACCGAGGCAAAAGGCAGACCGATTGTGATTAATATGAGTTTGGGTGGTCACGGAGATTCTCATACTGGAAAAACGTTGGTTGAACAAGCTATTGATCAAATTTTACTGGACCGAAAAGGAACTGCAATTGTGCAAAGCGTAGGTAATTATCATTTAGCAAAAGCTCATACTTGTGGTTGCATTAAGCAAAATGAAAAAATTAAAATTCCGTGGTTATTTAAAAAAAAGGACAAGACACCTAATGAATTAGAAATTTGGTACGAAGGCGACGACGTTATAAGTGTAATTATTTATGATGAAAACAATAAAAAATTAATTGAAACCATTCCTTTTAAAGATGAAATTATTAGCCTTAATAATGACGAAATTGGGATTTGTTTGCATCGAAAAAACGAACCCAATACCGGTAAAAATCAAATAGATATTATATTAAATGGTGACTTAAATTTAAAATATCTTTTTATTGAATTGGTAGGAAAAAAAATAAATAAAGGAAATTTTCATTGTTATATTGAACGTGACGATAATGGTCAATCCATCTTTGATACTACATTCGTTAAACAAACTCATACAACCAATTCAATTTGCAATTCTTTTTTTGGTATATCAGTAGGTGCCTACAACCAAGATGAGAAGCAGAAAAGCATACTCAATTTTAGTAGCTCAGGCCCAACTGTTGATGGGCGAATGAAACCCGAAGTCTTGGCTCCTGGCAGTAAAATCATTTCTTCTTGCTCCTCGTCAAGCAAAGATAATAAAGCGTCTAGAAAACTATGTTCCAAAAGCGGAAGCAGTATGGCATCACCATTTGTAGCATCGTTACTAATAAAAATTTTAGAAAAACAACCCCACTTAAATATTTTTGAAATTCGAAAAAAATTACTTCAATCGTGTGATCCATTTTATACAGAAAATAAAAATTTAGAAATTTTTAGAGCCGGAAACGGATACATAAACCCAAACAAAATACTAACATAAAAATCCATATCATGAGAAATTATAACGCAAATACTTTAGTAAACAATACAACTCCTGTTTTAAGAAACAACAACTTTAATGGTTCAATTTCAAATAGTGTTGGGTTAAATGCTACGAATAACCCAAACGATGTTCAACAAATTCAATTGTTACTAAAAGAATATGGATATCCGTTGCAAACTAATGGACAATTAAATAATAACAATACTGATCCAACAATTCTTTCTATTTTAAATTTTCAATCCAATAATAATATCCGAATAACTGGAGCAATTGAACCCAACGATGCCACATTTACTCAATTAAAAAATATAGTAAACAGACCCAATTCACTTCAAGAAGGAGAAGATGAGTCGTTACATCAACCGTTTATTACAAATGCTTTTTTATTTAGACGAAATGCTAACGATGCCAATACATTGAACGTAATTTTTGAAGGCGATTCTTGGTTAGATTATCCAATTCCTCGTGTATTGGATTTATACGATACTATTTCCGCTAGAAATCAACGATTGAACTTGAATTCACTGCACTTGGCAAAATTTGGTGAAACGACTTCGAATATGTTTAATGACAAAGCCGATTTTGTACACTACATTACAAATTATAGAATTGACAGAATTTATTTTAGTGGTGGCGGAAATGATGTTTTTCCAGAATTAAGAAGAATAGTATCTCCTAGAGCGACACATTCGGTAATTTTTTCAGATATGACTAAATTGCATGAACTTCAAAGTATGACTCCTGGCGATGAACTATTTAAAAAATGCATTGATTACAAAGGATATTTAAATACGCAAGCATTTGATAGTGCTATGTTTAATTCGGCCAACTTAAATGCTATTTTTCAAACTATAAAAAACAATTATTTAGGTTTTGGCAGTATTATAAATGCAAATTGCACTCCGAATTTAATTTTTTACATGCACACTTATGACTATCCGATGTTTAAACTTGGCACACAACCAACACTTGGAGGTTTAAATTTACCGTTAGGACCTTGGATAGAACCTGCCTTTATTGCACTTGGTATAAACGACCCTATTTTACGTTGTTTTATAATTATTAGGTTATTGGATAAATTTTATAGCCTATTGTATCAAATTAAAAATCAATTTCAGGCTTTAAATTATCAATTTCAAACAAGAATTATTGATTTTAGAGGTTTATTAAACTCATCTATTTACTGGAGAGACGAAATTCATCCCAATTCTGATGGTGCAAGAAGACTTGCTACAAGAGTTAATTTTTAAATAAAATCAACATGGAAACGTTTGTAGAAAAAAATGGAGTAAGCGTTCGTGCTTTTAAAGGAGACGCAATGACACTTTTAGCTTTTGATTTGAAAGAAGAACTTCGAGCCAATTTAGCAGGATTTACAATTAAATATGGTTTAAAAAACGATAGTGTACAAAATTTTATGTACAATCGATTGTGTTTTCCAGAATCAATTGTACTTGCTTCAAACATTCCGGATGCGGAAAAAAATTCAACATTATATGCTCCTATTCAAAAATTTAACTGGGTACACGTTCCAAACACCAATATAAATACTCAAAATCCAGTTTTTGGCGATTATAAGTATCAAATAACGCCACGATATATAAAAAATGGTAAACTAGAAATTTTAAATGATAGTTTAACGGCTTCAATACTTATAAATGTAAGCCCATTTGAAAATAAGAAAACTAAAATTGGGTTTACACGAGGATTTGTTTCTTCTGTAGCTTATGCTAAACGATTTAATGTTGATAATAATAAGGTACGACCAAATGAAACCGATTTACTATTTGACATTAAAGCCAAAGCCGATGATGCGCAACGATGGGATAATATTGAAAAAAAAATAAAAACAACTCCTTATACCTTTGAGGAGCAACATAAATGGTTGGGTTGGCAAGCACGTGAGCGTGTTTTAGAATTTTTAGATGAACTAATTATTGACAACAGTTTACAGCTCAAAGTATTTGCCTACGATTTAAACGAACCCGAAATTTGCAAACGGCTACTAACATTGGCAGGCCAAGGACGATTAAAAATTATTTTGGATGATGATGGCAAACACGGTGAAAAAAGGGGAATGGAAGTACAATTTGAAACCTTGTTTTTACAACAAGCAACTGGAAATTCAAAATTAATTCGCGGACATTATAATGGATTGGCACATTGTAAAGTTTTTATTCAATTAAATAAAAATAATAACGCAATAAAGGTACTTACTGGTTCAACCAATTTTTCAACCAATGGAATTTACATAAATTCAAATCATGTTTTAGTATTTGACAACACTACCATTGCCGAACGCTATAATAATTTATTCGACAATTCATTTTCTGAACAAAAATTGAAAACAATAAAAGGTAAAGAACCTACAATTCTTGACTATGAATTTAATGAAGTTGGGATGCCTAAAATGACATTTACCTTTGCTCCGCATACAAAAACCGATGCAAAACGGATATTTGATAGAATTAGTAGTCGGATAGAAAAACCAGACACTACTGATATATTGTTTGCTATTATGAACGATTCTAGTGAAAGTAGTATTTTAAAATCAATAAGAACACAGTTAAAAAACCCAAATATTTATACTTATGGTATTACCGATAAAATAAATAAAAATGCCTCGGATTATCAAGTTTTCTTATACAAGCCAAACAATTCCAACGGAATTGAAGTTGCAGCAAGAGGCATTCAAAATGTTTTACCCAAACCTTTTGGAACCGTTGCAAAAATAGACGGATACGCCATTCATCATAAGTTTGTAGTTGTAAATTTTAGAGGAAATAATCCTGTGGTATATTGTGGCAGCAGTAATTTGGCATTTAATCCAGAGCAAAAAAATGGTGATAATTTACTTGAAATTTTTGATAAAGATGTTGTTACTGTTTTTGCAATAGAAGCGTTGCGCTTGGTTGATCATTTTCATTGGAGAAATTTTGAGTTGGATGCAACAAAAACAATGCATCTTGACGATTTGAGTGTTGCAAGTAAATGTTGGTACAAAGCCTGGTTTAATCCTAGTGATTTAAAAAACAAACAACGATTGTTATATATTAAAGAGTAAAGAATATAAAAACACCATAAATGTAAAAATGTTTATGGTGTATAATACTTATTTTTTATTGCATATAAAACCAAACCAATTCGGTTTTTAACATTGAGTTTTACAAATAAATTATCACGATAACCGTCAACCGATTTTGGACTCGTATTCATTACATCGGCAATTTCTTTATAAGTCATTTCAGTACAAATTAATTTTAAAAGTGTTATTTCAACTTCTTTTAAAGGTATTTCGGTAGTTGATTTTCCAGTTAATGAATTCATTAAAATTTCACTTACATTGTTGGAATGATAAAAACCAGTTTCCATAATTTTATTTAACGCTATTTCTAGCGTTTTTTTATCGACATCTTTAAGTAGATATCCTTTTGCCCCAGCCCGAATCATTTTTAAAATAGTAATCTCATCTTCTTCAACACTTAATGCCATTACGCTAACTTCTGGGTGATTATCAGATATCCATTTAGTAGCTTCAATACCATTCATTATTGGCATATTTACATCCATTAAAACCAAATTAGGAATGTTTTTCAAGTCTTTAAATTGATCTATGACTTCAACTCCATTTTTACAAGTGTAGAGTACTGAAAACTGTTCAAAACCCTCAACCACTCCAGCAATAGCTTGTGATAAAAGTGTGTGGTCATCAACAACCACAACGGTATATTTTTTCATTTTAAGAAATTTTATGAATTAAAGTCAGTAGTGTACCTTCATTAATTTTAGATTGTAAACTAACCTCTGTGTTAATCAGTACACCTCTTTTTTTCATATTAACTAATCCGATTCCGTTTTTAGAATGTAAAGAACTGTCGAATCCAACTCCGTTATCTGAAGCAATAATAATAATATTATCCTCTTTTTCATAATTAATAGAAACTCTTAATTTAGTAGCTTTGGAATGTTTCATAGTATTTGAAAAAAACTCTTGTAAAATTCTGAAAATCACAATTTCTACTTTAGCATTCATTGCAACTGGCTCGCCTATTATGTCTAGTTTTGAATCAATATACTTTAAGCGATTAAATCTACTCATTTCCAATTCTAAGGCATCAGTTAATTTAATTGAACTTATATAATCTGGATTTATAATTTTTGATAACGAACGAACTTCGTTTAATATATTAGTCAAATTGTCATTAACCTCTTTAATGTTCCCAGGATTATCGGGTACGCTTTGCAACTGAATTTTTGCTAGTGTTAGTAATTGTCCAATGTTATCGTGCAATTCCCAGCTTATGTTGCGTAAAGTTTGTTCTCTAATTTCGATTTGCGATTCGCCAATTTCTTTTTCAAATTGCTGTGCATCTTCGGCCTGTTTAACTAATAAATAGTTTTTCTTTTTTTGAAAAATAATAAATAAAAAAACTAACAAACCGCAAAGTACCAACAAAACAATGACCGAATAAATTAATCCTTCTGATTCTTTCCACTGCATATAAAACCAGTTATTAATATTAAATAAAATAAAGAAGCTATAAAAATATTTAAGTAAAAAATATTTGAAATACTCGATGAGTCGCTGTAATACTTTCTTACTAATTGAAATGGAATTATTGGCAAATAATACAATAATAATCCCATACTCAACCAAAATAATAATAACTTATTTATTATTATAATTTTGTCAGAATTCAAAATTTCGAATAAGTACAAGCAAACGCAAGAAACAATCAAAACAACGCTAAAAAAACTTGGTATTTCTAAAATTATATTTATAAAACTATAATAAAAGCTGTTTATTATAATAGCAATTAAATAGGCAAAAAATAAAAATTTAATTATTTTTTTATGAATTGATTTTTTTATTGATTTAGAGTAAACATAATAAATGAAAACCGCAGTAATTACATCGTAAATATTATAAAAAACATTATTGTTGGTATGATTTATATGATCATAATAATACCTAGCCATTTTTTCATTTAAAAAAGTATACCACAAGTAAGGCAAAATAAATTTTATTGCACTCGACTTGTATTTATAAAAAGTAATAGAGGCAAAAATTGCAGCTAATAATTCTAAATATACTCCGATTTTTATGCCCAATTCAGGAGTTAAATTAATTAAATACATAAAATTATTTTGGAGGTGGACAGTTGTCTAGTTTATTAATTATAAGACTAGTTTTAGCAGTGAAAGTGGAATCAATTACGACTAATTTTTGCACTCTACCTTTACCCATATCGTATTTACACAGTAATTCATCAATCACTAAATAATCGCCTATAAGTTTATCTTTCCCTGAGGGTTTTATATAAAAAGGTACATTATCAACAGCTTGATATTGTTTAGCCATTGGAGAATCTTCACCTTTCATTGTTGGTGCCATAAAAATAGTTTCACGTCCAGGATAAATAGTTTTAAAACTTGCGGTTTTCATCGCTTCTGTTCCAGGATAAGCTCCAAAATAAATACGTAAACCAGTAATTTTTTTGTTATTCAATTTTTGTACTTTATCTAAAAAAGCAACATATTGTTTTAAAGTATCTAAATCAATATAGGTATATTGTGTTGCTGGATAAACCTCGTTATTAGTTTCTAAATGGCTGTTTTCAATTAATTTACCTATACCTTCTTGGTATTCGTCATGCATTTTAACAGCTTGTGCAATTGATATAATATTGGATGGCTCACCTCTGAACTCGGTTTTTACTTCTTTTGGGTTGCAAAAAGTTAAGGTCATTAGTAAAAATGTAGTTGTTAAAAAAATAAATAGTTTGTTGGCTTTCATAAAATTAAATTTTAGGGTTAAACATTTGCTAACAAATATAAATAAAATTTAATATAATAATAGAGGAAAAATCCTTTTACAAAAAAGAATTTTCTTTTTACTAAATAGTGTTTTCCCTCCTTATTTTACTAAAATAATTTTGCAACTTTGCAATGTTAAAAATTTATTATTATGTATAATTAATTCAAAAACAATACTTTAATAAAAATAATATTTAAATAAACGAGGGTTTTTTCTTTTTATATAAAAAAATTTTTTAAATTTGTTATTAATTGATAATTCAGCTATTTATCGTTAAAAATTAATCTAAAAATTAAAGTTTAGTATGGTTAGTTTTTTTTAATTTTAGTAAGTTGGTAGTAGTTCTTGCTAAAATTGATGTTGATAAATCCCTGAAGCAATTTGGGGATTTTTCTATTTATTGTAAAAATTAGTGTTTTTCTTTTTGTTTTTTAGTGTTTATCCTAAAATAAATTAAATTGGAGTTAATTAAATTTGTAAAATAAATACAAGTAATAACCTACTACAAAAAAACAGTTAACACCTTGTTTATTAGGTTTATAACAGGAACAAAGTTAACCTTGTTAGTAAGGATTTTAGGAATTAAAATACTAACTATTTTTTATAAAAATTAAGTAATAAAACAATTGAAAAAAAACAATATTAAATAAAAAATAAAACAATTGGTAAATGAATCAAACAATTGTTAAATTAAGAATTATAATTAGTGAGATTGAGTAACAATAAAATCTAAATCCAATAGTTTTTATTTTAGTTTTAAAAATGTATTCCTTGATTATAAAATACGCAATACTACGTATTGCATTAAAATTAAAATTTAAAGAAATTTATAAAATTATTAAGTAATTAAAAAATTATTAAAAATGAAAAAAACAACCTTATTATCCGTGATATTGTTATTTATAAGTGTAATTGTTTTTTCGCAATCAAGTATGGATTATGATGAAACCGATTATAAATATGATAAAAGTGAAAAGAAAAACGAAACTAATTTAGAAATAAGTCCTGGTTTAATGATTTATAATGGTAAAGAAATGTCGACAGTCATTGTTGTTGATAATGGAAAATCATATGCTATAACCGATGGCGTTTTAAATGGTTCTAAAAAACTAATGAGCAATCAAGAAGTCGAAGAAAAGCTTTCAACACTAGCAACAGCGAATTTTAAATATTCTAACAGTTTAATTTTGATCTCTGATTCTAAACCATATTTCATTGCAATTTTTAAAAATAACATTAAAAAAACTAAAGAGACCATTATAATTCCCTTAGTTGAAGAAAATAATTACTTAAAACTAAATGGTTTTCCGGTAAAAAAAGAAACTGTTTTAGGTAAAACCGTAATTAAAATTTTACCAGAAATTAAAATTTTTGGAACTGAATATGTTGGACATTTAGCTTTATTAAAATAATCTTATTGATAATTTTAAATTTTAGCAATATTTTTGATTTCATTAATAATCCTATCTGCCAAAGCATTGGCATCAATTTGAGTAATGGCTTCAGTATAAATTCTTATTATTGGTTCAGTATTCGATTTTCGCAAATGTACCCAGCTTTCAGCAAAATCAACTTTAACTCCATCAATTAATGATATAGATTTTGTTGAATTATCAATTTTGTATTTATCAGTCATCGCAATTAAAATTGCATCTACATCAATTTGAGGTGTCAATTCAATTTTATTTTTACTCATATAATATTGAGGATATGATGCTCTTAATTCGGCAACTGTTTTATCTTGATTTGCTAAATAAGTTAAAAACAAGGCTACTCCAACAATACTATCGCGACCATAATGTGATTCAGGATAAATGATTCCGCCGTTACCTTCACCACCAATAATTGCGTTAGTTTTTTTCATTAATTCTACTACATTTACTTCGCCTACTGCACTTGCTTCGTAATTTCCGTTGTGTTTATTAGTAATGTCACGCAAGGCACGAGACGAACTCATATTAGAAACAGTGTTTCCAGGAGTTTTACTTAATACATAATCGGCGCAAGCCACCAATGTATATTCTTCCCCAAACATTTCACCATCGTTAGAAATAAAAGCCAATCGATCCACATCAGGATCAACTACTACACCAAAATCTGCTTTTTCATCTAAAACTAATTTGCAAATATCACCCAGATGTTCTTTTAATGGTTCTGGATTGTGAGGAAAATGTCCGTTAGGCTCACAATATAATTTAATAACCTCTACACCCATTGATTCCAAGAGTTTCGGAATTATAATTCCACCTGATGAATTTACTGCATCAACTACTACTTTATATTTTTTTATTTTTACTAAATTGACATCCACTAAAGGTAAATTCAATACTTCGTTGATGTGAATATCCATATAAGAATCAATACTAGTAACTTTACCCAAATGATCTACATCTACAAAATCAAACTCTTCGTTTTCAGCAATTTCAAGAATGATTTCACCTTCTTTTCCAGATAAAAATTCACCTTTTTCATTCAATAATTTCAAGGCATTCCATTGTTTTGGATTGTGTGATGCAGTTAAAATTATGCCACCATCGGCATTTTCCTTTGGTACAGCAATTTCAACTGTTGGTGTTGTTGAAAGTCCTAAATCAATAACATCAATTCCTAATCCTAACAAGGTGTTTTGAACCAAATTGTGAATCATTGGACCAGAAATTCGCGCATCACGACCAATAACTACTTTCAATTTTTTATTCAAGTTGCTGTTTTTAAGAAAAGTTCCGTACGCAGCTGCAAATTTAACAGCATCAAGAGGAGTAAGATTTTCGCCTACTTTACCACCAATTGTTCCTCGAATTCCTGAAATTGATTTTATTAATGTCATATTTTATCTTTAAACTATTATAAAAGTTTAATTTGAAGTTGTAATTATTTACAAATATATAAAATTTTCCTACATTATAAACTGTAAGTTTATTAATAAAACAATAAAAAAACTGTTTTAAAATAGAGTATTGAAATAAAATAATTACAAAAAAGCATTAATACTATTGGTATTAATTAAAACAGTAGTAGATATAGATATTCATAACAAAGTAATGGGATCATTTTTAGTTTAAAAATAAACAAATAATGATTTTTAAATTATTAACAAAAGTAAAATATTACCTTAAAATGTTTTTATTACATTTACAAAACACAAAAATTCTTAATCTATGAATTTCCTTGCCCACATTTATCTTTCTGGAAATAACGATTTGATAAAAATTGGCAATTTTATGGCAGACGGAATCCGTGGGAACGATTATTTAAACTTTCCCTCGGAAGTTAAAAAAGGAATTTTATTACACCGGCAAATTGATACTTTTACAGATGCTCATCCCGTTTTTAGAAAAAGTAAACACCGACTTCACGAAGCCTACGGTCATTATTCAGGTGTTATAATAGACATTTTATATGATCATTTTTTAGCCAAGAACTGGAATAATTATTCTAATGAAAAGCTCATTGATTTTGCTCAAAATTTCTATCAAAGTTTGCTTGACAATCAAGATATTTTAACGGATAGAACAAAAGGTATGTTGCCTTATATGATTGCCAGAAACTGGTTGGTAAGTTATGAAACCGTAACTGGAATTAGTATGATTTTATTTCAAATGGATCACAGAACAAAATACAAATCAAAAATGCAATTTGCAACAAAAGAATTAGAACAATATTATACTGAATTTGAAGAGGAATTTACTTCGTTTTTTAAAGAACTAATACACTTTACAACAGCAAAAATGAATACTTTATGAAAAATAATTTTACTTTACTTTTTACGCTCTTTACAGTATTACTAAAAGCCCAAACAGGTTTGATTTCTAATAAAGCAATGGTTGTTTCTGCACGTGAAGAAGCCTCAAAAATTGGTGTTGAAATTATGAAAAATGGCGGCAATGCTTTTGATGCAATGGTTGGAACAGAATTGGCATTAGCGGTTTCATTTCCTTTTGCAGGAAATATTGGCGGAGGAGGTTTTATGATTTTCAGAAAATCAAATGGCGAAATTGGCAGCTTAGATTATAGAGAAAAAGCACCAATAAAAGCTTCAAGAGACTTGTATTTGGATGCTAATAAAAATGTAATTGCTAATTTAAGTACTGATGGCGCACTAGCTATTGGAGTACCTGGGACAATTGCTGGAATGTTTGCAGTACATAAAAAATATGGGAAAATTTCGATGGAAAAAATCTTGAAACCAGTAATTGAACTTGCTAAAAAAGGCGTAATGGTTACCGAAAATCAAGAAAAAAATATTTTAATTTACAAGAAGGATATCATAAAAATAAGTGGTGATAAAACACTTTATGCCAAAAACTTTAAAAAAGGTGATACTATTAAATATAGTGCGTTAGCCGAAACACTTTCTAAGATTTTAAAAAACGGTGAAGACGAATTTTATAAAGGTGAAACTGCAAAAAAAATGGTTGCTTTTTTACAATCAAAAGGAGGAATAATATCTATGGAAGATTTGTCGAGATATGAAGTAAAATGGCGTAAACCTATTGTTTTTAATTATAAAAAATTAAAAATTATTTCAATGGCTCCACCATCTAGTGGCGGTATTACTTTACAACAAATTATGAAAATGATTGAACCCTATAATGTAGGTCAATACCACCATAATTCTGAAAAATACATTCAAATTTTAACAGAAGCAGAACGACGAGCTTACGCTGATAGAAATTATTTTCTAGGCGACCCTGATTTTGTAAAAATCCCAACTAATGAATTGTTAAATGCTAATTATTTAAAATCAAGAATGTCCAATTTTAATTGGGAAAAAGCAACTAAATCAAGCGAAGTTTCACACGGTGAAATAGCCTTTTCTGAGAGTAACGAAACTACACATTATTCAATTATTGATCTTCAAGGAAATGCAGTATCAGTAACCACGACTTTAAATGGAGCTTATGGTTCTAAATTATATTCAGACGAATTGGGCTTTTTTTTCAATAATCAAATGGACGATTTTAGCACTAAACCCGGAGTTCCAAATTCATATGGGTTAATTGGTACAAAAGCAAACAGTATTGCCCCTGAAAAACGAATGCTGAGTTCAATGACACCAACAATTGTAGAAAAAAAAGGCAAACTTTTTATGGTTTTAGGAACACCTGGTGGCTCAACAATAATAACATCGGTTTTACAAACTATTTTAAACGTTACCGAATTTAAAATGTCAATGCAAGAAGCCGTAAATGCTTCTAGATTTCACCATCAATGGTTGCCCGACGAAATTAAATTTGAACCAAATGGATTTACTAACACTCTAGATTTAGAAAACTTAAAGGTAAAAGGCTATTTGATTAATCAAAAGGATAACCCAATTATAGGTAAAGTAGATGCAATATTGGTTTTGCCAACTGGAAAACTTCAAGCTGGTGCAGATAAACGTGGTGATGATAAAGCAATAGGGTTTTAGTGTGAAATTTAATTTAAAACACTATTTTTGCATACTTAAATATTAAAAAATAAAATGTACAATCGCTTGTTAGCCATAACTAATTTGTATTCTAAAAAAATTACACACAATTTTGAATCAATACTTTTTTTGTTTAAACAATTTTTATCCGAACGTAATTTTATTTATTTATCATGCGTTTTGGTAGGTATTTCTTGTTCATTAGCCGTAATTGTTTTAAAAAGTTTTGCACACAATGTTTTAGTTTTTGCAAACTACATTAATGGTTTTTTAAATTTTCCTTTCTTTAATATTATTTTGCCCATTATAGGAATTCTTTTAACTGTTCTAGTAATTAGAAAGGTTTTGAATGGCGAGCTTGAAAAAGGAAGTTCGAAAATTTTATTTGCTGTTGCAAAAAAAGGAGGTATAATTCCAAAAAAGCAAATGTATGCACAAATCATTACTAGTTCATTAACGGTTGGACTTGGCGGATCTGCTGGTTTAGAAAGTCCAATAGTAATAACAGGTGCTGCTTTTGGTTCAAATTTTGCTCAAAAATATAAATTATCCCAAAAAGATAGAATTTTGCTTCTAGCTTGTGGTGTTGCTGCAGGTATTGGAGCTGCATTTAACGCGCCAATTGCTGGTGTCTTGTTTGCTGTAGAAGTTATTTTAACAGATGTTAGTATTTCTGCATTTATCCCAATAATAATTTCTGGGGTAACTGGAGCTTTAGTTTCAGAGGTTTTATTATCACAAGATGTAATTTTGAGCTTTAAAAATGTAAAAGAATTTAATTATCACAACACTCCATATTATGTTTTATTAGGAATTCTGGCTGGTTTAATATCCGTTTACCACGCTCGAAATTTTAGAAAAACCGAAAATTATTTCAGTAAGTTTAAAGGTGGTATTTATAAAAAAGCACTATTTGGAGCCACAATTTTGGCAGTTCTAATTTTCTTTTTTCCAGCACTTTTTGGTGAAGGCTATGAAAGTATCAAAACATTATCAACAGCAAATCCTGAAAATTTACTTAACGATACATTTCTTAAAAATCATAAAAGTAACGAATGGATTTTATTGATTTTTGTTGGATTAACTGTTTTTCTTAAATCATTTGCAACTGGGTTAACTTTAGGAAGTGGCGGGAACGGTGGCAATTTTGCTCCTTCTCTATTTGTGGGATCTTATTTAGGCTTTTTTGTAGCTAAATCTATGAATCTTATTGGAATTACAAAACCACTTCCCGTAACTAATTTTGCAATTGTTGGAATGGCAGGAATTTTATCAGGATTATTTCACGCTCCATTAACTGCTATTTTTTTAATCGGCGAAATAACAGGTGGTTATAATTTAATGATTCCTTTAATGATTGTTTCCTCCATCAGTTATGCAGTTTCAAAACAATTTGAAAAACACTCCATGGACGTTAAGTCTTTGGCTGATAAAGGTGATGTTTTTACAAGCAATAAAGACAAAAATATTTTACTCGGGATTGATATTTTAAACGTAATAAAAACAGAAACCATTACTATCTCTATTGAAAATTCAATTGAAACATTAATTAATGTGATAACAACGACACATCAAAAAGTATTTGCTGTAGTCGACGAAAAACAGCATCTAATAGGGCTAATAGATTTTGAATTGGTAAAACCAATGTTATTTAATTCGTATCGTATAAAATTTACTACAATTAAAGAACTAATTTCTCAACCCATTGAATTAATTAATTATGAAGACGGGATGGAATTAATAATGGAAAAATTTGAATCGACTACTGCTCAAATTCTACCCGTAATTCGTTATAATAAATTTTTTGGTTTTATTTATAAAATTGATATTTTGGAAGCCTATCGCATTAAATTAAAAGAAATGATAATTGATTAAAAAGTTTAAGTTATTGAATATAAACTTGAATTTCCTATATTTAAAGATATTAAAAATTTATATTTTTGTAACAATTTTAAAAAAACTACGTCTTAATTATTATATCAATTTAAAAACAACAATTATGAAAACATTAAAATTAACTTTATTTGGATTGGCATTTTTTATTTCTTCAGCAACAAGTTTTGCTCAAACTGCAGATGAAGTTATAAATAAGTATATAAAAAATATAGGTGGAGCGGAAAAATTAAAAGCACTTAAAGGTGTTAAAATGGAAATGACCACCAATTATGGTGGTATGGAATTACCTGTTGAAGTCGTTCAACTTGCTGGTGGTAAACAATATGTAAAAATCAATATGCAAGGAAAAGAAATTACTCAAATGGCATCCGACGGAACAACTATGTGGTCAACGAATTTTATGACAATGGCTGCGGAAAAAACTGATGCTGAAAATACCGCAAATGCTATGTTAAGTAACAACGATTTTCCAGATGCAATGCTAGATTATAAAGCAAAAGGATATAGTGCCGAATTCGTAGGGAAAGAAACTAAAGAGGGAACAGAATGTTTAAAAATAAAATTTACCAAAAAGCCAATTAAAGTTGATGGAATTGTAAATGAAGATGTTACCTATTATTTTTTTGAAACTGAAAACTTTTTGCCAATTGCAACCGAAACTGAAATTAAAGGTGGACCATCTAAAGGACAAAAATCATTATCTACAATGAGTGATTATCAAGAAGTGGAAGGTATTTATTTTCCATTTGCAATGAACCAAGGTGGACAAGATTTAAAGATTAAAAAAATTACTTTAAACCCAACTATTGATAACAAAGCGTTCGCTTTTCCTGCACAAGCAGCAACTTTAAGTGAACCAGCAAAAAAATAATTTATTTACAAATCCTTGAAGTTATTCTCAAGGATTTTTTAATTTAAACTATAACCAAAATCAACCAAATGAATATAAATAACTTATTAATTGTCGGAATTTCTGTTCTAACAATTTCAACCTCATCTGCTCAAGATAAAATTGTTTTGAAGGGCAAAGAATTATTCGGGGATTTAGAAGCCCGACATATTGGTCCTGCTCTTATGAGTGGACGAATTACCGATTTAGCAGTACATCCAACCAACAATAAAATTGTTTATACAGCAACTGCTGGCGGTGGCGTTTGGAAAAGTAGTGATGGTGCAGCAACATTCACACCTATTTTTGATGAACACATTCAATCCATAGGCTGTGTTGCAATTGACCCATCAAAACCAGACCAAAATATTTGGGTGGGAACGGGCGAAGTGTGGACAAGGAATAGTGTTTCAATGGGAGATGGAATATATAAATCGACCGATGGAGGGCAAAACTGGAAAAATATGGGTCTGCCAAAATCGGATAGAATTGGTGCAATCATTGTTGATCCAAATAACAGTGATATTGTTTGGGTAGCAGTGCTTGGTGCACTTTGGGGTGATAGTGAGGATCGTGGAATTTATAAAACTATTGACGGAGGAACAACTTGGAACAAAGTTTTTTATATTGATAATAAAACAGGTTGCTCCGACTTAATTTTAGATCCAAAAAATTCTGATATTATGTATGCTTCGTTTTGGGAATTTCGTAGAACCGGTTGGTCATTTTCATCAGGCGGAACAAAATCAGCACTTTACAAATCGGTTGATGGGGGTAAAACTTGGAACAAAATTCACAACGGATTTCCAGCGGGACAATTGGGAAGAATAGCAATAACTGTTGCACCATCCAATTCGAATATTTTATATTCAGTTTTAGAAACCGAAAAAAAAGAAAATAATGGTTTGTACCGTTCTGATGATGCTGGAGTCAATTGGAAGCATTTAAATAGTGATTTCGGATTAGTAGTGCGTCCTTTTTACTTTTCTAGAATAACAGTTGATCCTAAAAATCCAGAAATTGTCGTAAAAGCTGGTTTGGGAGGTTCTATAAGTCGTGATGGAGGTAAAACGTTTAAAGGTTTAGGACAAATGCACTCGGATATTCACGACATCGTTTTTGATATAAATGACAGTAATCGTATGTACTTTGCTACCGATGGAGGCGTATACCGCTCTTGGGATGGTGGAAGCACTCCTGAACATGTAAGTAACTTGCCAGTTTCTCAGTTTTACCACGTAAGTATAGATGACAAAGAACCTTATAATGTTTATGGTGGATTGCAAGACAATGGCTCATGGTACGGACCTACTAAAAGCCCTGGAGGAATAGAATCTCGTGATTGGACAAGGATAGGTCAAGGTGATGGTTTTAGAGTATTAAAACATCCGTCAAAAAATATTATTTATAGCGAAATGCAAGGGGCAGAAAATGTTTGGAGATTCAATACTGATACCCAAGAGTTAATCACAATTCAACCCTTGGCAGTTAAAGGTGAGCCTAAACTTCGTTTCAATTGGAACGCACCAATGGAAGTTAGTAAAAAACAAACCGACCGTTTTTATATGGGAAGCCAATTTGTTCACAAATCAGAAGATATGGGACGAACTTGGACAAAAATATCTCCTGATTTAACTACAAATGATAAATTAAAATATGACGTTAAAAATCCAGGTGGATTGTCAAATGATAATACGGGAGCAGAAAAACATTGTACAATTTTTACAATTGCCGAATCACCTGTTAATGAAAAGGTAATTTGGGCTGGTACAGATGACGGTAATATTCAAGTAACGCAAGATGGAGGAAAAACTTGGACAAATGTCATTACAAACGTAACTGGCTTGCCAAAAAATACTTGGTGTTATCATATTGAAGCGAGTGTATTTGCAGCAGGAATTGCCTATGCAGTTTTTGAAGGGCACGCTAACAACGATTATACACCTTATACTTTTAAAACTACTGATTTCGGAAAAACTTGGAAATCAATAATCACAGCCGATGTGGATGGATTTGTAAGAAATATTCAAGAAGATTTTAAAAATGAAAATTTATTGTTTTTAGGTACCGAAAAAGGACTTTACATTACCATTGATGGTGGAACAAACTGGTCACATTTTACAAACAAAATGCCTTCTGTAGCTGTTCATTATATGGAAGTAAACCCAAAAACTAACGATTTAGTTATGGCTACACACGGTCGTGGAATTATTATTTTGGATGATATTACTCCATTACGTCAAATTAATCAAGATATGTTAAATAAAGATTTACACTTTTTTGATTTAAAAAATGCTGTTATTGAAGAACAGTCCAACTTTGGTTCTACGGCAACCGAATTAGAATTCATAGGAAATAATCCATCCTCAAGTGCACAAATTATTTATTATTTAAAAAAACGTCACACGATGGGCAAAATGGAAATGGAAATTCAAGATATGAGTGGTAATAAAATTATTACTTTAGTTCCAAAAAAACAAAAGGGTATTAATGTAGTAAATTGGGATTACAATATGAAAAATCCTAAAATTGCCTCTGGAAAAACAATTTCTTATGCTGGTTTTACTGCTCCAAGAGTTCAAGAAGGAACCTATAAAGCAGTTTTAACTAAAGGAAAAGAAGTTTATACGCACGAATTTAAAGTTATAAACGACCCAAAAAGTGCCATTTCGGCAATTGACCGTTTGAAACAACAATCAACAACACGAACTTTGTTTAATATGAACGAAGAGTTAGCGTATGCCGTTTATGAGGTAGATGAAACTATTAAATTAATTGACCAAATTGTTGAAAAAAATAAAGGTTTTACCAAGGAAGGTGCAAAAATGAAAGCTATTTACGAAGCCTTAAAATTTAAAATGGTTGTTACTACTGGCGATGGATATGTAGGAACTGCTGAACCACAATTAAGAGAAAAATTAGGCGAATTGTACCAAACAATTGCAAGTGGTTTCAATGCTCCGTCTGCCTCTCAAATGGATAATTTTGAATCGGTTAAAATTAGTTTCGATGAAATAATGATTGAGTACAAAAATTTAAAAATTAAAAATGAATCAAATTTAACAAAACAAGCTACAGCAAATATGATTCCTTTTGCTTTAAAAACGTTTAAAGATTTTATAAACGAGTAGCACAATTAGCATTCAATAAGAATCCGTCGATAAGCAATTTTAGGCGGATTTTTTTATGATTTATTACTTTCTTGTAAGATAAATTTATCGTTTAATAAATTGAATAGTATCTAAAATCCGCTGCACTTTATCAGTTGCAATTGGCAGAATTTTTCTATTTTTAAGTTCAATACTTCCACCATCGCCCTTATTATAAGCAATTATAAAATTAATATTTACAATATACGATTTGTGAATTCGAACAAAGAGTGGGTTGTTACATAAAATAGCCTCAAAATTTTTCAAACTCCTAGTTACCAAATGATTTACCTCATCAATGCAATGAACGTAAGAGTAAGCTCCGTCGCCTTGAATATAAATAATTTTATCGGTATTAATAAATAAAACACTTGAACCACTCGGAATTGCAATTTTACCTTCAACATTTTGATTTATTGTTTCTTTTAAAAAAGAATTAGACTTATAACTAATTTTTTTTGCTTTTCTAAACGCAAAATAGCTTGGGCTAATTCTTCTGGATTTATAGGCTTTAATAAATAATCTATTGCCGAAAATTTAAATGCTTGTAAAGCATATTCGTGATAAGCAGTAGTGAAAATTATTTTAAAATTAATTTCATTTTCATCAAAAAAATCTAGTAATTCTAAGCCACTATGCCCTGGCATTTCGATATCTAATAATACTAAGTCGGGTTTAAACTTTCGAATGGCTTTTACACCTTCTGGCAAATTTTCACACTGTGCAAGCAATGTTACAGAAGTGCAGAATTCTGCTAATAAGAATGATAGAGAAACTCGTGCTCTTTTTTCGTCGTCGATAATTATTGCTGTCATTTGTATATTTATTATTTTTAAAACTGGTAAGACTTATTTGCAATACTTATTAATTAAATGGTAGTTTAAAAAAATATTAATTACAGAATTTATTCATTCCACATTAACGGAATTTCAAAAATAACGGAAGTTCCTGTAGCTTGTTTATTCAAATTAAATTTATCTTTGTAAGTAATCTGTATATTCTTTTTGTTGTATTTATTAAGCAATTCAATTCGGTTTTGAGTAGCTTGGGTTGCAAATGAAAGGTGGTTTTTATTTTTTATAGCATTTAATTCACTACTTTTTATTCGGCCAATTCCATTATCATCTATAATTATTAGTAACGTATTTACTTGCTTTTTAAATTCTATTATTACTTTTTTTTCACCTATTTTATGAAGCAATCCGTACTTAATTGCATTTTCTACATAAGGTTGCAATAACATCGCTGGGATGACACTATTTTCTTTATTGATATTTTGGTCAATGGTAATTTGATAGCAAAAACCTTCATCAAATCGGGCTTTTTCGATGTCTAAATATAAGCTTAGTGTTTTTATTTCATCTGCTATTGAAATAGTTTCTTTTTCGGTCATTTCCAAAATAGTTCGTGTTAAAGTGGAAAATTTAGATAAAAAGCTAACTGCTTGTTTTTTATCGTTGGATAAAATAAAAGACTGTATTGTGTTTAATGCGTTGTAAAAAAAATGCGGATTCATTTGTGATTTTATCGCTTTTAGTTTTGAATAATTCACATCTTTTTCAAGATTAACTTTTTCTAGAACCAATTTATTTCGCAAATGAATTTTTTTTATTTGTATTTTATAAATTAGATAAATAAATCCTATAAAAATAAATCCAACCAGAAATAAAAAGTATGTCTTTAGCCACCAAGGCTTTTCTATTTCAAATTGAATGGTTTGAAAATCTACCTTATTTTCGTTGTAATTTATAGCAAAATTAATTGTGTACTTACCCGAAGAGAGCAACGATAAATTTAAACTTTTATCAGTATTTTCTAAAGTTTTCCATCTAGAATTATTTATTTTGTACGATACTGTATATTTTACATTAGGAACAAATGATAGTACTGAAAAATTAATTGTAACATCATTTTCATTTGGATTTAATATTCTCAAATTAGTCACATCCAAAAATTTCCCAGCTACGTTTATATTTTCAATAAATAATTTTGGTTTCGGAAACGATTCTAATTGAGCTCTATTT
The DNA here is from genome assembly GCA_038204955.1 of Flavobacteriales bacterium. GTDB lineage: Bacteria > Bacteroidota > Bacteroidia > Flavobacteriales > Flavobacteriaceae > Flavobacterium. The sequence goes on from JBBRCJ010000014.1 coordinate 35,895, forward strand.
TTAATTACTATCCCTTTAGAAGTTGCAAAAAAAAGTGTGTTATTTTTCAAAAGTACATCTGTAACTTCGATATCAATACTCAAAGACATTACTTTTTGATATTTTTTTGAGTCAAGATGTAGTTCGTATACACTATTAGCTGATAGTAAGTAGCAATAATTATTTCTGATAAAAAACCTACTAAATTTCTCTTTTGCAATTCTGGAAGGTAATTCAAAATCAGAAATATTGTTGTGTAAATCAATTTTATACATTCGATCTGATGTTGAAATACCAACCATAAAATCTTTGTACTTTTGAATTCTTGTTAAAAATAAGGTTTCATTTTTGTATTTTATTTCTTTTGAAATACCATCAGATTTTATAGCCATCAAACCAGTATTAGTTGCATAATATATGGTCTTGTTGCTATTGTTGTACTCAGTTGACTTACCATTAGAATTATTAATTAGCGAAAACGAAATAGGATTTTAAAAAAAATCCGTCTAAATAAAAATTCAAACGGATTCTTGCAATAAAACTAACAAAAATATTATTCCATTATCATTTTTTTTGAAATAGTTCCTTCTTTGGTTGATAATCGATATATATAAACTCCTTTTGGCAAATCGCCTTTTTCAAAGACAAATTGGTGCGTGCCTTGCTCTAAATTTCCATCCTGTAACAGTTCAACTAATCGACCGCTCAAATCAAAAATTTCTAGTTTTACATTTTGATTTTCTTCAATCGAAAATTCAATTGATGTTTTATACTCAAAAGGGTTAGGACTTGCAATTACATTAGTTACTTCTGCCATTCTTGAGGCAGGTTGTGATGTAGTCCAAACGCTTCCATTATACCAACCATTAGCAGTTCTATTCAGTTGGTCAGCCGTTTGTAAACCAGCATTATTATGAAATAAAACATTTACACTAGAAACGTTAGTAAATGATTTTTTAAACCAACCTGGCAATGTATGAACTGTCATTTGTTGACAAGGCCAAACGCAAGGCGATAAATTTGCTGTAGGTACTGCTCCCCAATAATGTATCCATGCTTGAGACCAAGTTGCTGGTTTTTTAAAATATATTGTAAAACTAGAAGGAGTCGGTGGCGGAGTAGTAGCTAATTTATCCCATACTGCATAATCTGTTCCGCTAGTTCTTAAGTTCCAACCTGCTCCTGGCGACCAACTACCACCACCTATTTTCATTGCTACTTTATTATCAATAATTGCAGCATATAAATTACCACCCGCAGTTACTATATTTAAAGAACTTGAGGCAGTTAATCCATTTTCTTTTCTAACTTTTATTAAGTTATTAATTTCTGTTTTTAAACCCCAATCAAAATAATGATCCCAAAAAACCATTGGAATTCCAGGATGAGTTAAAATATAAGCATACCCTTGCATTACTTTGGCTGATGGAAAAGGCCATAAATTTTGGGTACTTCCCGTATCGTGGTTATCTATAAAAGTTACAGCTTTAGTTGGCGACCAACCTATTAAACCTGGTGCTTTACCTCCTATATTCATTGCCCCTAAATTGTTATTATTTAAAGCATCTTGCAAAACCGCTTTTGTAGCAAAATCAAATGCTGTAGAACTTTGTTGAGTCGCATCAACCCAATTTTGAATATTTTGTCGGTTACCATCATAAAACTCACCTACAGAAAAATAAGGCAAAGTAGCATCGTTATATTTTTTAGTAAAACTTCCCGAGTAGCCTCCTACTAAATCATAACGCCAGCCATCAAAACCAATAGTGTTTTTTAACCACTTCATCCAGGCTATGATATCGTTTTGAACGGTTACATTATTATGATCTAAATCCCTTGCGGCAGCGTATCCAACTCCAGTATCATTTCCTCCACATCGTCCAGACCATTCATCATTGTTACAAACTGCCCAACAGCCCCAAGATGGATTTACAAAATCAGCGTAATTTGTATTTCCTACTCTATGGTTAATTACGATATCTGCCAAAGCTTTCATACCATTTGAATGTAAGCTTGAAATTAGGGTTTGTAATTGTGCTTGTGTGCCGTATTTCGTGTTCAAATTGTAATACTCTGTTGGTAAATAGCCTTCATTGGATGCAGCTTTACCAGGAGGAGGCAACCAAATAGTGTTGATTCCTGCCGCTTTCATTTCTGCAACTTTAGCATTTATAACAGTATACCATCCGTTGGTATTACTGTGTGAAACCCAGTTGAATCCTTGTATCATCACATCTGAATTTTGTGCACGAATTTGTAAACTTACTATAAAACATAGCAAATAGAAAAATAATTTTTTTAATTTCATTTTAAATGGTTTTTGGTTAATTAATAAATCCAAATATAGATGTTATTATATTATTAATAAAATCATAAAAACATCGAAAACGTTATAGTGTTGAAAACTTATCAAAAAAAAGTATAAATACTAATAATAATCAAATAATAACCCTTTTAAATTATATAAAATGTAATTATCATATTCTTAATAAGCCATTCAAAATATAAATTTAAAAGGTTGTTACTAAATGATAAATCAAAAATCGTACTTTTGTATTTTTACTATTTTATGTTAGATAATAATACAATTGAAGTTTTAGGTGCTCGCGTACATAACTTGAAAAATATAGATATTTCTATTCCACGTGAGCAACTTGTAGTAATAACTGGACTTTCAGGATCTGGAAAATCGTCTTTAGCTTTTGATACCATTTATGCCGAAGGACAACGCCGTTATATTGAAACTTTTTCGGCTTACGCCAGACAATTTTTGGGTGGATTGGAACGACCCGATGTTGACAAAATTGACGGATTATCACCAGTTATAGCTATTGAGCAGAAAACAACTAGCAAATCTCCCCGTTCAACTGTTGGAACCATTACTGAAATTTATGATTTTCTAAGATTACTTTTTGCTCGTGCGGGCGATGCCTACAGTTATAACACGGGCGAAAAAATGGTTTCGTATTCCGATGATCAAATAAAAGAATTAATAAAATCTGACTTTACAGATAGAAGAATTAATGTTTTAGCACCCGTAATTCGTGCCAGAAAAGGACATTATGCCGAACTATTTCAACAAATTGCAAAGCAAGGTTTTGTAAAAGTTCGTGTAAACGGAGTAATTGTGGACATTACAACTGGAATGAAACTCGATCGTTACAAAACCCACGATATTGAAATTGTTATTGACCGACTGCAAGTTGAAGATAATGAAGATATAGATAAACGACTTGCGGAGAGTATAAAAACGGCAATGTATCACGGAGAAGATGTGATGATGGTTTTAGAAGAAGGAACAAAAATTCCTCGTTTTTTTAGTAGAACTTTAATGTGTCCGACTACTGGAATATCTTATCAAAATCCGGAACCCAATTTATTCTCATTCAATTCTCCAAAAGGGGCTTGTGAGCATTGCAATGGCTTAGGAACAATAAATGAAATCAATAGAAAAAAGATAATTCCAAATCCAAAATTATCAATAAATAAAGGTGGCTTCGCTCCTATTGGCGAATACAAATCGTCATGGATTTTTAAACAATTGGAATTGATTGGAGAAAAATTCAACTTTAAATTGACCGATCCTATCGAAACCATTTTGGATGAAGCGATGCAAATGATTTTGAACGGTGGTAACGAAAAATTTTCAATTACATCAAAAACAGCGGGCGTTACTAAAGAATATAAAATTGATTTTGAAGGAATTTCGAAATTTATAAAAAATCAATACGATGACAGCAATTCATCATCCATAAAACGGTGGGCAAAAGAATTTATGGACGAAATTAATTGTCCAGATTGTAATGGCTCACGACTTAAAAAAGAATCACTATTTTTTAAAATAAACGAAAAAAATATTGCGGAATTATCAGCAATGGATATTTCAGAGTTAATAGTATGGTTTTTAGAATTACCAATAAGTTTATCTAAAAAGCAAAAAACAATTGCTACTGAAATTCTAAAAGAAATAAACGACCGATTGAAGTTTTTAATGGATGTTGGTTTGAATTATTTATCATTAAATCGAAGTTCAAAATCACTTTCGGGTGGCGAGGCGCAACGCATACGATTGGCTACACAAATAGGTTCACAATTGGTTGGTGTTTTATATATTTTAGATGAGCCGAGTATTGGTTTGCATCAACGTGATAATGAGAGATTAATTAATTCACTTAAAAATTTGCGGGATATTGGCAATTCAGTTTTAGTAGTCGAGCACGACAAAGATATGATTGAATGTGCCGATTATGTGATTGATATTGGTCCAAAAGCAGGAAAATACGGTGGAGAAATCATCAGTAAAGGAACTCCAAAAGAGTTGTTGAAAGAAAACACATTGACCGCTCAATATTTGAATGGGGAAATGGAAATTGAAGTTCCGAAAAAGCGTAGGGAGGGCAATGGAAAGTCAATAAAATTATCTGGTGCAAGTGGCAATAATCTTAAAAACGTAACGGTTGAATTTCCGTTAGGAAAATTAATTTGCGTTACAGGAGTTTCTGGCAGCGGAAAATCGACTTTAATAAATGAAACGCTTTATCCTATTTTAAATGCACATATATACAACGGTGTAAAAATTCCTAAACCGTACAAAAAAATTGAAGGTTTAGAGCATATTGATAAAGTAATTGACATTGACCAAAGCCCAATTGGACGAACGCCGCGTTCAAATCCGGCAACTTATACCGATATTTTTTCGGAAGTTAGAAATCTTTTTACAATGACTCCCGAAGCAATGATTCGTGGTTATAAAGCGGGTCGTTTTAGTTTCAATGTAAAAGGCGGACGTTGCGAAACCTGTGAAGGATCTGGCGTGCGAACAATTGAAATGAGCTTTTTACCCGATGTTTATGTAGAATGTGAAACGTGTCAAGGCAAACGATTCAATCGTGAAACTTTAGAAATTAGATTTAAATCAAAATCAATTTCAGATATTTTGAATATGACCATTGACGAAGCGGTTCCGTTTTTTGAAAATATCCCAAAAATTCACCGAAAAGTAAAAACCTTACAAGATGTAGGATTAGGTTATATCACACTCGGCCAACAAAGTACAACACTTTCGGGCGGCGAAGCACAACGCATAAAATTATCGGCAGAATTATCAAAAAAAGATACTGGAAATACATTTTACATTATGGACGAGCCCACAACAGGCTTGCATTTTGAGGATATTCGAGTTTTGATGGACGTAATTAATAAATTAGTAGATAAAGGCAATACCGTTCTGATTATTGAACACAATTTAGATGTTGTAAAATTAGCCGATTACATTATTGATGTTGGTGCAGAAGGCGGAAAAGGCGGCGGAGAAATCATCTGTAAAGGAACTCCAGAAGAAATTATTAAAAATAAAAAAAGTTATACTGCAGAGTTTTTAAAGAAAGAAATGAAATAAAATTACTAATTTTGAAGAAAAATAATATAAATTAAATGAAAGAAGAATACAAAAACGACGATGATTTAATTCAAGATAAATTAACCCAGAAAACATGGAATGAAATACGTGCCAACGATTCTTGGGCAATTTTTAAAATAATGTCTGAGTTCGTAAATGGCTATGAAACAATGGCTAGAATAGGACCTTGCGTGTCTATTTTTGGTTCTGCAAGAACAAAACCAGATAACAAATACTATCTTTTAGCAGAAAGCATTGCTTACAAAATTTCGAAAGCAGGTTATGGCGTTATAACTGGCGGAGGACCCGGAATTATGGAAGCTGGAAACAAAGGCGCACACCGAGGCGAAGGAACATCTGTAGGATTAAATATAGAATTGCCGTTTGAGCAACATTATAATCCGTACATTGACAAAGATAAAAACTTAAATTTCGACTACTTTTTTGTTCGTAAAGTGATGTTTATCAAGTACTCACAAGGTTTTGTAGTAATGCCAGGAGGATTCGGAACTTTAGACGAAATGTTTGAAGCAATTACCTTGATTCAAACTAAAAAAATCGGAAAATTTCCAATTATTTTAGTCGGTTCACATTATTGGACTGGATTAATGGATTGGATTAAAAACGTAATGATTGCCGAAGAACACAATGCCAATATTGATGATTTAAACCTAATAAAAATTGTAGATACTGAAGATGAAGTTGTTGCCGAATTAGATCGTTTTTATAAAAAATACCAACTTAGTCCAAATTTTTAAAGATAAATCACAAAAAATAAATTCCAAATTCCAAATTGTATTTGTTGGCAATTTGGGATTTGTTTTTTGAATTTTGTTATTTTAACTTATGTTTTTCAATTCCTTACATTTTGCGATTTTTTTGCCAATTGTATTTGTTTTGTATTGGTTTGTTTGCAATAAATCAAAAAAAAGGCAAAACTTTTTGCTCATTTTTGCAAGTTATTATTTTTATTCTTGTTGGGATTATCGGTTTCTTTTTTTATTAATTTTTTCTACTTTACTAGATTATTTTTCGGCAATACAAATTGAAAAAAATGAAGATTTAAAAACCCGAAAAATGTGGCTTTGGCTTTGTATTTCAATTAATTTAGGATTTCTAGGCGTTTTCAAATACTATAACTTTTTTGCAAATTCATTTTCTGATGTATTGCATAGTTTTGGCATCAATTCTAGTCCTTTTTTACTGAAATTTATTCTTCCTGTTGGGATATCATTTTACACTTTTCACGGACTTTCGTATATTATTGACATTTATTATAAACGTATTAAACCCGAAAAAAACTTTGTAGATTATTCGCTTTTCGTAAGTTATTTTCCGTTGTTAGTGGCTGGGCCAATAGAACGTGCCACACATCTTTTGCCACAAATAAAAGTAAAACGAAACTTCGATTTTGAGAAAGCCAAAGAAGGCGTTTATCAAATAATTTGGGGTTTGGTAAAAAAAGTAGTTATTGCCGATTCGTGTGCCATTTATGCCAATCAAATTTTTAATAACTCGCAGTCAATGAACTCGTTATCACTAATTTTAGGAGCTATTTATTTTGCATTTCAAATTTATGGCGATTTTTCTGGATATTCGGATATTGCATTAGGAACTTCAAAATTATTTGGTTTGGATTTGTTGAAAAACTTCAATTTCCCATATTTTTCTCGAGATATTGCCGAGTTTTGGCGTAAATGGCACATTTCACTTTCGTCGTGGTTTCGTGATTACTTGTACATTCCGCTTGGCGGAAGCAACGGTGGTATTTGGTTTAAAATTAGAAATACATTTATTATTTTTTTGGTAAGTGGCTTTTGGCACGGTGCCAATTGGACTTATTTGGCCTGGGGATTAATAAACGCTATTTATTTTTTGCCACTTTTGCTTTTGAATCGAAATCGAAAAAATTTAGATTCGATTGTTTTAGGATTTAATTTAGCATCTATAAAAAACGTTTTAAATATTGTTTTAACGTTTGCGATTACTTGTTTCGCTTGGATATTTTTTCGGGCTAAATCTATTTCAGGTGCAATTTTATACATTAAGCGAATGTTTACTAATTTGAATTTTAAAGAACAATTTTTAGCCATTGAGCGTTACAATTATGAATTGATTTATTTAATTGCAATTTTTATAGTAATTGAATGGAATTTCCGAGAAAAAATAGAACCTATTTCTGGAAAATTTTCTTGGTTAAAACTAAGTTTGTGTTTGGCAGCAATTTTAGCATTAGGTGTTTTTTCGGATATTAAAGAATTTATTTATTTTCAATTTTAATGAAACAATTTTTTAAATTTTTAGGTAAACTATTTTTAATTTTGTTGGTAACATCCATTATTTTGGATTTGGCATATACATTTTTTTATCAGCAATCCAATTCACGAAACAAAATTGATTATTTGTACAATTCTAAAAATCTAAACTACGATGTTATTTTTTTAGGATCATCAAGAGTTGCCAATCATTTTGTGCCCAAAATTTTCAATAAAAAAGGATTAAAATCCTATAATTTTGGATTGACTCGTTCTCGGTTACAAGAATCGGCTTTGATGTTAAAATTGATGATAGAACGAAACTATAAAATTAAATATCTCGTACTTCAAGTAGATTTGAATATTAATTCCAATGATCATTCAGAAGCTATTCGATCTTTGTTTATGCCGTATTTACATCAATCCAAAACCATTAGAAATCAGTATAAAAACTTAGGCGAATATAACAAATTACTTTATATTCCATTTTACAGATATATGAATTATGATGCCCGAATTGGATTTAGAGAATTATATAAAACCGTGGTTCACGAAAAAACAAATGCACTTGACAACGAAGGGTTTTATCCGTTAAAAAAAAATCAACGACCAATAATTGCCGCCGATTTATCAAAATATTATCCAAAAAAAAACGCTGGATATGAAGAAATTAAACTAATTTGCGCCCAAAACAAAATCAATTTAATTGCAGTAACAACGCCAATGTGTTTAGAAACAATTAACCGAGATTATTTTAAACAATTAAAATTAATTTATCCCGAAATTCATAATTTTGAAAATGCCGTTACTGATGATAAGTATTTTTCAACTTGTGGGCATTTGAATGAATTGGGAGCGATTGAGTTTACAAACAAATTTTACGATTGCTTTTTTAAAAACAAAACAAAAAATTGAGAAAATTTTTATACTTTTTATTCTTCATTTCGACTTCTTCCTTTACGCAGCATTATTCAAAATTAGTTGTTGAAGTTGACAATGTTTCTCATATTTTATTTGTAAACCAAGAGCTTACTTATTTTAATCAATCAACTCAAACCTTAAATTCGATTGTTTTAAATGACTGGAATAATGCCTATTCTGCCAAAGATTCTCCGCTTGGAAAACGTTTTTCCGATGAATTTATTCGAACCTATTTAATCGCTCCTGAAAAAGATAGAGGGGCAACTTATGACTTAAAAATAACTGATAACAACAAAAAAACGATTGGTTTTATTCGACCCCAAAATTATATTGATTTAGTTGAAATTCAATTAGATAAGCCGTTACTTCCAAATCAAAAAACAACTTTTATTTTATCTTATAAGTTAAAAATTCCTAACGGTCGATTTACTTCTTACGGATTCAATTCAAAAGACGAAATGAGTTTAAAAAATTGGTTTTTAACTCCTGCCCGATTTGAAAATGACCATTTTTTGCATTACAATAATTTGAATTTAGACGATGCTCCAAATGCTTTATTTGATATAGATTTAGATGTAAAATCAATTCAAAATTTTGAAATTTCTTCTGATTTGAATTTAATTAAAAAAGAAGGTTCAGCCTACACTTTTTCGGGTAAAAATCAACTTTTAAATAATTTATATCTAGAAGAAAAAAACTCATTTATATCTTTTAAAAATGACAAAGTTGAAGTAGCGACAAATTTACAATTTAAAAAAGTTACTGATATTCAAAAAGCAATTGTTGTTGATAAAATTGTAAACTATGTTTACGATAAATTAGGTACTTATCCACAGCAAAAAATTGTGATTTCTCAAACTGATTATGAACAAAATCCATTTTATGGATTAAATCAATTGCCTTCAATTTTACGCCCTTTTCCAGATGATTTTATTTTTGAACTCAAGTTTTTAAAAACCTACTTAAACAATTATTTAAAAAACTCGTTACAAGTTGATTCTCGAAAAGACAATTGGATTTTTGACGCCATTCAAGTACATTATATGATGCAATATATGGACGAGTTTTATCCGAATTCAAAAATGATGGGAAGTTTAGCAAAGTATAAATTATTAAAAGGCTACAACTTAATTTCATTAGATTTTAATGAGCAATTCAGTTATTTTTATATGTTAATGGCTCGAAAAAACATCGATCAACCACTAGGATATTCTAAAGAACTGTTAATCAAATTCAATGAAAAAATTGCATCAAAATATCGTGCCGGTTTAAGTTTTAGATATTTAGATAATTATATTGAAAACGATATTTTAAAAACCAGTATCAAACAATTTATTGATTTATCTCAAAAAAATCAATCGAATGTTGAGGAATTTAAAGAAATAATGAAGCAAAAATCAACTAAAAATATTGATTGGTTTTTTACAACAATTATCGATTCAAGAGACGCAATTGATTATAAGTTTAAAAATGTAACAAAAACGGAAAATCAAGTTTCGTTTAAATTAAAAAATAAAACCGAAAGTTCGGAAGTACCAATTTCGGTTTACGGATTAAAAAATAAAAAAGTAGTTTTTAAAGAATGGATTCAACCCAAAAAAGATTCTGTTTACACTTTGAACCGATTTGACGCTGATAAATTGGTAATCAATTACAATAACGAAGTGCCCGAGTACAACAATAGAAACAACTGGAAAGCTTTAAACTCCTTCAGTATTAGTAACAAACCTGTAAAATTTAATTTTATGAAAGATTTGGAAAATGCAAAATTCAACCAAGTTTTGTATGTGCCAACTGTTGAATTTAATTACTACGATGGTTTAATTCTAGGATTGCGATTTCACAACCGAACTATACTTGATAGAACTTTTAATTTTGATATAACTCCTTCATTATCAACAAAATCAAAGACTTTTTCGGGTTCATTTTCATTGGCAGTGAATCAATTTAATCGTGAATCAAGTTTATATAATATTCGGTATGGTTTAAGTGGGAGTACTTTTCATTATGCACCTGACGCCAATTACCAAAAAGTAAATCCGTATGTAATTTTACGATTTCGACCCGATGATTATCGCAATAATCAAAAACAAGCCATCACAATTCGACAAGTTTTTGTTAATCGTCAAAAAAGTAGTTTTGTAACTACAATTGACGACGAAAATTATTCTGTTTTTGATTTGCGATACGGTATTGCTAAACCTGAAATTTCAAAAACTTATGCTTTAAATACCGATTTACAGTTTGCATCAAATTTTGGAAAAGTAACCGTAGATGCAACTTTTAGACGATTATTTAATGACAACCGACAAATAAATCTTCGACTTTATGCTGGATTATTTTTATACAATTCAACCGATTCCAATTTTTTTAATTTTGCATTAGATCGTCCTACTGATTATTTATTTGACTATAATTATTTGGGGCGATCCGAAAGTACAGGAATTATAAGTCAAGAACTAATTGTTGCCGAAGGCGGTTTTAAATCGAAATTGCCCAACGCTAGTTCCAATCAATTTTTAACAACAGCCAATGCCAGTTTTAATATTTGGAATTGGGTAGAAGTTTATGGTGACATTGGTTTGATGAAAAGTAAAGCCGAAAACGTCCGATTTGTTTATGACAACGGAATTCGATTTAATTTAGTTCCAGATTATTTTGAGTTATATTTTCCTGTTTATTCAAATAATGGTTGGGAAATAGCTCAAAAAAATTACCAAGAAAAAATTCGTTTTGTGGTAGTATTTAATCCAAACTCTCTTTTAGGATTATTTACCCGAAAATGGTTTTAATTGAATTAGAAATTGGAAATCAAGATAATTGTTTTATTTTCGCAAAAAAATTAAATTTCGTTTTTTGAAAAATAAATTTGTCATTTTACTATTTGCTGTTTTCTTCGGATTAGTTTCGCCGCTAATTTTGACAGAATCTGTTATTTCAAATTTAAATGATGTTAGAAGAGAATTTGTTTTGACAGAAAAGAATACTACAGAAACTATACAAATTGAAACATCGAAATGGAATAAATTGTTGGATAAAAAAGAAATTTTTTATAAAAACAATTTTTACGATGTAAAAAAAATAGTTCAAAACGGCCAAAAAACAACTTTGACACTTGTAAAAGACGGTTTTGAAAATGTTGTTAAAGTATCGATGAATAAAAAATCATCAAAAAAAGAAAAAATTACAAAACAAAGTTCTCAATATGCGAACTATGATGTATTTATAAATGAAAAAAACTTATTTACTCAAAACAAAATAGTTTCTATTTCTAATAAAATTTCTTCAATTTTATTTAATTCTCCACTTTTTAGACTAAAAAAACCACCGATTTCTTAAATAACACACAATTTGATTAAAATTTTAATCAAAAAATTATGTCTTATTTTTAAAAAATCAAATAAAATGAAAAATTTTTTCTCATTAGCCCTAACTATGCTTAGTTTGGGACTTATTTATAGTCAAGAAACCAAATCGACAGAAACCCTTGACCCAGTTATTGTTAAAGGAAGAACAAAAAATGTTAAAGAGCGTCACGAATTTCAAAGACACGCCCAAAGTACCGAAGTTATTGATGATTACGAATTAAATCGAAACAACCCCGCCTTTATTGAACAAAGTTTAAATACAATGGCAGGTGTTCAAGTAGATAAACGTACACAAATTGGTGGACAAAGAATTATTATTAGAGGTTATGGTAACGACCAAAAATTTAATAATTGGGGAATTAAAGCCTATTACAATAACATTCCACTAACTGTGGCCGATGGCACTACAATACTTGACGATGTAGATTTTTCTGTAGTAGATAATATAGAGGTTATAAAAGGACCAGCATCAAGTGAATATGGCGCTGGTGTTGGTGGAACAGTTCGTTTTTACTTAAAAACTCCTACTGAAGAAGGTACTTCAATTGAGCAAAAAACAACTTTTGGTAGTTTCAATTTGTTTCAATCGGGTACAAAAATAAATTATAAAAAAGATAAAACTTCAATGTTTTTCAACTATGGTCATCTTGAATCAGACGGCTATAGACCTCACGGAAGTGGCGTAAAAAACTTTTACACTTATTTAGGCGAATTTTCACTTTCTAATAAAGAAAAAATGAGTGTTTTGTTGAGTTATAATAATTCTTATGAAAAAATTGCAGGTCAAATTTCTTATGCTGATTACTACGCTGGCATCGATAATGGAAATACGGCTTATATAAAAAAAGACGCTGGTAACAGTATAAAATCAGTACGCTTTGGGGTAACCTATCAAAATAAATTTACCAATAATTTTAGTAATCGAACTACTCTTTTTTATTACAGCTCCGACCAAGAATCAATTTCGGCTGGTGCATTTGGAAAAAGTAAAAATCCAAACTATGGTATTCGATCTGTTTTTAATTTGAAAAAAGAAATTAATAAACAATTTAGCAATGAACTTGATTTTGGAACAGAATTACAACAATCTACTTCCTTAGCATCAAGTTATCGATTTACAGGAACCAATGATAATAGTCCATTATTGGTTACAGGAATTAATACGGCTTCTTATTTTGATACTTCAAACATTCAATTAGGATTTTTTGCACAAAACAGACTAACTTACAAGCCATTCGATCTTTCATTTATACTTGGAATTAGTGCAAATAGTGTTCGATTTAGCAGAAAAGATTTATTAGCTCAACCTGGACTTCTTACTGGTTATATTGATAAATCATTTGAAAAATCATTTGCAACTGTCTTCAATCCACACTTTGCAATTCAAAAATCATATAAAAATCAAATTTTTAATTTAAGTTATAGTTTTGGATACAATTCACCAACTTCTGCAATATCATTTATTTCTGTTATCAACAAAACCAATGACGACTTGATAGGGGAAAGAGCCAAAATGATCGATTTTAGTGTTCACGGATTGCTATTTGATTCAAAATTTGATTATCAAGTTGCTATTTTTGACATGCAAATTACAAATAAACTAACACAACTATCTGCAATAAACCCGATTGGTGGAGCTCCTTACAATTATTGGGCAAATACTGGTAACCAACAAAATAGAGGAATTGAACTTAGTTTAGGTTATGTATATGATGCCAATGGAAGTTTTTTAACCTCAATTCGTCCGTTTGGTAGTTTAGCATTAAATGATTTTAAATATACCGATTTTAAAACAAAATTTGGAACAACCACTCAAATTATTGATTACAGTGGTCAAAAAGCAGTAGGAATTCCGGATCAAAAATTTACATTAGGACTAGACTTTAAATTTAATAAAGGATTTTACATGCAAAATACTGTTAACCGAATTGGAACAGTTTACACTGATTTTGCCAAAACTAATTCAGTACCTGGTTATGGTCAATTTAATAGTAAAATTGGATTTCAAAAAAGTTTCTTAAATAAAAAAATAAATCTTGATTTATATGTTGCCGGAAATAATTTAACCAATCAAATAAATTATACTTTCTTATTTTTAGGTAATAGTGTTAATGATAGTGATCCCGGAAGTAATTATCCTGGTGTGACAACTGATGTAAACCCTGGACCATCAAAAGCTTATTATTTTGGAGGAATCAATTTAAAATATCAGTTCTAAAACTAATATATTCAAACTATTTAAGAGTCAATTTTTGTTAATTTAAACATAAATTGGCTCTTTTTTATTTAATATGATAATGAAAACAAACAAAGTCCATAGTAAATTACATATTGTTTAATTGTAATTATTGAAGTAAAACTAAAATTATAACATCTTTTTGCTTAAATTTGTTTTTTTTAGAAAATTTTTCTTATGATAACATTTGAACGCAAAGCCGAAATAACTTTTGACGATTTTAAAACCGAAGTTTTAAACGATTATACAATAGCAACCGTTAGCCGTGAATGTAGCCTTTTAGGACGTCGTGAAGTGCTGACTGGTAAAGCTAAATTCGGAATTTTTGGCGATGGAAAAGAAGTGCCGCAATTGGCATTTGCAAAAGCTTTTAAAAATGGTGATTTCCGTTCGGGATACTATCGAGATCAAACTTTTATGATGGCAATTGGTGCTATGAATATCGAACAATTCTTTGCAGGATTATACGGTCATACCGATATAAATTTTGACCCAATGAGTGCTGGGCGACAAATGGGAGGACATTTTGCAACCCATTCGCTTGACGAAAACGGAAACTGGAAAAATCTGACCCAACAAAAAAATTCAAGTGCCGACATTTCTCCAACAGCAGGGCAAATGCCAAGATTATTAGGTTTAGCACAAGCTTCAAAAATATTTAGAGACGTTGCTGGATTAGAAAAATTTACTAATTTTTCTAATAAAGGAAACGAAATTGCTTGGGGAACAATTGGCAACGCATCCACATCCGAAGGCTTGTTTTTTGAAACCATAAATGCAGCTGGAGTTTTACAAGTACCAATGGTAATGAGCGTTTGGGACGATGAATACGGAATTTCGGTACACGCAAAACATCAAACTACCAAAGAAAATATTTCTGAAATTTTAAAAGGATTTCAACGTGATGAAAACAATAAAGGCTACGAAATTTTTACTTTAAATGGTTGGGATTATCCAACATTAATTGAAACTTACGAAAAAGCAGCCGAAATTGCTCGAACAGAACACGTACCCGTTTTAATTCACGTGCGTGAGTTAACACAACCGCAAGGACACTCTACTTCGGGCAGTCATGAGCGATATAAAAACGAAGAACGATTGGCTTGGGAAACCGAATTTGATTGTTTAACGCAAATGCGAACTTGGTTGTTGACTAATAATTTTGCAACCGAAGAAGAACTAAACGAAATTGACGAAAAAGCCAAAAAAGATGTTTTAGAAGGTAAAAAAAAGGCTTGGATTGCCTTTACAAATCCAACAAAAGAAGAACGAAATGATTTGGTTACTTTGCTAAATGAAATTGCAAATTCAAGCAGTAATAAGGTTTTTATTGAGAAAATCGCTAACGATTTGGTTTCCATAAAAGAACCAATTCGAAAAGAAATTTTGACATCGGCGCGTAAAGTATTGCGAATGATAGTTACTGAAACCAGTCGTGAAAAATTGGCTGTTTGGATAACAAATTACACCAATAAAATTCAACCAAAATTCAGTTCACATTTATTTTCAGAATCTTCAAGTAATGTAAATTCAGTTAAAGAAATTGCGCCAACTTACGACGATTCGGCAGATGAAGTAGATGCAAGATTGGTTTTACGAGATAATTTTGATGCAATTTTTGCAAAATATCCAGAGTCGTTAATTTTTGGTGAAGATGCTGGAAATATTGGCGATGTAAACCAAGGTTTAGAAGGTATGCAAGAAAAATATGGCGAATTGCGTGTTGCCGATGTCGGAATTCGAGAAGCCACCATTTTAGGTCAAGGAATTGGAATGGCGATGCGAGGTTTACGACCAATTGCCGAAATTCAATATTTAGATTATTTATTGTACGCCATTCAAATTATGAGCGACGACTTGGCGACTTTGCAATACCGAACAGCAGGCCGACAAAAAGCACCTTTAATAATTAGAACTCGTGGGCACCGCTTGGAAGGCGTTTGGCATTCGGGTTCGCCAATGGGAATGATTATTAACGCCATTCGAGGCATTCACGTTTTGGTGCCCAGAAATATGACTAAAGCCGCAGGTTTTTACAACACTTTATTAGAAACCGACGAACCCGCTTTGGTTATAGAATGTTTGAATGGATATCGATTGAAAGAAAAAATGCCAACCAATTTAGGTAGTTTTAAAACTCCAATTGGCGTGGTTGAAACTATTAAAACTGGAAAAGACATTACGTTAGTCTCTTACGGATCAACTTTACGATTGGTAGAACAAGCTGCAAAGGAATTGCTAGAAATTGGCATTGACTGCGAAATTATTGATGTACAATCGTTGCTTCCATTTGATATTACTGCTGATATTGCCAAAAGTATTGCCAAAACCAATCGCTTGTTGATTGTTGACGAAGATGTTCCTGGCGGAGCCTCGGCATATATTTTACAACAAATTATTGAAGTACAAAACGGATACAAACATTTAGATTCTGCCCCGCAAACCTTGGCATCTAAACCCCACAGGCCGGCTTATGGAACCGATGGTGATTATTTTTCTAAACCCTCTGTGGAGGATATCTATGAGAAAGTATATACGATTATGAGTGAGGTTTTTCCTGATAGGTTTTTGAGGTTGTATTAGAATGAATTTGCTGAAACTTTCTTGAAGTATTTTTATTATAATCATTAAATAGTAAAACTACAGAAATATACCCAAGAGTTTCAAAAGTAGTAAACAAGTTGAAAATTATTTGATGATTTATAAAGAATATTTACTACATTTGAAAATAAAATAAGCGAAACAAACCTTCGCCAATCTACCTAAAACTGGGTTGCTATACGAAAGTTTGTTTCGCATATAAATGAGATGGAAAAAATCGCCCTTCGGGA
>JBBRCJ010000015.1:0-52520 GCA_038204955.1 Flavobacteriales bacterium
TACCGAGAAAGACGTTAAAAAACAATTCAAATCGCACTTCTCATTGAAAAGATAATTTATTTAACCTTTTTAAAAAACCAAAAAACTTCTGAATCTCAGAAGTTTTTTGGTTCTAGGTATTCTTAAAATGTTATTTAAAAATGTTTTGCTTTGAATTTTAATAGTCCTTTAGTATATTTACCGATTATTAATGAATTTTGTAATTTTAATACATTTAAAAAATGTTAGAAGATAAGAACGATAACCTGCAACAAGCAGATGGAGTGATTGAAAATAAAACTGTAGAAAGTAAAACTTCAATAGTCGAGACGGAAGATTTTCAGGTAGAGATAGAAACATCCAATTATGAAGATGGAGTTGAAGTTGTGCCTGTAACCAAAGCTGAGATTGAAGTAGTTATTAATTCAATTCATCAAGAAAATATTGTTGAAAATGAAGATACGGTTTTACTAAATGATAGTGAAGTTGAAAATGATACTCCAGAAGTTGAAAATAATAGCGATTTAGTTATGAATTCAATTCAAGCGGAAAATGCTGCTGAGAGTGAAGATGAAACATTAAAGGCACGTCACGATGTTCCTATGGAAGATTATGATTCAATGTCTATGGACGATCTTTTTGAATCACTAGAAAAATTAGTTGTTGCGGAAAAAGTAATGTCTGTTAAAGATCATGTTGAAGAAGTTAAAAAAGCATTTTTAAATAAATACAATCATTTACTTGAAGAGAAAAAAGAAGAATATAGTGCAGAAAATAAAGCTATTGAGGAAGAATTTCAATTTAATTTTCCATTAAAAATAAAATTCGATTTAGTATACAATCAATTTCGAGAAAAGAAAAATGCCCATTTCAAATCGTTACAAACTAATTTAAAAGTTAATTTAGAAAATCGATTGGCTATAGTCGAGGAATTGAAGAACTTAATACAGTCGCAAGACAATATTTCAACTTCATTAAAACAATTAAACGACATTCGTGAACGATGGAAAAATGCTGGGGCGATTCCAAAAGACAAGTATAACCACGTATGGAATAATTATCATTTTCATGTTGAAAACTTTTATGATTTTTTGCATCTTGACAGAGAAGCTAGAGACATTGATTTTAAGCACAATTTAGAATTAAAGCAAAAAATTGTGGCTCGAGTCGAAGAGCTGGTTCTAGAAGAAGATATTAATAAGTCATTTAGAGAGTTACAAGATTTACATAGAATTTGGAAAGAAGACATTGGACCAGTATCACGAGAACATCGAGAAGATCTTTGGAAAAAATTTAGTGATTTAACCAAGATAATGCACGACAAGCGTGAAGGGTTTTATGAAAGTTTTCGTGCGGTTGAAACTGAAAATTTAGAAAAGAAAAATCAAATTATTGCACAATTGGAAGCAATTGCAGTAGAGGGTGTTACTTCACATTCTGGGTGGTTGCAACAAATTGTTAAAATTGAAGCCTTACGCGACCAGTTTTTTAAAACAGGAAAAGTTCCGAGTGAGGTAAACGAAGCAACGTGGTCACGATTTAAGTTAGCAGTTCGTAATTTTAATGTCCTAAAAAATTCATTTTACAAAGACATAAAAAAAGATCAAAATGACAATTTAACCAAGAAGCAAGATTTGGTTAACAAGGCAAACGAACTCAAAGATAGTGAAGATTTTGAAGCAACAACTATCATCTTGAAGCAAATTCAAGAAGAATGGAAAACTATTGGGCACATACCAAGAAAATTATCGGATTCACTTTGGAATGAATTTCGTGGTGCTTGCAATCACTTTTTTGAACGAATGAAAAATAACAAAAAAGAAGAAAATCCAGAAGAAATTGCAAGTTTTGAAAACAAGAAATTGTATTTAGAAACATTAAGAGGGTTTGAATTAATTGGAGATCATAAAACTGATTTAGACGGAATAAAAGCACACATTGAGGCTTGGAAAAATTTAGGAAGAGTTCCTTTTAATAGAAGACATATTGAGGGCAAATTCAACAAAATATTAGATGCTTTATTTGAAAAATTAAGTTCTAGCAAAAAAGATGTGGATAAAATACGTTTTTCAAATAAATTAGAAAATTTGAGTGAAGATGGAAGAAAATTAGACAACGAGAAAATTTTTACTATGCGAAAAATTGATGAATTGCAAAATGAAATTTTTCAATTAGAAAACAATATTCAGTTTTTTCAAAATACCAAAAATGCTAAAAAAGAAAACTCAATTGTGTTAGAGGTTAGAAAAAACATTGAAAAACATAAAGAAGAACTAGCTACTTGGCGCGATAAGTTAAAGCAAATAAAGGCATTAGCAAATCAATAAATATTATTTTTAGTTTATATCATAAAAGGTGCAATGTTATAGTTGCACCTTTTTTGATTTTATATTGTTATCAAGAAGTAGTTCCTAAGGCATAAAGTTGTTCCATAGTTGGCGTTTTGCTTCCACCAGCGGGTTCTAATGTAATTCCGAAACCTTCCGCACCTGCATCACCACTTTTGGTAACGGTAAATACTTTTGAACTATTATTTTTGTAATCAGTGAGCAAACCTAAACTTGTTGGCGTTAACGGATTCATTTTTAAAGACCATAGTTGATAAACCATTCCTTCTGGTGGTATAGGTAAACCAGTTGCATCTACGAAAACTTCTTTTGTACTTGGATCACAATATACTTTTGCATATGATGAAGGTGAAATTGATTGACCTGCCAAAACAAAAATCATTTTGTTTTTATCTCTAATTACATTTAATGCAGTAGTGTTACTATTATTTTTTAATTCTAAAGCGACAATAGATTTTTGTAAAATAAAGTTAGATTTTTCAATAGCAACAATTGCAGACTTATTATTATTAGATTGATTGTAATAATAACCTGTGCCAATAAGAAATAAAAATGATGCTGCCCAACCCAAGTAACTTTTAAAATTGGATTTTGGTTCAAGTTGTATAACCTCTTTATTTTCAGTTCTTACATAATATTTTAACTCTAGTTGAGCTTTAATTTTTTCAAAAACTTCTGGTGAAACAATAGGAGCAAAACTACTCGATAAATTTAAAATTGATTTTTCAATAGTATCAATTTCAATTTTAATTAGCATATCTACTTTTTCTAAAGCATTAATTTCTTTAGTTTCAGTTTCATTTAAAACCCCAAATACATAGAGTTCTAAAATACCTGATTCAATATATTCTTGTGTATTCATTTATTTTTCTTTTAAATACGTTCGTAAATCGTTAATGCAATTTCGATTTTGAGTTTTTACAGTTCCCAGCGGAATTTCCAATTCATCTGACGCCTCTTGTTGCGTATAACCTTGAAAAAACAATAGCTCTATTAATTGAATGCACTTTGGTTTTAATTTTTTTACAAAATCCGCAATTCCAATAGTGTCAATTCGATTAGTCATTTTATTGCTTTCGTCTAACAGATGTACGAAATTATCTGAAGAAAGGTTTTTTTGACTGTTGTTAAATCCTTTAGAACGTAATTTATCGATAGCTGTATTTCTAGCTATGTTGAGCATCCAAGTATATAAACGTCCCTTGGTTTCGTTGTAAGTATCAATATTTTTCCATATTTTTACAAATACTTCTTGTAAAACATCTTCGGCTTCTTCTTGATCTTTCATTAAATTACTAATTACTGCAAACAAACTTTTGTTGTACATTGCATACAGTTTTGTAAATCCTTGATCATTTTTTTGAAGAATTAAAGGCAAAATATCTTCTTGTGTCATAAGTTTTTGATATTAAAAATTACTCTAGTAACGTTGATGTTAATAAGGAAACTTTTGGTTTTTTATTTAACAAATTTTTACAATTTGATTTTAATGCTAAAGTAGAACATTTGATTAATTTTACAAACTAAATCAAATATAATTATGAAAAAAGGTTTATTAATGTTATCCGTTGTGTTATGTTTAATTACTTCTAAAAATAATGCACAACAAAAGAGTAGTACTGTTTTAAACTCAAATGAAAAAGTTATGACTAAACAAAATATTTATCAATTTAAGGTTACCGATTTGAATGGGAAGACATTTGATTTTTCTACTCTAAAGGGAAAAAAAGTGCTTATTGTTAATACCGCTTCAAAATGTGGTTACACTCCACAATACAAAGAATTAGAGGAAATTTATAAAAAATACAGTAGTAATAATTTTGTAATTGTTGGTTTTCCTGCCAATAATTTTGGTTCTCAAGAGCCCGGCACCGACAAAGAGATTCAGTCATTTTGTCAATTGAATTATGGAGTAACTTTTCCAATGATGAGTAAAGTATCTGTAAAAGGAAGTGATATGTGTGAAATGTATTCTTTTTTAACTCAAAAAGATAAGAACGGTTTGCAAGACAGTGACGTAAAATGGAATTTTCAAAAATATCTAATTAACGAAAAGGGGGAACTTGATAAAGTGCTTTTATCTGGTGTTAAACCAACCGATGCCGCTATTGTTGATTGGATTGCAGCAAAATAAATTATTTTAAAATTCGTTGCATCATAATTAAATCGAGCCATTTATTAAATTTAAATCCAGATTCCTTTATAATACCAACGGTTTCAAAACCAAATTTTTTATGAAACTCCACACTACCTTGATTTGCCGAGTCAATAAACGCAATCATAGTGTGGAGTTTTTGGGTATAAGCTAGGTCAATTAACTCTTTTAAAAGTAATCGTCCTACACCAACACCTTGAAACTTTTCATCAATGTAAACCGAATGTTCAACCGTAAATTGATAGGCTTTTTTAAATCGGAAATCACCATATGTGCCATAGCCAACTACTTTATTTTCAAACTCGGCAACAATAAACGGAAAATTTTTAGCTAATTTATCTTGTAAAATTGATGTTTGCTGTTCAAAGGAACGTGCTTCATAGTCATATACCGAAGTAGTATTTAAAATATTGAAATTTATAATAGTTAAAATCGACTGTGTGTCGTGAAAAGTAAATGGGCGAATTTTTATTTTCATAGCTTAAAATAGAATATCAAAAGTAAGAAAACTATTTAAGATACCATAAAAACCTTTGCAACATCGTATCTTTGTAACTCAGAAACTTTAAGAATGATTTACCCGAAAATCCCTTTAGCACAATCGATTTTAGAAATTTTATTAGCCAAAAACATAACTACTATTGTTATTTCACCAGGTTCTCGAAATGCACCTTTAACAATTGGTTTTGTTAGTAATCCAAAATTTACTTGTTACAGTATTGCCGATGAACGATGTGCTGCTTTTTTTGCTGTCGGAATAGCTCAACAAACTCAAAAACCAGTTGTCGTTGTTTGCACTTCTGGTTCAGCGTTGTTAAATTATTACCCTGCTTTTGCAGAAGCATTTTATAGTCAAATTCCTTTAATCGTTCTTTCAGCCGATCGTCCGTTAGATAAAATAGACATAGGCGATGGGCAAACCATTCGACAACAAAACGTATTTGAAAATCACTCCCTTTTTAATGCCAACTTAACGGATAACATTTCCGAAAAAAATGATCAATTAATAAACAGTGCAATAAACGTTTCCATTGTAAAAAAAGGCCCCGTACATATTAACGCTCCCTTTGAAGAACCTTTGTATGAAACTATTTCTCAACTTTTGGTACATCCTGAAATTATAGGTGTTGCAAATCAAGAATCATCTTTTTTAAATGAAGATTTAGATAAATTTGTTAAAATTTGGAACGCATCAAAGCGAAAATTATTTTTGGTAGGTGTAAATGAACCTCACGTTTTATCCGATGAAACTAGTAATGCAATTGCTTCTGATAAATCGATTTTAGTGTTAACGGAAACAACTTCGAATCTACATCATCAAAGTTTTATAAACACCATTGATACTTTAATAACTCCATTTTCTCAAAACGATTTCGAGAATTTTCAACCCGAGATTTTAGTTACTTTTGGTGGAATGATAGTTTCTAAACGAATTAAAGCTTTTTTAAGAAAGTATAAACCACAACACCATTGGCACATTGACTCACTTAGGGCTTACAATACTTTTAATTGCTTAACACATCATTTTACAACTAATCCAGAAACTTTTTTTAATAAATTTTTACCTTTAACAGCAAAAATTGAAAGCGAATATTTTGAAAAAATACAAGCAATAAATTCAGATAGAATTAATAAAACAGCAACTTATATTTCAAATATTCGTTTTTCTGATTTAAAAGTTTTTGATATAATAATTCCAAGATTAAATAAAAATTCGCAACTTCAAATAAGTAATAGTTCGCCCATTCGTTATGCTCAATTAATAGAAATTGATCCATCAATAGAAGTTTTTAGCAATCGGGGTACAAGCGGAATTGATGGAAGCACTTCAACAGCAATTGGTGCTGCAGTAGGTACTAAAAAACAAACCACTTTAATTTGTGGTGATATTGGGTTTTTATATGATAGTAATGCGCTGTGGAACAATTACATACCTAATAATTTTAAAATAATTTTAATAAATAATGGCGGTGGAGGTATTTTTAGAATTTTACCAGGTCACGATGAAACGCCCGTTTTTAATACTTTTTTTGAAACTGCACATAATTTAACTGCTGCACATTTAGCCAAAATGTATCACTTTGAATATGCAACAGCAAGTGACGAAAGCACTTTAAAAAAAGGTTTAGACCTAATGTTTAATCAAAATCATGCTCCATTTTTACTAGAAGTTTTTACACCAACTTTGTGTAATGATTCGGTTTTATTAAACTATTTTAAGTTTTTACAATAAACTATGAATATTTAAAATAATTACTTAAATTTGTTTAATAAACTTATTACTTAACCTTTATAACCCTAAAATTATGAGTCAAAGAGATGATTTAATTGCAGTTTATGCTGCTGATTTGAAAGAAAAATGTGGCGTTGATGCCGATATGGATTTATTAACTAAAGTCACTGTTGGTTGTGGACCATCAATTTATAATAAAGATTCATCAACTGTTGCAGGTTCTGATAAATCAGAATTAGAGACAGTAAAAAACAACTATTTAGTTAAAAAATTAGGCTTAGCGGATAGCGATGATTTGTATAAAGCAATTGATGCTGTTATTGAAAAATACGGTCGATCAAATAAAAATAAGTACCGAGTTGTAGTGTACTATTTATTATGTGTACATTTTAATAAAGCTAGTGCTTACGATAAAAAATAACCTTATTTTTTATTTTTATATGAAGCGTTCATTAAGATTGAACGCTTTTTTTATTTACTAAAAGTCTTCAAGCTAATTTCTTAAGATATCTTCTTTACCTATCAAATTCACAATTAATAACCAAAAAAATAGCACATTCATAAAATTTTGTAATTTTATAAACTGTTCAAGATACAACAAAAAACATTTTCCTATTTTTGATTAAACAATTATAAAATCAATGAAAGTAGGAATCGACAGTTTGGCATTTGACATACCAAAAATACATTTACCAATCAAATCTTTGGCTCAAAACCGAAATATTGATCCTGATAAGTTAATAAAAGGTTTAGGTTTACAAAAAATGAGTTTTCCTGATATTCATCAAGACGTGGTTACTTTTGCAGCAAATGCAGTTTACAAATTACTTCTTCAAGAAAATTTAAAACCCGAAGAAATAGATCGTATATATGTAGGTTCCGAAAGTGGTGTAGATGCTTCAAAACCTATTGCTTCATATATTATCGCACTTTTAGAACAACAATTTGGTAAAGCAGCTTTTAATCATTGTGACGTTGTTGATTTAACATTTGCTTGTATTGGTGCAGTTGATGCACTGCAGGTTAATATTGATTTTGTTCGACTAAATCCTGAAAAAAAAGCTATTGTTGTAGCAACTGATAATGCAAAATATGACCTTAATTCAACTGGCGAATATACACAAGGAGCAGGTGCAATAGCATTATTAATTTCTTCCAATCCTAGAATTTTATCTTTTTCAAATGAAGTTGGAGTTTCAAGTCAAGGTGTTTTTGATTTTTTTAAACCTCGACGTTATATTTCAAAAAATGAAATTTTGAATACTAATGATAATCCAGAATGGTTTGGAATTTTGGAAAATGAAATCGCTTTTTACAAAGAACAACCTGTTTTTGATGGGCAGTATTCCAATCAATGTTATATAAATCGAATTACTGAAGCTTATTTTCATTTCAAAAAAACAACTAACCAAGCCAATAGTGTTTATCAAAATTGGGAAAATATTTTAATGCATTTACCCTATTGTTTTCAAGCAAGAAGAACTTTTATTGAAATTTTTGCTCAAGAAAACACAAATTTTAATTTAACACTAGAAGATCTAAATTATAAAGACAGGATAAAAGAAATTTCTAAAAGTCAAGAATATCTATCTTTTGTAAATAGAACGATTTACCCTTCCGAGATTGCATCAGGTCAAGTTGGTAATATGTACACAGCTTCCATTTTTCTTGGATTATTATCTACTTTAAGTTATCATTTTGAAAATAAATCGGATTTAACCAATAAAAAAATGGGTTTTATTGCTTATGGAAGTGGTTCAAAAGCAAAGGTTTTTGAAGGTGAAGTGCAACAAAATTGGCAAGAAGCAATTAAAAATTTAAATTTATTTGAAACTTTAAATCAATCACGTGAAATTGATTTCGAAACCTATTTGAAATTACACAAAAAAGAACTTAATATTTCTGTTTTAAATCCTAAAAATGAATTTGCTTTGGAACATATTGAAAAAGAAAATCCAGTTTTAATTGGAGCAAGATATTACAAGTACTTCGAGTAATATTATTTTTATTTTATACTTTGATAAAATCAAATTTAAAACGAAAATGGATATTGATTTCATTTATAAGAGTAATTAAAAAATTTATAAGCTAAAATTAGATTCAAGAAATATAAGTTAGTTCCAATTTTTATGGACTACATCTTTATTTCATTTTTTCTTGAGTTATAAAATAGCTATAATTCAAAAACGAATTCGAACCAAAATGTATTCCGAAAATTCGATGTCACTCGAAGGAGATTTTCTTAAAGATATTGAAGCTTATCAAAACTTTACTTGACAAAGACATTTCTTGACAATGAAAAATAGAAAGGTAAAAAAATGATTTTTCTGGCGCCAAATTGAGATTAGTTTATTGAAATTGAATTTTGACATTGACATTGAATTCATTACTTTTGCATTTCAAAATTTAATATAAAGTTATGAGTCAATTTGATGTTACTATTATAGGTTCGGGTCCCGGAGGATATGTTGCTGCCATTCGTTGCGCACAATTAGGAATGAAAACTGCCATAATCGAAAAATATTCTACTCTTGGCGGAACCTGTTTAAATGTTGGCTGTATTCCTTCAAAGGCAATGCTGGCATCATCACATCATTATGAAGAATTACAACATTTTGCCGATCACGGAATTGAAGTTTCGGGCGAAGTAAAAGTAAATCTTCAAAAAATGATTGACCGTAAACAAGCTGTTGTAGATCAAACATCAGGCGGAGTTAAATTTTTAATGGATAAAAATAATATTACCGTTTTTAATGGTCTTGGTTCTTTTGAAGATCCAACTCATATTAAAATTGTGAAAACTGACGGAACCACTGAAATAATTGAATCTAAAAATGTGATTATTGCAACAGGTTCTAAACCTTCAAACTTACCATTTATTACTTTAGATAAAGAAAGAATAATTACATCAACTGAAGCCCTAAAATTACCTGAAGTGCCTAAACACTTGGTAATTATTGGCGGTGGAGTAATCGGAATTGAACTTGGTCAAGTATATTTACGTTTAGGAGCACAAGTTTCGGTTGTGGAATATATGGACAGAATTATTCCAGGAATGGACGCTAGTTTGAGTAAAGAATTAACCAAAGTTTTGAAAAAACAGGGGATGAAATTTTACGTTTCGCATAAAGTTAAATCGGTAGTTAGGAACGGAAATGCGGTTCAAGTTCAAGCCGAAACTCCAAAAGGAGAAACACTGACTTTAGACGGAGATTATGCCTTAGTTTCTGTTGGAAGAAAACCATTTACAGCAGGTTTAGATGCCGAAAAAGCAGGAGTAAAAATTACTGATAGAGGAATGGTGGAAGTAAATGATCATTTGCAAACCTCAGTTTCAAACATTTATGCCATTGGTGATGTAGTTCGTGGAGCAATGTTGGCGCACAAAGCAGAAGAAGAAGGTATTATGGTTGCCGAAATTTTGGCAGGTCAAAAACCACATATCGATTATAATTTAATTCCGGGAGTTGTTTACACTTGGCCCGAAGTTGCAGCTGTTGGAAAAACTGAAGAGCAACTTAAAGAAGCTGGAATTGAGTTCAAATCGGGAAGTTTTCCTTTCAAAGCTTTAGGTCGTGCTCGTGCTGGTGGCGATACGGACGGATTTGTGAAAATTTTAGCCGATGTCAAAACCGATGAAGTTTTAGGTGTTCACATGATTGGTGCACGTTGTGCCGACTTAATAGCCGAAGCGGTTACAGCTATGGAATTCAGTGCATCCGCCGAAGACATCTCACGTATGAGCCACGCACATCCAACATTTGCCGAGGCAATTAAAGAAGCAGCATTAGCAGCCACTGGAAATAGAGCAATTCACGTTTAAAGTGTTGTTTAAATAGTTTAAAATTGTTAAATTATATAGTTTAAGATAGTTTAAACCTCAAAGGCTTTTTTAACCTTTGAGGTTTTTTGTTTTTAAAATTTTACTTTTTCAAAAACTTTTTATAGCCAATCCAACTCAAAACTCCAATCAAAATTAATGCCCAAAGTTGTACTACAAAAGCTATAATTCCTTCCAACATAAACCAACCCGTTTTAAGTGAGTCCAAAATTTGCAAACCCAAGTGTGGTCTGTATTTGTTTATATTTTTTTCGCTGGCAAATAATTCGTTTTTAATCATTTCGCGCTGATACAATGAAATGTTAATAGTGCTAAAATTTACTTTGTCAGTCATTGATAAATTCTCAATGGTTTTGTAGTCGTTTGCTTCTTTTTTACCTTCTAAATTTTCTTCGGCCTCAATAACAGTGTTTAATTTTTTTCCTTTGTTATCAATTGCTTTTTCAATTCTGTTCTCAGAATTCGTGCTTCTATTTTGAGCCATTTTATTAGCCAAAAGTTGCAACGACACATCTTCCTGAGTTATTTTACGAGAATCTAAAAAATCAATTTCTTTTCGCAACGATTGCAAAACAGTATCCAATTTTGTGTTTGGAACACGAATTACAATGTCATTTTCAACAGTATATTTTGTGGTTTCTAAAATACTATCTTGACTTACTCGAGTCTCGTTTTTATCACTAATTATACTTTTTAAATCCGTAAATGTTACAAATCCACCAAATTTATCTACCACGTTTTCAATTATATAAGTGCTTTTAGTCACATCTTTCACCTTCAATTTTAAATCAGCTGTACGAATTACTTTCCTCGTATCGCCATTCTTGACTTTTGCTGCCAAAGAAGAAACGGAAGTACTGTCAGAAACAATTTCTGAGGAAACAGTATCAGAATCTGTATCAGATTCTGCTCGTTTACAAGAATAAGCCATTGCTAAAAGCAAAACGGCACAACTAATTTTGGGAATTGTTTGCATAAAAAAATTACTATTTAAGGGTTAAAGTTTAAAAAATGTGATGTAAATAGTAATTTATTATCAAATAAGTATTTTTTTAAGAATTTTATATAAAATAGAGCAATTAAAAATCGTGCCAAAAAAAAGTAATTCTAACTTTTACTAGAATTTTTTTTATCGTAATTTTGAATACTTATAAAAAAACAGTTGAGAACAAGCGTTTTAAAAACCATAGCTGATGTCGAAATTTTTAAAAATCAATTATTAAATTGGTCGCAACAATTTCGTGAAGTTGTTTTTTTAGATTCCAATTCAAAATCCAATGTAAATCAAAATTATTCTGATTATGATTTTGTACTGGCGGTTGACGGTTTTACCTCAATAAAGACCGATTTTACAAATGCTTTTTCCGATTTACACGAGTACCAAAGTCGAACTAAAGATTGGCTTTTTGGTTATTTATCTTACGATTTAAAAAATGATATTGAAGATTTAAAATCTAGTAATTATGATGGATTAAATTTTCCAGATTTGTTTTTTTTTCAACCTAAAAAATTATTTTTATTTAAAGATAAGCAACTCGAAATTCAATATTTGCATTTTTGCGATGATGAAATTGAAGATGACTTTTCTCAGATTTCAGATTTCAGATTTCAGAAATCAGATTTTGAAAAAATCAAAATAAAACAACGAATTTCTAAGGATTCATATTGCGAAAAAGTTTCAAAAATGCTAGATTATATAAATCGTGGCGACATTTATGAAGCCAATTTTTGTATGGAATTTTATGGTGAAAATGCGTTAATAAATCCAACTGAAATTTATAAAAACCTTACTAAAATTACCGAAACTCCAATGGCAAGTTTCTTTAAAAATAATAGTAATTATTTGATTTGTGCTTCGCCTGAAAGATATTTAAAAAAAGAAGAGTCAAAAGTAATTTCGCAACCCATAAAAGGAACTTCAAAACGTTTTTTGGATGCGATTTTAGATAAAAAATCGAAATTAGAATTAACTAAAAACCTAAAAGAGCTATCAGAAAACATTATGATTGTTGATTTAGTGCGACATGATTTATCTAAAACTGCTGCAAAAGGATCTGTAAAAGTAGAAGAATTGTGTAAAGTTTATTCTTTCAAACAAGTACATCAATTGATATCTACTGTTGTTTCCCAAGTAGAAAATACAGTTTCACCAGTTACTATTTTGCAAACCACATTCCCAATGGGTAGTATGACAGGTGCTCCAAAAATATCTGCAATGAAAATCATTGAAGAACTAGAAGAAACGCAACGTGGGTTGTACAGTGGTGCAATTGGCTATTTTAAACCTAATGGTGATTTCGATTTTAATGTAGTAATTCGTAGTATTTTATACAATTCTGAAAATAAATATCTTTCCTTTTCTGTTGGAAGCGCTATAACATCATTATCACAAATTGAGCTAGAATATCAAGAATGTTTGCTTAAAGCAGATGCAATGATGCAAGTTTTAAATTAAAAAAAATTATCCATCAACATACGTACTTTCTCCATTTATCAATTTTTAATCTTGTTACATCTTTGCAATGTCAATAACGACAAACAATTTTAAAAAAGTAAAAGATGAATACATTATTTAACGTTCCAACAAGAGAACAAGTTACACCAACTAATCAAGAAATTTTTGATAATCTAACAAAAGCATTGGGTTTTGTTCCTAATTTGTACGCAACAATTGGATATTCTGACAACGGCTTGTCACGATTTTTAGCCTATCAAAACGCGAAAACATCTTTATCTAATAAAGAAAAAGAAGCCGTAAATTTAATTGTAAGTCAAGTAAATGGTTGTGTTTATTGCCAAAGTGCCCATTTAGTTTTAGGTAAAATGAACGGTTTTACGGACGTGCAATTGCTAAATATCCGTTTAGGAAAAAGTGAAGATTCAAAATTACATTCATTAATTAACTTGTCTGCAGATATTACAAGAAACAAAGGAAATGCAGATAGATTAAAGATTGATGCCTTTTTTGAACAAGGTTATACTAAAGAAAATTTGGTGGATTTAATTTTACAAATAAGCGAAAAAACAGCAATGAATTATTTACATAACTTAACTCAAGTTCCAGTTGATTTTCCATTAGCATCTTTCTTGTAAAAAAATATACCTTACCGATAATTTTTTATATCGTAAAAATTATCCATTTTTAAACGTATTTTTAAATTATAAGGTTTCAACGTTATCGCATCATTATAATTTTAATAATATCAAATAAACACTAAAATAAAAAAAATGAAAACATTAAAATCGATTATCGTAATTGCATTGTTAGCACTTTCAAGTAACTTTGCTATGGCACAAACAGAACCAGTTGATAAAACCGGACTAGCAAACGGAGGTTATGATTTAGTTTCTTATTTCTCTGACAGCAAAGCAATAAAAGGAAACGAAAAATTTTCTGTAAAATTAGGAGGAGCAAAATACCTTTTTTCTTCTGATGTTCATAAAAAAGCATTTAAAGCAAACTCAAGAAAATATTTACCACAATGTGACGGATATTGCGCTTGGGGCGTTGCGGAAAAAAATACCAAATTTCCAGTAAATCCAGAAACTTTTAAAGTCATTGATGGCAAATTGTATTTGTTTTTTAATGGCGATTTCAAAGGTGCTCCTTTCAATACATTAACTGAATGGGATAAAAACGAGAAAAAACTTTTGAAACAACTTCCTAAAAATTGGGCAGTTGTTAAAAAATCATAATTTAAAAATTAAAAACGAGAATTGTTAATTCAATTCTCGTTTTTACTATATTTAGTAACTCTAAAAAAATTAAATGGAACAGAAATTTCCTTTACAGCCTTTTACAATGGAAACAGCTTTGCAAAAAGTACAATTGGCAGAAGATGCTTGGAATAGTAAAGATGTAGAACGAGTGGCACTTGCATATACTATTGATACAGAGTGGCGAAACAGAACCAATTTTATTAATGGTCGCGATGAAGTAAAAGCGTTTTTAACCGAAAAATGGAGTAACGAATTGCAGTATAAACTCAAAAAAGAATTGTGGGGTTTTCGTGAAAATAGAATGGCAGTTCTATTTGAATATGAATACCAAAACAAAGAAGGACAATGGTTTCGTGCCTACGGAAATGAAAATTGGGAATTTGATGAAAATGGTTTAATGCGCAAACGTTTCGCAAGTATTAACGATTTACCAATTGAAGAAAAAGACCGAAAATTGTAAATTAAAATGACACCACCAACAGTATTTACCTTAATAAATCCTCAAAACGGGAACCTTGCTTTTAAGTTGTTTTCGTTTGATGACAATAGTAATTTTGACCATGTAAAAAGGCACAATTATTACACAATCATTATTTTAAAAGAAGGCAACGGTACATTAAAAGCCGATTTTTCTGAATACGATTTAAAGCAAAATTCATTAGTTTGTTTTTCGCCTTATCAGCCTTTTATGATTTATACGAAAGAAAAAGTAAGTGGAATGGTCATTCATTTTCATCCCGATTTTTTTTGTATTCATCAACATCAAAAAGAAGTTTCTTGTAACGGCGTTTTGTTTAATAATATTTATAATCCTCCAATTTTAGCTTTAAATGTAAAGGATATCAATTATTTTTTAATGATAGTTGGTCAAATGCAAACTGAAATGCAAACGATAAATTTAGCACAATATGAATTATTAGTTTCGCATTTAAAAATATTTTTGATAACAGCTTCGAGATTGAAAGTTGCACAAAATCCAGAAATTAAATTAGATACTTCGGCAACAAAAGAGCCTTTTATTCTTCAAAATTTAAAAGATGCTATTGAGGAACATTTTAAAACAAAACATTCTGCAAGTGATTATTCCAATTTATTGAATATTTCATCTAAAGCATTGGCAAAAATCACTAAAAACTATTTCAATAAAACCTTAACCGATTTAATTTCGGAGCGAATTATTATTGAAGCCAAACGAGAATTATATTTAACTTCAAAATCGGTAAAAGAAATTGCTTATAGTTTGGGTTATGATGACGAACATTATTTTAGCCGTTTTTTTAAGATAAATGCCGATGTTTCACCACAATTATATCGAGACACTGTTGGTTTTGCAAGAAGTGAAATATAGAAAATGTGAAATTTAATTTGTTTCTTTGGCATGAAATATTTCTTTTAAATCGAATCTGTTTATATGCTAGAAAAATTCAAAAAACATCTTGAAACTAATTTTCAATATTTGAAGGAATCTAAATTTTATGTTGCTACAAGTGGTGGCATTGATAGTATGGTTTTGGTGCATTTATTACAAAAAAGTGACTACCATTTTGGAATGTTGCATTGCAATTTTTACTTGCGTGGAGACGAAAGCGTTGGTGATATGAAATTTGTGGAAGCCTATGGAGATAAATTTTTAATTCCGTACAGCGTTGGACATTTTCAAACTAAAGAATATGCGAAAGAATTTAAACTTTCTATTCAGGTTGCCGCTCGCAAAATGCGCTACGACTGGTTTTACGAGCAAATGGAAGAAAAAAAAATTGATTTTGTTTTAACTGCGCATCATTTAGACGACGCTTTGGAAACTTTCATTATCAATCTTTCGCGCGGAACTGGAATTGATGGTTTAAAAGGAATTCCCGAAGTAAACATAGAAATAATTCGACCACTTTTACCTTTTTCAAGAAAAGAAATTGAAAACTATGCTAATGAAAACAAGTTAAGTTGGCGTGAAGATTCTAGCAATGAATCTGATAAATATTTGCGGAATAAAATTCGTCATTTTGTAGTTCCATCGCTAAAAGAATTGAATGATGACTTTTTGCATTCGTTTCAAAAAACACAAAAATACTTAAATGAAATATCGGAATTGGCTGATGATGCAGTTCAAATAACGAAAGATTTGATATGTGAAGAAAAAGAGGATGGTTTGTATTTCAATTTAGAAAAACTTATTCAATATACTAACTATAAATCCTATTTATATCATATTTTAAAACAATATAATTTTACTTCTTGGGATACTATTTATGATTTAATATACGCTCAATCTGGAAAAAAAGTATATTCCGAAGATTTTGTTTTATTAAAAAACAGAAAATACTTTATACTTTATTTGAAAGATGAGGATAAAGATTTTGAAGAATATTTAGTCGAAAAAAATCAATTGCAAGTTAAAGTTCCCTTAAAAATGGACTTTTGTAATGTAACAGACATTTTGCAAACAGATTCAAGTAGTATATTTGTAGATGAAACTAAATTACAATTTCCGTTAACTATTAGAAAATGGAATGAAGGCGACTATTTTTATCCTTTTGGGATGAAAGGAAAAAAATTGGTTAGCAAATTTTTCAAAGACGAAAAATTTTCGATGCTTGACAAAGAAAAAACGTGGCTTTTATATTCTGAAAATGAAATTGTTTGGATTATTAATCATCGAGCAGACGACCGATTTAAAGTAACTAACGAAACAAAAAATATTTTAAAAATAAGTATATTATAATGAAAAAAATACTTTTCTCCCTTTTTGCATTTATTTTATTGATTTTTAATGCAAATGCTCAGATTAAACAACCCGTAAAATGGAAATCTTCAGTTGAAAAAATATCGGAAACTGAGTTTAATTTGGTTTTAAATGCTTCAATTGAAGACGGTTGGCACGTTTATTCGCAATTTACACCCAATGATGGTCCTTTACCATTAGTCTTAACTTTTAAAAACCAAAAAGGGAATTTCGAATTAGTCGGAAAAGCGGTTGAAAGTGCTTATAAAAAACAATTTAACGATGTTTTTGGTGTTGATGAATATTATTTTGAAAAAGCATTTTCGGTAACCCAAAGAATTAAAATTACAAATTTAAAAAATGCAAAAGTAAATTTAAATTTAGAATATCAAGTCTGTAAAGATGCTTGTATTAATGACAATAAAAACATTGTTTTTGATTTGCCCATAAAACAAACAACATACGTTTCAAAAATAGATTCTGCAAATAGTAAATCTACCGTAATTGAATTAAATACAATAGATTCTACCTCTAATGGTTCAGAAAATTCAAATAAAACTACTCAAAACTTAGCGAATTCTCAAAACACAACAACAGAAAATGATGCACCAAAAAGTCTTTGGTCGATATTTATTTTAGCACTTTTCGGAGGACTTTTAGCAACAATAACACCTTGCATTTTTCCAATGATTCCTATGACTGTAAGTTTCTTTTTAAAACAATCTGCTAACAAATCCAAAGGGAAATTTAATGCCCTTTTTTATGGATTTTGCATTGTTTCTATTTTTGTTTTAATCACGCTTCCATTTCATCTTTTAGAAGGAATTAATAGTGGTATTTTCTCTGAAATTTCTACAAATATTTATGTGAACATTTTCTTTTTCTTGATTTTTGTGTTTTTTGCATTATCCTTTTTCGGATTCTACGAAATTACAATGCCAAGCAAATTATCAAATAAAGTTGATAAAGCCTCAGATTCTGGCGGATTATTAGGCATCTTCTTTATGGCTTTGACTTTAATAATAGTTTCATTCTCGTGTATTGGGCCTGCTTTAGGCTTCGTTTTCGGAACTTCAATGCAATCTGATGGAGGCGCAAAAATATTAACAATCGCAATGTTGGGTTTCGGAATTGGTTTGGCAATGCCATTTATGTTTTTTGCTTTGGCACCAAATATGCTTTCTAACCTACCAAAATCTGGTGGTTGGTTGAATACTGTAAAAGTGATTTTCGGTTTTATCGAATTGGCTTTTGCCTTTAAATTTCTTTCAAATGCAGATATTGGTTTGGATTTACATTGGCTTTTACGTGAAATTTTCATAGTAATATGGATTGTGATTTTTGTGGCAA
Organism: Flavobacteriales bacterium; assembly: GCA_038204955.1. Classification (GTDB taxonomy): domain Bacteria; phylum Bacteroidota; class Bacteroidia; order Flavobacteriales; family Flavobacteriaceae; genus Flavobacterium. The sequence continues at coordinate 18,346 of JBBRCJ010000015.1, forward strand.
TGGCTATTTATTTATTCGGAAAAATTAAGTTTCCGCACGACAATCCGAATGAAAAAATATCAGTTTCAAGAATTGTTTTAGGAATAATCAGTTTTGGATTTGCTATTTATTTAACAACAGGACTTTTTGGTTCGCCAATAAAAATTGTTAGTGCTTTTGCTCCGCCAGAAACTTATAGTTTTAAATACATTTCGGAACAAAAAAATCTTCCGCCATTGCCAAATAAAGATGCTGTTTATGGACCGCATAACATCATTTCGTTCGACGATTTTGATAAAGGTTTGGCTTATGCAAAGCAAGTAAACAAACCGATTTTAATTGATTTTACAGGAAAACAGTGCCAAAATTGTAGATTAATGGAAGCCAATGTTTGGTCAGATGAAACGATTTTGAAAATAATGAAAAACGAAATAGTTCTGGTTTCATTGTACTGCGACGATAAAAAAGAACTGCCAAAAAGGGAACAATTTGTATCAAAATCGGGTTCGGAAATTACAACAATTGGACAAAAATGGAACGAATTTGAAATTGAAAAATTCAATAATAATGCTCGTCCTTATTATGTTTTATTAAATTTAAACCAACAAAAACTTAACGAACCTGTGCCTTATACTCCAAATATTGATGAATATAAAAAATGGCTAGAAGATGGAATTTCTAAATTTAAGAAGTAAAACTAAATAGATTTATGGAACAAATTAAAAATAAAATATTCGGTTATACCACAAAAGGAAAACCATTTACTGTTTCGGAGTATAAAGAAACTATTCAAACTCGAATTGATGGTGTAAGAAATGGTAGTGCTAAAACTTATACTTCTGCTGAAGTTTCAAAACGTATTTTAAAAAATAGACTTCGAATTGAAGATGGAATTTCTAAATTTAGAAAGTAAAAAAAAGATGGTTTTTAAAGTTTATTTCACTAATATTGCTTCTCAAAAAAGTTATAAATGAGTGGTGATAGACCAAGAATTCCAAAGACAACAGAAGAATCTGTTTTTGTTGATATAATTGCATTTACTGAAAATTGTTCATCTAAAAATGCAAGAGTACATATTAATTTTACCGAAAAAATTTTAACTGAAATATGGTTGGATAAGCATTATTGGGATAGAATTCAATTTGGAGATGATTCTGGTGAAAGAGTTGGAATCGAAGTTGAATTCGTTGAGCCACTGATATTAAAATCATTTAATCATCTTATTTATTATTCTTTAAAACACAAAGACTTTACTTTTATTAATCATCCACCACCAAAAGGAAGAAATATAAGAATAGTTTTAAGACAAATTTTTGATGATAAAGAAACTTTGAATGTTGTCGTTGAATATCATTTCTTAAAATTAAATACCTATGAAGTGACTGTAAAAACTGCTATGAGTATAGATGTTTTTAATCTTGCAGATGGACAATATTTAATAGAATTTAGTAATGATGAAAGTGTTTTATCAACTTTTAAGAAAGGTCAAATAATTGAAGTTGATAAATATAATGAATAAAAATCATAGTACAAATCTATGAAAAGACTATAAATAATAGTAAAATAATATTTTGTTATTATACATTACATTTATTTTGTTATTATCTTTGTAAAAGAATAAAGAGACAGGATAAAAATCTGGTCAGCCTGAAAAGGTAGGATTACAATCTGGTCAGTCTCTGAATAAAGAAGCCACGCGTTTATGCGTGGCTTTCTAATTTACAATAAACTACAACCCTTATCTCTGCCCATATTTTTCCTTATACTTTTTATACAAATCCGTTTGATGATTTTCTAAACTTATGTTTCGACCTTGAATAAATGCCTTTGAAAGTTTATTAGTTCGCATATCTAAAGCATCGCCATCGGAGATAAAAAGTGTGGCATCTTTACCAACTTCAAGAGAACCGCAAGAAGCGTCAATACCTAAAATTTTCGCTGTATTTAGGGTAATTAATTGCAAGGCAACTTCTTTATCTAAACCAAATGCGGCGCAAGAACCTGACAAAAAAGGTAAGTTTCGGGTATTCATTCGTTCTTTATCGCCACTGTTTTCTAGGGCAAATAAAACGCCTTTGTCTGATAATAATTTGGCGATTTTATAAGGTAAATTTACATCTTGTTCGTCTTTTTCGGGCATTGAATGCGGACGTTTTAGTAAAACACTTACTGAATTTGCTAGTAACAAATCGGCAACTTTGTAGGCTTCAAATCCGCCAACGATAACCACTTTTTTAATTTGGTTTTGTTTTGAAAACGCTACGGCATCAATAATTTGTTTTTCGTTATTGGCGTGAATATATAGTGTTTGTGAACCATCAAATAATCCTTTTGTAGATTCAAAAATTAAATTTCGGTCTTGAAGTTTTCCTTCAATATAAGCTTTACTGTCTGTAAAAAAAGTATTTAATTCATCAATTTGTTTTGCATACTCTTTGTTTACTTCGCTCGTTCCAGGTTCTGCCCACCAACCGTTTTTTCTGAATGTTGCTGGAAAATTCAAATGAATTCCGTCATTTTCTTTCAGCATTGCATCTTTCCAACTCCAAGCATCCAATTGTACAATTGATGAAGTTCCTGAAATTCGTCCACCTCTAGGTGTAATTTGAGCAATTAAAACACCATTTGGACGAACGGTTTCAATAACTTTTGATTCGGCGTTGTAGGCTATACTGCTTCTAATGTGCGGATTAAAACTTCCAATTTCATCTTCATCATCACTCGATTTTACAGCATCTATTTCAACCAAACCTAAAGTAGAATTGGGTGCAATAAATCCAGGATAAACGTGTTTTCCTTTGGCATCAATAATTTCAAAAGCACTAGAAATTGCTGTCGGTTGTATATTAGAAACTTGTGTGATTTTACCATTTTCAAACGTTATTGCACCATTTTCAATTACTTTTCCATTTCCTATATGAATGGTGGCGTTGGTAATTAAAATTGGTTTTTGTTGTTTCACAGCAGGAATTTGTTGTGCAAAAAGAATTCCATTTAATAGAAACGTTGCTATAAATATTTTATATTTTGTCATAATTTTAGTTTTCTAAAGTGTCACAATCGTATTCTTTTTTGTCTTTTTTCTTGGGTTCTTGGGTTGCAGCGCCGCTGCTTTTTTCTTTCAATAATTGGTTTATTAATTCGTTTCTTTCGGTTGCAATGTTGGTTCGATCTTGGGCGTCGGTTTCGATGTCAAAATAGGTTACCCCTTCAATGATTGTTTTTTCTGCATTTGCATAAATAGATAACGGATTAGTGTTCCAAAGCACTAAATCTGCATCTTTACCCACTTTAATACTTCCAATTTTATCATCTAAATGTAATAATTTTGCTGGATTTAAGGTTACGAATTTCCAAGCGTCTTCTTCAGAAATGTTTCCGTATTTTACTGCTTTTGCGGCTTCTTGATTCAACCTTCGTGACATTTCAGCATCGTCGGAATTGTAAGCAACAACCACTCCTTGATTGTGCATTAAGGGACCGTTGAACGGAATGGCATCGTTTACCTCAAATTTATACGCCCACCAATCGGAAAATGTGGAGGCTCCAACTCCGTGTGCTTTCATTTCATCGGCCACTTTGTAGCCTTCTAAAATATGAGTAAATGTGTTTACGTTGAACTTAAATTTTTCGGCAACATTCATTAACATCAAAATTTCCGATTGTACATACGAATGGCAAGTAATAAAGCGTTTTTTGTTCAAAATTTCGGCTAATGTTTGCAATTCTAAATCTACTCTTGGTGCATTTAATTTATTTTTTTTAGGGTCAGAATTATAGGTTTTCCAGGTTTCATCATATTCTTTAGCCCGTTGAAAATAATCTATAAAAACTTGCTCAACGCCCATTCTTGTTTGCGGAAAACGGGTTGGATTAGTATTTCCCCAATTGGATTGTTTTACGTTTTCACCCAAAGCAAACTTTATAAAACCAGGTTGATTTTTATACAACATTTCTTCAGCAGATGATCCCCATTTCCATTTTACAATTGCGGAGCGACCGCCAATGGGGTTGGCAGAACCGTGTAATAATTGTGATGTGGTAACTCCGCCAGCCAAATCTCTATAAATATTTATATCATCACTGTTTACCACATCTTGAATGGTAACTTCGGCACTCGAGTTGTGTCCGCCCTCGTTAACACCACGAGAAATGGCAATGTGCGAATGTTCATCAATAATACCACTAGTTAAATGTTTGCCTTTTCCTTCAATAATTGATGCAGTTGGGTCGGATAAATTTTTACCAATTGAAGCTACTTTTCCGTTTTTTACTAAAACATCAGTTTCTTGTAAAATACCTTCTTTTTCATTAGTCCAAACGGTAACATTTTTAAAAAGAAGGTTTTTTTGGCTTGGTTTTTTTAAATTTCCATAACTAATATTAGGATAGGTTATTGGGAAAATTTTATTTGGTTTTTCTATTTTTGTAGAATCTATAGGTTCCTTAAATACATTGGTTTTAGTCGCCGTCCATTTGGTTTCCAATCCATTAAAAAGAACCGCTTTACCAGACAAATTGTCTATTGAATCTATAAAACCTGTTAATCTACTCGTGCCACTAGTTAAAGTATCCGATGATTTTAAAGAAGCTGATATCCAATTGTTGGCAATAGTTAAAGTAGATTTTATTTTTTTGGTAGTTTCTGATGTAATTTCCGACTTTAGCGAAGTAGGTTTCCCTTCAATTTTCCATTTGTATTTTTCATTATTGATGGTTAAATCGTAATTTCCTCGAATGTCTTTTAGGTTCAAATCGTTCACGATAAATTTACTTCCTTGTACCCAATTTTCAAATAGGATAGTTTTTTCTTCAAAAATATCGCCCGATGTAATGTTGAAATTTGCAAAACTTCCCACATTTAGACTCCCAATTTCATTGCTTTTACCCAGTATTTGTGCCGGAACTTGGGTAAGCGATTCCAATGCTTTTGTTTTGTCAAATCCCAATTTAATGGCTTTTAATAAATTAGTTTTAAAATCATCTAACTTTTTTAATTTATCTGTTGTTAATGCAAAAACAACATTGTTATTCGACAATACTTTTAAATTAGTTGGCGCTTGATTCCAAAATTTTAAATCATAATAATCAATTTGATCTGCCAAATAAGGGTCAGAAACATCATAAGCCTCAGGAAAATTTATGGGAATTATAAATTTTGAATTGGTATTTTTTATTTCTTCAATTCTTTCAAACTCGTTGCCGGAACCTTTTAAAACGTAATTCAAACCAAATTCTTTAGCTATTTTTGAAGCACGCAAACTATTCAATTTGTCTTCTGTTGTAAAAATCTGAACCAGTTTTTCATTGTTTAGTAAGGCTTGTAACGATAAATCTTTACTGGTAGAATTGCCATTTTTATACCAATTTAAATCCAGATACATTTGTCGAAGCAATGCCATCATTCCCATCAAGGAGCTTGGATAAGATTGATTTGTAGTAACGCTTCGTGAAAAACTAAAATGATTTGAAATTTTGTCCGACAACAATCTTAAGCTTCCATCATCGTTGTTTAAGGCTATTAAAATTCCTGTTCCGCGAGCAATTCCGTCTTGTTGATGGGTTGCAACAACACCAAACCCCGCTTTTAAAAACTCCTCGGCTTTGGTTTTGTCGTATTTAAAATTATCAATAGCATTGTTTTCGGGTCTTATATGTTCATTCCAATAAACTCCGTTTTTTTTAGTATCATATACAGGACTCGAATCAGAATTTGAAATAGGTTTGGGTTTTTCAATTCCGAAACTAGTATAGATGTCAATAAATGATGGATAAATAGACTTTCCATTCAAATCGACAATTTTTGTGTTTTTCGGAATTTCAACGCTATTGCCTACTGCAATTACTTTTCCTTTTGCAATGAGCAAAGTTCCTTTTTCAATAATTTGAGTTGATGTAACATAAATTTTAGCATTGGTAAATGCAGTGAAATTGCTGTTTTTGTTTTGAACACCTTCGTTATTCGGAAAATATTCTTGTCCGAAATTTTTTAAAGAGAACAAAACAAGAACCAATAAAATAATTTTCTTCATTTTTGGTTTGATTAAGTTTCGATAAAAATAAGAATTCAAAATTGTTTTTATTGTCTTAAAGTTTGTTTTAACATTTATTTTTGATTTCGATTATAAATGTTGATTTTTGCAATAAATTTTAGTTACTTTTAAATTATTATTAGATTTTTGTCTTGTACAAATAGTTTTGCCACGAATTTCACTAATCTTAACTAATTTGTAAAATCAATTCGTGAAACAAAAAAATATTCAATAAACGTTGAAATTCAAAAAACAATAATTACTTTTGACGTTAATAACGCGAAACATAATGATTATAAATTTTGGCGATAACGAAACGGAAAAAGTTTGGCTTGGTAATGTTTCAAAGAAATTACCTTTTGATATTCAAAATGTTGCAAGACGAAAATTGAGAATGTTGAATAATGCTCAAGACATAAATGATTTAAGAATTCCACCAGCAAATAGACTAGAAAAACTAAAAGGAGATTTAGATAAATTTTATAGCATCAGAATAAATAATAAATACCGAATACTATTTATTTGGGAAGCTGGAAATTGCTCGAACGTTGAAATTATTGATTATCATTAATTAAAAATATATGGAAAAGTTAAATAACACAACTCCTGGAGAAATATTGCTGGAAGAATTTTTAATTCCGTTTAACATTACTCAATACAGATTATCAAAAGATTTGCATATTCCTGCAACGAGAATTGCCGAAATAGTAAAAGGAAACAGAAGAATTACGGCTGATACCGCTTTAAGATTAAGTTTGTATTTTGGAAATTCAGCCAAATTTTGGTTAGGAATTCAAGACGACTTTGATCTTGAAAATGAAAATTCATTAAAAACAAAAGAATTCAGTTTAATTAAAAGAATAAAAAGAGAGAAAACGAATGCATAAAAGTTGCTCCGAAAAACGGATAATAATAAGTTTTAAATAAATATATGTTAGTAAAAGTTTACGGAAGTGCCGTTTTTGGAGTCGATGCCACCACCATTACAGTTGAAGTTAATATTGACAAAGGAGTTGGTTATCATTTAGTTGGCTTGCCTGATAATGCAGTAAAAGAAAGTAGTTACCGTATTGCAGCAGCTTTAAAAAATAACGGGTATAATCTTCCTGTAAAAAAAATCACTATTAATATGGCTCCAGCCGATTTGCGAAAAGAAGGTTCTGCTTACGATTTAACTTTGGCAGTCGGAATTTTAGCAGCATCGGGGCAAATAAAATCTGAAGAAGTTGCTAACTATATGATAATGGGCGAATTGTCACTCGATGGCGGATTGCAACCCATAAAAGGAGCCTTATCAATAGCCATAAAAGCTAAAGAAGAAGGTTTTAAAGGCTTTTTCTTGCCAATGCAAAACGTAAAAGAAGCCGCAATAGTTTCGGGTTTGGATGTTTACGGAATTGAAAATGTATTGCAGGTTATAGATTTTTTTGAAGGCAAATCGACTTTAGAACCAACAATAATTAATGTTCGTGACGAATTTTATAAAGAATTAGATTTTCCCGAGCACGATTTTAGCGATGTAAAAGGACAAGAAAGCATTAAACGTTGTATGGAAATTGCTGCTGCTGGCGGACATAATGTGATTTTAATTGGCCCACCCGGTTCAGGTAAAACAATGTTAGCCAAACGATTACCAAGTATTTTGCCCCCTATGACTTTACGAGAAGCCTTGGAAACCACCAAAATACATTCCGTTGCAGGTAAAATTAAAGAGGCTGGCTTGATGAGTCAACGTCCTTTTAGGAGTCCGCATCATACAGCATCAAGTGTTTCTTTAGTTGGCGGTGGCAGTTATCCGCAACCTGGTGAAATTTCACTTTCGCACAACGGCGTTTTATTTTTAGATGAATTGCCCGAATTTAAACGGGAAGTGCTTGAAGTTATGCGTCAACCTTTGGAAGATAGGGAAGTTACGATTTCTCGAGCCAAATTTACAATAACTTATCCGTCATCGTTTATGTTGGTGGCTAGTATGAACCCAAGTCCGGGTGGTTATTTTAACGATCCTGATGCTCCTGTAAGTTCATCACCTGCCGAAATGCAACGCTACTTGAGTAAAATTTCGGGACCACTTTTAGATAGAATTGATATTCACATTGAAGTTACACCAGTTCCGTTTGATAAATTAACCGAAAAATCAAAAGCCGAAAGCAGCATCGAGATTCGAAAACGAGTTACGGCGGCTCGTGAAATTCAAACACTACGTTTTGAAGCCTTTGAAAACCTGCATTACAATGCACAAATGAGCAGCAAACAAATTCGAGAATATTGCGCTTTAGATGATACTTCGTTACAACTTTTAAAAACGGCCATGGAACGACTAAATTTATCGGCTCGAGCGTATGATAGAATTTTAAAAGTAGCAAGAACTATTGCCGATTTGGAGGCTTCGGAATTGGTGAGTTCTAGTCATATTGGTGAGGCAATTCAGTACCGAAGTTTGGATAGAGAAGGTTGGTTGGGATAGAAATTAAATTACAAATGCTGTAGAATTTTTAACTTCACCAATCATAAAAGTACTGTGTGTGCTGCCGATGTGTTGCAAAGTAGTTAGTTTTGTAACCAGAAATTCTCGGTACTCGTCCATATCTTTCAAGCAGACTTTTAAAATGTAATCGTAATCACCACTTACGTGATATACTTCTAAAACTTCATTTAGTTGAGTTACTTCTTTTTCGAATTTTGATATAAAATCTTTAGTGTGTTGTTGCAATTTAATATGACAAAAAACAATAAAATTTTTATTGATTTTGGATTTATTCAACAAAGCAACGTATTTTTCTATGATTCCTTCGCGTTCCAATTTCTTTATGCGTTCGTAAACCGCTGTAACCGATAAGTTTAATTTCATCGATAGCTCTTTGGTAGTTTTTTTAGTATCAGTTTGAAGGAGTTCCAACAACTTTTTATCGGTTTTATCTAATGCCATTTTACGATTTTATCTAATTAATGATTAATTTTTAGTCAAATATAATTTATTTTTCTAATTTATTAAATTTTTTTAGATAAAAAAACTAAATAATTAATTTTATATTGACATATTTACTATAAATATTCAATTTTACAGAAATTAAATGAAATACGATTCGCTTGGTTAAATAGCCCAGATTGTAATGAAAATCCTTTACTTTTTCTTTAAAAAAGAAAAGATTGAAATGGAAAGCGGGAATTACCTTTTTAAACAAACCTAGACATTCGCTTAAAATAAAAATAAAGATATGGAAAATTTTAATCCAGCAGACAGAATACAAGACTTACAATATTTTGGCGAATTTGGAGGCGTTAATCCATCAATATCAGACAGTTCGACTTATACTTTTTTGTCGGCAAAAACTATGTTTGATACTTTTGAAGGCAATGCGGAAGGTTGTTACTTGTATTCAAGGCATTCGTCGCCAAGTAACTTGTATTTAGATAAGGCTTTGGCAGCAATGGAAGGCACGGAAACGGCGAATGTTTCGGCATCGGGAATGGGTGCGATTACACCAACATTAATGCAGTTGTGTGGGCAAGACGATCACATAGTATCGAGTCGAACAATTTATGGAGGAACGTATGCTTTTTTAAAGAATTTTACGCCTCGATTTGGAGTTAAAACCACGTTTGTTGACATTACAAAATTGGATGTTGTGGAAGCCGCAATTAATAAAAATACAAAAGTTTTATATTGTGAAACGGTAAGTAATCCGTTGTTGGAAGTAGCTGATATTGAAGGATTATCCAAAATTGCAAAGAAGCATAATTTAAAATTGGTAGTTGATAATACATTTTCGCCATTGTCGGTCGCTCCTGCAAAATTGGGTGCCGATATTGTAATTCATAGTTTAACAAAATACATTAACGGAAGCAGTGATACTGTGGGCGGAGTTACTTGTGCAAGTCAAGAATTTATTGATAGTTTAAAAAATGTGAATTCGGGAGCAAGTATGCTTTTAGGACCAACAATGGATAGTTTAAGGAGTGCGAGTGTTATGAAAAATTTGCGAACGCTTCATATACGAATGAAACAACACAGTTTTAATGCGCAATTTCTGGCAGAAAAATTTGAAAAAGATGGCATAAAAACCGTTTATCCTGGATTGAAAAGCCATCCGAGTCACGAAATTTATTCAAAAATGATTAATCACGAATATGGCTTTGGTGGAATGATGACCTTGGATGTGGGAAGTTTGGATAAAGCCAACGAATTAATGGAGTTGATGCAACACCGAAATTTGGGTTACTTAGCTGTAAGTTTAGGCTTTTACAAAACGCTTTTTAGTGCTCCAGGAACATCCACTTCAAGTGAAATTCCGTTGGAGGAACAAATTGAAATGGGTTTGACTGATGGTTTAATTCGTTTTTCGATTGGGTTGGATAATGATATTCAACGAACCTATGAAATGATGCGAGAATGTATGGTTGAATTGGGAATTCTGAATTAAGGATATTTTATTAGGGTAATTATTTTACAGATATTGATAATTTATAAAGTAAAGACTGATTGCTGTCCGTCTTTACGAAAACAAAAAACTCTTTCTTGTAATAATTGAAAGAGTTTTTTTTACATTTGAATCAAATAACGTATTTATGAAAAACCTAATTGTTTTAATTCTTTTAACATCAATAAGTTTTGGTCAATCGAAAGATTTTAAAGTAAAAAAACTTTTGCCAACGTTGGGAGAAAACGATTTTCCTGAAATTTTTTATTCAAAAAACGAAAAACTTGCAGATAAAATAAATACGTTTTTACAAATTAAACATTTGGAGCATTTGCCCAAAAAATTTAAAAAAAATCCTTTTGAAAGAGTGGCTTCCGACCCAGAGAATTGTTGTGGATACACTGAATTTTATAGTTGGAAAGTAAATAAAACTCCAGCATCAATTTTAAGTTTGTTTATTACTGGAGAAACTAATGGCGCATATCCTGAAGGGTTTGACGATTATGAAAATTTTAATGCTAAAACAGGAAATCCTATACTATTAAAAGAAGTTTTTACTGAAAGTGGATTGGAATCGATTGAGAAACAATTTATTACCAAAGTTAAAAATGAAATTCAAAATTTTTTAAAAACAATTCCAGCACAGCTTAAAAAAACTAAAAAGAAATCGGCAGAGCGGGAAACTCTAGAAGAGCAGAAATTTATGTACACCGATTGTTTGAGTTACATAACTATTGGTGAGTTAAATAGTTACACTAATTTTTATTTTGCCAATCAAAGTATAATTTTAATTCGAGAACGATGCTCGAACCACGCAATGAGAGGAATTGATGAATTGGATAAATATGAAATTCCGTTTAATTATGCCAAAATAAAACCACTTTTATCAAATTATGGAAACTCCTTGTTTTTAAATGCAAATAAAAATTATGTATCCGAAACTCCTGAAGGTAAAATTTTTAAAGGTTTTATTGATAAAAAAATTCCAATAACGGTTTTGGTAAAACAATTTAATGACGGCGGCTCAATAGATGTAATTTACTGGTATGATAAAGTCAGGGAAACTATTTTATGTAGCGGAAGTTTTACCGATGACACTTTTGAATTAAGCGAAAATAATACAGACGGAAATGCTACTGCAAAAATTAATGCCAAATTTATTAATAATAAAAAAATAATTGGCACTTGGATGGATTTGAAAACTAATATTCCATTATCGTTGGAAGTGGAATTGTATTAAAACAAAAAATCCGATTCGCCTCAATGAATCGGATTTTAAATTTTTTGTGAATTCTATTAAAAATTAGAAACCAATCCAACAGAATATCCTGCTGATTTTCCTAAATTTCGACCTGCAACGAATGCATTTAATCCAAAATTTATTCCAAATCCTTTGTAAACTGGAAAGTATAAATCGGAACCAACTCGGGCATAATTTACTTGAGTAGCAGGAAAAAATATTTGAAATTCTGGTTGCAAAATATCAGTTCCTTTAGTGCTAGATTTTTGAAAAGCGATCCAACAATCGGTATATATTTTACTCGCTGCGTAACCTACTTTTACTTCAGATACAAATGCACTTGGTACTTTATTTGTAGAAATTCTATATCCTGCTTGACCCGTTAAAAACAAACCATTATCCAATTTTACTTGTGCTATTGCCAATCCCATTCCTTTGGTTCCGCTGTTTCCAATTGCAATTACCGATTGAAAACCTTCATCGGCTTTGTAACCTCCAACGGGTGTTTGAATTCCTAATGATAATAAGAAATCAAAATTTCCTTCATCCATTCGGTGTGAATAGGCTTTGTATTTCAAAAACAAACTTGCATCTTGCAAACCACTTCGTTGGTTTTCGAACCCATTTGCTGCTAAAAAGCTTTCTTCACCTTTACCAACTGATTTAATGTATGGTAAACTTACAACCGCTTCCAATTTATTAGTAATTCCATAATTACCATAAACGTTTACTGCAGTAGTTTGCACCTCATTAAAAACCGGAATTCCTTTTACTAATTCGGCATTAAAGTACACTTCATTATATTTCTCAAAAGAATAAGATACCGCAATAGCGCCTTTTCCTTTTTCCTTCATGAAACCACTTACTGGGCTTTGAGCTAAACAATTAATACTACTTATAATTAATAATGTGGCAACTAAATTAATTTTTGTTTTCATTTTTGTATGATTTTTTTGCTAAAATAAACTATTTTATTATCTTTAAGAAAAATTTAAAATTAAAAATATGAAAAAAGTTTTATTATTTGCTATTTTGACATTAGGATTTATTTCTTGCGAGTCAAATGAAGAAAAAAAATATACTATAGCTGGTATTGCAGTTTCGAATCCTGATTTTAGTGTTTTAGAAAGCGCAGCAATATATGGAAATGCTGTTAACTTATTATCCTCACCTAATGCAGCTGATTCGTCTGGAAAATTTACTGTTTTTGCTCCAAATAATGCCGCATTTGCTCGTTTAGGGTTCAATAATGCAAATGATTTAGTTAGTCTGAATAGAGATTTTTTAACAAATACACTTTATTATGCTGTTGGCAATGGCGATAGGCCATTTGCATCATTTATGATTGGAAGTACTTATGGTTCTGCATTAGGCGAAAACAGACGATTTATATCTCGCGGAAGCGATACTTATGTTAATGGATCAAAAATACTTGCTACCAACATTGTAGCATCAAACGGAACCATTCACGTTGTAGATAAAGTTTTGCTTGCTACCGGACTTGATGTGGCTCAATCAACTATTGCTGTTGCACAATCCAAAGTTTTTAATTCGCCTGATTTAACATTTTTATTGGAAGCTGTTATTTATTGTAATTTAGCAGGTACATTATCTGCACCAAATGGGCCTTACACTGTGTTCGCACCAAATGATGCAGCATTTAAACAGTTAGGTATTATTTTAGGAATTCCTATGAATGTTCCAGCAGATATTAGAGCATTACCAGTAGCAACAGTTACCCAAGTGCTTTTGACTAATGTTTTTGTAACAGCAAAATTCACATCCGAATTAAATGCGGGAACCATAACTTCGGTTAACGGGAAAGTTTTAACTTTAGGTGCTTTTGATAATGGAGTTTTAACAGTTAAAGGCCCTGGAAATGGCACTAATGTTGCCAATATGACTATTCCAGATATCTTTTGTAAAAATGGTATAGTTCATATTACAGATAGAGTTTTGCTTCCGTAATTTTTATGCTTTAAAAAAAAGGGATTCAAAATTTTTGAATCCCTTTTTTAGTTTTAAACTAATTTACTTTTCTTAAGTTCCAATCGTACTCTTCATAAATTACTGCAGCGTCGTCTTTAATTTTAACCTCGGAATATTTGTTTAAATATTGAATTAATGTCCCGTCTAAAACAAATTCAGGTTTATACCAATCAAATATTTTAGATAAAATTACTTTTCTTGGAGTAATTGTATTTTTAGTTTTATCGTTGATAAATTTAATGGCACAATCTTCTAACTGACTACCAATTTTTTCTGCTTCATAAGGCTCTTGTCTAAAATTTGGACAAGAAAAAGAGGTACAATTGATTGCAAAATGATACCGAGGTTCATTTAGCGATTTCAAAATTTCGTTATCAATATAATTTAAAGAAACCAAGGCTCCTCTTGAAGGTATGAAATTTTTATTCCAAGCATCGCCAATTTCACGGATTGTTTTTATTGGGTAATTATCAATTACAATTTTAATTGAATATAAATTGTATGAATTAATCCAAAACGCTATACTCTCTTTATTTGACCAATAGATATTTGGTTTGGTTTTTTCAAAATCCTCTAAAACTTTAGTTAAAGCTTCTTTATTCTTATAAATTTTGTCGTAATCTACAACACCTTCGCTAGTTACATAATTTTGCAAAAATAAATCATAATTAAAATAATTTATTTTTTGGGCAAAAGATAGTGATACACTAAACAGTGTAATAAAAAGTAATTTTTTCATTGCAATTAATTATTATATTTTAAATAGGAATTATTTATTCAAATCGAAATTAAACTCGTTGTAAGAAATTTGAGTTGCTTCAGATATTTTAGTAAGTGAGAATTGATTTATAAATTTTATCATATTGATATTATTTGAAAAATCGATACCATACCATAAAAATATTTTTGATAAAACTGCTTTTTCGGCTGTTATTGAATTTTTTGTAGTGTCGTTAATAAAGAATAGGCAATTTGAATTTAATTGTTTATCCAAGCTAGCCACTTCATAAGCTTCATTTTTTAAAATTGGAGATGAAATTGACGCACTGTTTAAAGCAAACAAAACCCTAGGGTCGTTCATTTTTCTTAAAATCTCATTTTCAATATAATCTAATGAAATTACTATGCCTTTATAATTTACAAAATTAACTTTCCAAGGTTCAACAATTGCATTCATTGAAGTTAACGGATAGTTTTCTATAACTAATTTAATCATATGAAGGTTATAAGAATTTATCCAATAAACCATTTTATCATTTTTAGTTGCCTTTTCGTTTGGAGTGTTATCTTCAAAGTTTTTGATAATTAGGTCTAATTCGGTTTTATTTAAATAAATCTCGTCATAATTAACATTTCCAGTCAATGAAACGTATTTATTTAAAAATTCCGAATAAGGAGCATACGTAAATTTTTGACAAAAAGTAGTAGTACTTACAAATAAAATGAAATAGAGTAGTTTTTTAATTTTCATTGACAAAATTTTTAAAAGATTTAATAGCAATTACGTTAAAATAATTAATATGGTTTTACTTTGATTAATAATAATTTTAAAAATTATATAGTTTCAAATATAATGCAAAGATTTATAATTTTTAAATAATGTAAAAATGTTATGCAATGTCCGTCTAATTAACGGGTTAAGCAAGTATTTTAACTATAAATTTAAAATTTTATTTTTTTTTAAACAAAAATTAATTTAAATAAAAAGTATTATCCCTTGAAAATTAGCGGTTTAAAATATTATTGTATCTCTAATTAAAAACTATTAAATTGCGTAAATCGTAAAAATAATCAGATTTTTAAATTAAATAATTATCTTGTAATTTAAAACTTAGCGGTGAAACCAAAATAAAAACTACGTCCTACTGCTGGAATTATTCCTGGACCAGGATATTCGTCAGTTCGTCTGGTAAAATAATGCTTGTTAGATATGTTGTTTATAACAAATTTAAACGAAATGTGTTCAAATCGATATTGTGAACTAAAATCTAAAACGGTATATGAAGGAATATACCCTGCTAAAGGATCTGAACTTAATGCAACATTTGAAGCATCGCCAAAGGCATCACCTGTATAATTGGCTTGAAATGTTGATGAAAAGTTACTTGTTCCGAAAATCAAACCAACTCTATTAATAACTTTTACGGCTGTTTCCACTCTTTTTCCTTTAAAATCACCTGTTGTATATTCTGCATCGGTGTATCCAAAAGAATTAAAAATACTCAAGCCATAAGTCGATTTAGTATCTAAAAATTTTAATAAATTAAATTCAACGTAACTTTCTATTCCTTTATGTACACTGTTGGCAATGTTTTTTCTGATGGAATAACTGTAACCCGAAATTGGATATTCGCCAACTACAACTCCAATTCGATTATTGTAAGCTAAATAAAACGCTCCAAGATCGAAGTTTAAATAATTGCTTATCGTTCCTCTAAATCCTAAATCAGAATTGAATCCGTTAGAATCTTTCATGTTTGGGTCAATTTTAGAAGTTACACCAAATGGCTCTAATTGACCATAATCCACTGGGCGATAGGCTTGAGAAATGTTGGCATAAATATTTGTATTGTTTGATGTTTTAAATTCAGTTCCAACTCCAAATAAAACAAAAGTTCTAGTTTTTGATTCGTTTACATTCTGAATTTCACCGTCAACCTCTTTTTTACCTTTAATAGTACTTTTTAAATATTCTAATCTAAAACCTGGCGTAACAGAAAATTTATCTGTTATTTTGATTATGTTTTCTACAAATGGAGCAAAATTGGTAGTTGTAAAATCTAAATCGTAACCCCAATCACCAGTAATATTCAAATCAAAATCGCTTGCTGTTGTACCTTCGCCACCACCTTGACGCTTAAACCAAGCAGAACTGTGTCGTAATCCTCCAGCCAGAGTAGATTCGTTATTAAATAAATTATATTTTTGAGAATACCGCACTTCGGTAGTAGAATTGTTCATAGCTTCTTTACCAACTTCCCTTGGTACGAATAGATTTGTGACTGGGTCAATAACATCATCGGCTTCGGGACCACCATCTTCGTTGCGCCAAACCAAAGCTCTTTTGCTAAATAAATAACTAGTTTTTAAACTCAAATTGCTTTTTTCGGTTGGCTTGTAATTTAAAAATGCAGTAACTACATTCCACGGGCTTTCCAACCAGTTTCTAGTTCTAGTTGATTGTCTTGGGTTGGTATTAAATTGATCATCGGTTAATCCGCCTGGCATTTTTAATTTGTTTCGTAATAATGAATATTCTACTCCAAAGTTCAATTTATCAGAAGGTGTGTACTGAATTTTTCCAAAACCTGACAATTGTGATTGCTCACTATTAGGTCGATAACCTTCCATATATCTATATTGTGCAAATCCATAATAACTTATTTTTTTATAATTTCCTCCAATAGAATTAAAAGAATTGTACAAACCAAAACTACCTATAGTTTGTGAAGTGGTAAACTCAAATGGTTTATTTTTTGGAGCGTCTTTGGTTACATAATTTACCATTCCGCCAAATTGTGCCCCAAATTGCAACGATGCTGCACCACGAACCATTTCAATTCTACTTACTCCTTCCATTGCAGGAATATAATAGGCTTCGTTATAACCGTAAGTGTCGGCCGAAATGTTGTAACCATTTTGGCGGGTATTCATTTCTATACTTTGCACTGGGTTCAATCCTCGAGTAGCAATTCCGTTGGCTGTAAAACCACTGCTTTCTGTTTCTACAATGTTCAAACCTGGAATTCTTCCTAAAATTTGTCTGGTATTGTTAATTGATTTATTAGCATCCAAGCTGTCCACTAAAATGACTTCGGTTTTTTTGCCAGCGTAAATAATTCCGTCTTTGGTTGGAGGTAAATGCCCAACACCGTTTACCGTTTTTATTTTTTCTAGCTTAACTTCTTCTAAGGTTATAGTTTGTTGTGCTTTTGTTAATTGACTACAAAAAACAATAATAATTGTGAGTATGATTTTCTTGAAATTCATCTTAAAATGTATTTTAAATTGGTTATATTTTATTTGGAATAATTAAAAATAACGATGCAAATATAGTTTTACTTTTTTGTATTATCAAAATTTATTTAGATTAATTCTAATCATTTAACATTCATTAGTCTTTTAGTATTTTATAATTAATTTAAAATGAGAGTTTTAAAATTTAATTTTTTATTTATTGAGATTGAATTAAAATAATTATATATTTATTTGGAATTAATATAAATAGTAAATACTTTTGCAATCTAATTATTTGGAAGATAAAATAGCGATTTCACTCATAAATTATAAAACATTTCAATTATGAAAATAGATATATTAAAATTAGGAATTCTTACAGCATTTGTGATAACAATTTTAAGTTGTAGTCCTAATACAGATGATATTGTATCGCCAACAGATAAAAATTTAGAAGTTTACAAAGCTGTTTTAACCAATATCGGAAATAATGTAATATCTGAAACTTTAAAAGATTTTAGTTTAAAAGCTAATGAATTAAAATTGGCATCAGATAATTTAATTATTGGAAACAATGCTACTTTAACTGCTGTAAAAAATGCTTGGTTAGCTGCTCGTGTTCCTTGGGAAAAATCTGAAAGTTTTGCTTTTGGACCCGTTTTAACCGATGGTGCAATTGGCGTTATTGATATTGCAGTTGATTCTTGGCCAGTAAATACAACTTCAATAAATTTAATTTTATCAAGCTCAACCGTTATAAACACTGCATTACTCAATACGAATAACGAAGCTAGAGGTTTTCATACTATAGAATATTTGGTTTGGGGAACTTTAGGTACTAAAACCGCTAGCGATTTAACCTCAAGAGATGTTTTGTACATTAAAGCAACTTGTGCTGATTTAGCATTTAGAGCTATAAGTTTATATAATTATTGGTTGGAAAGTCAAGACAATTATGTAGCCAATTTAATTAATGCTGGTCAACCCAATAGTACTATTTATACTACCCAAAAATCGGCTATCATTGAGTTAATTGATGGAACATCTGGTACTGCAGATGAAGTTGCCAACTCTAAAATTGAAAATGCTTTAAATGGTGGAGCGGGAGGAACGGCTAATCCTGATTTAGATGAATCACAATACAGCCAAAGTTCAAAATTTGATTTAGCAAACAACCTTATTGGTATTCAAAACATTTATTTAGGCGATTATAATGGTTGGGATGGCAAAGGTTTAACAGATATTGTAAAGATGAGAAAACCTGATTTAGATGCCATTGTAAGATTTAAAATCTCAGAGGCTATTGATGCAATAAATGTTATTTCGGGAACCTTTGCTTCGGCAATTTTTAATGACCGTTTGGCAGTTGCCAATGCGCAAAACAAAGTTTTAGAAGTACAACAATTGCTTGATGGAGATATCAAAGATTTGTTGTCAAAATTATAGAATTAGTTGTATTAAGAAAATATTATTTTCAATTGTAAAGACGGACTGCTTTACGTCTTTATTTTCAAGAAAAACAAAATATAATAGATAATCAGTATGAAAAAAAACGTATTCCTATTAGTTATTACAACACTATTTTTATCATCGTGTTCTAAAAACGAGGATAATGAAGTATACGAAGATTTACCAAATTTATCCGAACGGCAATTGGCCGGTGGTGCAACCACCATTTTTTCAGATAATAGTAATGCTTTTAGCACGGTTGCTCCAAATGCTACAGGTACTGATTTTGCTAATCACGCTTTTGGTGATGCTCAATTTGAACAAGCCTTTGTAACCGCTCCAGCTACTGTAAATGGTGGTTTAGGAAATATTTTTAATAATACTTCTTGCGTTTCGTGTCACGTTAAAGATGGTCGATCGGCATTTCCTAGTACTATTAACAATTTAAGCGGCTTGTTATTGCGAGGAAGTGTTCCGGGAGTTTCAATTAACGGTAGTCCAAATCCGATACCAGGATTTGGAACGCAAATTCAAAATCAAGCTGTTTTTGGTAGCGTTCCTGAAGCACGTTATCAATACAATCTCACAATAACTAATGAAACCTTGGCAGACGGTACTGTTGTAAGTTTGCGAAAACCAGTTTTTACTTTGGTAGATTCCTACATTGCATTACCTTCAAATATAATGTTGTCACCACGAATTGCTACACCTGTTTTTGGGTTAGGTTTGTTAGAAGCCATTTCAGAAGTCAACATTTTATTAAAACAAGACATAAATGATTCGGACAATGACGGAATTTCAGGAAAAGCCAATTATGTTTGGGATCCAGTTTTAAATCAAACTAAATTAGGACGATTCGGCTGGAAAGCAAATTCATCTTCAGTTTTAGTACAATGTGCTGGTGCTTATGTAGAAGATATGGGTGTAACTAATTATGTTTTTCCTAATGAGACAGGGTTTGACCAAAGTAACGGACAGGATGGTTTAAATGACGATCCAGAAATTTCAAGTTCAATTTTAAATGCAGTTGCGCTTTATTGTAAAACATTAGCCGTTCCTGCCGCCAGAAATATTACTAGTATTGAAGTTCGTCGTGGGGCAAAAACTTTTGAAGAAATTAGCTGTGTAAAATGCCATACACCGAAACAACAATCGAGTTTTAATGCTATTGCCTCTATATCTAACCAAACATTTTATCCATATACTGATTTGCTTTTACATGATATGGGAACTGGTTTATCGGACTATCGTCCTGATTATTTAGCCAACGGATCCGAATGGAAAACTAGACCCTTATGGGGAATTGGATTAACACAAATTGTAAATGGACATACTAATTTTTTACACGATGGTCGTGCCAGAAATATAACCGAAGCCATACTTTGGCACGGTGGTGAAGCACAAAACTCAAAAGAAAAATTCAAACAATTATCTACTCAAAAACGTAACGAATTGTTAGCGTTTATTAATTCTCTTTAAAAAATTGCCTAAAACTCAATTTAAATATTTTATCTATCAAAATTCGTGAAATCTAATCTGAAAAAAGTTTTATATTTTGACTATTTTACTCGAATCAGCGAATAATTAATGGCACTAATAATACCTTTTTGAGTTCCAGAAACAGTAATTTTTAAACTTTTATCTTTGTTTAAAACGTATTTAATATTACTTGGATAATTATGTTTTGGATTTTCAAAAAATAAAATACTATCCGTGCTTTCTGTTAATTGAAACGGAATTGGCTCATCATTATTTTCGCCTTTAATTGAAGTTTCATAAACCATTATTTCTTTACTTTCTGTTAGTTCAATACTTTCTGAATGAATTGTATCTTGTTTATTTACAAAATAAGAATTACCTATCATTATGCTATCATTTTCAACACGCCAATTTTCATATAAAGTCCCTAAACTGTCTTTATGGAGCCATTCACCAAGTAACCAACTCGCATTTTTAATTTTTTCATATTCTTTTATCTCTCTTCCTAGAGAATCGTATTTTTTACACGAAATAAAAAATAAAATAAAGCATATACAATAGAGGAATAATTTTATTGAAGTCATAAATTTTTTTAAAAGTAAATATATGAAAATTCTCAGATTTTACAAATTTTAAAATCTAACTGTATTTATTATTAAGAGTTAAATTGGCTTTATTTTTTTAAAGTGAATATTGCAAAAGACCTTAATTAGTGCGTTTTTTGTTTTTGAACTTAATGATCACTTGAACTAGTTAAAAAGTTAAAGGCATAAATTTGAATATTTTTTTATTATGAAATTTAAAATCTGCATTCTGAAATCTGCATTCTGAAAACTTTTCACTACTTTTGCACCCGAATTAAAGTGAACTTAAAATGTTAGAAAGACTTCAATATGTAAAGCAACGTTTCGATGAAATTTCGGATTTGATTATTCAACCCGATGTAATATCTGATCAAAAACGATATGTTTTACTAAATCAAGAATACAAAGGGCTTAAAAATTTGATGGAAAAACGGGAAGAGTTACTTTCGGTAACCGGAAATATGACGGAAGCCAACGAAATTATCGCTGATGGTTCTGATGCTGAAATGGTTGAAATGGCCAAAATGCAACTTGATGAAGCCAAAGATCGTTTACCTGAGTTGGAAGATGAAATAAAATTTTTACTGATTCCGAAAGATCCTGAAGATGCCAAAAATGTAATGGTTGAGGTTCGTGCAGGTACTGGTGGCGATGAAGCTTCAATTTTTGCAGGAGATTTGTTTAGAATGTACACCAAATATTGTGAAAGCCGTGGCTGGAGAACATCAGTTGTTGATATGAATGAAGGAACTTCGGGCGGATTTAAAGAAGTTATTTTTGAAGTCTCAGGTGAAGATGTTTACGGAACATTGAAATTTGAAGCAGGCGTGCACCGCGTGCAACGAGTTCCTCAAACGGAAACCCAAGGACGAGTGCACACATCGGCTGCAACGGTAATGGTATTGCCAGAAGCGGAAGAGTTCGATGTTCAAATTGATATGAATGACGTTCGTGTTGATTTTTTCTGTTCTTCAGGTCCAGGCGGACAATCTGTAAACACTACAAAATCAGCGGTTCGATTGACGCATATTCCATCGGGATTAGTAGCGCAATGTCAAGATCAAAAATCACAACATAAAAATAAAGACAAGGCTTTAACCGTTTTACGTTCTCGTTTATATGATCAAGAATTAGCCAAAAAGCAAGCAGAAGACGCTGTTAAACGTACATCGCAAGTAAGCTCTGGCGACCGCTCGGCTAAAATTAGAACCTACAATTATTCACAAGGTCGTGTAACGGATCATCGTATAGGATTAGACGTTTTTGATATGGATGGTGTTATGAATGGAAAAATCCAAAAGTTTGTTGAAGAATTACAATTAGTTAACAATATGGAAAAATTAAAAGAAAACGAAGTGTTTTAATTTTTTTTTAGATAAAAAATAATAAATTTATAGTTTTAATTATTAAACATTTACAATGAAAAAATTATTTTTAATATTGCTTTTAATAACTTCATTTGCTAAGGCACAATCTTATTTGGGTTATTTAAATGATAATTATGCTGGCGTACATGGAGTAATTAATAATCCATCATCAATTGTTGATTCTCGTTTTAAAACCGATATTAATTTATTCTCAATTAGTGCTTTAGGAGGAAATGATTATTACGGAATAGATATCTTTAAAGCAATCAATAGTAATTACGATTTAGAAAAAGAATCTAAATTTTTTCCTTCATCAAATAATAATTTTGTTGCTAATATTGATGTACTAGGGCCTTCGTTTATGTTTAATTTAGCTCCAAAACATTCTATCGCTATTTTTACTCGTGCTCGAGGAATTGCAAATGTTACAGGTATTAGCGGAGATTATTATAATGTTTTACGTGACGGGTTTAATAAAACGTTTAATGTAACAAGTCAAAATTTTAATATTGTAGCCAATACTTGGTCAGAAATTGGTTTAACTTACGCTACTGTTTTACTTAACAAAGAACAACATTTTTTAAAAGCGGGAATTTCAATAAAGTATCTTCAAGGGTATGGAAATACTTACATCAATGCTAACAACGTATCTGTAAATTATATTCGGAATGATGCAAATATTCCAGCAAGTACAATAGCTTCTACTGGAGTTATTACCTATGGAGGATATTCAAACAATACCGTTAATAATAATAATGAGGTTTTTTATGCTGATACAAAAAACCCTGGAACTGGTTTTGGAGCCGATTTGGGGTTCACTTATGAATACCGTCCAAATTATGCTGATTTTTCGGATGATGATAAAAATCTGAATAAATACCTATTACGAATTGGAGCTTCAATAACGGATTTTGGCTCAATTAATTACAAGAATACTAGTGAAAAGACATTTAATGTTAGTAATTTAGTATCACAAGCACAATATGATGCTCAAAATGGTACTGCTAATGTTTTAAATAATTTATATTTAAAGATTGGTGAAAATGCTTCATCAAAAGCCAACTTACCAATGGCAGCTCATGCCAATATAGATTGGAATTTTTTTAGAAAATTTTATTTGAATACTAATATTGATTACAGTTTAATTACTAAAAATGCACTTAACACCAACTCAATTCAAAACACTTTTTCAGTAACACCTCGTTATGAAGTAAAATGGTTTAGTTTTTATTTACCAGTATCTTATTTGCAATATAACGGTACTCAAGCTGGATTAGGATTTCGTATAGGACCCTTATTTGTAGGGTCTGGTTCAGTTATTACTAATTTAATTTCTAAAGAATCAAAGGGAGTTGATCTTCATTTAGGTTTAAAAATACCGGTATACCAAGGTAAAAAAAAGGATAAAGACGGAGACGGAGTTATTGATAAAAACGACAATTGTCCTGATGTTGCAGGGCCAGTTGAAAATAAAGGTTGCCCTTGGGAAGATAAAGATAAAGACGGTACATTCGATAAAGACGATAAATGCCCTGAGGTTTCTGGTCCAACTCAAAACAAAGGTTGTCCTTATCCTGACAGAGACAGCGATGGCGTTTTAGACAAAGACGATAAGTGCCCAGATGTTGCTGGTGTTAAAGAAAACAAAGGTTGCCCTTACCCAGACAAAGACAAAGATGGTGTTTTTGACAAAGATGATAAATGTCCTGATGTTGCTGGAGCTATCGAAAATAAAGGTTGTCCGTATCTTGATACAGACGGAGATACCGTTTTAGACAAAGACGATAAATGTCCAACCGAAAAAGGTAGCGTTGCTAATTTTGGTTGTCCAGAAAAAGTAATTGAAGTACCAGTAGAGGCACCAAAAGTTGATAAAAAGGTATTAGAAACTTTAAATGAATACTCTAAATCAATTTTATTTGATACAGGAAAAGCAACTATAAAATCTGAATCTTTTTCAAATTTAGATGCAATGGCACTTGTAATGAATCAATATCAAACCGCCAATTTTAAAATTGAAGGGTATACTGATAATGCTGGAAAGCCAAAGAAAAATATAATTTTATCTAAAAATAGAGCTGCAGCAATAAAAGGATATTTAGTTTTAAAAGGTATTGCAGTTACACGCTTAACATCGGATGGTTTTGGAAGTGCAAAACCAATTGCAAGCAACAAAACAACTGCTGGAAAATCAAAAAATAGACGTGTAGAAATAAAGTTGGTAAAATAATAATTAAAAGCGTTCAATCTAAAAAATGAACGCTTTTTTTATATCAATTACTTTTTTGTAGTATCACATCAGAATTTATAAGGCAACATCATTACTGAGTTCCGTTATAACTGCCTAAAAAAAGTTGTTAAAGGCCACTCCAAATAAGCAGTCTTACGAGTTCCAATCTAAATAAATACAAAGTAAGTTACTCAGGGCTAAACAAAAAAGTAAAGTTTTTATTTATTAACTTTGAAAACTCTCAATAAAAAATGACAACAAATCAACTAATCCAACAAATCAAACAAAAAAAATCATTTCTTTGTATTGGTTTAGATGTTGATTTAAATAAAATACCGAAACATTTATTGCAGCTTGAAGATCCTATTTTTGAGTTTAATAAAGTCATAATTGATGCAACTCATGATTTGTGTGTTAGCTATAAACCCAATACTGCTTTTTACGAAGCTTATGGTGTAAAAGGGTGGCAAGCTTTGCAAAAGACTATCAATTACATTAATGAAAAATATCCCAAAATTTTCACTATTGCCGATGCAAAACGTGGCGATATAGGAAACACATCAACAATGTATGCCAAAGCTTTTTTTGACGATTTAAATTTTGACGCTATAACAGTTACGCCCTATATGGGTAAAGATTCTGTAGAGCCTTTTTTAGAATTTGAAAACAAACACACCATACTTTTAGCTTTAACTTCTAACCAAGGTGCTTTTGATTTTCAAACCAAAAATGTTGACGGAAAAGAATTATATAAAAAAGTAATTGAAACCTCAAAAACTTGGAAAAACGCTAAAAATTTAATGTATGTTGTTGGTGCTACCAAAGCAGAACACTTTGTAGAAATAAGAAAAATTATTCCAGATAGTTTTTTACTTGTTCCAGGTGTAGGCGCTCAGGGAGGCAGTTTAACCGAGGTTTGCAAATTTGGAAGGAATGAAAATATTGGTTTACTTATTAATTCTTCGCGAGGAATTATTTATGCTTCTTCGGAACTTGATTTTGCAGAAAAGGCTAGGAGTGAAGCCCAAAAAATGCAACTAGAAATGGAAGTTATTTTGAATAATAAATAATTTTTTAACCTTTACAAAATAATATTTTTTTGGTAAGTAAATATGAAAACATTAATTGATCAACTTGGAACTGTTCATGTTTTACAAAAAACCCCTTTAATAATAGTCTCATTAGTGCCTTCTCAAACGGAACTTTTGGTTGATTTAGGTTTAGAAGAGAACCTAGTTGGAATCACAAAATTCTGCGTACATCCAAATCATTTATTGAAATCTATAACTAAAATTGGGGGTACAAAAAATGTCAATTACGAAAAAATTCGACTTTTAAAACCCGATATAATCATTGCAAATAAAGAGGAAAACACTCAAGAAATTGTCGAAGTGTTATCTAAATTTTGTTCAGTTTGGGTAACCAACATTAGTACAATTGAAGATAATTTAAAAATGATTCACGATTTTGGTCAACTATTCGAAAAACAAGCTGAAGCCCAAAATTGGATAGACAAAATTAAAATTGCAAGTAATGATTTCGAAATTTTTATTAAAAATAAACCTATTTTAAAAGTGGCCTACTTTATTTGGGCAAATCCTTATATGATTGCAGGTAATGGAACATTTATCAATGAGCTTTTACTACTAAATAAGTTTCAAAATAGTTTTAAAGATCAAAATAGATATCCTGAAATAGAATTGCAAAATTTACAAAATTTAGATTTAATTTTGCTTTCTTCCGAACCATTTCCATTTAAAAAAAGCCACTTAAATGAAATTCAAAAAATTGTTCCAAATGCTAAAATAATTTTTGTTGATGGCGAATTTTTCTCGTGGTACGGTAGTCGCTTGTTAAAAGCGTTCATTTATTTCAAAGAGTTACATTCAAAAATCTAAAATCTAGAATCTAAAATCTAAATTTATTACCTACTTTAGCAAAAAATTAAAAAGTGATTAATTACACCATTTATAAAAATGAAACTAGTGCCGATTGGGTCACATTTGTTCACGGTGCAGGCGGAAGTTCGTCGGTTTGGTTCAAACAAATTCGTGAATTTCAAAAACACTTTAACGTTTTATTACTTGATTTGCGTGGTCACGGCAGTTCTAAATCGCCAATTAAAAATGCAATGAAACAAAAATATACCTTTTCTGCAATTGCAAATGACATAGTTGAGGTAATTGAATATTTAAAAATTGAAAAATCACATTTTGTAGGCATCTCACTTGGTTCAATAGTGATACGGCAATTGGCAGAGATGCGACCTGAAAAAGTTGAGTCAATGATATTTGGTGGTGCAATTTTAAAAATGAATTTTCGTTCTCAAATTTTAATGCGAGTTGGAAATATATTTAAGTATGTATTGCCTTATTTAATGTTATATAAATTGTTTGCCTTTGTGATAATGCCCAAAAAAAATCACAAACAGTCAAGATTACTTTTTATAAATGAAGCTAAAAAGTTATATCAAAAAGAATTTATTAAATGGTTTAAATTAACTGCCGAAATAAATCCAGTTTTAAAATGGTTTCGACAAGTAGAACTTAATATTCCAACACTTTACGTAATGGGAGAAGAAGATTATATGTTTCTTCCAATTGTTAAAAAAGTGGTAGAAAAACACTTTAAATCTTCAAAATTAATTGTAATTCAAAACTGTGGTCATGTAGTAAATGTTGAACAGCCTGCAGTTTTTAACCACGAAGTGCTTAATTTTTTAAAAAAATAAGTTAAAAGTTACCTTAAATTATTTAAAATAACTTTTAACTTCATCAATTTATAAAATTTTTATCTGTAAAAATTTTAAAATTAAACTTTTTGAAATAATTTCATTACTTCTTCTTTTGTTAACGGTTCAGAAACTCCAGATGGTACAGATTCTTTATTGAAAAGCATAAATTGAAAAGTAACTTTATTAGTTTCTTTTTCGTAATGCAACCAAACATAATTATTGGGTAATTCTAATTTTGTGTCTTTTAAAACGTTTGATGTAAAACCGCTTATAATGATATTGTACAAAGTAGCATAATCATTATTTACATTTTTAAAAGAAAATTTTTTCATGCTTGCAGGTTGATCATCATCTTCTGCTTTAACACTCATAAAATAGATATTATATTCGGTACCTACTTTTTGGATATGAAAATTATTAACACGTCCTAAATTTTCAACAGGTACAACTTCAATAACTTTGATTTGACTAAAAGAAGCGAAACAAAGAAACAAAAGGAAAATGGTACTGATTTTTTTCATTTTAATGGTTTTTGGTTTATTATTTGTAAAAATATTTTGTGTAAACTTATTAAATAATTCACAATTATACTTAAAAAAATAATCATTTTTTATAAGTTTTTTAAAAATAAAATTATTTTAAAACAAAAAAAATTGTCTTTGATCATAACAAAGACAATTTCAATTTCATGCACAAAACTAACTAACAGCTGCAAAACTACAATTAATTAAACGGCTCAATGTTAACATAACGTTATTGTTAAGAGGTTGATTGTTAAAATTTTATAATTTTATTCTTTTAATAAATCAGGTCTTCTAGTTTTGGTATGTTCAAATGCCATTTCATCTCTCCATTTGTCAATTTTTCCAAAATTTCCGCTGGTTAAAATTTCAGGCACTTTCCATCCCTTATAGTCGGCTGGACGAGTGTAAATTGGTCCCGAAAGCAATCCGTCTTGAAAACTATCTGTTAAAGCCGAGGTTTCATCACTCAATACTCCAGGAATCAATCGTATCAAAGCATCGCTTAAAACAATTGCACCCAATTCGCCACCACTTAATACATAGTCGCCTATTGAAATTTCTTTAGTTATAAATTGATCACGAACTCGCTGGTCAACTCCTTTATAATGACCGCATAAAATAATTAAATTTCCTAACATTGACATTGAATTTGCCATTTTTTGATTTAATGTCTCTCCATCGGGTGACATATAAATAACTTCATCATAAGAACGTTCGCTTTTTAAATGAGCAATACAATCGTCAATTGGTTGAATAGTCATTACCATGCCTGCGCCGCCGCCATACGGATAATCGTCTACGCTTTTTTGTTTGTTGGTAGTATAATCTCGCAAATTATGAAAATGAACTTCGACCAACCCTTTATCAATTGCTCGTTTCATAATCGATGCTTCAAATGGACTTCGTAACAATTCAGGTAATAATGTTATAATATCAATTCGCATTCTTTTTTTTTAACTACAAAGGTAATAAGTTAGTTAGTTTTTTTTCACATCAAAAAAAATAAAGTAATTTTTAATTTGATACTATATATTTTAATAAATTAGCAAAAAAATTAGTTATGGAAATTAAGGAAGCAGTAAAATTTGGTGAAGGAAAACTTAGTGGTTATCTCTCTATTTTTCTTGGAATTAGTTCATTTTTAGCCGTTTTGTGTTTTAAATACCCTGAAATATTAACAACACCACAATTTCGTGAAGTATATACAGGCGAATCAATGAAAACCTTGTTAACAGCAGTAATTATTGCCTCTTTTATTTTCGGAATTTTAAGCTTTATCTTGAGCAAACAAAAAAAATGGGCTGTCATAGGATTGGTAATTTGTACTCTCACAGTACTTTTAAGCGGTTTTAATGTAGCGCCGTCGCAAGTAGGCGAAGCAAAATGGCATTTAGGATTGGATTGGCTTTTGTTAGATTTATTGTTAATGGCAGTAATTTTTATTCCAATTGAAATGGTTTTTCCTAAACGAAAAGATCAAAGCACTTTTCATTCCGAGTGGCGCACTGATCTAATGTATTTTGTAATAAGCCATCTTTTAATTCAATTTTTTGGAGCTATAACTCAAAAACCTGCCATTTTATTTTTCGGTTGGATGGGACTTTCAGGTTTGCATACTTTTGTACAAAGTCTTCCCTTTATAATTCAATTATTTTTCGCTTTTTTAATTGCCGATATTTTTCAATACGCAACGCACCGTTTTTTTCATAGCCATCATTTTTTATGGAGGTTTCACTCTATTCACCATTCTACCGAGAATATGGATTGGTTGGCGGGCTCGCGAACCCATTTTATCGACATTTTTGTCACCCGTTCCATGGCATTTATTCCGCTTTATGTTTTTGGATTTTCAACTTTAACATTTAATGTGTATATCGTTTTTATGGCAATTCACGCCGTTTTAATTCATTCCAATACCCGAATTAATTTCGGATTCATCAAATATATTTTCGCAACTCCACAATACCATCATTGGCACCATTGTAAAGATTCTGATCATTACGGAAAGAACTTTGCTACTATTTTTCCTTTTATTGATAGAATCTTTGGCACCTACTATTTACCCGATAACGTT
This sequence comes from Flavobacteriales bacterium, assembly GCA_038204955.1. Lineage (GTDB taxonomy): Bacteria > Bacteroidota > Bacteroidia > Flavobacteriales > Flavobacteriaceae > Flavobacterium. The sequence goes on from JBBRCJ010000015.1 coordinate 48,405, forward strand.
TGGCCAAACGATACTGGTTTGCTAGAAGCCAATTTTCCAAAAGGATATGTAAAACAAGCCATTTATCCGTTTACCAAAAGCCCATTTGATAACGATTTAAAAATGGAGGAATATTCAAGTAGATAGTTTTATTTGAGCCTATTTCCAGCCCTACATTTCAAATTTTTTTCAAACTCTTTTTTTTGTTGGTTTTAAAATGCGCTTCCGTTGGTCGCAATTTTGAAACCACAAAAAATAGTCGTTTTTTAAAAAAGTTTTCCATTTCGGTCTGGGGCAAAACTTAGGGTAACAAACTGAATTACATTTTAAATAAAATCATAAAAGCATTGCAAAATCGCAAAAAATTAATTTTCTTTACTACTTAATTTTAAAATTTATTTTAATGAAAAAATATATAGTGTTTTTGTTTTTAACAGCAATTTCTTTAACAAGTTGTAATTCACAAACCAAAACTTTTAAAACAGTTTCATCAACTGAATTTGAAAAAATAATCAAAACCGAAAGTACAGTACAACTATTAGACGTTAGAACAACACAAGAATATGCAGGCGGACATTTAAAATATTCAAAAAACACCGATTGGAACAGTGATGATTTTGCTGTAAATGTTGAAAAGCTAGACAAATCAAAACCAGTTTTAGTATATTGTAAAGTAGGTGGAAGAAGTGCAAAAGCAGCTCAAAAACTAACCGAATTGGGTTTTAAAAACGTTATTAACCTTGATGGCGGAATTGACAACTGGACAACATCAGGTTTACCAACTCAAAAATAATGTATATGTTAACTCAAGAAGCAATTCAGTTTATTGACGATTTAAAGGCAAACAACAATACCGAATGGATGCACGCCAACAAAAAACGGTATGAAAATTATAAAAAAGACTATCACGGTTTTATTGCTTCAATTTTAGCCGAAATGAAACCTTTAGATAAATCATTAGAACCTTTAGAAGTTAAAAATTGCACTTTTCGCATCAACCGCGACATCCGATTTTCTAAAGATAAAACGCCCTATAAAACGCATATTTCGGTATGGTTATCGACTGATAAAAACCGAAAAAATGCACCAGGATACTATCTTCACTTTGAAAATGAAACCAGTTTTTTAGCAGGCGGAATGTACAACCCTGAACCCGAAGAATTAAAAAAGGTTCGTAAAGAAATTGAATTTTTTCACGAAGATTTAGAAAAGATTATAAATGAAAAAACCTTTAAAAAAGAATTCGTTGATTTAAGTCATGATGAAGCAAGCAAATTAAAACGTGCTCCAAAAAATTTCGATCCTGAACATCCAGCAATTGAATTATTAAAATTAAAAAGCTTTACCGCATCACAAAAATTAGACTATAAATTAATTTTAAAACCCGATTTTGCCAAAACAATAGCATTAAAATTAATCGTTTTAAAACCATTAAATGATTTTTTAAATCGTGCTTTGCAAATGGAAGATTAATCAATTATAATGGAAATACATAATAATTTTTCACTAAAAAAGTACAACACTTTTAATATTGAAGCCACTGCAAAACAATTTGTAGCAGTTAAAACCGTATCGGAATTAAAAACTATTTTAATTGAGTTTAAAAACAAAAGCAAATTTATTTTAGGCGGTGGAAGCAATATGTTACTTACCCAAAATATAGATGCTTTGGTAATTCACATCGATTTAAAATCAAAAAAAATAATCAATCAAACTGATGATTTTGTTTGGGTTGAAGCAGCAGCAGGCGAAAACTGGCACGAATTTGTACTTTGGACAATTAGTCAAAATTTTGGTGGACTTGAAAACATGTCTTTAATTCCAGGAAACGTAGGTACAACTCCAGTTCAAAATATTGGTGCCTATGGTACTGAAATTAAAGACACTATGATATCTTGCGAAGCTGTAAATATCGAAAATCAAATTGTTAAAACCTTTACAAATCAAGAATGTACGTTTGGTTACCGTGAAAGTATTTTTAAAAACGAAGTCAAAAATCAATTTATAATAACGTCGGTTGTGTTTAAATTGACTAAAAAAAACCATAAAATAAATACCTCCTACGGCGATATTATTAAAGAATTAGAAAATCAAAATTGTACCAATCCAACTTTGATTGATGTGAGCAATGCAGTAATTGCCATTAGAAAAAGTAAATTACCAGACCCAAAAGAACTAGGAAATAGTGGAAGCTTTTTTAAAAATCCGATACTTTTAAAATCCGATTTTGAACCCATTCATAAAAAGTTTCCTGAAATGAAATACTTTGATATTTCAACAACCGAGGTAAAAGTACCAGCAGGTTGGTTAATTGAACAGGCAGGATTAAAAGGTAAACGCTTTGGTGATGCTGGAATTCATAAAAATCAAGCTTTGGTAATTGTTAATTACGGAACTGCAACTGGTCAAGAAATTTTAGAAGTTTCAAAAATTGTTCAACAAACTGTTTTTGATAAATTTGGAATTTCAATTGAAGCAGAAGTGAATATTGTATGACTTTATTTTAAATTAGTAGTTATAAAACTATAAATGGATTCAATTTCAGAATCATTCAATTTAGCTCTTTTTTGCATTTGATTTAAAATCGATTTCCAGTCGGTTTTTGAAAAATCGGTGGTTGCATAAAATTGGTGACAATTTCCGCAAGTGTTTTCATACAACTCTTTACCCGAGATAGTTTTTGTTTCCAAAACGATAGCATTTTGTGAAATAGGAATTGATATTGGGTCATTTTTTTTAATTTCAGTTACAACTGTTTTTGAAGCGCAACTAGTTACCAAAATTGGTAAAAAGGATATCAAAATTATTTTTTTCATCACTATTTTTTTATATATCTAAACAAAAAATGATTCATTAAAATTAATTTTAACGAATCATTTTTATAAAAATTATATTAATTATTTTACATCAATCAATTCTACATCAAATATTAAGGTTGCATTGGGCGGAATTGCGCCTCCAGCACCACGAGAGCCGTAACCCAAGTGCGACGGAATTACAAAACGAGCCTTGTCACCAACTTGTAATAAAGCAATACCTTCATCCCAACCTTCAATAACATTACCTTGACCTAAAGGAAATTCGATTGGTTTTTTTCTTGGTATTGAAGAGTCAAATACTTTTCCATCTTCAAACTGACCTGTATAATGAACGGCAACAATTTTTCCGTTCTCGGCTTGTTTTCCGTTTCCTTTTTGAATCATTTTATAACGTAAACCACTTTCAGTTTTTTCAAAACCGGCTGCTAAGGCTTCCATTTTGGCTTCATTTGCTTCTTTTTGTGCTTGCATTTTTTTATTTCTGGCTCCTTCAAATGTTCTAAATGCTTCTACTGAATTCCATTTTTCAGCTTCTTCACCCACACGAACAATTTCTAGAGTATCTAAAATATCGCCTTGTGCAATAGCATCAACAATATCTTGCCCTTCAACAACTTGTCCAAAAACAGTATGCTTACCATCCAACCAAGATGTTGGCACATGCGTAATATAAAATTGTGACCCATTAGTATTAGGACCAGAATTAGCCATTGCCAAAACGCCAGGTTTATCGTGTTTTAAAGTTGGGTGAAACTCATCATCAAATTTATAACCTGGATCACCGGTTCCGGTACCTTGAGGGCAGCCACCTTGTACCATAAAATCAGGAATTACTCGGTGAAATTTTAAGCCATTATAAAAAGGTGTCCCTTGTGGTTTAATCTTGTTTTCTAAATTCCCTTCGGCTAATGAAACAAAGTTACCAACTGTTCCTGGAGTTACATCGTGCGTTAGTTTTACAACTATTGGTCCTTTTGAGGTATTGAATTTTGCGTATATTCCGTTTTCCATTACTGTGATTTTTAATTTTGCACAAAGTTACAATTTAGTTATGTATTTCAAAAAAGATTTTGATTTTTAAATGTATTATAAGTAAAATTGATTTTCGTGATTATTTTTTAAATTTAAAAAAATAATAACAAGACTTGTGATTTTATTTTCAAAATGAAAAAATAACAACAACTTTAGTGATTTTATTTTGTGATTGAAAATTTTATCACAAATTAAATTTATATTTTTTATTGGAACTGATTTATTTTAATTTAAGGAGCGAATGTATACGTGGTACAAAAAGTATTTTATAAATTAAAAATCTTGT
>JBBRCJ010000016.1:0-52235 GCA_038204955.1 Flavobacteriales bacterium
AGGTGTTACAAAATTGATCAAAAACTAAAAAAATTATTTTAAAACTTTTTACTAAAATATTTTCAAAAACTCTTCAAGAAATTGAGGAGTTTTTTTATTCAAAATTTTAAACAAAACAAGGTAAAAAAAATTAAAATTTTACCGATATTTGCAGTTAAATAATTTCAAAATGAACAAAAATACAGTTTTAGCGTGGGCAACTTTCATAATGATAATTATGGGTTTAATCCTTATAGCAATGGGCGCTTTTAAATATAATGAAGTTGCTGGTTGGGGCTTTGTTACCGTTGGTATTGGTTTTTTGGCTAATGCTTGGGTTTTTAGTTCACTCAAAGGAAGAGTTTAATAAATTACAAATTACAAACCGAAATCTTTAATAGAATTTCAAAATTTCAAATCCACATTCTTAAATCTAAAATTATAAATTAAAATGTCAGACGATAAAAAAGTAATTTTCTCAATGCAAAAATTGAGTAAAACCTATCAAGGAGCAGATAAACAGGTATTAAAAAACATATATCTAAGTTTTTTTTACGGAGCTAAAATTGGAATACTTGGATTAAACGGTTCCGGAAAATCATCTCTTTTAAGAATTATTGCGGGTGTTGATAAAAATTATCAAGGCGATGTAGTATTTCAACCAGGCTATACAGTAGGTTACTTGGAACAAGAACCTATTTTAGATGAAACCAAAACCGTAATTGAAGTAGTTCGTGAAGGAGTTGCAGAAACCGTTGCTGTATTGGACGAATTCAATAAAATAAATGATATGTTTGGTTTACCCGAAGTGTATGAAAATGCAGATAAAATGGATAAACTCATGGAGCGTCAAGCCGTTTTACAAGATCAAATTGATGCTCTAGGCGCTTGGGAATTAGATACTAAACTTGAAATCGCAATGGATGCCTTACGAACTCCAGATGGTGATATGCCCATAAATGTACTTTCGGGCGGTGAAAAACGTAGAGTAGCTTTGTGCAGATTGCTTTTACAACAACCTGATGTTTTACTTTTGGATGAGCCAACCAATCACTTAGACGCCGAAAGTGTACTTTGGTTAGAACAACATTTGGCACAATATGCCGGAACCGTAATTGCTGTAACGCACGATAGGTACTTTTTAGACAATGTTGCTGGTTGGATTTTAGAATTGGATCGTGGACAAGGAATTCCCTGGAAAGGAAATTACTCGTCGTGGTTGGAGCAAAAATCAAAACGAATGGAGCAAGAAGAAAAATCTGCTTCAAAACATAGAAAAACTCTAGAACGAGAATTAGAATGGGTGCGTCAAGGCGCAAAAGGTCGACAAACAAAACAAAAAGCCCGTTTGCAGAACTACGATAAACTGTTAAACGAAGATCAAAAAGAATTAGACGAAAAACTAGAAATTTATATTCCAAATGGACCTCGATTAGGAACTAATGTTATTGAAGCCAAAAATGTGGCCAAAGCATTTGGTGAAAAATTATTATATGATAATTTGAATTTTACTTTACCCCAAGCTGGAATTGTTGGAATTATCGGACCCAATGGTGCGGGTAAATCAACCATTTTTAGAATGATTATGGACGAGCAAAAAGCAGATTCTGGTGAATTTAATATTGGTGAAACTGTAAAAATTGCTTACGTAGATCAAACCCATTCTAATATTGATGTAAATAAATCTATTTGGGAGAACTTTTGTGATGGTCAAGAATTGATTATGATGGGCGGTCGACAAGTGAATTCACGAGCGTATTTATCACGATTTAATTTTGGCGGAAGTGAACAAAATAAAAAGGTTTCAGCACTATCTGGTGGTGAACGAAACCGATTGCATTTAGCAATGACTTTAAAAGAAGAAGGTAATGTATTACTTTTAGACGAACCAACTAATGATTTGGATATAAATACATTACGAGCTTTAGAAGAAGGGTTAGAAAATTTTGCAGGTTGTGCAGTAGTTATTAGTCACGACCGTTGGTTTCTGGATAGAGTTTGTACCCATATTTTGGCTTTTGAAGGCGATTCAGAAGTGTATTTCTTTGAAGGCAGTTTTTCTGAATATGAAGAAAATAAGCGAAAACGTTTGGGTGGAGATTTGACTCCAAAACGAATTAAATACCGAAAACTAATTAGAAGTTAAATTAAGTTAGAAATTATGATTAATGAAATTGATAAAATTATATATTTAATTTCAATCAACTGTAAGACTGTAACTTATAAAAATGAAATTAAAAAATCGAAGTATTAGTTATTTACTATTGTTCATTATTTATTGGTTTTCAACTTCGCTATTAATTTCATTAGACGAAATATTAAAAATTAACAAAGTGTTCATAACATTACCGTTAGGTTTTGTGCTAATAAATATTATTTACTCATTCTTTTTATTGAAATGGTCTTTTTTATTGAACTTATTTTGTTCAATTATTGTAGGTTTTTTAAGTTTTTTTTTAGCTTTAAAGTTTGGAAATTTAGATATTTTTTTAAAGTATGATTCTTATAATATTTTAACATCAATAATAAGTAATGCACTTTTTTCAATCATATTTTGGGAAATTTTATATCAATTAAAGTTGAGTATAAATAGTAAAGTTGAATAAAAGAAAATATATTGTACATAGAAATTTAGGGTTTTAATTATTTAAATTTTGCATTAATCTTGGCACAACATTTATAAGTTTATTTATTACAAAAGATTCATTTTACGGATTAGTTTATTTTTATGGATTATCAATTTTTCATTAATTTTTTATGGATGATTGTTTAAAGGATTATATTAAGAAATTTTGAATAAATAAACTAGCGTAATTACCAGCAGTAATTGAAGTACAAGATTAACAATAATCTAGTTTTTAAATTTTAAATCGAAATAAATCTCTTTTACTAGTTTTTAAACTTAGACAAAGAGATTTTTTTATGTTTTCCAACCGAATTTAATAATGGAATTGCTTAAAAATCCAATCAGATTAGCAAAATTTTATAAAATTTATTATCAAATTTTTTAATTTTATAATAAATTCATATATTTATAATATTACACAGCAACAGTGTTTGAAACTCCTTTAATTTAATTAAAATTAAGATGCAAAGATTTTTTGTAAAACTCAAAAATTAAACCTTTTCTGAAAACAAAAGTCTAATCAAAAACCTTAAAATAACTAAAAAATGAATTCAAAAAAATCCTTTAAAATATTTAGTTTATTAACAACCGCTTTGTTATTTTTTAGTTGTTCAAAAAGTGATAGCACTTTGCCAACCACAGCTTTACCAACAGCAACTTCAATTCCATCCGTATATTCAAAAATATATGGTGCTACAAGTATTACTTCCGATGGTACTTTTATTACCATTAAAACCAGTGATCAACCCGATCATAAAAGTGCTTATTGGGTAAATACTAATCCTTTGTATGAAGCATTTACTCCATCTTCCAGCAGTCCCTCATATACTGGAGGTGCATTTATCAAAGCTCCTAATAACATTACAGTACAAACAATTACTCTAAAAATTCCATTAAATCCTAGTGTTGCTTCCTCACATACAGCTACGCCAATGGGAGTTATTGGTGTAGCGTTAGATGGTGTTCCCTTTTTTAACCAATATGCAGCTGGAGGTGTTGCATTGGGTGGCGAAGTAAATGGTTTTGACCAAGCTTGGGGTCATCCTCAAGCATCAGGTATGTATCATTACCATGTTGAACCTTATTATTTAACCACTGTAAAATTGGGCTCTACTAAATGGGCGTTAATGGGTTTTTTACTAGATGGTTTTCCAGTTTATGGACCTAAAGAAGAGAATAACACAGATCCATCTAACTTAGATGTTTATCACGGACATACGCATGCTACAGTAGATTATCCATCAGGAATTTATCATTATCATATTTCAAGTACTGCACCTTATATAAACGGTAATGGATTTTATGGAACACCAGGAACGGTAAGTCAATAATGAATAAATTTTTAATTTTATTACTGATTTTTTTGTCTTCTTGTAAAAATGAAGACAAGAAAAGTGGTTCGAAAAACTCATTAAAAAGAGTTCCTTCAATATTTAAAGAAGCTTCAAATTATTTATTTGAAATGCACCAAGACACCCTTTATTTTAATAACAAAAAATTTTCAGGCATTGAATATTTATTATACAAAAAAGGAGATACTGCTTTTATAAAACCTTATTTGAATGGTTTAGAAGAAGGAATTTCAAAAAAATGGTACATAAATAAACAAATAGCGGAACAAAGATTATATATTAATGGAAAAAAAGAAGGAATTCATAAAGGTTGGTGGGAAAACGGAAAACAAAAATTTGAGTTTGCAGTTTCCAACGATGAATATACTAATGAATTTAAAGAATGGAATGATAACGGATTACTAGTTAAACATTTTCATTATAAAAATGGACAAGAAGCTGGAAGTCAAAAATTGTTTTATGAAAATGGAAAGGTTAAAGCAAATTATGTAATCATAAATGGAAAAAGATATGGATTGTTGGGAACTAAAAATTGTAAAAATGTATCAGATAGTATCTTTTTTACTAAGTAGTTTACTTTTTTTAAGTTGCTCCCAAAAGAAAAATGATACCATAGAATTGCCCTATTACAATAAACCAGATTTCACGCCTATTTTTTTGAAAAATAAAGCAGAAATTAAAAATATAATAAATCATACCATAACCGATTTTTCATTTTTAAATCAAGATAGTGTAATAATAAATCAAAACATTTTTAAAAATAAAATTCACGTTGCCAATTTTATTTTTACACGCTGTGGTAGTATTTGCCCAACAATGACTGAGAATTTAAAAATAGTAAGTGATAGTTTGAAAAATGATAAAGAGGTTATTTTCTTATCATATTCAGTTACTCCTTGGATTGACAAACCAAGTGTATTAAAAAATTTTAAAAAAAATTATCATATAAAAAATAAAAATTGGCATTTTTTAACCGGCAAAAAAGCCGAAATTTATACTTTAGCTCGTAAATCTTATTTTGCAGAAGAAGATTTAGGTTATAGTAAAGATAGTACTGAATTTTTGCATACCGAACACTTTATTTTAGTCGACAAAAATAAAAGAATTAGAGGAATTTACAATGGAACATTGCAATTAGAAATGCAGCAATTAGTAAACGATATTACAACATTGAAACTCGAAGAAAAATAATACGCTTTTTTATAATAAACCTTGCTGAAAGTAATTAAAAAAGACATACTTAATTATTTTTTAATAGTGTTCTGAGAAATCAAGTCTTAACAAATAAAATTTATTTTTTAAATCTAGCAATTGAAATTGTGCAAAAAATATTCTAATACGTTAAAAAGCTTACTAATAATTTCAAAATAATATAATGACAAGATTAAAATTAGCCTTAGACTGGACACCAAATATAAATCATATTGGTTTTCTAATTTCAAAAGAATTGGGTTTTTATGATCAACTGGGTATTGATCTAGTAATTTTAAATCCCAAAGATGATGATTATCTAATGACTCCTGGCAAAAAATTAGAACTCGATATTGCGGATGTAGCAATTACACCTTTTGAAACCGTAATTAGTTTGAATAATAAAGAAAAAAAAGTTGAGGCTGTAGCCATATATGCAATTTTACAAGAAGATTTGAGTTCAATTGCATCATTAAAAAATTTAAATATTACTTCACCAAAGTTTCTTAATGATACAATTTATGCATCTTACAATGCCCGTTACGAAGACCATATTGTTAAGCAAATGATAAGGAATAATGGTGGTAAAGGCGAGTTGAAAATAATTTATCCTGATAAATTTGGAATTTGGAATACACTTTTGCAAGGAAAAGCGGATTCTACTTGGATTTTTGACAATTGGGAAGGAGTAGAAGCAGAGAGTAAGAATATTGGATTAAATAAGTTTAAAATGAATCAATACAAAATACCATATGCTTACTCGCCTGTTATTTTAACAAAGCAAAAAAATCTAGGAAACCAAAAACAGATATACATCAATTTTGTAGAAGCAACTAAGAAGGGTTTTTTATTTTCAAAAAACAATCTTGAAGAGTCTAAATCTATTTTACAACGCTATTTAACCAATTATGATTTAGAAAATATCGATATTGACAAATCATTGGCAATGACAGTACCATATTTTGGTGATGATCTTAATTGCGGAATTATGAAGCACGAAAGAGTTGTGCAGTTTTTAAAATGGCTAGTTGATAATAAACTCGAAGATAAAAGAATTCTTGAACAAATTTTATTTACAAATGAATTATTTGAAAGTAATTAATTCAAAGTCGCCTTAGATATTCCTAAAGTAAGAAGTGAAACTATTAAAAAAGTATTTTTATACAACTTACAAAAAGTAAAATATGAAAATTTAGATACTACAATTATTTATTTTGAATTAATTCAATCAAAAAAATTGTTTTAAATTTTACTAAATATAATTAATAAAAACATCACAAGTTAGATGAAAACTAGAGTGAAATGGTGGAATTGAATTGTAAATAAATGATTCTATATTTAAAAATGAAAACTTAGTCAACTAATTCGATTAAGTTCACAAATTTTCAAAATAAATTAAATATAAAAAATTTTACTTTTTTTAAGTCAAAATGCAATAACTAAAAATCAATACCAGCGCTTCTTGTTCTGCTTTGAAGCCACTGATTTTCTAGAATTCGTTTCTTTATTTTTATTCCTTAAATCAGGTTTAGCATCTGGATTTTCAGGCTCATCGGTGTACGGATAAGGATGTTCTTTTTCTACTTTTACATTAATTTTTATTAATTTTTCAATGTCTTTCCAATAAGCAATTTCATCTTTTGCACAAAAAGAAATAGCCAATCCGCTATTTCCTGCGCGTCCAGTTCGACCTATTCTGTGAACATAGGATTCTGGAATATTTGGCAAATCAAAATTGATAACATAAGGTAAACTTTCAATATCAATTCCTCGTGCTGCAATATCGGTAGCAACTAAAACCGAAATTTCTCGATTTTTAAAACTTTCTAAAACGCGTTGTCGCGCATTTTGTGATTTATCTCCATGAATTGCTTCGGCAGTAACATTGTTCTTTTTCAAAGCTTTAACAACATTGTCTGCTCCATGTTTGGTTCTAGTAAATACAAGAACATTGTCTATTTTATCGTTTCTGATAATGTGATATAATAATTTACGCTTGTCTTCTTTACCTACAAAATACACTTTTTGATTCACCGTTTCAGCAGTACTTGAAACTGGTGTAACTGAGACATATTTAGGTTTAGTCAAAAAGGTATCTGCTAATTCACGAATTGCCATTGGCATTGTAGCCGAAAATAAAAGTGTTTGGCGGTTATCGGGAGTTAGCTTTACAATTTTTTTAACATCATTTATAAAACCCATATCTAACATTTGATCGGCTTCATCTAAAACTAAAAAATGCAGCGAATCTAAATTGATAAATCCTTGTTTATGAAGATCTAGTAAACGTCCAGGAGTAGCAATTAAAATATCAATTCCTTTTTTTAATTGTTCTACTTGTGAGGCTTGATTTACACCTCCAAAAACTACCATTGATCGAATATTGGTATATTTTCCGTAAGTATTAAAACTTTCGTCAATTTGAATGGCAAGTTCACGAGTAGGAGTAACCACTAGCGTTCGAATATTTTTTTGTTTGCCAGAGGAACCTGTCAATTTATGTAAATAATTTAGTATTGGGATTGCAAAAGCAGCTGTTTTTCCAGTTCCAGTTTGAGCACAACCTACTAAATCGGTTCCTTCTAAAATAATTGGAATAGCTTGCTCTTGAATAGGAGTTGGATTTTCGTAACCTTCTTCAGTTAAAGCTGTTTGTATATTTTTTATTAAATGTAAATCGTTGAATGTCATAATATTAATTAAATTCTTTTGTGCAAAGATACTATTAAAATTACGATTTTAAATTTTTAGGTTTAGGATTTTATTAAATTTCAAATAGTTACTCCATTAAACTCATTTTAGCTTTCATAAAATCAGTAATTAAATATCCAATTAATTTACCAATTAAATGATTGTTTTTATCATTATCTAAACTTGGAGCACCTTCGCAAATGTGTAAATAACTAGCGTTTTCATGTTTTGCAAAAAATGAAATAAATTGACGAAGTTCTTCAACTGAAAATCCAGAACTTGTCATGGCACTACATGCGATATTCGGTAGTGCATCTAAATCAATTTCAATGCCATAAAAACTAGTATTTATAAACGCAAAAGCATCGTTCATTTCTTGTCTAAAATCCTTTTCTATACGAATATTTATTTGATCATAAGTATTATATTTTACTCGATCTCGAATGGTTTTTAGCTGGTCTAAAACACTTTTTGAGGTATAATTTTCGTGCAATCCAAAGATAAAATAGTTATTTAAAAAACATTCTTCAAAAGCATATGAAAATCCATTACCACTATGTCTCCCTTCTAAAATCCTAAAATCAGAATGGGCATCAAAATTAATAGCATTAATTGGCTTTCCTTTGGCTAATGCAGTTCCCTTTATATTTCCGTAAGCATTATTGTGTCCGCCGCCAATAACAATCGGAATTTTACCAGCTTTAACAATAATTGAAATTATGTGGGTAACTTCTTTATCAATTTCGATTACTAATTCACTCATTTTTTTTCGATCTTCAATTTTATGAAAATCTAAATTTTGAACCGCCTTCATTTGTTCGGTTACATTTAATTGTCCTAAAACAATAATATTTGACCCTTTACAAAAACGATTGTGTTGAATATTAGCAATACTTTTTATAGCACTCTCCCAAGCAGAATCAGCACCGGGACGACCAAAATTTGCTCGAACACCAATGTCTTCTGGAATGCCCAGCAAAACAAATTGTTTATCGCTTGAGCTTAAATAAGTTGCAATATCCTCATTTTCAGGAATTACAACCATTTTTTCGCCAAATTTTACTTCTCCGCTTCTAAAATTCGTGACTTTCGCTAAATCAGAGATTAAAAATCGTAGTATTTTGTCCATTTTTTATTAAAGTATTTTCAAAAATAGTATATTTGTTAGTAATAATAATCATTTTTTTCAAATCATAGTGTTAATAGTGCAATTATAGAGTACTAAATCACTTTTTTAATTTTAAAAATATAATTTTTATGAAAATAAATAAAGGTAATCTAATAAAAAATAGTGTAATTGTTGTTTTAATACTTTTTTTATCTGTAGGAGCATACTACATTAATAACTTAAGAATAAAAAATAATGCTCTTGAAAATAAAATTGTTGATGTAGTTTCTGAAAAACAAAACTTGCTAAAAAAATTAGAAGATTTGTTGGTAAAATACAATTCTATGGTTACTACCGACGAAAATTTGAATGTTTCACTTGGTTTAGAAAGAGAAAAGGTTTCAGATTTAATAATAAAGTTGCAAAACACTCAAAACGACTTGATGGTTTTAACTGAGGTTAAAAAAAATTACAACCTTTTAATAAAATCAAAAAATGAAATAACTTTAGTTTATAACGAATTAAAATCTCAAAAAGATGCTGATTATGTACTACGAAAAAATTATAATGATTCACTTCAAAAAGCATTAAAAACTAAAGATTCATTAATTTTAGTTGAAAAAAAGAATCAATTACAAATTAAAAGTACCATTAAATTAAGCATTGATGATTTAAAAGTAAATGCTTTATATGAAGGAGATTTAGGTGTTTTAACAGTAGTAGATAAAGCTAGTAAGGCATCAATGTTGAACGTAAGCTTTTCACTTTCAGAAAATGCCATTTCTCAAAAAGGATTAAAAAATTATTATGTTCAAATTATTAATCCAAAAAATGTTGTTTTAGGAGAGCGTAAAATGAAAAAATTTGGCAATAACGAATTAATTTATAGCTTTAATGAAAATGTAAATTATCAAGCTCGAAAACTAGAGGTAATAAAAAATATTCCTGTAAAACAATTAGACAAAGGTTCATTTAAAGTGATAGTTTATGATGACGGAAATACGGTGGCTACTACTTCATTTGATTTAAAATAAGTATCCTTCAAGATAAACACTTTCAATCAAATTACTGCCAAAAGAATATGGGAGTTCATAAAACGAATTTAAAGATTTTGTAATTATAAAATTTGCTTTTTTTCCTACTGTTATACTTCCGTGTGAATTGGAAATTCCCATAGCAAAAGCGCCATTTATTGTAGCAGCATTAATTGCCTCTTCAGGAGTCATCTTCATTTTTATGCAAGCTGTTGCTAGTACAAAATTCATATTTCCTGAAGGTGTTGAACCCGGATTATAATCCGAAGCTAAAGCAATTGGTAAACCTGAATCAATAATTTTTCGAGCTGGAGTATAAGGAATGCTTAAAAAATAAGAACAACTTGGTAAAGCTACTGGCATAGTATTTGAATTTTTTAAAACTTCAAAATCTTGTTCATTCATTACTTCTAAGTGATCTACCGACAAGGCATTATTTTGAACTCCAATTGCAATTCCTCCAATGGCATTAAATTGATTAACATGAATTTTAGCTTGGAGTCCGTATTTTTTTCCAGCTTTCAAAATTTGATTTGTTTGTTCTGCCGTAAAATACCCTTTTTCACAAAAAATATCAATAAAATCGGCTAACTTTTCATTTGCTATTTGAGGCAACATTTCATTAATAATTAAATCAATATATCCTTGTTGATTGTTTTTATATACTGTTGGAAATGCGTGAGCACCTAAAAAAGTAGCTTTTATTTTTATAGCATAATTTTCAGATAATCGCTTAATGACTCTTAACATTTTTAATTCACCAGCTGTAGTTAATCCGTAACCCGATTTAATTTCAATAGCTCCTGTTCCTAATTTCATAACCTCTTTTAAACGAATTTCAGATTGAATGTAAAGATCATCTTCGGACGTTTCATTTAATACTTTGGATGAATTTAAAATGCCGCCACCTCGTTTTGCAATTTCTTCGTAGGATAAACCATTAATTCTATCAACAAATTCTTGTTCTCTATTACCCGCATAAACAATATGACTATGACTATCACACCAAGCTGGTAAAATCATTTTCCCTGATACGTCAATTTTTAAATCAAATTTACTTTTCGGACAATTTTCCATTGCACCAAAATCTACGATTAAATCATTTTCAATTAATAAAAAAGCATTTTTTATTGAAGGAAGTTGCGCCATTTGGGAACCAGAAACTTTTAATAGTTGCGTTTCTCGAACTTGCAGTAATTGCTTAATATTAAAAAAAAGTGTTTTCATAGATAGATTTTTTGTAAAAATAACTTGAAAATAATAAATTTCATTATTTTTATAGAAAATTAAAAGAGTGCGAAAAATAAAATATAAAAAAGGTAAAAAAGTAAAACCAAGTTTTTTAGAATACACAGGCATTCACAAACATACCAAAACCCAAATACAGTTGTTTGTTTATGACAATGACAATTTGGCTGAATATCGCGAATTTGATGTAAACGAACTCGAAAAACACATTGATTACTCAAAAATTAATTGGTTAAATATTCATGGCTTAAATGATATTTCTATAATTCAACAAATTGGAAATTATTTAAATGTAGATAATTTTATGTTGAGCGATATTCTAAATACAACCAAACGAACAAAAGTTGATGAATACCACGACACTTTATTTTTTAATATAAAATCATTATTAAATAAAGAAGATTCAGATTTTATTGAAGTGGAACAAATAAGTTTTTTGCTTAAAAAAGGAATTTTAATCTCTTTTCAAGAAAAACGTAGTGATTTTTTTGTGCATTTAAGAGAGCGAATTAGAACCCATTCGGGAATCGTTAGAACTAAAAAAGCTGATTATTTACTTTTTTTATTATTGGATGCAATAATGGAAAATTTTTATATAACCATTGAAAATGAAGAAGATAGAGTAGAAGAGCTAATTGATTTATCGAAGTCAAGTGATGATAAATCAATTTTAGAAACTATAGAAAAACACCGTGATAATTTTAACTTTTTAAAGCGAGCTATCATTCCATTAAGAGATTCATTATATTCTATTAAAAGTATTAAAGATGACGAGGTTTTTGATGCTATTGAAACTAATAATTTCACTTTTTTTGATAGATTGCATCAAAAGTGTTTGGAACTTTTAGAACAAATTGAGTATGATTTATCAAAATTAGACAGTGCTTCAAACTTTTATTTTTCTTCTAAAAGTCATAAAATGAATGAAGTAATGAAAACATTAACCGTTGTTTCTGTGTTTTTTATGCCGCTAACATTTATTGTAGGAGTGTATGGAATGAATTTTAAATATATGCCAGAATTACTTTGGAAAAATGGTTATTTTATGATTTTAGGAGTTATGTTCGCCTTGTTGTTAGGGATGATAATTTACTTTAAAAAGAAAAAATGGTATTAAAATAATATATTTTTAATTAGAGTTTAAATGATTTTTTAAAAAAAGTTTTAAGGCAATAAAACCAGTAAATCCAGCAATTAAAGAGGATGAAATTATTATAATTTTAGAATTATTGATATGAATTTCGTCATTAAATGCCAACAGCGTTATAAAGATAGACATAGTAAATCCAATTCCGCCCAAAAAACTAACACCTAAAATAGATTTCCAATTCAAATCATCAGGAAGTTGGCATATTTTAAATTTTACACTCAAATAACTAAAAAGCCAAATTCCTAATGGTTTTCCTATCATTAATCCCAAAGCTATACCTAAACAATATTTTTCTGTAAAAGCGTTTTCCCAACCCGAGTTTATAATTATTGCTGTATTCGCCAAAGCAAAGAGAGGTAATATAAAATAAGCCACTGGTTTATGAAGAACGTTTTGTAATACAATTGAAATTGACTTTTCTGATCCATTCCCGAAAGGGATTACAAAAGCCAATAATATTCCAGTAATCGTTGCATGAACTCCCGAATTGAGCATAAAAAACCACATAAAAGCTCCTCCAATTAAATACGGAATTAAATTATTAACTTTTAATCGGTTCAGTATAAATAAAAAACCCATAATTGCAAAAGCAATTAGTAAATTGACCCATATTAATGTTTTAGTATAAAAAATTGCAATTACTAAAATGGCTCCAATGTCATCAATTACAGCTAAAGCGGTCAAAAATACTTTTAACGATGTTGGTACTTTATTTCCTAACAACGATAAAATTCCTACCGCAAAGGCAATATCTGTTGCCATCGGAATTCCGAAACCAGATTGTGAACCAGTTTTAAAATTTAAAAGTAAAAAAAATCCTGCTGGAATAAGCATACCGCCCAAAGCACCTGAAAGTGGGAGTAACGCATTTTTAATATTTGACAATTCGCCGTTATACAATTCTCGTTCCAATTCTAATCCAATTAGTAAAAAGAAAATGGTCATTAAACCGTCATTTATCCAATATTCTACCGAATGATTAAAAAATTGAACATGCCAAAAATGCAGGTAAGTATTTCCTAAAAAAGAATTGGCTAAAATTAAAGAAAGCAAAGTGCAAAATATCAATACTAAGCCACCTGACTTTTCGCTTTCAAAGAATTTTTTAAATAAATTAGTTATTTCCATTATTTATATTTTAAACATCAAAGACGCACCTTAGTACGTCTTAAAGGTTTAAAAATTAAAATTAATAATTTATTTTAACGAGCCCACCATCTCTTCAGGTTTTACCCATTCATCAAAATCTTCAGCAGTCACGTAGCCCAATCGAACAGCTTCTTGTTTTAAAGTAGTGCCGTTTTTATGAGCAGTTTGAGCAATTTCTGCCGATTTATAATAACCAATTTTAGTATTTAAAGCAGTAACTAACATCAATGAATTGTCAACTAATTCTTTAATTCTTGTATAATTGGGTTCAATTCCGCTAGCACAATGTTCCTCAAACGACAGGCAAGCATCACCTAATAAGCGTGCTGATTGCAAGAAATTTGCCGCCATTACGGGTTTAAAAACATTCAATTCATAATGTCCTTGCATTCCACCAACAGTTATGGCCACATCGTTACCTATTACTTGTGCACAAACCATAGTTAAGGCTTCACATTGTGTTGGGTTTACTTTTCCGGGCATAATTGAAGACCCTGGTTCGTTTTCGGGAATAATGATTTCACCAATTCCAGATCTTGGTCCAGAAGCCAACATTCTAACATCATTGGCTATTTTATTCAATGAAACTGCCAATTGTTTCAAAGCTCCGTGGCTTTCAACAATGGCATCATGTGAGGCTAATGCTTCAAATTTATTTGGTGCAGTAACAAATGGGTGACCTGTAAATTTTGCAATATATTCGGCAACTTTTACATCGTAACCTGCCGGAGTATTTAACCCAGTTCCAACTGCAGTTCCGCCCAAGGCAACTTCCGACAAGTGTAAAAGTGTATTTTTTAAAGCCTTAATTCCGTAATTTAATTGTGCCACATAACCCGAAATTTCTTGACCCAAGGTTAGGGGAGTAGCATCCATTAAATGCGTGCGACCAATTTTTACGACATTATTGAATTCTATAGCTTTAGCATTTAATGTATCTCGCAACTTTTCAACTCCCGGAATTGTAATTTCTACGACTGCTTTGTAAGCCGCAATGTGCATTCCGGTTGGAAAAGTATCGTTTGATGATTGTGATTTATTAACATCATCATTTGCTTTTACAACTTCTTCGCCTTCGCCAATTTTAAAACCTGCTAAAACTTGAGCACGGTTTGCAATTACTTCATTCACGTTCATATTACTTTGCGTGCCCGAACCTGTTTGCCAAATTACTAGCGGAAACTCATCGACTAGTTTACCTTCTAAAATTTCTTCACAAACAGCTGCAATTAAATCTCTTTTTTCGGTCGAAAGTACTCCTAAATCACAGTTTGCAAAAGCAGCGGCCTTTTTTAAATAGGCAAAACCTTCAATAATTTCGGTTGGCATTGATGCTGATGGTCCAATTTTGAAGTTGTTGCGAGAACGCTCTGTTTGTGCGCCCCAATATTTGTTGGCTGGTACTTGTACTTCGCCCATAGTGTCTTTTTCAATTCGATATTCCATTACAGTATTTTTTAAAAAGTTTAAAGGTTTAAATTTGTTTGAAGGTTTGATTCAGAGAATATCTGGTTTTTAGCCCCGATAAAAGTAGAAAACGTTTTCTTTTTTTTCTTTAAAAAAAGAAAACTTTGGAACGAATAGCGGGATTAGCTTCAAAAAGAATATTAAGCAAAAATAGGATTTTAAGTCTTTTTAAAAAAATATTTTGCTTTGTTTTATTGTGAACTTAAATAATATGTTTACTTTTGTTAAGAATTTTAAAATTTCCGGAAAAAATGTTTGAATTTTCACAGTATTTAGGTTTCTTAGCTTTTTTAACTATATTAACAATCGGCTTTTGGTTGATGTTTTTTTTAGTTGGATTTGTTCAATATTGGCTTTTTGGAGCTGTAAGAGAACTTTTAAAAGAAAGAAAAGCTTTGAAAGCATTGGAACAATCTAAATAGTTTGTTTTAATTTTATAAAAAAAGTCTCAACCATTGTTGAGACTTTTTTTGTTTATCCTTGATAATCGTCGCCACCGTCTTGTTGTGGTTTTTTAGGTTTTTCTTTATCGTTTTTCGATTTGTTAAAACGATAAGTAAATGAAAGTGTAATTTGACGTTCTCTCATTTGCATTTCTGCAGATGATTTGAATGTAGGTGTTTGAGTGTCCCAATATCTTTTTCGAGAATTAAATACATCACTAACATTCACAGCAATTGATCCTTTATCTTTTAAAATATCTTTACTAAAGCCTAAATTTAAACCGAAAACTCCTTTAACTAATCCTTGCGCATTAGTTTGTGGACCATTGTAAGAAGCGTTAGTTTGCCAATCTATCTTGTAAGGTAAAGTTATTTTGGAGGTTAAACGAGTTGACCAAGAATTGGCAATATTTCCAAAATCGGTTGTAACTACGTTTCCTGATGTAGAAATATATTTAAAATCACCAATGGTTTCTACTCTAAAAAAGTTGAAGTTGCTATTCAATTTCCACCATTTGTAAGGCGAATAATTTAAAGTAAATTCAAAACCCAATCGATATTCTTTTTCTAAATTTATTGGTGTACTAATTATGGTTTGAACTCCATTTACATTCAAATCACCCGGACGTCTTATAAATTGAAATACATCATTTGTTTTATTTACATACAATGAAGTATTGAAAATAACTTTTTCCCAACGTTTAATATACCCAAAATCTAAAGCATCGGTTAATGCAGGATTAATATCAACATTTCCTTGAAAAATATTAATGTTACTTGAATAGTTATTAAACGGATTCAACTGTCTGCCTCTAGGTCTTGAAATTCGTTTACTATAACTCAGTGAGATACTGCTTTTATCATCAATTTCATACGTTACAAATGCACTTGGAAAAAGGTTATTATATTTTTTGTTTACTAATAAATTGCTCGTTAGTCGGTTTACATCAATGTTTGAATCTTCCCAACGAAGACCGAAAAGAAATGAAAACTTACTTCTTTTAAATCCAAATTGTGAGTACAAAGCATTCACTTTTTCTTTATACTGAAATAATTGAGTAAATGAATTGTTTACAGAAGTTCCGTTTAAAACTAATATATCGGATGTTTGCTCCGAAAAATCACCTCGATATCCTGCTTCAAATTGTAAATCTTTTCCAAAGGGTAAAACATAATCGGCTTGAAATAAATTTCGTGATTGATTTTGAAAGTTTTTGGTAAAATCAGATCCACTCAAATTATCGGTAATAGTGGCTAAATTTTTATCTGTATCAAATGAATACTGATAATCAAAACTTAATTTGTGACCTTCTTTTTTAAATTTTTGAATTAAGTTTGACGAAAAGGTTAAGTTTTCGCTGTTACTATCTTCATTATTAATTCGACTTTGAATTTTATTGGGACTATTAATAAAACTGTATTCAACATTGGAATTGTCAACATTTAAACCCTCTTTTTTTTGATAACTAAAACTGTTAGTCCAAGTGGCGTTTTTTGCTAAAAAATATTCTGCTCCAAAACTAGCGTTGTACACTTTATTAAATCTATCGTTTTTTCTTATTTCATTACTTGTTAGAGTAGTGTTTGATAGTGTTGGGTTTAAATAGTCGGTAGCTACTTTTGCATTTCCAGGAATGCTTCTATCAGCGTAACCAATTGTTGAAAATAAATTAAACTTTTCTGATTTAAAATTAAATGTTCCCGTAAATCCAGTGTTTTTAGGTGTTCCCGCTGTTGCAATTACG
Organism: Flavobacteriales bacterium; assembly: GCA_038204955.1. Lineage (GTDB taxonomy): Bacteria > Bacteroidota > Bacteroidia > Flavobacteriales > Flavobacteriaceae > Flavobacterium. The sequence continues at coordinate 17,184 of JBBRCJ010000016.1, forward strand.
GTTCCATTTAAACCATTAGTTTTCCCTTTTTTGAGTACAATATTCAATATTCCTGCTCCACCTTCGGCATCATATCGTGCCGACGGATTCGTAATTACTTCCACTTTATCAATTGCATCGGCAGGAATAAGTTTTAAGGCTTCATTTATATTGTTGGCGTTTGATGGTTTTCCGTCAATTAAAATTCTAACATTTTCATTTCCTCTTACACTTACAGTTCCTTCTGCATCAACCGCAACTGAAGGAATATTGTCTAATACATCACTTACTGTGCCACCTTTTATTAAAATATCTTTACCAACATTATACACTTTTTTATCGAGCTTTATTTCGACTGATGTTTTTTCGTTTCTAACGACTACTTCTTGTAATTGATTAGTATCTTCATCTAAAGAAAAAATGCCTAGATTAGTATCTTCCTTTAATAATTTATTTGCAACAGATTGTGATTTAAATGAAATAAATTCAATTTTAACTGTGTACATTCCTGCATTAGCGTCAAATGAAAAATCACCTTTGTCATCCGTTATACCTCCAAAAATTGCTTTAGGGTTTTTAGCATTAATTACTGAAATTGTTGCATATTCCAAAGGTTTTTTGGTTGCTTTATCTACAATTTTCCCAGTAATTTTAATTTTTTTACGTTCGGGGTTGTCTTGTGAAAAGGTTGAAAAAGAAATAAATAAAAAAGTAAGGGTAAGGAAAAAATTAGTAAACTTCATATCAAATTGTTTTTTTTTATTTGACTGCGAATTTAAACAAACGTTTAATTTGAAATTCATAAATGATTGTTAAAACTACATTTGGAATAATTCTAAATTAAAACATTTCTATTTTGTAACAATTTTATAGTATTTTAGTCCAATAATAATTAGTTAAATCAGTTTTTAGTATACAATTTAAAAAATATAAAATGTTTATTGAGCAAGGAATAAAAAAGGAAAATGAATTTTGGAAATATTTAGTTGGATCTATTTTAATTGGACTAGCGTCTGTTATTGGTCAAATTCCAATTTCGATAGCTATTTTTTTGAAATCAATGAAAACTGGTAAAATGCCTACAACAACATCAGAAGCTATGGGTTTTCTAGACTCTAATTTAAGTTTATTTTTAATAATGCTCACGTTCGTTTTTGCTTTTGTTGGAATTTACATCGTGGTCAAAAAATTTCACAATCAAACCTTTTTGTCTGTTACAACTTCAAGAAAATCAGTTGATTGGAATCGCGTTTTATTTTCTTTTGGAATATGGACACTTTTTACAATTGGAACTACTTATTATAGTTATTATTCAAATCCATCACAATTTGTAATGAATTTTAAACCAATTCCTTTTGCAATATTAGCTATAATAGGGATAATTATGATACCAATTCAAACCAGCACAGAAGAATATGTTTTTCGTGGATATTTAATGCAAGGTTTCGGAAACTTAGCCAAAAACAAATGGTTTCCATTGGTAATGACATCCGTTTTATTTGGTAGTATGCATATTTTGAATCCTGAGGTTGAAAAATTGGGTTATATAGTTTTAATATATTATATAGGTACTGGATTTTTACTTGGTATTTTAACCTTAATGGATGAAGGAATGGAGCTTTCATTAGGGTTTCACGCTGCAAATAATTTGGTAGGAGCACTTTTAGTCACTTCCGATTGGGGAGCTTTACAGACTAATTCTATTTTAAAAGATGTTTCAGAACCTAGTGCAGGAATTGAAATTGTACTACCCATTTTGGTGGTTTATCCGATTTTATTATTTATTTTTAGCAAAAAATACGGTTGGAACAATTGGAAAGAAAAACTTACAGGAATTATAGTAGAAAAAAATGAATTAGAAATCAATAAAATAGGAATCAATGAATAATCCCACTTACGAAAACGTACATAATTTGTTTAAACTAAACGGTTTTCACCTAAATCGAGAAGATTTGTGTCGTGTTGCTTACAGTTTTATTAAAGAAGGTGAAGATTTTGAAAAACCTGTTGGAGATTTTTTATTGGATTGGTTTGATCAAAAATCGTATATCGAAATGGAAACTTCTGGCTCAACTGGAATTCCTAAAAAAATACAAGTTGATAAACAAGCTATGGTGAATTCGGCACTAGCAACTGGAGATTTTTTTGAATTAGCACCTGGTAACAAAGCCTTACATTGTTTACCCGTAAAATTTGTTGCAGGAAAAATGATGTTGGTTCGAGCAATGATTTTAGGACTTAACTTGGATTTTGTAGCGCCAAGTTCACATCCCTTAAAAAACAATGAGACTGATTATGATTTTGTAGCAATGGTGCCTTTACAAGCTCAAAATTCATTAGTAGAACTTATTAAAGTTAAAAAATTAATTGTTGGTGGAGCAAAAATAAGTTCTGTTTTAGAAGCTGAATTAATGAAATTACCCACTAAAGTTTGGGAAACCTTCGGAATGACCGAAACCATTTCGCATATAGCTGCCAAGCGAGTAGGAGAAATGGCTTTTACGGTTTTACCACACGTTTTTATTTCGCTAGATGACAATAATTGTTTAGAAATTAAAGCACCCCGAGTAAGTAATGATTTGATAATTACCAATGATTTGGTTGAATTAGTCAATGAAAATCAATTTGTTTTTTTAGGTAGAATTGATAATATAATTAACAGTGGTGGAATAAAGTTAATTCCAGAGCAAATAGAAATTAAATTAGCCAATAAAATTGAAAGTCGATTTTACATTCATTCTAAAGAAGATACAGATTTAGGCGAAAAAGTGGTTTTAGTAATTGAAGGCAAAAAATACGAAATTGATTCTACAATTTTTGATAACTTAGATAAGTACGAAAAACCCAAAGAGATTATTTTTATTGATAAATTTAAAGAAACAGAAACTGGAAAAGTAATCAGAAATAAAAATTTAGCTTGAGTATACACTATTGTTCCAAGTAATTTTAAACGCAAGTGTTCAACTATGAAAAAATTATTTTTATCTTTTTTATTTTTTTTTAATGCTAATTTCTTTGCTCAAATTAGCGAAAAACAAGTAGACGAATTACTTGAAAAAACACTAAAAGAGTTTAATGTTCCTGGCATTTCGGTTGCAATAGTTAAAGATGGAAAAGTAGTTTTATCAAAAGGTTACGGAGTTACCAACCTTAAAACAAGGCAAAAAGTTGATGGAAATACTCTTTTTGGAATTGCTTCAAACAGTAAAGCATTTACCACAGCCGCTTTGGCAATATTGGTTGATGAAGGACAAATTAAATGGGATGATAAAGTAATAAAATACCTTCCTGATTTTAAAATGTATAACGAGTATGTAACTCAAGAATTTACTATTAGAGATTTACTTACCCATAGAAGTGGCTTGGGTTTGGGTGCTGGCGATTTAATGGTGTGGCCTGATGGACAAGATTTTACAGCAAAGGATATTATAAATAATATTCATTTTTTAAAACCTGTTTCATCATTTAGAACACATTATGATTACGATAATTTACTTTATATTATTGCTGGTGAAGTGATTGCAAAGGTTAGTAACTCAACTTGGAATGATTTTGTTGAAACCCGAATTATGAAACCTTTGCAAATGAATAAAAGTGCTTCTACTTGGATTCGATTAAAAGATACAACTAATACTGTTGCTCCTCATGTACCAACGGAAGGAAAATTAAGAATTATTAAAAGGTATGAAAATCAAATATTAGATGCTGCTGGCGGAATTTATTCAAGTACTAATGAAATGAGTAAATGGGTTTTAATGCAATTAAATAAAGGAAAATTTGGTGATAAATTAGAAAATAATTTATTTTCGGAAACGCAACAAATTGAAATGTGGACACCGCAAACAATTATTCCAAAAGTTACAAAACCGCCTTATAATTCCCATTTTGGTGCTTATGGTTTGGGTTGGTTTTTGGCGGATGTTAAAGGTTACAAAGAAATTTCGCATACAGGCGGATTGGATGGAATGGTAACACAAATAACTTTGATTCCTGAATTGAATTTAGGCATTGTAGTGTTGACGAACCAACAATCGGGTGCTGCTTTTAATGCCATTACCAACACAATTAAAAACAGTTACTTGAATATCCCATTTATTGATTATGTAACTATATATAATAATCGAAACAAAGCAACAAAAATCGAATTGGATAAAGTTACCCAAGAAGTTTGGAAAACTGTTTTAGAAAATAAAAAAAATATTCAATTTGAAAACTATGTTGGAACTTTTGTTGATAATTGGTTTGGTGAAATAAATCTTTATAAAGAAAATGAGAAATTATTCTTTAAATCGAAGCGTTCACCAAGATTAATTGGAGAAGTTTTTTTATATAAAAATCAAAATTTTGTTGTAAAATGGAACAACCGAAGTTTTATTGCCGACTCGCATTTGTTTTTTGATTTGGATAAAAACGGAAATGCAATTCATTTTACAATGAAACCAATATCGGACGAAACGGATTTTAGTTACGATTTTCAGGATTTGGATTTTAAACGAAAGTGATTTTGAACTACAATATGCGCCAAGGATAGAAACGTAAAGCCCGTAAAGGCGGAAACTTAAAAAAACAAACCCTCAAAATGGCGACCAAAGAAGCCTTTTTGAGGGTTATGTTTTTTAAGTTTGCAACTACGGACTTGCAGTGGATAGCCTGATAGTGCGCCTAAAAATAAAACTATTTAGAAGTCCTTTTAGATCTTATAATGTCATCTAAAACGGCACGATTAGGATAATTTATTACCTTTAAAGTAATATTTTCTTTTTTTAAAGTTTGACCTTCAATTACATATAACTTCCCTTTTTCATAAATTACATTACTTTTATCAAAGTCAACATCGCCATAGGTTAAGGTGTTTTTTATATCAACTGTATCAATCCAATCTTCGGCTAGTTTACGAGAGGCTTCAATAGAATAATTGAATGGTTTATTTCGTAAATCGTTTAAAACTCGAGCATTTGGAAAATAATTACACCGAGTATCTTTACCTGATAAAACCATTGATACAAAGAAGATTCCAATAGTTAATCCAATCAAATAATAAGCGAAACGTTGATAAAATTTCATTTTTTTGTTTTGGTAGTTTTTAGCTGCAAAAGTAGTATTAAAAACTGTATTTTACAATTAAAAAACTATTAAATTAATATCGCTATCGGGTAAATTAAACCAGTCTCCAATGGCTTTATTGGTTAAAATACCGTGGTACATATATACTCCGTTTTTTAAACCTTTATTGCAACGTAAAGCACTTTCAATTCCACCATCTTCGGCAATTTGAATTAAGTAAGGTGTAATAATATTGCTAATAGATAAAGATGCAGTTTTGGAATAACGTGAAGGAATATTAGGAACGCAGTAATGTATAACGTTATTTTTTATAAAAGTTGGTTTTTCGTGTGTTGTAATTTCTGAAGTTTCAAAGCAACCTCCAGTATCAATACTAACATCAACTATTATAGCGCCTTTTTTCATATGCTCCACCATAGTTTCAGTAACTACAACTGGGCATCGGTCTTTTCCACGCATGGCACCAATGGCCACATCACAACGGCGTAATGCTTTCAATAAAGCTTTTTGCTGAATTGTTGAAGTAAATATTCGCTGATTTAGATTATTTTGCAATCGACGTAATTTTGTTATTGAATTGTCGAAAACTTTTACACTTGCACCTAAACCAATGGCGGTTTTTACAGCAAATTCGCCCACGGTTCCTGCTCCAATAATAACTACTTCTGTTGGCGGAACTCCAGTTATGTTACCAAAAAGCAAGCCGTTGCCTGATTGATTTATCATTAATTCAGATGCGACTAAAATAGAAGCTGTTCCGGCAATTTCACTTAATGATTTTACTGCTGGATAAGATCCATCTTCATCTTTAATATGTTCAAATGCCAAAGCGGTAATTTTCTTTTTAGTAAGTGCTTCAAAATAAGCAGTTTTACGAGTTTTAAGTTGAATTGCCGAAATTAAAATAGCGCTTTGAGTCATCATTTCGATTTCTTCTAATGTAGGTGGCTCAACTTTTAAAATAATAGGACAGCCAAAAACTTTTTTGGTATCTTGAGTGATTTCGGCTCCATTATCACTGTAATCTTTATCGGAATAACTTGAACTTTCACCTGCACCAGCCTCTAGCAAAACTCTATGACCGTGTGATGTTAATGAATTTACAGCATCTGGTGTTAAACAAATTCTACGTTCTTGATAACTGGTTTCTTTCGGAATTCCAATAAAAAGTTCGCTTTTGTGACGTGCAACTTCTAGTTTTTCTTCTTGTGGAAGCAATTGCTGACGTGTAAATGGTGTAAGTGACATAGTTACTGCTAAATTTATGGCACAAGTTACTTAAAAATTTTAGATTTTAATTCACTCATTCAAATTAGATTATTAAGTTAATTCAAAACCAACTTCCGTTTTCCATCAGAAAGTAATTCAATAGTAATCACGGAATGCTCTTTCGGTATTAAATTCGGAATTTTTTCTGCCCATTCAATAAAACACCAATTACCGGAATATAAATATTCATCAATTCCCATATCTAAAGCTTCAGATTCTAATTTTAACCTATATACATCAAAATGATAAATATATTGATTATTAGTTAATTGATACTCATTAACTAAACTAAAAGTTGGGCTTGAAGTGGTACCATTAACTCCTAAAACTTTACACAATTCTTTTATTAAAGTTGTTTTTCCAACCCCCATTTCTCCATTAAAAACTATAACTTTTTCAGGAGTATAGGCTATGATTTTTTGGGCAATTTCGTTTAATTCATCTAAAGAAAAGATAATCTCCATTTTTTTCAGTTTTCAGTATTTAGTCTCAGTTTGCAGTCTCAGTTTTCAGTTTTCAGTCTCGGTTTTCAGTTTTCAGTCTGAGTTTTCAGTTTTCAGTCTCAGTTTTCAGTCTCAGTTTTCAGTTACTATTGCTGAAAACTGCGACTGAAAACTGAAACTGAAAACTTTTACAGTTAACTATTGCTGAAAACTGCGACTGAAAACTGAAAACTTTTACCTCGGATTAAATACTAAAAACGGCACTATAACTTCCTCCAATGAAATGCCACCGTGTTGATAGGTGTTACGATAATATTGTACATAATAATTGAAATTGTTTACGTAAGCTAAAAAGAAATCATTTTTAGCAAAAATGAAGGAACTACTCATATTTATAGCTGGTAATCCAATTTTTTTTGGGTCTTTTACAGCATAAACCTCTTTATCTTCATAAGTTAAACTGCGTCCTGTTTTGTAGCGTAAATTTAAACTAGTATTTTTATCCCCAATTACTTTCGATGGATTTTTACAATTTATTGTTCCGTGATCGGTAGTGATTATTAGTTTAAAACCCATTTTTTGTCCTTGCTGAATTATTTCTAATAAAGGTGAATTTTTAAACCAACTCAATGTTAACGAACGATATGCTTTATCATCGGATGCCAATTCTTTTACAACGTCCATTTCGGTTTTTGCATGTGAAAGCATATCTACAAAGTTGTAAACAACAGTTACTAAATCATTATCTTTTAATGATTTAAAGTTTTCAGCTAGTTTTTTTCCACTTTGTAAATTGGTTATTTTAAAATAATCTTGTTTAATATTTAATCCCAATCTTTTTAAGTGGGCTGTTAAAAATTCCGCTTCGTATAAATTTTTTCCTCCATCTTCTACATCATTTTTCCAATATTGAGGAAACTGTTTTTCCATTTCTAAAGGCGTTAATCCAGAAAAAATCGCATTTCTTGCATATTGAGTTGCTGTGGGCAGAATAGCATAATAAGGGACTTCTTTTTCCAATTTATAATGATTGTTTACAACACTTTCAAAGGTTTTCCATTGATCGTAACGCAAATTATCAATCACTACAAATAAAATTGGCTTATCTTTTTTAATTAATTCAGGAACAACCAGTTCCCTAAACAAAGTATGCGATTGCACTGGTTTTTCTGATTTAGGTTCAAACCAATTTTCATAATTTTTTTCAATAAACTTTCCAAAATGATGATTGGCTTCTGCTTTTTGAGACTCCAATATAGCAATTAAGTTAGAATCTTCAATATTTTCCAATTCCAATTCCCAAAAAACCAGTTTTTTATACAATTCAATCCAATCTTCATAGGTGTTAACCATTGAGAGTTCCATCGAAATTTTTCTAAATTCTTTCTGATAATCTAGAGTTGTTTTCTCAGAAATTAATCTAGAATGATCTAAATTTTTCTTTAAACTCAACAAAATTTGGTTCGGATTTACTGGTTTTATCAAATAATCAGCAATTTTTGAACCTATAGCTTCTTCCATTATATATTCTTCTTCGCTCTTTGTAATCATAATTACTGGCGTTGACGATTTTTTTTCTTTAATTTCGTGAAGGGTTTCTAAGCCACTTATTCCTGGCATATTTTCATCTAAAAAAACAACATCAAAATTGTTTTCTGTAAAAACATCAATTGCATCTCGACCATTATTACAAGTAGTTACTTCATAGTTCTTTTTCTCTAAAAAAAGTATGTGTGGCTTTAAAAGATCAATTTCGTCGTCTACCCAAAGTATTTTTATTTTATCAGTCATAGCGGTGTTTTATAAAAGTGCAATTTACAATCATTCAACGCAGTTTTTATTAATATTATTATAAAAGTTAAAGAAATTTTTAACAATTAAATTTAAATCAAAATAGTATATTTGTTTAAATTTAATTTAAACATCAATATGAATTTTACTAAAAAAGTATTTTTATTTTTATCCGTTTGTGTATTATTAATAAGTTGTAATAATAATAAAGAAATGCACTTTTCAGATCCCTTAGTCACCAATCGAGACACAACTATAAGTCCATCAAACGATTTTTTTTATTACGCCAATGGCGGATGGTTTAAAAATAACCCAATAAAATCTACTGAAAAAAGCAACGGAATTTTTAGAACTATTCAAGATACTATTAATAGTCAAGTAAAATCTATTTGTGAATCGTCTTCAAAAGCTAATGCAGAAAAAGGAAGCAATAAACAAAAAATAGGCGATTTTTACACCTCTGGAATGGATTCGATTGCAATCAATAAAAATGGATTTTCGCCTTTAAAACCTGAATTTGAAATTATTGATGCTGTTTCAGACGTTTCAAGTTTATTGAAAAATATGGCTCATTTACAAACTATTGGTTCAAGTCCTGCTTTTAGTTTTTATGTTTCTCAAGATGATAAAATAAGTTCAAAAAATGCATTGTTTTTACGTCAAGGCGGATTAGGTTTGGGCGAACGTGATTATTATTTTAATACCGATGCTGAAACAACAACCATCCGTGCGGAATATTTAAAACACATTCAAGTAATGTTGCAATTGGCAGGAGAAAATCAACAGCTTGCTGTAAACGATGCCAATTCAATTATGAAATTGGAAACAGAGTTAGCAAAAATTTCTAGAAAAAAAGAAGCCTTGCGTGATCCAATAAAAAACTATAATAAGATGTCTATTGGTGATTTAAATAAAATCACTTCAAACATTGATTGGTATAAATTATTACCCGATTTTAAAATTTCAAAAGCCGATTCTATAATCGTTGGTCAACCTGAATTTTACAAGGGATTGAACACTATGCTTAAATCGTATTCTATTGCAGAATGGAAAACTTATTTAAAATGGAATCTAATAAATACTTACGCATCTTATTTAAGTTCCGATTTTGAAAATCAAAATTTTAAGTTTTTTGGCACTATTTTAAGTGGTATTAAAAAGCAAAAACCTCGTTGGAAAAGAGTGGTACAACAAACTGATGGTTCACTAGGCGAATTAATTGGACAAGTTTATGTTGATGAATATTTACCAAAAGGTTCCAAAGAAAAATTACTTGAAATTGGTAATAATATTCGGGATGTTTATGCAGATCATATTAAAAAACTGGATTGGATGAGTGAACCAACTAAAGCAAAAGCATTGCAAAAATTAAGTAAAATTGTGATGAAAGTGGGTTATCCTGATAAATGGAAAGATTTAAGTTCGGTAACAATAGATAAAACATCATATTGTAAAAATGTAATGGAAACAAATAAGTTTTACTATACTTATATGACAACTAAATATGGTAAACCAGTAAATAGGAATGAGTGGAGTATGCAACCGCAAACCTATAATGCGTATTACAACCCAAGTAATAATGAAATTGTAGTTCCAGCGTGTAACATAATAGTTCCAGGTTTTGAAGGACGAATGCCCGATGATGCCATTCTTTATGGAATTATTGGTGGATCGACCTTTGGCCACGAAATTACACACGGTTTTGATGATCAAGGAAGTCAATATGACGATAAAGGGAATTTAAATAATTGGTGGACGCCTGAAGATTTAAAAAAATTCAAACAAAAAACTGGCTTAATAATGTCTCAATTTAATAAATTTAAAGTGGGTGATAAAAACGTGAACGGTGAAAATACACAAGGTGAAAATATAGCCGATTTAGGTGGAGTTGTAGTGGGTTTTGAAGCGTTTAAGAAAACAAATCAATTCAAAAACAAAGAAATGATTAGTAAATTAAGTCCTGAACAGCGTTATTTTTTAGCTTATGGTTATGCTTGGATGGTTAATAATACTAAAGAAGCCCTTTCACAACAAGTAATGACAGACGTACATTCGCCAGCACAGTATAGAATTAACGGTCCGTTAGCCAATAATGAAGACTTTTTTAAAGCATTTAACATTAAAGAAGGAAGTCCGATGCGACAAGCGAAAAAAGACCAAGTAGTGATTTGGTAAGATTAAAAGAAGTACATATATAATAATTTAAATTTAAAAAAATGCAATTTCATAACACATTAGTATCACAAGCTACAGAATCGGCTAAGGCAGAATTTTATAGAAAAACCTATTCTCACGTTGCTTATGCAATTTTAGCCTTTATTGGCGTTGAAGCGCTTTTACTTAAAATTGTTCCTGAACAAACAATTTTATGGATGATTAGTGGTCGCTTTATTTGGTTGTTCATAATCGGTTTATTTTGGTTGGGTTCTTCATTAGCAAATAAATTTGTTTTTGATCCCTCTCGTGATAAACAATATTTAGGACTTGGATTATATGTTATTTTAGAAGCAATTGTATTTTTACCTATGATTGCAATGGCGACTTACTATTCAGGTGGAGCAATGATTTCACAAGCTGGAATTATTACTTTATTTATGTTTGGTGGTTTAACAGCGGTAGTATTTTTGTCAAAAACTGATTTTTCATTTTTACGAACAGCACTAATTGTTGGAGGTTTTGTTTCGTTGGGAGCAATTTTTGTTGGTGCTATTTTTGGATTTAATTTAGGATTATGGTTCTCAGTTGGAATGGTAGTTTTAGCATCAGCAAGTATATTATATCAAACAAGCCAAATTAAAGATAAGTATGATACTGAACAATACGTTGGAGCGGCATTACAATTATTTGCATCGGTTATGTTATTATTTTGGTATGTTTTGCGAATTTTAATGAGTCGAAGAAACTAATTTAAAAATAAGAATTATAAGCCTCAATTATTTTGAGGCTTTTTTTATGTCAATATTTCAATAAACAAGGATTTAATCTATATTTGTAAAACCAAAACAAAAATTAATTTAGATATGAAATTATTAGAAGGAAAAATAGCCATCATAACAGGCGCAAGTCGTGGAATTGGAAGCGGAATTGCAAAAACATTTGCCGAAAACGGGGCAAATGTTGCTTTTACTTACAGTTCATCTGCCGAATCGGCTTTAGTTTTAGAAAACGAATTGAATGCGTTAGGAATAAAAGCAAAAGGATACCAATCCAACGCAGCCAATTTTATTGATGCACAAAAATTAATTGAAAATGTTTTGGTAGATTTTGGTACTATAGATATTTTAATAAACAATGCAGGAATTACTAAAGATAACTTGCTTATGCGGATGAGTGAAGAAGATTTTGATAAAGTAATTGAGATTAATTTAAAATCGGTTTTCAATATGACCAAAGCTGTTCAAAAAACAATGCTTAAAAACCGAAAAGGTTCTATAATAAATATGAGCAGTGTAGTAGGAGTGAAGGGGAATGCTGGCCAAGCCAATTATGCCGCCTCAAAAGCAGGAATGATTGGATTTACCAAATCGGTTGCACTTGAACTAGGCTCACGTAATATACGTTGTAACGCCATTGCACCTGGATTTATTGAAACCGAAATGACGGCAAAATTAAATGAAGATGTAGTACAAGGTTGGAGAGATTCTATTCCGTTAAAACGTGGCGGTACTCCCGAAGATGTTGCTAATGCTTGTCTTTTCTTCGCATCCGATATGAGCGCTTATGTTACGGGCCAAGTTATGAATGTTGATGGAGGAATGTTGACTTAAAAGGAGTTTTCAGTATTCAGTCGCGGTTTTCAGTAATAGTATTTGATAAAAGTTTTCAGTTTTCAGTCGCAGTTTTCAGCAATAATTTACTGAAATTTGCGATTAAAATCTCACTGGAAACTGAAAAATGCGACTGAAAACTGAAAACTGCGACTGAATACTGAATACTGAAAACTAAAACAATGACTTTCAACACCATTTTATTACTTCTACTTTCCTTGCTAGTTGCGGGCGGATTGTCTTTTTTTCAATATTTTTATAAGTCTAAAAGCAAATTAAGAATTAATTTATTATTAGCAATTTTACGATTTATATCTATTTTTGGACTTTTGTTGTTATTAATAAATCCAATAATTACTCGAAATTCATTTGAAACTATTAAAACACCTTTGCCAATTGTTATAGATAATTCAAGTTCCATTGTTGATTTAAAAGCCAATGTAATTGCAAAACAAGTTTTTGAAAAATTAAGTTTAAATACTGATTTAAAAAATAAATTTGATCTTCAACTTTACCGTTTTGATACTGATTTCCAATCTATTGAAAATTCAAATGAGTTAAACTTCAAAGGAAGGCAAACCAATATTGATCAAGTAGCTAAAAACATAAAAAGTATCAATAAAAATTTGAATTTTCCAACTGTTTTAATTTCTGATGGAAACCAAACTTCAGGTTCGGATTATGTTTTTAGTTTTGATACAAATAATAAAATCTATCCTTTAATTGTTGGAGATACTACTACTTATTTAGATTTGCGAGTTTCGCAAATTAATGTAAATAAGTACGCTTTTCATAAAAATAAATTTCCTGTGGAAGTTTTTTTGCAATATTCAGGCAACAAACCAATATCTACTAATTTTGTAATTTCTCAAGGAAATTCAATTCTTAATAAACAATCGGTTTCGTTTTCGGCATCCAAAAAATCGCAAGTTTTAAATTTACTTTTGCCAGCCGATAAAACAGGATTGCAAATTTTTAATGCAACCATTTCTTCCTCGCAAGCCGAGAAAAACACTTATAACAATTCAAAGAAATTCGCCGTTGAAATTATTGATCAAAAAACTGAAGTTGCTATAATATCGGCCATTAACCACCCTGATTTAGGAGCTTTAAAACGAAGTATTGAAACCAATGCACAACGTAAAGTAACGTTACTTAAACCAAATCAAACCAATGATTTAACTAAATTTAATGTTTTGATTTTATACCAACCAACATCTGAATTCAAACAAATTTTTGACGCCAATAAAAACCTAAAAATCAACTCATTTGTTATTACAGGAATCGATACCGACTTTAATTTTTTAAATCAAAATCAAGATCAAATTGAGTTTAGAATGTCGTCGCAAAAAGAAGATTATTTAGCTAATTTTAATACAGATTTTAATTTGTTTTCAATAGATAATATTGGATTTGAAAATTTTCCACCGTTAGAGAATCCTTATGGAAGTATTTCGGCGAATGAAAATGTTTCTATTTTATTGTCTTCACGAATAAGAAATGTTGGTACCGATGAGCCGTTATTGGCTTTTTCAGATAATTTAGGATCAAGGACTGCTTTTTTATTAGGAGAAAACAGTTGGAAATGGCGTGCACAATCATTTGTTGATAAAAAATCATTTGATCAATTTGATATTTTTATTGATAAAATAATTCAATTTTTGGCTTCTAACGATTCAAAAAAATCATTAATTGTTAATCACGAACGCTTTTATAACTCAGGCGATGCAATTGAAATTACAGCTCAATATTTTAATAAAAATTATGAATTTGACGAAAAAGCACGCTTAACCATATCGGTTATAAACCAAAAAACAAAGCAAATTAAAAAGTACGATTTATTAAAAACAACTAATAATTTTAAGGTAAATTTAGATGGTCTTTCGGCGGGAAATTATTCGTTTTCAGTAAAAGAATTGAATTCCAATACAAGTTATTCCAGTAGTTTTGAAATATTGGATTTTGATATTGAAAAGCAATTTGTAAATCCAGATGTTGCAAAATTAAAACAATTGGCAAATCAAACAAAAGGAATTGCATTTGTACCAAATCAAATTGATACATTAATTGAAACGCTTTTAAAAGATCAAAATTACAAAGCAATTGAAAAAAATGTAATTAAAAAAACGCCAATTATCGATTGGATTTGGTTGTTGATTTTAATTGTAGTGTGTTTGTCGTCGGAATGGTTTATTAGAAAATACAATGGAATGTTGTAAAAAATTTTAAAATTATAAAAAGATGAGAAACAGCATTTTTATTTTTATATTTTGCCAACAAATTATGTATTCTCAAAACACAATTCAAACTCGTTTTGAGGTTCCTGAAGGTTATGTGAGAACTAAAGAATCTGAAAATTCTTTTGGAAACTATCTTAGAAATTTACCATTAAAACCAGTTGGAGCAAAAGTTAAATATTATGACGGCTCAATAAAATCGAAGCCAAATGTATATGATGCTGTAATTGATTTGCCAATAGGCAACAAAGATTTACATCAATGTGCCGATGCAGTTATGCGATTGAGAGCCGATTATTTTTATCAGAATAAACAATACGACAACATACATTTCAAGTTTACAAATGGTTTTAATGTACCTTACAGCAAATGGCGTGAAGGTTATAGAATACTTGTAAAAGGTAACAAAACAAGTTGGGTTAAAACAGCAAAATTCTCAGATTCAAAAGAAGATTATTGGAAGTATTTAGAGATTATTTTTAATTATGCAGGAACTTCCTCATTAGAAAAAGAATTGAAACCGATTTCACTTTCTGACATTCAAATTGGCGATGTATTTATAAAAGGGGGTTTTCCTGGACACGCTGTTATTGTAGTTGATATGGCGATAGATTCAAAAAGTAATCAAAAAATATTTTTATTGGCACAAAGTTATATGCCCGCTCAAGAATTGCAAATATTACTAAATCCAAGCATCAGTAGTATCAATCGAATTTGCTGGTATAGCTCCTCCATAACAACTACCTTGGAAACTCCTGAGTGGTCATTTAAAGTTACGCAATTAAAAAGGTTTTAAATCATGAAATTTTTAATAGTAGTATTATATCTATCTTTTTTTTACTTTGGATTTTCTCAAAAAATACCAAAAGAAGTTGAAATTTTACTCAAAGTATATCCAAACTCATTAATAGATTTTAAAGATAATAAACTTTTATTTAGCGATGGAACCTCATTGATTTATGATGATTTTAAAAGTAAAAATCAGGATGATTTAATTAATAACCCTGATATTCAAGATCAATTTAGTTTTAATTATTCAAAAAATAATTCTCATCAAAACGATGCTGGACGAATACGAAATGAAGAATTTTTCAAAAAAATATATGGAAATACTAAATCTGAAGTTGAAAAAAAATTAGTGACCATTTCTTGGTGTCCAAAATTAGTAAATCAAAAAGTGAGGGTCACAACTGTAAATGGTTTTGATAAAATTGTAGAAAAGTTATCTTCAGAATTAGACAATCATCCCAAATTTAAAAAATACGTAACTAACATTGGAGGCACCTTTAATTGGCGAAAAATTGCAGGAACCGATCGTTTAAGTACCCATAGTTTTGGAATGACGATAGATATAAACGTTAAATATTCCGATTATTGGCAATGGAATTGTAAATGTTCTGATGAGTCTAGAAAACTAATTTATCAAAATCAAATTCCTCTTGAATTTGTAAAAATTTTTGAAAAATATGGTTTTATTTGGGGAGGAAATTGGACTCATTTTGACACAATGCACTTCGAATATCGTCCTGAACTTTTTGGGCTTTAATTTCAATTTATTTTTGTAATTAGCTAGGTATTTTGATTTATTTATAAAAAAAAGATAGTTTTGAAATAAAATTGCGATATATTTGAATAAAACAATAAAATCTGGTTATGACCGACGCACATTATCATTTAATAGTAAATCATTTTCCTATAATTGGAACCATTTTAGGCTTTGGAATTTTAGTTTTTGGAATCATTTTAAAAAATAATTCTGTAAAAAATACTGCTTATTCTTTGTTTATTATCTCGGCAATTTTTGCTGTATTATCAATGTACACTGGTGAAGATGCAGAAAGAGCCGTTGAAGATATGCCAAATATTGGACATCACATAATTCACGAGCATGAAGAAATTGCCGAAAAATTAGCCTTGGTTTTATATATTTTGGGTACCATTTCAATACTTGGAATTTATTTAAACATTAAAAATCACGCAAAAGCCAATTTAATTTCGTTTTTAATCGCAACTTTGTCCTTAGTTGGAGTTGTAATTGCAATAAATGTTGGTACTTCTGGTGGCGAAATACGCCATACAGAAATTCGAGTAGAATCTAATAATAGTAGTACTTCCGATAAAGAAATTGACAAAGCAAAAGAGTAAACAACTAATAAAATTTTAATTTTTTTTCAGATTAATTTGTTTATTATATTTATTTAGATTTATATTTGCAGAAATAATTTTAGCTAATGTTTTCAATTCAATTACATCATCATCATTTTCATAATTGCTCTCAAGCGATGCGTTAATGATATGTGTATAAATCACAATATGTAAAACCCGTTTGAGTCCATCAAACGGGTTTTTTAATTCCCAAAAATGGTACTCAAACTTTAAAAACTTAAAATAAAACAAAAATGAGTACACTAAAAATTGCAATTCAAAAATCGGGTCGTTTAAACGAAGACAGCATTCAAATGTTGAAAGATTGTGGCATTTCTATTAATAATGGAAACGATCAACTTAAAGCAGAAGCTTCAAATTTTCCGTTAGAAATTTTATTTCTTCGTAATTCAGATATTCCTCAATATTTAATAGACGGTGTTGTTGATGCGGCTATCGTTGGCGATAATTTATTAGTCGAAAAAGGGAAGAACATTATTGTTGCTGAAAAATTGGGTTTTTCAAAATGTAAAGTTTCTGTTGCTGTGCCTAAAACATTTCAATACGAATCAATACAAGATTTGAACAATTTACGAATTGCCACATCGTATCCGAATACAGTAATTAATTTTTTCAATTCAAAAGGAATAACTGTTGATATTCACCAGATTTCTGGATCTGTTGAGATTGCACCAAACATTGGGCTAGCCGATGCAATTGTTGATATAGTTTCAAGCGGAAGTACACTTTTTAAAAATAATTTGAAAGAAGTGGAAGTAATTTTTAAAAGTGAAGCCGTTTTAGCCGTTTCTCCAAAAATCAGTTTGGAAACACAAGCTATTTTAAGTAAATTACAATTCAGAATTCAATCTGTTTTAAGAGCCAAAAAATGTAAATATATTTTAATGAATGTACCTAACGAAAACATTGCAAGAATAACAAATATTTTACCTGTTTTAAAAAGTCCAACAGTTATGCCTTTATCAGAAACAGGTTGGAGTAGCGTACATTCAGTAATTGAAGAAGATACTTTTTGGGAAGTTATCGATCAATTGAAAGAAGCAGGAGCAGAGGGAATTTTGATTTGTCCTATTGAAAAAATGGTATTGTAAGTAATTTTATTTGTAAATCTTAACTAATTTAATAGTTTAAAAAAATAATATGAAGAAAATTTATAATCCCGAAAAATCCATTTGGCAAGAAATTTTAAAACGACCAACAGCTTCGTTTTCAGATATTGAAATTACGGCCAAAGGAATTTTTAAAGAAATTCAAATTAAAGGTGATGAAGCAGTAGTAAAGTATACATCTCTTTTCGATGGAATTTCTCTTGAAAATATCAAAGTTTCTAATCTAGAAATTGAAGAGGCATTTAGTCAAGTTTCAGAAGATTTGAAAAATGCAATTGTAATAGCAAAATCTAATATTGAAAAATTTCATAAAGCACAAAAAACGGTAAAAGTTGAAATTGAAACTACCGAAGGAGTTTTTTGTTGGCAAGAAAAACGCCCAATTCAAAAAGTTGGTTTGTATATTCCAGGTGGAACCGCACCCCTATTTTCTACAGTTTTAATGTTAGCTATTCCTGCACAAATTGCAGGTTGCAAGGAAATTATTTTGTGTTCGCCACCAAATAAGGAAGGAAAAATAAATCCAGCTATTTTATTTGCAGCCAATTTATGTGGTGTTACTAAAATACTGAAAGTTGGCGGAATTCAAGCAATTGCAGGAATGACTTTTGGTACAAAATCGATTCCAAAAGTCTATAAAATTTTCGGTCCTGGAAACCAATATGTAACTGTTGCAAAGCAAGTTGCTACGCAATTTGGTGTTGCCATTGATATGCCAGCTGGCCCAAGTGAGTTATTAATTGTAGCCGATGAAAGTGCCAAAGCAAGTTTTGTAGCTTCTGATTTATTGAGTCAAGCCGAACATGGCTCAGATAGTCAAGTGATTTTAGTGTCAACATCTAAAACTTTTATTGATGAAGTTGAAATTGAAATAAATCAGCAAATTCAATTATTACCACGCAAAGCAATAGCCGAAAAAGCCATTGCAAATTCAAAATTAATTTACGTTGAAAATGATGAAATTGCACTCGACTTAATTGATGAATATGGTCCAGAACATTTTATTATATGTACAAAAAAAGATGATTTTTATGTAGATAACATACAAAATGCTGGTTCAATTTTTATTGGAAATTTCACACCTGAAAGTGCTGGAGATTATGCATCTGGAACGAATCATACGCTACCAACTAATGGTTTTGCTAAGAATTATTCGGGAGTCAATTTAGATAGTTTCCAAAAATCTATGACCTTCCAAAAAATATCTGAAAAAGGTATACTAAATATAGGAAAGGCAATTGAAATCATGGCAGATGCCGAAGGTTTACAAGCGCATAAAAATGCTGTTTCATTACGATTAAAGAGTTTAGAAATTTAAAATTTATAAGTGTACCCTATAGGTTTTTTTAACCTTGAAAGTATAAAAAATAGTAAAATGAAAAATTTTAATTTAAATAAAATAACAAGAGAAAACATAAAATCGATGCAGCCATATTCTTCTGCACGCGATGAGTTTAAGGAATTTACTCAAAAAATGGTGTTTTTAGATGCCAATGAAAATCCTTTCGAAAATGGTGTTAACCGTTATCCAGATCCTCAACAATTATCAGTAAAAAAAGTATTAAGCGAGATAAAAAGAGTTAATGAAAATCAGATTTTGTTAGGAAACGGAAGCGATGAAGTATTGGATTTAATCTTTCGAGCATTTTGCGAACCTAACAAAGACAATGTTATCACTTTGCCACCAACTTACGGAATGTATAGCGTTTTAGCCAATTTGAATGCCACTGAAAATAGAGAAGTACTTTTAAATCAAGATTTTCAACCTAACGTTGAGGAAATTTTAAAGCAAGTTGATGAAAATACAAAGATGATTTTTCTATGTTCACCAAACAATCCAACTGGAAATTCATTTGATGACAAAAGCATAGTAACTTTGCTTCAAAATTTTAATGGATTGATTTTGTTAGACGAAGCTTATATTGATTTTTCTGGTAACGAAAGTTGGTTAACAGAAATGTCTGATTATCCAAATTTAATTATTTCGCAAACTCTATCAAAAGCTTACGGAATGGCAGGAATTCGGTTGGGAATTTTATATGCTTCAGTTGAAATTATAGCTATTTTAAACAAGATAAAACCGCCGTACAATGTAAATGTTTTAACGCAACAAAAAGCATTGGAGCGATTAAAAAATTATGATTTTATTTTAAAAGAAATTGAAGATATAAAATTATATAAATCATTATTAATTAACGAATTAGAAAAAATAAATTTTATCGAAAAAATTTTTCCAACTGATGGAAATTTCATTTTAATAAAAGTAGATAATGCAACTAAAAGATACAATCAAGTATTAGAAAAAGGAATCGTTTTACGCAATAGAACAACTCAGCCTTTATGCGAAAATTGCATTAGAATTACTATTGGAACCAACGACGAAAACATAAAATTAATTCAAGTTTTGAAAAATTCAGTAAAATAAAATCTATAAAAATATCTTTATTTAAAGAAAAAAAACAACAAAAAATAAAATGAAAAAAGTACTATTTATAGACCGAGACGGCACCATGATAAAAGAAACCATTGACGAACAAATTGATGGTTTTGAAAAAATGATTTTTTACCCAAAATGCATACCTTTTTTAAGTAAAATTGCCAAAGAATTGGATTTTGAATTGGTAATGATAACCAATCAAGATGGCTTGGGAACTGCATCGTTTCCAGAAGAAACTTTTTGGCCAGTGCACAATTTTATAATGAAAACCTTTGAAAACGAAGGTGTTGTTTTTGATGAAATTTGTATCGATAAAAGCTTCCCACACGAAAATAAACCGACTCGAAAACCAGGAACTGGAATGTTAACTAATTATTTTTCTGATAAATACGATTTAATAAATTCATTTGTAATTGGTGACAGATTGACCGATGTGGAATTGGCAAAAAATTTAGGTTCAAAAGCTATTTTCATTAATGACAATACAAATTTAGGAACTTCTGAAATATCTGTAAAAAAAGATGCATTAAATAAAACTATAGCTATTGAAACAAACGATTGGGAAGAAATTTACAAGTTCTTGAAATTGGATAATCGTACCGAAAGCATTATAAGAAAAACGAATGAAACTGATATAAAAATTACCGTTAATCTTGACGGAACAGGTAAAAGTAATATAGAAACTGGTTTGGCATTTTTTGATCATATGTTAGATCAAATAGCGCGTCACGGACAAATGGATTTGGATATTCAAGTAAAAGGTGATTTGCAAGTCGATGAACATCATACAATTGAAGACACCGCAATTGCACTCGGCGAAGTTTTTGCCAAAGCATTACGTACAAAATTAGGTATCGAACGCTACGGTTTTTGCTTGCCAATGGACGATTGTTTAGCACAAGTTGCCATTGATTTTGGTGGACGAAATTGGTTGGTTTGGCAAGCCGATTTTAAACGTGAAAAAATTGGCGAAATGCCCACCGAAATGTTTTTTCACTTCTTCAAATCATTTTCTGACGGGGCTAAGGCAAACATCAACATCAAAGCGGAGGGAACAAACGAACATCATAAAATTGAAGCCATTTTCAAGGCATTTGCCAAAGCCATAAAAGTTGCCGTAAAACGTGATGTAGAGAAGATGATTTTGCCAAGTACAAAAGGAATGTTGTAGCCCTCAATCTACCGGGTGGAGAATTTAAAGATAAAAAATAAATTAAAAAAAATGAGTGAAAGTAATCACCAATATACGTCAACTCCCCCTTCGGGTGCTGGGGGGCTTAAAATAGTAATAATTGATTACGGTGCAGGAAACATTCAAAGCATACAATTTGCTTTAGAAAGATTGGGACAAAAAGCCATATTATCAAGTGATTGGAATGAAATACAAGCAGCCGATAAAGTAATTTTTCCAGGCGTAGGCGAGGCGAGTAGTGCTATGAAAAAACTAAAAATTAGTGGTTTAAACGCCTTAATTCCCACTTTGACACAACCCGTTTTAGGAATTTGTTTGGGAATGCAATTAATGTGCAATTCAACCGAAGAAAGTAATACTCATGGTTTAGGAATTTTCGATGTAGATATTGTCAAGTTTAACAACAAAGTCAAGGTACCGCAAATGGGTTGGAACAACATTTTTGCGCTAAAAGGGAAATTATTTTCAGGAATATCTGAAAACGAATATATGTATTTAGTGCACAGTTTTTACGCTCCAAAATGTTCAGATGCAATAGCATATACAGATTATGAACAAGTATATGCATCGGCTGTGCAAAAAAATAATTTTTACGGCGTACAATTTCATCCCGAAAAAAGCGGAAAAGTAGGCGAACAAATATTGAGTAATTTTTTAAATCTATAATTTGGACGTTCGGGCGGGCTTTTCGTTTCAATCTTTTCTTTTTTTAAAGAAAAAAAAGAAAAGGATTTCCACTGCAATCCCTAACGCAAAACAGTTTTTAGTCACAGTTTACAGTGCTGAAAACTGTGACTAAAAACTTAAAACTAAAAAAAATGAGAATTATCCCTGCCATAGACATCATCGACGGAAAATGCGTCCGCTTATCAAAAGGCGATTACGATACCAAAAAAATATACAACGAAAATCCGCTTGAAGTAGCAAAATCTTTCGAAGCACACGGAATTCAATATTTGCATTTAGTTGATCTTGACGGAGCAAAATCAAGTAAAATAATCAATCATAAAATATTATCACAAATTGCATCCCAAACGTCATTAAAAGTTGATTTTGGCGGCGGATTAAAATCGGATGAAGATTTAAAAATTGCTTTTGAAAGTGGTGCCAATCAAATTACTGGCGGTAGTATTGCCATAAAAAATCCAAAATTATTTCAAGAATGGATTTTAAAATATGGTTCTGATAAAATTATTTTAGGAGCCGATGCTAATAACGAAAAAGTTGCGATTTCAGGATGGTTGGAAGAAAGTAAGGAGGAATTAATTCCGTTTATTCAAAACTATCAAACCAAAGGAATTCAGTATGTTATCTGTACCGATATTGCTAAAGACGGTATGCTTGAAGGTCCAAGTTTCGATTTGTATAAAAAAATTCTAGCACAAACTTCTAATTTAAAATTAATCGCATCTGGCGGAATTTCAACCTTTGACGAATTGCCAAAATTAGCAGAAATGGGCTGTGAAGGAACAATAATTGGTAAAGCCATTTATGAGAATCGAATTAGTTTGAAACAATTAGAAATGTTTATCCTGCAAGGTATTTTTTAACCTTGTAGGTATTTTAATCATCAAACCTACAAGGTTAAAAAAAACCTTGCAGGGCATAAAACACAAAAAATGCTTACAAAACGTATAATTCCTTGCCTAGATATTAAAAACGGACGAACCGTAAAAGGTGTGAATTTTGTAGATTTAAAAGATGCCGGCGACCCAGTAGAATTGGCCAAGAAATATTCTGAGGAAGGTGCAGACGAATTGGTGTTTCTTGACATTTCGGCAACCGAAGAACGTCGCAAAACATTAGTTGATTTAGTCCGAAAAGTGGCTGCAACTATAAATATTCCTTTTACTGTTGGAGGCGGAATTTCGTCTGTTGATGATGTTGAAATTTTACTAAAAAACGGAGCCGATAAGGTTTCAATTAATTCATCAGCAGTAAAAAATCCGCAATTGATTAACGATTTGGCTATGGCTTTTGGTAGTCAATGTATAGTTGTTGCTATTGATGCTAAACAGATTGATGGAAAATGGATAGTACATTTGGTAGGAGGGAAGCAAGCCACAAATTTAGATTTATTCGATTGGGCTAAAGAAGTTGAAAATCGTGGTGCAGGTGAAATATTATTCACATCAATGGATAATGACGGGACAAAAAAAGGTTTTGCAAATGAAGCTTTGGCAAAATTATCAAGACTAGTAAATATTCCAATAATTGCATCTGGTGGCGCAGGAACGATACAGCATTTTATAGATAGTTTTCTTTTAGGAAAGGCAGATGCAGCTTTAGCGGCAAGTGTGTTTCACTTTAAAGAAATTGAAATTAATGAATTAAAATTGGCTTTAAAAGAAAATAAAATTGAGGTTCGATTTTAACTAGATTCATTTTTCTGGCTTTGATTCGGCAACAATTTTTAATTGTTCTTGTGGTATTTCATAATTTTTAATTTTTCTAGTTTTATTTTCTAGTTCAACGATACGGTATTTTTGCAATTCAATAATATATTCTAAATTTTTATCTATTGATTTATCACTTAATTCCGATTTAAGCATTTTACTTTTACCAGTAAAAAGCCATTCCAAATTTAAGTTAGGGTACAACTCTAAAATTAATTCGATTTTTTCAATGCCTATACTTTTAGAAATACTATTAACATATCCATTAGTAACTTTTATAGATTTTTCAAAGGTTGAAACTGGCAATTTGTTGAATTCGATGAACTTTTTTAATCTGTCTTTTACACTCATAATCAGTTGATTATCGATATTAATGTTAAATATTGATAAAATTTATTTAATTCTTGTTAATTTATAGTAATACTCTATATATTTGTTCCGATAAGTTGAACAAAGTATATGACAGACAAAAATAAACAAAAAATACCATCTAAATGGAATTCTAAGGTTGTAAATTCGCTTGCTGTTAAGTATGACTTTACTACAAGGTACATCAAATTAATATTAAATGATGAGAGAACCCCTATTATTTGTGATGAAATTAAGTCTGAATATAAATTATTATTAAAAGAAATAAACGCTATTTTAAATATTAATACCCAATCGTAGTTGGTTTAACTCAGTAACTTAATAAATATAAACTTGTTCAAAAAAAAAATGGAAATAAACTTTAACAAAAATTCTGACGGATTAGTCCCAGCAATTATTCAAGATAATGAGACTAAAACCATTTTGATGCTTGGATATATGAACGAAGAGGCTTATAATAAAACTGTAGAAACCAAAAAAGTTACTTTTTTTAGCCGTTCAAAAAACAGATTGTGGACTAAAGGAGAAGTAAGTGGTCATTTTTTAAATTTAGTAGACCTAAAATTAGATTGTGATAATGACACCTTATTAATAAAAGTTTTACCTGATGGTCCAACTTGTCATAAAGGAACTGATACTTGTTGGAAAGAAAGTAATGAAAATTATTATGGCTTTATTTCTGAATTAGAATCGAAAATTTTAAGTAGAAGAGAAAATTTAGATAATGAGAATAGTTACGTTGCCTCATTGTTTAAAAAAGGTATTAATAAAATTGCGCAAAAAGTAGGTGAAGAAGCAGTAGAAGTTGTTATTGAAGCCAAAGACAATAATGATGATTTATTTTTAGACGAAAGTGCCGATTTATTGTTTCATTACCTAATGTTATTACAAGCTAAAGGATTTATGATTGATGATGTTGTAAAAGTTTTAAAAAGTCGTGAACGGTAATTTAATCTTGAATAAGTAATTGTATTTGACTTTTTAAACGTTCTTGTAGCATTCCAATCATTCTTTTATGCAGGCTTGACGTAATTAATGAATATTCTTTAAATTCATCAATGGTAAACAAGCCAACTATCAAACCTATTAAAAATTCACGAAATTTAAAATCTTTCATCAAAGCATTTTCTATATAGATTTCTTTTTGGGTATTAGACAAATTAAAAAAAACATTTTTTTGTTTTTTTGCATACTGTATAAAAATATTCAAAAAAAGTTCATTTTGAAGTTTTAAAATGGGCCTAAGTGTTTTGTTTTGAAATAATTCTTCTGTTGATGTTTGGCTTGAAGTTTCGCCAATTTGTGGCTCACGAAGTTTTGAAAATTCGAAATTTCTATTTTTCATTTTTGATAAAGATATAAAAAAAATCCGTTTCTTTAAAATAAATTAAAGAAACGGATTTTAAAAAATGTACTTGTATTTTTTTATTTTTCAGTCACCTTAAAGGAAACTTTTCTTACTAAACGTCTAGCACCAGCGGAATCTTTTTCTACAGATGTATCTTCACCTTTTGATGTAACAGTTAATCTAGAAGCTTCTATTCCAGCTTTTAATAAAATAGCTTTAACAGATTCGGCTCTTTTCATAGATAATTTATCGTTGTAGGCAGAAGAGCTAATTTCGTCTGCATGACCAATAATTTCAATAGTATCATTAGGATTATTACGTAAATAGCTTAAAATAAAATCGATACCTTCAGTTGAAACATTAGTTGGTGTTGATTTGCTTGAATCAAAATAAGTAGTTACATAACCATCATTAATCATATTTACAATAGTACCCTTACTTGATGTAGCTCCTTTTAAACCTTCGGCAACACTTTCTTTACTAGCATAATTAGAGTTTAATTTAGATTCTAAAGCATCAGGTATTCCGTTTCTATTTAAGTCAACCATTCTTCCTTTAGTATCAACAGCAGCTCCAGCAATCGAGTTATTTTCAACATCTAAATAATCAGGAACACCGTCTTTATCTGTATCATTCATTAAGGTTTCCATTTCATCAATGCGTCGGCCTAAGGCTTCAATTTGCACTAAATTTTTATCTTTAACCACAACCCAATCTCCGTGAAGAGTTCCTTTTTTTCCAATGGAATAATTCAAACCAATTGAGGTATTAATCATTTGACCAAACAAATTATTGCTATCGGCACTCATTGAACCATCCCAATTAAAATGTTGACGATAATTAAAAATAGCGGCTATGTCTAGAAAAACTGCCAATCGATTGGTAATTCTAAATTGTGGAGTTACCCCTAATATTAACCCACCATTATACTCTGTGGCGCCATAACTGTGATCAAGTGGAAGCCCAACTATATTTTGAGTTTTTGAAGTTAAAGACTCTATGATAAAACCACCGTGCATTAAAAGTCCAAATCGACCCAAAACATCATCCATTTTAAACAATCGATTTGCGTTAACAACACCTTGTAAACTAAAGTTATACACATCCATTTGAAAAGGTAAACTACCATTATTAGGTGCATTTTTTATAATATCATAACCAAAATTTAATTTAACACCTACAATTGGACTAAACATTCTACGAAAACCTAAATTAAAACTATTAATTTCAGGTGATCCAAAATATTGATTAGGGTTACTTTGATAAAATCCTGGAGCATAGGGTGAAATCCCTTTACTTAAACCTACATTGCCCTCGACAGTCCATTTATTAATGGAATCATTGGAATTAAAAAAAGTATTTTCACTTTCTTCTTGACAAAAAACAATATTAATGTTTAACGAAATTATAAAAAGAAGTAGTATTTTTTTCATAAGTATTTAAAATTTGTTAATAACAATTCTATGCAAATATACATTTTTTTTGAGTTGTTAACATTATTATTTAAAGTTATCAACATTCAATAAGCAAAAGTAATTATTTTAATGGTAAACAAACGCTAACAAATTATAAGTTATTAACTAAGCAAAAACGTATTTGTTGATAAGTAATTAATTTGTATTGAATTTAAAATCAGTTGGTTGCTCATAAATTTCAAGATTAAAAAAACCTATTGAAGCAATAATATGATCAAAAATATCAGCCATAATATACTCATAGTTTTCAAATCTTTGATCTTTTGAAAAAGCGTATATTTCAAGGGGAATACCCTGAGATGTGGGTTGTAATTGACGACAAAGAATTATCATTTCGGTATTTAAACCCTCATAATTTTGTAAATAAATAGTAATATATTTTCGGAATAATCCAAAATTAGTCAGATTTCTTCCGTTAACTGCTAGTGATTTATCAATTTTATTTTCAGTATTATAATTGTTAATTTCTTTTTGACGAATATTAATATAGTCCTTTAAAAGTTGAATAGATTTCATTTTTTCTAACGCTGCTTCATCAAGAAAACAAATACTTTTAGCCTTTATTAATAGATGCCTTTTAATTCTTCGTCCAGGCGAATCTAACATTCCACGCCAGTTTCTAAAAGAATCAGAAATTAAACTATAAGTTGGTATTGTTGTGGTTGTATTATCAAAATTTCGAACTTTAACCGTAGCCAAATTTATTTCAATAACATCACCATCTGCTCCAAATTTATCAAACGTTATCCAATCGCCAATGCGAACCATATCGTTTAATGAAACTTGAACACTAGCAACGAAACCTAAAATAGTATCTCTAAAAATTAAAATTATTACTGCCGAAACTGCTCCTAAAGTTCCTAAAAGAGTATTGGTTTTTATTCCAACAATTTCGGAAATAATTATTATTACCCCAAAAATCCATAAAACAATCATTATTACTTGAATATAACTATCAATGGGTTTATCGCTGTACTGTGTTTTTTGTTTTAAATAATCTCTAAATGCAGCTAATATGCTACGAATTATCCAAAGCATCAACATAATAATGTATATTTCTACTAATTTTCCGAAAATACCTTCCCAGTACTGATAATTTTCTAGAATGTAAGGAACTGATTTATAAATGAATAAAAAAGGAATTAAATGTGCAATGTATTTTGCCGTTTGGTTTGTAACTAATAGATCATCAAATTTAGTTTTAGTTCGTTTTGCAATAAATACCATTATTGACACTAAAATTGTTCTAAATATCAAATAAATCATAAAAGCTAAAGAACACAATATCAATATATTAATAATTAGACTAAAGTAAGCTGCAAAAGTATCATTACAATCAGCCTTTTTTAATAACGGGTATAACCAACCAAAAAGTTTTTCGAGAAGTTTATGCATTTTTCAAGTATTTTTTTTCAATATAAAACGTTCCAAAAGGAGGAATAGAAGCAATACATATCTCTAAATATTTTTTAAGAGACCACTTATCTTTAAATTTGAGTATTGTGGCAATTACTATATATAAAGTAAATAAAACTCCATGTCCCATTCCTATATATTTAACAAAAATGGGCATCCCAAAAGCATATTTCATTGGCATTGCAAAAAAGAATAGGAGCAGAGCAGAAATACCTTCAATTATTGCTAGATATTTAAAAAATTTTAACATTTTTAAAAAAATTAAATTATAATAGACAAAATTAACGATTAACATTGATAAATAAAGTATTCAATACTAAAGTAATTTTATATTTGTACAATAATTAAACACATCAATGAGCAAACGCGATTTAAAAAAATATATTTCTGAATTGACAAAATCCCAGTTAGAGGAACAAATTATTGAATTGTATGATAAGTTTAAAGAGGTAAATACATTTTATAATTTTGTTTTTAAACCCAACGAAAATAATTTAGTAAAGGATGCTAAGCTTAAAATTACCAACGAATACTATCCAATTCGAGGAAAAAGACCTAAAATGCGGCGTTCAGTGGCACAAAAATTTATAAAACATTTTATTCTTCTTGGTGTTGATCCCTTTATTATTGCTGATATAATGCTTTATAATTTAGAAATTGCTCAAACCTTTACATCAGAAAAGGCAGTTACCAGTGAAACTTTTTATAAAAGTATGCTTTTATCTTTTAATCAATTGATTTCGTACTTAATTGAAAATGGTATTTTAAGCGAATTTCAAAATAGGGTAGTGGGTATAAAAAATGAAAGTGTGGCTCAAAATTGGCAAAATGCCTACGAGTTTAACGCCATAGTAGAACGATTTGACTATTAATTTGCCAAAAAACACAAAACGTAACAAATAAACTCTTTTTTAAACGTACTTTTGCAAAATTGCTACTTTAAAAGTAATTAATTTTTATGTTTGAAAATAATTTACCAGTTTTAATTGACGAAAAAAAAGAACTTTACGATTATCAAATTAATGATATTGATAAAATTTTTGACCGATTACATAATGCTCCATCTAATTATCATTTATTATATCAATTACCTACTGGTGGAGGAAAAACTGTTATTTTTTCGGAAATTACCCGTAGATATTTAGAACAATACGATAAAAAAGTAGTTGTTTTAACCCATCGAATTGAGTTGTGTAAGCAAACTTCAAAAATGCTTAAGAGTTTTGATGTTAAAAACAAAATTATCAATAGTGCTATAAAAGAATTGCCCGATCAAGATGAATATTCTTGTTTTGTAGCAATGGTTGAAACTTTGAAGAATCGATTAAACGATGAAAAATTAGAAATTGATAATATTGGACTAGTAATTATTGATGAAGCCCATTTTAATTCGTTTCGCAAATTATTTACTCAATTTACAAATGCTTTTATTTTAGGAGTAACTGCAACCCCATTGAGTTCGAATGTGAAATTACCAATGTATGAAAATTACAGTGAGTTAATTGTGGGTGATACGATACAAAATTTAATTGACAAAAAATTTTTAGCAGAAGCAATTACTTACAGTTATGATGTAGGTTTAACATCATTAAAAGTTGGAATAAATGGAGATTATACCGTAAAATCATCTGATGATCTTTATAGCAATATGGTAATGCAAGAAAAATTATTGCATTCCTATACTGAAAAATCATTAGGAAAAAAGACATTGATTTTTAATAACGGAATCAATACTTCGTTGCACGTTTATGAAAGTTTTAAACATGCTAAATATAATATTAGACATCTAGATAATACCACTTCGCCCGAAGATAGAAAGGAAATTTTACAATGGTTTAAAAAAACTCCCGATGCCATTTTAACATCGGTTGGAATTTTAACTACAGGTTTTGATGAACCAACTGTTGAAACGATAATATTGAACCGTGCTACAAAATCTTTAACCCTTTATTTTCAAATGATTGGAAGAGGATCTCGACGATTGCCAAATAAACATACTTTTTCGGTAATTGATTTAGGCAACAATGCTTTACGTTTTGGATTATGGAACAATGCGGTTGATTGGCAGCATATTTTTAAATCGCCCGAATATTATTTGGAAAGTTTGCGAGAAGATGCCGAAATTGAAAATAATTTTAAATATGTTATGTCAGCTGAATTACGACAAAAATTCGCAAAATCGACTGATATCACTATGGATATTCAAGAGGAATTCAAGTTTACGGTTAAAAACAACATTAAAGCTAAATCGATTATTGAAAAATCAATTTTGCAACACGCCTTAATGTGTGTAGAAAATACCGATGATTTAAAAGAAGCCCGAACTTTAGCAAAAGAGTTGATTGATGATATTGATTTTAGAGTGAGACAATATTGTACTTGTTTAGGAAACGTAACTAAAAATTATCGTACTTGGTTAATTGAAGATTATTTAATTAAATTAACATTAGAAATAGGGAAACAAAATCGCATTAAAATAATGAACGAACCTGATGAATAAAAGTTTTTTTTTAAATTATTCAATATTTAAAACAATACTAAATGTGCTACCTAAACCAAGTTCACTTTCAACACTAATAATTCCGTTTTGAGCTACTATAAATTCTTTACTAATAGCTAATCCTAGTCCTGTACCTGATTTATGACTGCCTGGAATTTGGAAATATTTATCAAAAACCTTGTTTTTATATTGATTATCAATACCTTTACCAGTATCAATAACTTGGAAAATAATAGTGTTTTTTTCTTTTTTTAAAATAACTTTAATTATACTTTTTTCTGAAGAATAAGTAATTGCATTAGTTAAAAAATTTATTAAAACCCAAGAAGTTTTTTCACTATCCGCTTTTACTAAGGGTAAATTTTCTTCAACAATTACAGTAATAAGTTGCCCTTTTTTTTCTGCTTGCTTTTTTACTGCATCTACAGCATATTTTATAATTTCATAAGGATTACTTTTTCCAATATTTAATTGAATCTTTCCAGTTTCTACTTGAGTCAAATTTAAAAGTTCACCAGTAATTTTTAATAGCCTTTGTGCGTCTTCTTTTATACTTTCTATTAATTGATTTTGTTCCTCATTTAAAGAGCCAGTTTTTGGTTTTTCAAGCAATTGTAAACTCATTTTTATAGATGCAATTGGTGTTTTTAATTCGTGTGAAACGGTGGCAATAAAATTAGTTTTTGCAAAATCAAGTTCTTTAAACGCAGTTATATTTCTCAAAATCACTACACTTCCAATATTAATTGTTTGATTTTCTCCTGTTGGATTAATCTTAATATTTACTGTTTCTTTGTCAAAATAGCTTTCTTTTCCATCTGCAAAAATAGTCATCAAATTTGAAGTGTTTGACTCTAAATCTTTGATTATCAATGTTTTTAGCAAATCATTAGAACGCGCCAAATCAGAATTTAATTTTCCAATTGTATCTTCAGATTTTAAACCTATAATTTTCAAAGCAGCATTGTTTATAAATAAAATATATCCTTCATTGTCAAAACCAAATATGGGATCATGCATATTATTAATTAAGGTTTCTAATCGTTTCTTTTCAAAAGTTAACTTATGTAAACTACTATTACTATATTCTTCGAGTTTTTCGGCCATAGTATTAAATGATTTTGCAAGCGTTCCAAATTCATTATGTTTTAAAAAATTTACTCGTTCTTTATAATTTCTGTTAGCAATTTCTTTGATACTTTGCGTAAGTTCTTG
Organism: Flavobacteriales bacterium; assembly: GCA_038204955.1. Lineage (GTDB taxonomy): Bacteria > Bacteroidota > Bacteroidia > Flavobacteriales > Flavobacteriaceae > Flavobacterium. Next base: position 49,357 of record JBBRCJ010000016.1, read on the forward strand.
TATAGGATTTGCAATATTTGAGGGAAGATTTATTAGTAAATTAAAAGCAATTAAAAAACACAATGTTCCAACAACTGCAATCCATAAATTTGCTTTTTCAGCAGTTTTTTTAGCAATATCACTTTTTTGTTTAATCGCATTCATGTTCAATTTCATTATCTTAAAGATGTCATTGCGAATTTGATTTTTCAAACTTACATCGTTGTGATTTTTTTCTAAACTAATAAATTTTTTTTGTAAATTATTAGTAATTATTTCTTCACCGTTTTCAGTAATATTTGCAACTTGAAGTAACAAATTATTTTTAAATAGAACAATAGCTTTATTTTGGTTTGAGCTTATTTCTTCCAACGATAAAAGCATATTTCTAGAATACTCTAAAGTATTATAATTTGCTTTTAAAATATTTTGAGTGTCCTTTTTAATTGAAAAAATATAAAAAGAACTCACTAGTGATAGTATTATTATTAAAATAAATAACAATCCAACGCCAAGGTTTAATTTTGTTTTAATTTTCATTTTTGATAGTAATTTGTAATATTAAAAAAGTGTTTTTTAAATTTGTAATATATATTTATTTTTTTTGTAATGGTATATTGTAAATTAAATATTTTTTATATCATAAAAGGTATAAGTTAAATCAATTAAAATTTTGAATTGATTTTTTTTTAGATTAAATGATATCCAAATACAATTATACATTACTCTATATACAGTATACGAGCCTCAAGAAAGAATCACTAAATCAACCTTAGATTCAGATAAACTATTCAGTAATTTTCTAAAAATGGTTGTTGCCAAAATTACTTTAAATAAATTGAAATGAGGTTTTCCGATACAAACGGTTGTAATGTCTTTTTCTTCGACAATTTTCAACATGGCATCAGAAATATTTGAGGCTTCTAACTTAATTACTTCTGCTCCAAGTTGTGTGGCCAACTTAAAATTATTAATCAAATGACGTTGCTTGTCTAATGCAATTTTATCTGGACTTTCTTTGGGAGTTTCAACATACAATACGTACCAAATTCCGTTGTAGTAAGTTGCCAATCGTGCCGCTTTCCGAATTACAATTTTAGCAGTTTTATCGTTACTACTTATACAAGCCAAAAGTTTTTCGTGTTTTATTCCAGTGTTTTTTGGAACTTCATTTTCTACTTTTCGAACTACTTGACTTGCGACTTCTTTCAACGCCAATTCGCGCAATTGCAAAATCTGATCTGCTTTAAAAAAATTAGTTAATGCGGTTTGGATTTTATCTTCGGTATAAATTTTACCTTCTTTTAAACGAGTAATCAAATCTTCTGCGGTCAAATCGATGTTCACCACTTCATCTGCCAATCGCAAAACATTATCCGGAATACGTTCTAAAACATCAATATTTGTAATGCGTTTTACATCTTCGTTCAAACTTTCAATATGCTGAATATTTACTGCTGAAATTACATTAATTCCAGCCTCTAAAATTTCTAATACATCTTGCCAACGTTTTTCGTTTTTGCTTCCCTCAACATTAGTATGAGCCAATTCATCTACAATAACAACTTCTGGTCGAAGATTGATAATCGCCTGAATATCCATTTCTTCGAGTTGTTTGCCTTTGTAAAAAATATTTCGTCTGGGAATAACAGGTAAACCATCTAACAATTCGTGGGTTTCTATTCGGAAATGGGTTTCGATATAACCAATTTTAACGTCAATTCCGTTTTTTAACAACGAATGCGCTTCTTGCAACATACGGAACGTTTTGCCCACACCAGCGCTCATACCAATGTAAATTTTAAACTTTCCTTTACGTGATTTCTGAATTAAATCAAGGAAATGTTGGGCGTTATTTTGTTTTTCTTGTTCCATTTATGCTGAACTTGTTTCAGTATCTATTCAATGCTTCTCACCAAATAATTCATTTCTATTTGCCACAGATTAAAATGCTTCTCACAGATTTCAAAAATCCTTCTAATCTTTTTAATATGTGGCAAAAAAAATTAAAAAGAAATCGCCAGCGAAGTAGTCAAAAACGTATTCGTATCCGTTGGATTTCCATTTTTCAAAAACACATCATCTTTGCTATTCAAATTCCTGGCTTCTATTCTAAACATTACATTATCTGCCACTAAATAATCAAAATTTGCAGAAAAACCGTAGGTTTTAAAACCATTTGGTGTTCCAGAAGCGATAATGACGCCTTTTTCATCTTGATAATATTCGCCTCTTGCAGCCAATTGAATTTTAGCTGTTGGTTTGTATTGCAAAATCACAACGGGCGAATACCAAATATCGTATTTCTGACTTTTAGTAACTGTTTGTTGCGATCCAATATCAAATCCTGCTATCAAACTTGTTTTATCATTTACTTTAAATTGCCCATAAAAATTATTGAAATACCTCCATTTTCGGTCTACATTTGGTTGTTCATTTCCTACATAAGTACTCCAATTCAATGTTGCTTTTGATGATGGTTTGAAAGTAACTTGTGTGCCAAAAGCAGGCGTTTGATTGCCATTAATTTTCTGAATACGTTGCCAACCGTTTAAATACATCGCTGCCAAATACCATTTTTCAGATTTAGAAGTGTAACCAATTTTCGCGCCCGTTTCGTAATAAGGCGAATTATCTGCTAAAATGCTTCGGGTTAAATTTACGCAATCTTTTCCTATGGCACTTTCAAAACCAATGTGCGAAGGCATAATTCCAGCATCAACCCAAAGGTTTGAACTTTTAGAAATCTTTACACCGACATTCGCTTCAAAAACATTTTTTAATAAATCTTGTTCGGCAGCCAAATTGTATTCAGGATAGGTTCCTGCCATTAAAGCAAAATTTCCTCTCACATTGTCTTTGGCATAATTTACTTTTACCATTCCTAAATTCAGGTTCAA